>DATFHD010000068.1:0-20289 GCA_035248785.1 Pyrinomonadaceae bacterium | reverse complement strand
CGCAGGCGCGCGGCGTGCGCGGCCGCCGCCTCGCGCACGTCGCGCGGAAGTTCGACCGCGAAGAAGAGTCGCAGGCTCAAGCCTTTTTCGTCGTTCGCCATAGCTTTAATCAGAAGCGCGAACGTCGGTGAGCGGGTCGAGTTTACGTTAAAGAACCTTCCGGCGTAAGACTGACCCGCTCACCGACGTTCGCGGTACTGTTGTCTACTGCGGCGCGAGCGTCAGCGTCTCGCGTGCGGCGCGCGCGACGGCCGCGGCGGTGAAGGGGAAGGCGCGCGGCGCGACGTTGCGCCAGTCTTCGAGTTGATCCTGCCAGTGCGGGCTGGCGGGGTTGCCGGACTCTCCGAGCGCGATGCCCTGCTGCGTCCTGTCCCAGTCGGAGGCGTCGGCGATGAGGCGCATCGAGACGTTGGCGCCGACGTTCGGCGAAGCGAAGAGCCCGCCGCCGCCCTTCTGCGGGAAGGGCGCGATCTTGAAGGGCGTGCCGACCAGCGGAATGGGTGCCAAGGGGTGCGGGAAGCTCACCTGCGCGACGCCCCAAGTCCACTTCGTTTCGTCTGTGCCGTAGCGTCTGGCGAGCGAGTCGCGCGCCTCTCTGTGCGCGGCGTCGAGCAGCTCGGCGTAGGTCTTGAACTCCTTCGGCAGCCACTCTACGGGGCGCTCCTGTATCAGGCGGTCGAAGAGGATGTTGTTCCAGCGGTACTCCTTCGCGCGCTCGGCGCCCACGGCGCCTTCGAGAATCTTCTGGCGGAAAAGAGTTCCCATCTCGACGGCGAGACGCGGCGCGCGCTCGTCGGGCAGGAGGCGTCCGTCCCAAGCCTCGAAGAGGCGGACGGTCTCGCGCCACTTCTCGTCCTTCGCGTCGAGCCCGGCCTCGCGCGCGACCTTCGCCGTCTCGCGCGCGAACGCGAAGCCGGAGATGGTGTAGGCGTCAGACTGCACTGCGCGGAAGTCTTCGGCCGTCAACTTCTGCTTCGCCGTCAGCAGGTCGTAGATGCGTCGCGCGCGCGTGGGCGTGGCCCAGAGGCGCGTGAGGAAGGGCTTGTAGCTCGTCCCCGTGACGCGGTTGTTGGCCGTGACGATGACGCCGGAGGGCGGGTCGAAGACGTGCGGCAGTTCCGCGAAGGGGATGAAGCCCTTCCACTCGCCCTCGTCCTTCGAGCCGTCGTAAGGGAGGCTTCCGTCGCCGCTCTGGCGGACGGGAATCTGCCCCGCGCCGTAGTAGCCGATGTGGCCGTCAACGTCCGCGTAGACGAAGTTCTGCGTCGGCCCGCCGTAGGTCTTGAGCGCGTCCTGAAACTCGTTCCAGTTGCGCGCGCGGTTGAGCAGGTAGAAGGCGTTGAACTCGCTCGCAGACGGCGAGAGCGCAGTCCAGTGCAAAGCGTAAGCCTCTCCGTTCTTCTGCAAGACGACGGGGCCGTGGCGCGTGACGGTCACGTCGAAGGGCACGGCCTCCGTCTCCGTCCCCAGAAGTGACTTGCGGACTTTTATCTCTTCGTGTCGCACCTCGGCGTCGCGCCAGCCCGCGGGCGTCATGTAGCGGCGCGGGTTCGCGGCGTCGAACTTCTCTCGGTAAACGTCCTGCACGTCGGGGCCGAGGTTCGTCATGCCCCAAGCGATGCGCTCGTTGTGGCCGATGATGACGCCGGGGCCGCCCGGCGCCGTCACGCCCGCGACGCGCAGGCCCGGCGCGCTCAGGTGAACCATGTACCAGACCGAAGGCGCCGACGCGGGCAGGTGCGGGTCGTTCGCGAGCAGAGGCTCGCCCGAAGCGGTGCGCTTGCCGCTGACGACCCAGTTGTTGCTGACGGCGCGGTCTTCGGCGTCGAGGCCGATTCGTGCGCGCGAGCGTGAGAGCGTCTGCTCGATCCGCGCGAGTTCGGCGAGCACTTCGGTTGAGGGCGTGTCTGAGCGAAACGACGAACGTGTCTTCGACGGCTGCGTCGTGTTCGACTTCGGCGCGTCCGTGCCGACGATGGGAATGTCGAGCGGCGAGGTTTCGGGGAAGAGCGCGGCGAGCTTTTCGGCCGGCAGGTCTTGGAAGAGTCCGCGCGCAACGTCAACCTGCCACGTCGTCGAGAGCGCTTCGGCGAAGTTCTTTCCGACGGCGGAAGAGTCGGCCGCAGTCCAAGGGCGCGGCCTGTAGCCGAGCAGTTTGAACTCGGCGGGGAGGCTCTGTTCGTCGAGCGAGGCGATGTAGGCGTTGACGCCGCGCGCGTAAGCCTCGACGACGGCGCGCTGTTTCGGGTCGGCCTGCGCCGCCGTGTCCTCTGCCACCTGCGCGAAGCCGTAGGTGCGGTGGCGCTTGTCCTCTTCGAGCGTCAGCTTCCCGAAAATCTCCGACAACTCGCCGCGCGCCGTGCGCCGCAGCAAGTCCATCTGCCACAGGCGGTCGCTCGCCGTTACGTACCCTTGCGCGAAGTAGAGGTCTTCTTCGTCGGCCGCCTCGATGTAAGGGATGCCGCGCTCGTCGCGCCTCACCGTCACGCTCTTCTTCAAGCCCTGAAGCCTGACGACGCCCGGCGTCTCTTGCGCCGCCGCCGTCTGCGCGTAAGAAGTGTTGAAGAGTTGAGCGGGTAAGAGAAAGGCGAGCGCCAGCAAGAGGCGCGGGACGAGGCCGACTGCTTTCATCAGGTGAAACCTCAACGCGGAAGGTGTCAAAGGCGCGTGCATCTTACGCGAAAGGCGTTCGCGCCGCCAATCAGTCCCGGCGAGTCATGAGCCGGCACGCCCGGACTTCTCTTCGCGTTCGAGCCAGACGCGCTCCTCCACGTAGCCTACCGAGAATTCGTAGTAGTAGTTGTATGTGTAAAGGCGGCCGCAGAGCGGGCACTTCTTCGTCACCTCGTACTCCTTCTCGGTGTCCCAGAAGCCTTCCGGCCAAGGGTACGTGTAGACGAGGCGCGAGGCGGCGTCGGGCAGCCGCTCGCCTTCGCGCAGGTCGGCGGCGGCGAAGTCCGGGAGCGCGGCGCAAATCTCGCAGTCGGAAAGCTCCAAGGCGTTTCAGTGTCGCGGGTCTATGACGATGAGGCGCGGCTCGGTCATCTCCTCCATCGCGTAGCGTATGCCTTCGCGTCCGGCGCCGGAGAGTTTGACGCCGCCGTAGGGCATGTTGTCCACGCGGAAGGCGGGCGAGTCGTTGACGATGACGCCGCCGAAGTCGAGCGCGCGGAAGGCGCGCAGCGCACGCCCGGTCTCGCGCGTGAAGACGCCGGCTTGCAGGCCGAAGCGAGTGTTGTTGGCCGAGGCGAGCGCCTCTTCAAAGTCGCCGAAGGTCTGAAGCGCGGCGACCGGCGCGAAGACCTCTTCGGAGACGACGCGCATCTCGCTGTGAACATCGGCGAGCACCGTCGCTTCGAGCAGAGAGCCGCGGCGCCCTCCGCCGCAAAGCAGCCGCGCGCCCGCGCCGACCGCTTCGTTTATCCACTCTTCGGCACGACGCGCCGCGGCCTCGTCAATCATATTCGACAATTCTGTTGTTTCGTCCAAGGGGTCGCCCGCGCGCAGAGACTTTGCCTTCTCGACGAAGAGGCCGGTGAACTCTTCGGCGATTCTTTCGTGCAGCAGCACACGCTGCGCCGAGATGCAGACCTGTCCGGCGTAGGCGAAGGCGGAGGCGGCCGTGCGCTCGACGGCGTAAGACACGTCGGCCGTCTCGTCCACGATGACGGGCGCGTTGCCGCCGAGTTCGAGCGCGACCTGTTTGCGCGCGGCGCGCTCGCGCAGCCGCCAGCCGACTTCGGCGCTGCCCGTGAACGAAATCATCTGGACGCGCTCGTCTCGCAGCACCGCGTCAATCGTCTCAATCTCCATCGGCACGACTTGGAGCGCCGAGGCGGGCAGGCCCGACGTGAGGAAGACTTCGCCGAGCAGGAGCGAGGTGAGCGGCGTGCGCGGGCTCGGCTTGACGACGATGGCGTTGCGCGAGGCGAGCGCGGGCGCGACCTTGTGCGCGACGAGGTTTAAGGGGAAGTTGAAGGGCGTGATGCCGAAGACGACGCCGCGCGGGAAGCGTTCAGTCCAGCCCGTACGCCCCGCGCCGGTCGCCTGACCGTCGAGCGGCACGACCTCGCCCGCGAAACGTCGCGCCTCCTCCGAAGCGTGGACGAAAGTCATCACGCCGCGCTCGACCTCGGCGCGCGCGGTCTTGATGGGCTTGCCTGCCTCCAGCGCGATGGTGCGCGCGAACTCCTCCGCCCGCCCGCGTATGCCGTCCGCGATGGCGCGCAAAGAGTCCGCGATGCGGTGGCGCGGAAGCTCTCGCATCTCCGCGGCCGCGCCCGCCGCCGAAGCCAAAGCCTCCTCGACTTCCGCCTCAGACGCGACCGAGAAGTGCGCCAGCAGTTCCGCATTAAAAGGCGAACGCACCTCTCGCGTGCTCGCCACCATGCGCCACTCGCCGCCGATAAGAAGAGGTCTGTCCGTCATCATCTGCGTAAAATCCCTCGCTAAAGGTATTTTTTTGAAAGCGCTGCTATTTCTTTCTGCATTTCTAAACAACTCTCACTGATTTTATGCATCCGTTGCTGTCCTATTGTAGTAAGACGGTCAATTTCATCTTGTTCACTGCGATTCGCTTTAAGAAAGAGAATTACCTCTTTTCTAAACGCCGAAAATTCTGAAATATATTGGAAGAGTTGATTTAGTTTAGGTTCAACTGTAGGCGCATAAAAATTGATCAAGGCTAAAATTCTTATTGTTAATGAAATTTCATCAACAGACGCTGCTACGGGCACTGCCTCGGTTCGGATTAAATAACGGTGGAATGTAAGTAATGAATTCTGATAGCTACGCCTCACCGTTTCAATAGCATCAAACAAGTCCTCCAACTTTCCTAGAATCAACTTGTTTTTCTCACGCTCATCTACTGTGACCGCTTGATAGTAAGAATTTATGATGGAAAGTATCCCAGTTAGGAGCGCACCAATGCAGACACCAAGAAGCGCTAAAAGTGGTGCCCAAATTTGCTTTAGCATAAGGAATTACCATTTCCTTTCTATTACGCAAAACCTGTGGTTGATAATTGAAGATGCCCAACTACTATTTTGCCGGGTCGTTCGGTCAAACTACGTAAGAGGGTATGAAATGCCGAATCGCCCGGTCAAACTCCGCGGCGGGGCGTGGGGGCAGGGGCGGTGCCGGGCGAGGGCGGGGCGCGGCGGCTTAGCGGAAGTTGGACGCGGGCGGTACTGACCGCTATAACGTCCGCGTTCCGGAGGTGGTTGACGCTCGGCGGGGCGGCCGTTACAATTCGCGCGGTTGTCGGAAAAACTTCGCCGGTGAAAATTCCCGAAGGCATGAATCTCATCCGCACAAGGCTCGTCCGCGCTTGTCTGGCGCTCGTGTTCGTCGTCTCGTTCGGCGCGGCGGCGCGCGCGCAGCAGCGGCCGCTGCTGACAGAGGACGTGGACGTGCTTCAGCCCGGCTCTCTGCGCGTCGAGGTCGGGATTGATTTCATGCAGGACGCGAAGTTCCCTGCGTCGGGCCTGACGGGCGACTTAACGAGGGTCGGCGTCATCGGCGTCCACGTCGGCCTCTCGCCGAACGTCGAGTTTTCGATTGAGGGCGTGGCGCAGAACTTCCTCAGCATCAACACGCGCGGCGCGTCCGCCTTCCCGCTTGAGATAGCTCCCGGGGCGAACTCCACCAACGACACGGGCGACTTCCGTCTGGCGACGAAGATTAAGCTGCGCAACGAGACGCGGCGCGGGCCTTCGCTCGGATTTCGCTTCGGCGTCGAGCTGCCGAACTCGAACGAGGCGCGCGGCATCGGCGTCAACAACACGAACGCCTTCGGCACGATTCTCTTCGGCAAGAAGTTCGGGCGCGACGGCCGCCTCAACACCTTCGGCAACCTCGGCCTCGGCATCTACACCGCGCCGACGCGCCTCTTCACGCAGAACGACATGCTGCTCTACGGCCTCGGCGGCATCTACCGCGTTAACAAGACCGTGGACGTGGCGGCCGAAGTCAACGGCCGCGCCAACACGCGCGGCGGCGCGGCCCCGCTCGGCACCGAATCGCTCGGCGAGTTCCGCCTCGGTCTCCGCGTGCGCGCCGCCGGCCTGCGCTTCGACGCCGCCGGCATCAAGGGCCTGACCGAGTTCAGCCCGCGCTCCGGCGTCACCTTCGGCGTCACCTACGACACGCCCTCCGTTTTCACGCCCGTTAAGTAAATAAGCGGCGAGTGACAAGTGACGGGTGACGAGTTAAATTGACTTAGCTCGTCACCCGTTAAATGTCTGTGTGATTATGTTCGATTGGCTGGCCCAGATTGGACATTGGCTGCATGAGCTTGTCATCAAGCTCCATGATTTTATCGTCAACGTGCCGATCTACGTCGCCGCGCCGGCGATGGTCGTCATCGGCACGCTCGACTCTTCGCTGCTGAGCCTGCCGGAGATTAACGACTACCTCGTCGTCGCGCGCTGCTACAGCGACCCGAAGTCTGTCTTCTACTTCCCGCTCTTCGCCGCCGCCGGGTCGGTTCTCGGCTGCCTGATTCTCTACACCATCATGCGGCGCGGCGGGCAGGCCGTGATGCGCCGCCGCTTCAGCGCCGAGAACATCGCGAAGGTCGAGCGCGCGTACGCGCGCTTCGGTTTCCTCGCTCTGGCCGTGCCCGCGCTTCTGCCGCCGCCGATGCCCTTCAAGATTTTCGTGGCGACGGCCGGCGCGCTCGAATACCCGCGCTGGCGCTTCATGCTGACGGTGATGATCGCGCGCAGCGTCCGCTACTTCGTCGAGGGGGCGCTCGCGGTCTTCTACGGCGAGCGCGTGCTCGTCTTCATGCGCGAGAACGGGCTGTTGATTCTGAGCGTCGTCGGCGCGCTGCTCGTCGTGGGCTGTGGCGGCTACGTGCTCGTCAAGCACATACGTACGCCGCGCCGCACGGCCGTCGAGATTGTCGAAGAGAGGGAGCACGAGGGAATCGTTGACGGGAAGGTTTCCGAAGGGAAGGCGGCGGACTAAACCATGAGGCTGACAAGACTGTGAGGCGGCGGACTGAATCGTGAAGTGGCTTCTGAGAAAAATCACGAACGGGCTGACGAGCGTTAAGGACTTCCTCGTCCCGTTCGGCGCGTTCGGGCTCTTCGCCATCGCGCTGCTCGACTCGGCGCTCATCCCTCTGCCGGGTGGGCCTGACGCGGTGATGCTCCTGCTCTCGACGCAGAGCCCTGCGCGTATGCCGCTCTACGCGCTCGGCGCGACGGCCGGGTCGGTGGCGGGCTGCGTGATTCTCTATTACATCTCGCGGCGCGCGGGCCGTCGCGCGCTCGACAAGTTTCCCGAGAAGAAGCGCGCGCGCGTGAAGGAGCTGGTTGACCGCTACGACGTTTTGTCGGTGCTGGTCGCTTCGCTGCTGCCGCCGCCTTTCCCGTTCAAGCTGTTCGTCATCACGGCCGGCGTCTTCCGCCTGAGCCTCGCGCGCTTCGTCGTCGCCGTCGCCATCGGCCGCGCGTTTCGCTTCCTGCTCGAAGGCTTCCTCGCCGTGCGCTACGGCGAGCAGGCGAAGGAAGTCCTCGCCGCGAACTACCCGGCCGTCGGGCTCGGAGTCGCGGCGCTGCTCGTCGTGATTTTCGTCGTCCGCGGGTTGCTGAGGCGAAAGGGAAAGACCAAGGAAGATGAAGGCGCCGCCGTCGAAAATTTTCAGAACACCGACGCGCGGACTCAAGCCGAGGCCGAGGGCTCGACGGAGGGCTGAACCGGCGCGGGCGTCTTCTCGACCTTGAAGCGGCGCGCGCCGCCGAGGTCGCGTACGCCGTGGCCGTCGAGGTGTTCGAGCAGTCGTATGAAGACGCGCGCCGTCGCACGCGCGTCGTCGCCCGCGCGGTGGCGCGTGCGGTGCGGCACGTCGAAGTGCTCTGCGAGCGCGCTCAGACGGAAGCTCTTCAGGTCGGGAAGCAACTGGCGCGCGAGCGAGACGGTGCAGATGTGCGAGTTCATCATGCGTTGGCCGGGGAAGACGTTCGAGACTTCGTGATTGATGAAGCGCACGTCGAAGACGGCGTTGTGCGCGACGAGGACGGAGGTGCCTGCGAAGTCGAGCCAGCGCCCGGCCACGTCCTCGAAGGCGGGCGCGTTCGAAACCATCTCGTCGCGTATCCCTGTGAGGCCGATGATGAAAGGCGGGATGGGCATGCGCGGGTTGACGAGCGTCTGAAACTCGGCGACGATGCGCCCGTCGTGGACGCGCGCCGCTCCGATCTCCATCACGCGCGAGGGCGGCATCTTCGGCCCCGTCGTCTCGATGTCGAAGACGACGAAATCTGTCTCGGCGAGCGCGCGGCACTCGTCGTCCTCGCAGACGGCCAAGACATCGCGGCCGTCGTCGGTCAGGCGCAGCCGCCAGTCCTCGCCGATGAGTTCGCCCACGAGCGCGGAGGCGACCGAGTGTTCGAGGTCGGGCAGTTCGAGTATGTCGGCGCAGACCTGCGTGGCAGGCGCGCGACCGCCGTTCGAGTGCAGCAGTTTGATCGCCTCTTCGACGAGGGGGGCGTCCGGCACGAGGTTGCGGAAGGTCTGCATCAGGCCGGATTGTAGCGGCGCGGCGCCGGAAAGGGAAGGAAATAGGGGAATGCGAGCCGAGGAAGTCGTCGAGAGATTCCGCCGCACGGGCGCGCTGCTCGAAGGCCACTTCGTCCTGACGAGCGGGCTGCACAGCACTCAATATCTTCAATGCGCGCTCGTCCTACAGCACCCTTCCGAGGCCGAAGCGTTCGGCCGCGCCATCGCCGAACGCTTCACGGGTCAGTCCGTCGAGACGGTCGTCGCGCCCGCCATCGGCGGCATCGTCATCGGCTGGGAGACGGCGCGCGCGCTCGGCGTACGCTCCATCTGGACTGAGAGGGAAGACGGGCGGATGACTTTGCGCCGCGGCTTCACAGTCCGCCCGGGCGAGCGCGTGCTGGTCGTCGAAGACGTTGTGACGACAGGCGGCTCGACGCGCGAAACCTGCGACGCACTCCGCGCGGCTGGCGCGCTCGTCGTCGGCGCGGCCTCCATCATAGACCGCTCTGGCGGACGCGCCGACGTGGGCGTCCCGCGCTTCGCACTCGCCACGCTCGACGTGCCGGCCGTCTCGCCCGCCGCCTGCCCCCTCTGCGCCGAAGGCGTCCCCGCAATCAAACCCGGTAGCAGAAAGCAGTGATGAACTACCGCCTGACCATCCAGTACGACGGGACGGAGTTTAGCGGCTGGCAGATTCAGGAGGGGCAGCGGACTGTGCAGGGCGAGCTGGCGCGCGCGCTCTCTTTGATCGAGGGCGCGGAGGTCTCCGTCCACGGCGCGGGCCGTACGGACGCGGGCGTTCACGCGGAGGCGCAAGTGGCGAGCGCGCGGATGACGAGAGAAGTCGAGCCGGAGCGCCTGCGCGCGGCCTTGAACGGGAACGTCGGGCGCGACCTGCGCGTGACTGACGTGCGTGAAGCGCCGGAAGACTTCCACGCGCGCTACTCGGCTCGCGGAAAGACGTACTGCTACCGTGTCTTCAACGAATGCTTCATGTCGCCCTTCTGGGCGCGCTACGCCCTGCACGAGTCGCGCGCGCTCGACCTCGAAGCGATGCGCGCGGCGGCGAGCCTCTTCATAGGCGAGCACGACTGGACGGCCTTCTCCGCGGCGCAGTCGGACGTGAAGACGCGCGTGCGTCGCGTGACTGAACTCGACATTACCGAACGACGGAGCGGGCGCGGCCGCGGCCGCCTGCTTGAGATTCGCGCGAGCGCCGACGGCTTCCTGCGCTACATGGTGCGCTCGATGACGGGCGCACTCCTCGCCGTCGGGCGCGGCGAACTGGACGCGGCGGCCGTCCGCGCGGCCATCGAGACGGGCGTGCGCCTGCAGGCAATCGCGACCGCGCCGCCCCACGGCCTCACGCTTGTCGAGGTGCGTTACGAATGACGGAGTCCACTTTGCATTTTGAAGTGGTTTGCGATTAAGATGCGCGGCGGGTCTTGGCGGGGAGAGTCCCGCATCTCACTCGAAGAAGGGGCGAATGCTCGCTGACTTTGCAGACGTAGTCGAAAGGGGCTCGCGCGACGAGGCGCTGCTCGCCGAGTTGGACTGGGCGCGCGTGCCGCGCCACGTCGCCGTCATCATGGACGGCAACGGGCGTTGGGCCGCGCGGCGCGGGCAGCCGCGCGTGGCCGGACACCGCGCGGGCGTCGAGGCCGTCCGCGCCGCCGTGGACACGGGCGCGCGGCTCGGGCTCAAAGCGCTGACGCTCTACGCCTTCTCGACCGAGAACTGGAAGCGCCCGCGCCTCGAAGTTGACGCGCTGATGCGTATGCTCAAGCGTTACCTGCGGATCGAACTCGACGAGATAGACCGCCAGAACATACGCTTCCAGCCCATCGGCCGCATTGACGGCCTGCGCGAGAGCGTCCGGCGCGAGCTGCTGCGCGCGGTCGAGCGCACGGCGCGCAATACGGGCATGGTCTTGAGCGTCGCGCTCAACTACGGCGGGCGCGCGGAGATCGTGGACGCCGTTCGCTCCGCGCTCGGCACGCTCGCCACCGAGGGGCGAGCGCCCGAGCAGATAACCGAAGAAGACATCGGCCGCCACCTCTACACGCGCGGCCTGCCCGAACTCGACCTGCTCATACGCACGAGCGGCGAGCTGCGCATCTCGAACTTCCTTCTGTGGCAGGCCGCCTACAGCGAGATTTACGTGACCGGGACGCTGTGGCCCGACTTCCGCCGCGCCGAGATGCTCGAAGCCGTCCTCGACTTCCAGCGCCGCGACCGCCGCTTCGGCGGGCTGAAGCTGGTGGCAAATGCTAAGTAGTCAGTAGACAGTAGTCAGTAGCCAGTAGGCTCCGCTCTGCTGACGTTGAGGATGAGAACCGCCGGGTTCGAGCGACGAAAAAGTTCTTCTACTGTCTACTGACTGCTGTCTACTGTCTACTGCATGAAGTCCCGTCTCATCACCGCCGCCATCGCGCTGCCCGTCCTGATCGCTTCAATCGTCGTCCCGCAGTTGCAGATCGTCTTCGCCGTACTCGCGGCGGCGGCGATTGTGATCGCGCTCTACGAGTTCTGGTTCCTCGCGCGGCGCGTGGGCGCGAAGCCGGACGTGGTGGTCGGTTACGCCGCGACCGCCGCGCTGCTCGTCATCTTCGCCTTCAACTGGCTTGAGCTGCTCTACCTCGTCGTGCCGATGTTCGTCGTCGCGGCGCTCGTCGCAGAGATGCTGCGCGGCGCTCCCTTCGACAAGATGATTCTCTCGGTCGGCTCGACCGTGCTCGGCGTGCTCTACGTCGTCCTCCTCGGCGGCCACCTGCTCACGGTGCGCCTGCGGTTCCCGCACGTCTACTCTGGGCCGGAGACGTTCCTCGTCGGCGACGCCTTCGTCAGCAAGGCGCTCTCGACGCACCTGCTCTGCTTCTTCTTCCTCGTGCTGATGGGCTCCGACACGGGCGCCTACTACACGGGGCGCCTGCTCGGCCGGCACAAGCTCGCGCCGACGGTGAGCCCGGGAAAGACTTGGGAGGGCGCGGCCGGCGGGCTCGCGGCGAGCCTTCTGGCCGCGGCGCTGGCGCACTACTGGTTCTTCCCCGAGCTGTCGCTCGCGGCGGCGCTCCCCTTAGCGGCCGTGATGAACGTGCTCGGCGTGGTCGGCGACCTGACGGAGAGCGCTTTGAAGCGCGGCGCCAACGCCAAGGACGCCGCGCAAATCCTCCCCGGCCACGGCGGCCTGCTCGACAGGCTCGATAGCTTGCTCTTCAACGCGCCGCTCATCTACTATTTCGCCCTGTACTATTGGCGTTAACCTGAAATCCGCCAGTTTCAGCCGAACGCGCCGTGTCTACCTTCGACAAAAGAAGAAAGGTGGTGTGACATGACGGGTGAAGAGATGGAGCGGGCGATAGATTTCCTCCTCAAGAGTCAGGCCAACTTGGAAGCGAGAATTGAGGAGGTGGATCAAAGACTGGGCGCGAGGATAGAAGAGGTAAACCGAATTCTGAGCGTGCAGGTTGAAAAGACTAATCGGCAACTCGCCGAGACAAACCGGCAGCTAGGCGAATACGCGAACATGCAGACAACGCTCATTCAAGTTGTTACACGCACGTTTGAAGCGCAGGCCGTGATAAACCAGCGAACGGACGAGAAGCTGAACGCGCTCATTGATACGGTCAATAGGATGTTGAGCGGCGGTCAAGACGGCAATCCTTAATACGCCGCAGCACGTTCATGGACACACAGGGCATAGCCATTCTCGGCTCGACCGGCTCAATCGGGTGCAACACGATGAGCGTGGTCGAGTCTTTTCACGACGGGCGCTTTCGCGTGGTCGCGCTGGCCGCGGGGCGCAACGTCGCGCGGCTCGCCGAGCAGGTCGGGCGACACCGGCCGGAACTCGTCGCCGTCGAGGACGAGGAGTGCGCGGAGAGGCTGAGGGAAGAGCTTGAGAGGCGCGGCGTCGGCGCCCCGCGCATCGCGTCGGGCGAGGCGGGGCTGGTCGAGGTCGCTACGCACGAGGCGGCGCGGACGGTAGTGAGCGCGACGGTGGGCGCGGTCGGGTTTGTGCCGACGCTGCGGGCGCTCGAAGCCGGCAAGCGCGTCGCGCTGGCGAACAAGGAGACGCTGGTCATCGCGGGCGAGCTGATGACACAAGCGGCCCGGACTTCGGGCGCCGAAATCCTGCCCGTGGACTCCGAGCACAACGCGCTCCACCAGTGCCTGCGCGGCGAGCGGCGCGAGGAGGTGCGGCGGCTGATTCTGACCGCGTCGGGCGGCCCCTTTCGCGAGAAATCTTTGAGCGCGATGGCCCGCGCGACAGTGGACGAGGCGATGCGCCACCCGACTTGGAACATGGGCTCGAAGATTACTATTGACTCGGCGACGCTGATGAACAAGGGGCTCGAAGTCATCGAGGCGCGCTGGCTCTTCGGCTTCGGCGCCGACGAGATTGACGTGGTCGTCCACCCCGAGTCGGTCGTCCACTCGATGGTCGAGCTCGTTGACGGCTCGGTCATCGCGCAACTCGGCGTCACAGACATGCGCCACGCCATACAGTACGCGCTCACCTACCCGGAACGGCACGCGTGCGCACAGCTTCCGCCGCTCGACTTAACAAGGCTCGGCGCGCTGCGTTTCGAGGCGCCGGACGCCGAGCGCTTCCCGTGCCTCGGGCTGGCCTACCGCGCGCTGCGCGAGGGCGGCACGCTCCCCGCGGCGATGAACGCGGCGAACGAAGAGGCGGTTAAGGCTTTCCTCGCCGGGGGGATAAAGCTCACGGACATCCCGCTCGTCATCGAGCGCGTGATGGACGCGCACGAGACGAGGGCCGTCGAGAGCCTCGACGTGGTGCTCGAAGTTGACCGGCTTGCGCGCGCAGCGGCGGCCGCGGAAATCACGAAGTTGACCGAAGGCTCGAAGGCGGTCGCCTGAAGCTTTTAGTTTCAAATCTCAAATTTGAAATTCCAAATTCTCAAAGGTTTGACGGGCAGGCACAAGGCACGTACACTTTTCCGGTGCAACCGGGTAGAGGATTGCGGCCTCTAATTTTTTTGTGCGCCCCGACTGAATTCTGAGAGAAATTGACCTTATGAACGTGCTCGCCCTGCTGTCCTTCGTCTTCATCCTCGGCTCTGCCGTCATCCTGCACGAGTTCGGCCACTTCATCGTCGCCAAGCTGCTCCGGATACGCGTCGAGACCTTCTCGGTCGGCTTCGGCAAGCGGCTGCTCGGGCGCAGGTGGGGGACGACCGACTACAGACTTTCGCTCATCCCGCTCGGCGGCTACGTCAAGCTCGGCGGCGACGACTCAAACGCCGGCATCGAAGACGGCAGCGCCGAAGACATCCCGGCCAGCGAGCGCTTCGACCTGCGGCCGCGCTGGCAGAAGTTTCTGGTCGGCGTGGCCGGGCCGGTGATGAACGTCCTGACGGCGCTGGCCATCCCGTTCGTCGGCGCGATGACCGTCGGCGTGCCCTCGCAGCCGACGCCCGTCGTCGCGCAGGTCGAGCAGGGCGGCGCGGCCGAGCAGGCGGGGCTGAAACCGGGCGATCGCTTCATCTCGTTCGACAACGAGCAGAACCCGACGTGGCGCTGGATGAACGTCGTCGCGACGGTGAAGCGTACGCAGGCCATCCCGCTCGTCGTCGAGCGCGAGGGTCAGCGCGTCACGCTCAACATCCGCCCGACCGTCGAGAAGGAGGACGGGCACGAGGTCGGCGACCTAGACTTCCAGCCAGACCTCGGCATCCAGCCGGTCGTCGTTGACAAAATAATTGACGACTCGCCCGCCGCCGAGGCCGGCCTACAGCCCGGCGACCGCATCATCGCCATAGACGGCGAGGCGGCGCGCAACACCGCGCAGATCAGCGACTACATCAAGAAGCACCCCGCACAGATTCGCATCGCCATCGAGCGCGCGGGACAGCGCACCGAGTTGACGACGCCCGAGCGGCGCATGCAGGGCAACACGCTCGGCTTCTACTTCCGACAGCCGCCGCTAGAAACCGTGGGGCCGGGCGAGGCTCTGGCCGTCGCCGTCAACACGAACATCGAGATTCTGCGCCTGACGGGGCTCGCGCTCGGGCAGGTCTTCACGGGCAAGCTCGCCATCGGCGAGGCCGTGGGCGGCCCCATCGCCATCGCGCAGGCTTCGTATGAAGCGGCGAACAACTACGGCTGGGACGGCGTCTTCAACGTGCTCGGGTTCCTCAGTCTGAACCTCGGCATCTTCAACCTGCTGCCCATCCCCGTCCTCGACGGCGGCATGCTCTTCATGCTCTTGGTCGAGGGCGCGCTGGCCGTCTTCGGGATGAAGCTCTCTTTGCGCGTGCGCGAGCGGATACAGCAGGTCGGCTTCGTCTTCCTGCTCCTCTTGATGGGCTTCGTCATCATCAACGACGTGACGAAGTTCGCGCCCGGCTGGTTCCGCTCTAAGGAGAAGCCGGCGGCGACGCAGACGAAGTAAAACTTTGGGATTGAGACGGTCGTAAGATTGAGCATGAAGCATACGCGTTCGGTAAGGGTGAAGGGCGTGCAGATCGGCGGCGGGGCGCCGGTGGCCGTGCAGTCTATGACGAAGACCGACACGGCCGACGTGGAGGGCACCGTCGGTCAGATTCAGGAGATGATGCGCGCGGGCTGCGAGATCGTCCGCGTCGCCGTCCCGAACACCGACGCCGCCCACGCGCTCAAAGAGATTCGCCGGCGCGTCCCCGACGTGCCGCTCGTCGCCGACATACACTTTCACTATCGGCTTGCCCTGATGGCGCTCGAAGCGGGCGTGGACAAGCTGCGTCTGAACCCCGGCAACATCGGCTCCATCGAGCGCGTGCGCGAGGTCGTGCGCGCGACCAAGGAGCGCGGCGTCCCCATCCGCATCGGCGTCAACGGCGGCTCGCTCGAAAAAGACTTGCTCAAGAAGTACGGCACGGCCACGCCCGAGGCGATGGTCGAATCCGCCCTGCGCCACATACGCATCCTCGAAGACCTCGACTTCCGAGACATCATCGTCTCGCTCAAGGCTTCGGACGTGCGCCGCACGGTCGCCGCCTACCGCCTGCTCTCCGAGCAGGTTGACTACCCGCTCCACCTCGGCGTCACCGAGGCGGGCACGCCCTTCGGCGGCACCATCAAGTCTTCAATCGGCCTCGGCATACTCCTCCACGAAGGCATCGGCGACACCATCCGCGTAAGCTTAGCCGCCGAGCCTTGGGAGGAGGTGCGCGTCGCGTGGGAGATTCTGAAGTCGCTTGAGCTTCGCAAGCGCGGCGTGACGGTCGTCGCCTGCCCGACCTGCGGCCGTCTCGACGTGGAGAACTTCGTCGAGATCGTCACCGAGATCGAGCGCCGTCTGGCGCACATCGAGGAACCGCTCCACCTCTCCATCATGGGCTGCGAGGTCAACGGGCCGGGCGAGGCGCACGACTCGCAACTCGGCGTCACCTTCGGCAAGGGCGTCGGCATGATCTTCAAAGACGGCCGCCCCATGCGCAAAGTCTCCGGCGCCGACATCGTCGAAGCCTTCGTCGCCGAAGCCGAGAAGCTTGTTAAAGAAGGCGCGACCGCCCAACCTGAAATGACGCCCGAGCTGGTTCAGATTAAGTAGGGCGCGGCTTTCAACTTCAACGGTTCGGAGAGGCGGGGCTCACGTCCCGCCTTTTCTTTTGTCCGGATTTGAAATTTCAGATTTGAGATTTGAAATTCAGTCGGAGGACATCGAGAGGAAGAGGGCGTCGGTGGCGGCGCGGCGGTTGACGTTGACGGCGAGCTGGCCGCGGAGGTCTTCGATGCGCGTGAGCCAGCGTGCGGCGCGCGCGGGGCGAAGGCTGGCGGCCATGCGCGCGAGGCTCTCACGCAGGTCGCGGTTGACGAGCTGCGCCTCGGCCGCGCCGAGCGAGAGCAGCCATAGGTCGCGCACCAGAATCTCAAGCGCGTCGAGCCGCGGCTCGTACTCGTCCTTGTTCTTCGCGTCGCCGAGTTCTTCGGCCGCGCGCAGGAGCCGCGCGCGGTCGCCGCCCGACGCGGCGAGCGCTTCGACGACGCCGAGCATCGCCTCGCGGCGGGCGCGGTACTCGTCGAGGTTGAGGCCGAGCGCGACGCCGGGCCGCCCGCCCGAGAGCTGCGCCGCGAGCCGCGCCTCCTCGCCCGCGCGCTTCTTGGTCTTGACGAGTTGGCGCTCAAGCTCTTCGGCGGCGAGCGGGGCGAAGCGCACGGTCTGGCAGCGCGAGCGTATCGTCGGCAGGAGGCCCGCGGGGCGCGGGGTGATGAGGATAATGTGCGAGGTCGGCGGCGACTCTTCGAGCGTCTTGAGCAGCGCGTTCGACGCCGACTCGTTCATGCTCTCGGCGTGCTCGACGAGGAAGACGCGGGCCGCGCCCTCTACGGGGCGGAAGTTGCTCTCGCGTTCGAGGTCGCGTATGGCGTCAACGAGTATGTTCCGGTTGTAAGGACGGACGAGCCCCACGTCCCTGTGCTCGCTCCAAATGACTTTCTTGTGCTCTTCACGGTCGTCCGACGCCGGCAACTGAAACTTTCCAATTCGGACGCAGGCCGGGCAGACGCCGCACGCCTCGACGCCGCGGCGCGAGGTGCAGTTCAGAGCGCGCGCGAGTTCGAGCGCGAACAACTTCTTGCCGAGGCCCTCCTCGCCCGCGAAGAGCAGCGCGCCGGGAACGCGCCCCCGCTTCAACATCCTGCGCAGAGTCTCCTTCGCGCGCTCGTTGCCGAAGAGTGTGTCGAACATAAGAGAGGTTAGAGGCTAGAGGTTAGAGGTTAGTGAAGTCAACCGTCCGACCTTGCGATGTTGCGTCCGGCGGAGCGGTGAGAGGCTGGATGCCATAGTTCAAAAACTAACCTCCAACCTCTAACCTCTAGCCTCTAAAAAGGGCATGACGAGGCGCATGACCTGCGACTGCGTCTCCTGCACGGAGCCGGAGGCGTCAACGATGCGTACGCGTTGCGGGTCGGCGGCGGCGATGCGCAGGTATGCGTCGCGGACGCGCGTGTGGAAGGCCGCGTCCTCGGCGTCGAGCCGGTCTTTCTTGTCCCCGCGGTCGGAGCGGTGTGCGGCGCGGCGCTGGCTCTCCTCGACGGGCAGGTCGAAGATGAGCGTCAGGTCGGGCATCAGGCCGCCGGTGGCGAGCGCGACGAGTTGGGAAATTATCTCGTCGGGGAAGCCTCGGCCGGCGCCCTGATAGGCCACGGTCGCGTCGGCGTAGCGGTCGGAGAGGACGACGTGGCCGGAGTCGAGCGCGGGGCGGACGAGCGCGCGGACGTGCTGCGCGCGGTCGGCGGCGTAGAGCAGGAGTTCGGCGAGCGGGTCAACCTGCTCTTCCGAGTCGAGCACGAGCTGGCGGACGCGCGCGCCGAGCGGCGTGCCGCCGGGCTCGCGCGTGACGACGACCTCGCGCCCGCGCAGGCGCAGTTCGCTGGCGAGCATGCGCAGCTGCGTGGACTTGCCGCACCCGTCTATGCCCTCGAAGGTGATGAAAGCTGGGGCCAAGAGTCTTTTGGTTCTCCGTGTGACTGGATGAGGGGCCGGGCCGCTTCAGCCTTCGGCGCGGCCCGACGCCTCGGCGCCGGTCTCGGTGCCGTGGTCGGCGGCGTGGGGCTGGCGGTGCTCGCCGGGGGAGCGGCGCGCGTGCTGTATGGTCGAGATCGCGTGCTTGAAGATGAGTTGCTCCTGCGAGGCGGATTCGAGCAGCACGGAGTACTTGTCGAAGCTGCGGATGCGGCCCGAGAGCTTCGCGCCATTCATCAGATAGATGGTCACGGTGTCCTTCTCCCGGCGCACCGTGTTCAGGAACGCGTCCTGAATGTTCTGGGGAGTTGATTTTGTGTCCACAGACGCCCCCGCTTGTTAAATGAGTGAACCCCGGGTCAGGACAGAGTACACCCAACGGGTTGAAAGTTCAAAGTTTCTTCCAAACTACTCTAACTTAAACGTCGGCGGGTGGACACAGGTTACAGAAAAACGCGAAAGCCGGGACGCGTTAAGCGCCGTTTCAGAGCCCGAGCCTGCGCGCGACCTCCTCTTGAACTTCCCGGTCGTCGCCGAAGCCCTCGACCCACTCGACGCCCGGCTCGCGCCGGAACCACGTCAACTGCCGCTTAGCATAATGGCGCACGTCGAGCTTCGTCTGGGCGACGGCGCTCTCAAGCGTGCGCTCGCCCCGCAGGTACTCGACGACGCGGCGGTAGCCGTGCGCCCCGAGCGCGCTCGAATCGGCGGGGACGCCGCGCGCGAGCAGTGCGCGAACTTCTTCGACCAGCCCCGCGCGGAAGTGCGCCTCGGCTCGAAGGTCAATGCGGCGGTAAAGCTCCGCGCGCGGCGGGTTCAGGACGAAGACCCAGAGCCGCGCGGCCTGCGGCGGCGGCGCGGGACGGTCTGCGAGGCGTTCGGAGATGCGCGCGCCGGTCTGAAGTCGGAGTTCGAGCGCGCGCTGGACGCGCGACCAGTCGCGCGGGCGAAGACGGGCGGCGCGCACGGGGTCGAGCCGGCGCAGAAGCGCGTGCAGGTGTTCGGGGCCGCGTTGTTCCCTGAGCGCGACGAGGCGGCGTCGCAGCGCCTCATCCGTCGGCGGCGCCTCGAAGAAGGGCTCGCGCAACGCGCGCAGGTAGAAGCCCGTGCCGCCGACGAGGACGGCCGTGCGGCCGCGTGCCTCGATATCGTCAATCGCCGCCAGCGCGTCGCGCGCCCAGTCGGCGGCCGTGTAGTTGCGCTCGGGCGGGACGAAGTCAATCAAATGGTGCGGCACGCCGCGCCGCTCCTCGAAGGGAACTTTGGCCGTCGCTATCTCAATCTCTCGGTAGACCTGAACCGAGTCGCAGTTGACGACTTCGCCCCCCGCGCGCAGCGCGAGCGCGATGCCGAGGTCGCTCTTGCCCGACGCCGTCGGCCCGACGACGGCGATGACGGGGCGTTCCGACTGAACCTGTTTGCTCACGAAGCGGGGAAGAGAAAGCGGTAGGCGATGACCAACCAGACGAGCAGCAGCAGCACGAGCGCGCCTGTGAGTTGTCCGCGTGAGAGTCGCATCCTTATGAATTTGAAATCTGAAATTTCAAATCAATCTCAGTAGAGCTTCGTCACGCTGATGCCGGTGTAGAACGACTTGAGAATCTTGTCGTAGGAGAGCCCCGCGCGCGCGAGGCCGTAGGCGCCGACCTGACACATGCCGACGCCGTGGCCCCAGCCGCGCCCCGTGAAGGTGTAACGCGAGACGCGGCCGCTCTCGTCATAGACGCGGTCAATCACAAAGAGCTGTTCGCGCAGGCCGAGCGCGGAGCGTATGCGCCCGCCGCGTACGTGCGCCGTGCCCGCCGTGCCGACGACTTCGAGGTCGAGCACGCGCCCGGAGACGCCGCGGCGCCGGACGCGCAGGTCTATGAGAGAGCCGACTTCGGGAATCGAGCGCGACAGACGCGAGAGCACGCCCGAAGGCGTCAGCGTCTCAGTCCAGTTGGCGAAGGGCGAGACGTGGTCTGAGGCGGCGCCGCTCGCCGCGGGTCGCGCCTCGATGTAATCAACCTCGCCGCCCGGCCTCGTGTGGTAGGTCAGAGGCTCGCCGCCGACGAGTTCCAGCTCACGCGCCGCGAAGAGCGCCTCGCCGAAGGCGCGGAAGAGGAACGCGTCCGAGGAAACAATCGGCGTCAAGTCCTTGCCCGACGCGGGGCGGAGCACGAGCCCTCCGTTCGTCCCCATGCGCGCCGTCGCCTTCTGCAAGCGGATGAGCCCGCGGCCTTCGAGCGCGTGCGCGAGCGATTGAAGCACGCGCGCGCGGCTCAGAGGCAGGCGCGGGCGCAGCGTCCCGTCGGGGAAGAGCG
>DATFHD010000067.1:0-20722 GCA_035248785.1 Pyrinomonadaceae bacterium | reverse complement strand
CCCCGGCCGACCCTCCGCCCCCGACCGAGCCGGCCCAACCCCTTTCCGACGACACCGCGGCCGCCCAACGTCCGCCGTCTTCGCCGGCAAACACAGAGAGGAAGAGGTGATGAGAAGCTGTTGGCTGTTGACTGTTAGCTTTTAGCCAGACGTTAACTTCGCCTCCTCTGGCTAACAGCTAAGAGCCGATAGCTAATAGCTCTTCATCACTTAACTTATGAGTGACACCGACACGGAAGATTTCCGCCGCCGGCCGCCCGCGCCGCTGCCGCCGCGCGCACTGAACCTGCCGCTGCCCGAGGAGACGGCGCTCGCGAACGGCCTGCGCGTCGTCTTCGTCGAGCAGCGGCGACTGCCGCTCGTCAGCTTCCGCCTCGCCTTCCGCTCGGGCGACTCCTCCGACCCTTCGGAGCTGCCCGGCCTCACGGACGTGATGTCGGACATGCTCGTCGAGGGCACAGAGTCGCGCACGAGCCGACAGGTTGCCGAGGAGGTCGCGCGCTACGGCGCGACGCTCGCCGCGGGCGCAAGCTCCGACTACACGACCGTCTCGGCCTCGGCACTCTCCACTTACGCCGACGAGGTTCTCGAACTGCTCGCCGACGTGACGCTCCGGCCCACCTTCCCCGAAGACGAGCTCGCGCTCGCCAAGGCCAACGCGCAACAGAACCTCATCGCGCAGCGCGCGCAGCCTTCATTCTTAGCCTCTGAAGCCGTCGCGCGCGTGCTCTTCGGACAGCACCCTTACGCCATCGTCGCGCCGACGCCCGAGTCCATCGAAGCCCTGAGCCGCGAGGCGCTCGTCGCGCACCACCGCCAACTCCTCGTCCCGAACAACGCCGTCCTGCTCGTCGCGGGCGACGTGGAGCGCGCGCGTCTGCTCGGACGCGCCGAAGAGCTCTTCGGCGGCTGGCGGCCCGGCGCGGTCGCCGAAGCCGAGTTCCCCACCCCGCCCGAGCGCGGCGAGCGCACGGCCTACCTCGTTGACCGGCCCGGGTCGGCACAGACCAACATCCTCGTCGCCAACACCTCCATCAAGCGCACAGACCCCGACTACTTCGCCGTGCTCGTCATGCACACCATCCTCGGCGGCAACGCCTCGGCGCGCTTGTTCATGAACCTGCGCGAGGAGAAGGGCTACACCTACGGCGCCTACACGCAGCTCGACGCGCGGCGGCTCGCCGGCTCCTTCCGCGCCACGACCGAGGTGCGCAACGAGGTGACGGGGCCTTCGCTCAAAGAGATTTTCTACGAGCTCGACCGCGTGCGCTCGGAGGACGTGTCCGACAAGGAACTGACCGACGCGAAGACATACCTGACGGGCATCTTCCCCATACGCCTTGAGACGCAGGAGGGGCTGATAGACCAGCTTGTGCAGATAAGGATGCACGACCTGCCCGACGACTACTTACAGACTTATCGTGACAACATCCAGCGCGTGACGAAGGAGGACGTGCGCCGCGTCGCCAGCGAGAACGTGACGCCCGACCGCGCGGCCGTCGTCGTCGTCGGCGACGGCGCGCAGATACGCTCTCAGGTCGCGCCCTTCGTCGCGCGCGTCGAAGAATTCAAGGGGGCGCGCGGCGCGCGCGCCTGACTGACTTAAACTTCAAATGGCCGCGCCGCCGCCCACGCGAACGCGCGAGAGAACAACAAGGGGAAAGACTCTTATGAATCTGGTTGGCACCTGGAACCTCGAAGTGGCGACGCCCTTCGGCAAGCACCCGGCGACGCTCTACTTCGAGAGCACGGGCGGCGCCCTCTCCGGCCACATCAACTCGCGCCTCGGCGACGCGCCGCTCGAAGGGCTCACCGTCACGCACGACGGCTTCGACGCGAAGGTCTCGATGGAAGTCCAGGGCAAGTCCTACCAAGCGAACATCGCCGGACAGGTGGACGACGACGCAATCAACGGCACCATCAAGGTTGACATGGCCATCGCGCCCACCATGCGCTACACGGGCACGAGAGCGTGAAGTGGGTTTTAGGTTCCGGGTGCTGGGTTTTAATACCGGCACCCAACACCCGGAACCCGACAATCTTCCTATTGATGCCGCCCGGCAGTTTTGAGTATATTTAGACAGCAGATGCCAGAGTACAGCGCAGAACACTTCAGGCCGCTCGACTCCCGCGCAAATCTCTTCGCGGATTAGCCGCGCTCTCCCTCCGACCCGACGCCCCGAACCTCGCAAGCCCAAGATGTACCCGCCCTGCTTTCCACAAGGAGGAGATTCGCCATGTCCGTCATAGCTCCCGCCAAGAGACCCGAAATCAAGACCGAACTGCCCGGGCCGAGGGGCCGCGAAATCGTCGAGGCCGACGCCCAATGGGTGACGCCATCCTACCCGCGCCCCGCCTACAAGCTCGTCGCCGAGCGCGCCTCGGGCGTCTGGGTCGAAGACGTGGACGGCAACACGTTCCTCGACTGCAACGCCGGGGTCGCCGTCTGCTCCACGGGCCACTGCCACCCGGAGGTCGTCGCCGCCATTCAAGACCAAGCCGCGCGGCTCATACACATGTGCGGCACAGACTTCTACTACCGCCAAATGCCCGACCTCGCCCGCAAGCTCGACGAGATTGTGCCCGTGCAGTCTCCTACGAAGACGCACTTCGCCAACAGCGGCACAGAGGCCGTCGAGTGTGCGCTCAAGCTCGCGATGCACGCGACGGGGCGACAGAAGTTCATCGCCTTCTTCAACAGCTTCCACGGCCGCACGCTCGGCTCTCTCTCTCTGACTTCATCGAAGGTCGCGCAGCGCCGCGGCTTCAAGCGCTCGGTGCTCGACGTGACGCACGTCCCCTACCCGAACGTTTACCGCCACCCGTTCACAGGCGAACAGTCGGACGGCGAGACCGTCAGCCGCGCCGTCCTCGACTGGATTGAGAACCGCCTCTTCCTGACGACCACGCCGCCCGAAGAGGTCGCGGCCGTCGTCGTCGAAGCCGTGCAGGGCGAGGGCGGTTACATCCCCGCGCCGAAGGAGTTCCTACAGGGCCTACGCCGCCTCTGCGACGAGCACGGGATACTTTTGATTGTTGACGAGGTGCAGTCGGGGATGGGTCGCACGGGGCGTATGTTCGCGTGCGAGCATTACGATTTGAAGCCCGACATCGTGACGATTGCGAAGGGCATCGCGTCGGGCCTGCCGATGGGCGCGTGCGTGGCGCGTGCAGACCTGATGAACTGGAAGCCGGGCGCGCACGCCTCGACCTTCGGCGGCAACCCCGTGGCTCTGGCCGCCGCTTTGAAGACGATAGAACTGCTCGAACGCGAGCTCGTCGCCAACTCGGCGGAGGTCGGCGCTTATCTGCAAGAAGGGCTGCGCCGTCTGATGTCGAAGTACGACTGCATCGGCGACGTGCGCGGCCTCGGCATGATGGTCGGCGTCGAGTTCGTCGGGGACACGGCTTCGCGCGAGCCCGCGCCGGAGCTGCGCGACCGCGTCGAGGTCGAGTGCTACAACCGCGGCCTCATCGTCCTCGGCTGCGGCTACAACGCAATCCGCTGGTCGCCCCCGCTCATCCTCACCCGCGAGAACGTAGACGTCGCCCTCGAAATCTTCGACGAGTCAATCGCCGCCGCCTGCCGGTAAGGGGAAGGGTGCCGGGTGTCAGGTGCCGGGTGCCGGTAAGAATAATCCGGCACCCGGCACCTGACACCCGGCACCCTCTTTCAGAATCTCTGCTGCACGCCGCGTATCAGTCGGACGGTGTCGCGTGCGATGAGCAGCTCCTCGTCGGTCGGGATGACGTAGACGGCGAGGCGCGAGCCTTCGCGGCTGATGAGACCTTCGCGGCGCCCCGTCGTCGCCTCGTTCAGTGCCGCGTCCAGCTCGACTCCCATCCAAGCCAGACCTTCGCAGACGCGCCAGCGCACTTCCGAAGAGTTCTCGCCGATGCCGCCGGTGAAGACTATGGCGTCGGCGCCGCCGAGCGCGGCCAGATACGCGCCGACGTACTTGCGCACGCGGTAGCAGAACATCTCGACGGCGAGCGAGGCGCGTCGGTCGCCCGACTCGTGCGCCTCGTCCAGAAGCTCTCGCATGTCGTTCGTCAGCCCCGAAATCCCCAAGAGCCCCGACTGCTTGTTCAAGACCGAGTCGAACTCCTGCGGCGAGAGCCCTTCCTTCGCCCCGACGTAATCCATGATGGCCGGGTCTATGTCGCCCGAGCGCGTGCCCATCACCAAGCCTTCGAGCGGCGTCAAGCCCATCGAGGTGTCCACGGAATCGCCGCCGCGTATGGCCGCCGCCGAGCAGCCGTTCCCCAGATGCAGAGTGATGATGTTCGTCTGCCCGCGCTCAAGTCCGCGCAAGCGCCGGTAGCGGTACGCGACGTAGCGGTGCGAGGTTCCGTGGAAGCCGTAGCGCCGAACCTTGTGCCGCCTGTACCACTGGTAAGGCAGCGCGTAGAGGTACGCGTGCGGCGGGAGCGTCTGGTGGAAGGCCGTGTCGAAGACGGCCGCCTGCGGGAGGCCGGCGCCGAAGACTTCGCGCGCGGCCTGTATGCCGCGGATGTTGCCGGGGTTGTGCAGCGGCGCGAGGTCAATGCAGTCCTCTATGCCGCGCAGGACTTCGTCCGTGACGACGACCGACTGCGTGAAGCGCTCGCCGCCGTGCACGACGCGGTGGCCGACGGCGTGGATGTCGGCCACGCTCCTGACTTCATTAATGCCCGAGTCGGCCGAAGTCACCCACCGTATCACGGCCTCGACGGCCGCGCGCGTGTCTCGCACCGGCGCGGTCGTCCGATGCGCCTCGCCCCCGCGCGCCTTAAAAGTGATGATGGCCTCGCCGCCGATGCGCTCAACCTGCCCGCCCGCCAGATGCTCGTCCGCGTCCCGCGCGATGTGGTCGAGGTCGGTCGCTATCAACTGAAACTTGACGGTCGAGCTGCCGCAGTTCAGGACAAGTACGTTCATATGGTCAGTTTTTGATATTTCTTGACATTTCGTCAACACAATGATATTGCTGTGTCACCCTAATCAGGTGTGTGCCCAGACACCCGACTTCATGATGCCCTACATGAAAGGAGATAGACATGCCCGCAATGCACATCCGACGAGGAGGATAAACCTTGATTCCCGCGTTCACCGCCTACGGGTTGCTGCCCCAAGGGATACATTCCGCAACTATGGAAGAGGTGTTCAAGCGTTTCGGAGGTAATGAGAGAAGAGAGCAACTTTTGAGAGGATTAGTCGAGTCTCTACGTCTGCTGCGGACGGCGGGCTGCCGTCGCGTATATATCAACGGAAGTTTCGTGACGGCCAAAGAGTCGCCGAACGACATTGATGTCTGTTGGGACATCGAGGGCGTTGACGCTGATGCGCTTGACCCTGTGTTCTTCGATTTCAGCGACGGGCGGGCGGCGCAGAAGGCTCGGTTCGGGGCGGAGTTCTTCCCGGCGCAGGTGCCGGAGGGCGTGACCGGGAGAGCCTTCCTTGACTTCTTTCAGGTGGACAGGCAGACCGGGGAGCCGAAAGGCATTATCAAACTGGAATTAGACGACGGATGATTAAGAACGAGAGACAGTACCGCATCACCAAGGCGCAGGCCGCGAAGCTTGAGGCCGCGCTGGAAGCTTTCTCGGCGCAGTCGGCCGACGGCGGCAAGACGCACCCGCGGCTGGTTAAAGCGCAGGCCGACGCACTGCGGAGTCAACTCGAATCTCTGCAAAGCGAGTTGCGCGAGTACGAGGAGATAAAGGCGGGGGACGTGCCGCCGCCCGACCTCAGCTACATCGCGGTCGTGCCGCGGGACTTGATTCGCGCGCGCATCGCGGCAGGTTTGAGTCAGAAGGATTTGGCCGAGCGGCTGGGGATGCCGGAGCAGCAGATTCAGCGGTACGAGGCCGTCGAGTACGAATCGGTGAGCCTCGCGCGAATCATCGAGATCGCGAAGGCTCTGCAAGCCGCGAGTCCCGCGCCCAAATGACGCAGGCTCAAGCCTGAATCAACTCACAGGTGACGGAGGAAGGCTTCCGGGTTGTTGAGGAAGTCGCGCGTGAGCGAGACGTGTTCGACCTCTTCGTAGCGGACGCGGCGGGCGGGGGCGCGGTCGAAGCTGAGGATGTCGGCGCCGGGCAGCGCCATGAGAATCGGCGAGTGCGTGGCGACGATGAACTGCGAGTCCTGCTGCTCGGTCATCTCTTTGAGCATGGCGAGGAGCGCGAGCTGGCGCTGCGGCGAGAGCGGCGCCTCCGGCTCGTCGAGCAGGTAGAGGCCGCCGGGCACGAAGCGCGACTGGAAGAGGTGCAGGAAGCTCTCGCCGTGTGAGCGCGCGTCGGCGTCCTCGCCGTAGCGGCTGGTGAGCGCGCGCCGCTGCCCGCGCACGACGCCCTGAGCGAGGCGCAGCCCGTAACCTTTCAAGCCCTCGCGCTCGAACTCGCCGGCCATCTGCTCAAGCTCGGCGCTCGTCTGGTTGACGCGCCGCGTGAAGTTGAAGAAGTCTTCGGCGCGGAGGAAGAAGCCGCGGTGCGTGCGCTTCGTCCAAGTCAGTTTGAGCTGCGCGGCCAAGGCGCGGGCGTGGCCGAGCGTCTTGTCGGTGCGCACGTCCTCGCCGCCGACGACGACCGAGCCGACGGCGGCCGCGATGGCTTCGAGAACGGTTGACTTCCCCGACCCGTTCTCGCCGACGAGGAACGTCACAGGGCTCGTCAGCTTCAGCTCCTTGAACTTCCTGACGACCGGCAGCTCAAACGGGAAGCCCGCCAGAGAGCGCGCCGCCGGCTTCAGGTCTATTGAGCGTAGGTGAATCATCTTCGAGTTACAGGCGGGCGAGCCAAGTCTCGAAGCGCGCCTGTGTCTGCTTGAGCCACGCCTTGAAGCTGTTGTCGGCGGGCGCGGCGCGGAACTTCTGCTCGAAGGCGTCGAGGTCGCCGAGCAGTTCGCGACTGACGCCGTGCATCGCGACCTCGACCACCGGCCGGACTTGCGCCCGGTCGGCGGCGTTGAGGTCGGGGTAGCCGTTGACGATGGAGTCAATCAAAGATTGCGGCGCCGTGTCGCCGAGCGCGGCGACGGCGGCCTTAAACCTGTTCAAAGCCTCGGCCGTCTCCACGTCAGGCGCGGCGTGCGCCTTGCGGACGAGCGCCATCACGCGCGGGAGTTGCAGGCGCTGGCCCTCGTCGTAGGCCCTCGCTTGCGCCGCCGGCATGGTCTCGCCCTCGTAGGTGTAGTCCTCGAAGACGACGGTCGCGACGACGACGCTCTCGACGGCCTCGGGCGTGAAGTCGGTCGGCGTTGACACGCCGTCGGTCACGCCGAGCCTCCGCTCGTAGGTGGCGCCCGGCTCCAACAGAATCTTCCCTTCGCGCTCGGCGGCCTGACTCGTCGCGCGACGGTTCCCGCGGAAGATTTGATCCAGCTCGACCGCGCGGACGCGCTTGGCCGAGAGGTTGCGCAGCGTGAGCTTGAAGCGCGGCAGCGGCGTCGGCGTGAACTCGGTGACGACTGCCTCGACGGACTGCGTCTTGTTGACGACGCCGGGCGGGGCCGCGTCCGCGTCGTTGACGCGCAGCACGCGGAAGACGAAGGGCGCGACGCCGACCGTCTCAAGCTCCGCGGCCGTGACCGCCTCGCCCGGCGCGAGCGTGTAGGTCGCGACCTCGTCGAGCCGGTCGAGGAAGCGCTCGCCGACGTGGACGCCGACCTTTATCTCGACGCGCTCGCCGACCTGCCTCGTCTTGAAGTCAACGGCCCGCACCGTCTCGGCCGCCGCGCGCGGTTGCGGCGTGGCTACCTTCACGAAGCGCCCCGTCCACGCGGCGCCCGGGACGGGCTGGTACGCGGGCTTCGCGCCCTTCGCGTATTCGATCTCCACGACGAGCCTTGCAGGCGCGGGCGCCTCCTGCGCGGCGGCGACTGATGCGAAGACGCAGAGGACGGCGGCGCGGCAGAGTCCTGACAGGAGCTTCGTCTTCATCGGCGACTCCTTACGAAGCGGACGGAACGATGCCGGGGAAGCACTCTTGGTTTCTATGTCACGCGGCGAAGAAAGTCAACGCATATTAACTTCACACGCAGGCAGCCCGGCAGTTCCCGAATCTAGGTCGCCGCCAGCCGCCGCGCGAGGTCTCGGACGCGCGTGCGTAAGTCTTCTTCATCGAGCGTCGTCACGCGGCCATCGCGGAAGACTTCGCGGCCGGCGACGACCGTGAGCAATACGTCGCGCGCGCCGGAGGAGAAGACGAGCGCCGCGGCCGGGTCGTACGCGGGCGTCTGGTGCGCGGCGTCGAGGCGCACGGCGGCGAGGTCTGCTTCCAGCCCTTCGGCGAGCGCGCCCGTCAAGCTTTGCATGTTCATCGCCTCGGCGCCGCCGCGCGTCATCAAGCGGAGCGCATCCGCGGCGTCAACCATGCGCCCGCCTTCGAGTTCAGTTCTGAGTTCGCCTTCGAGCGTGTCGCCCGCGGCGCGCGACGCGAGCAGGGCGAAGCGCGCCTCTTCGAGCATGTCGCAGGTGTTGTTGCTCGCAACGGAGTCGCTGCCGAGCCCGACGCGCACGCCCGCAGAGAGCATCGAGGCCAACGGCGCGCGGCCGTGCCCGAGCTTCGCGTTCGACTTCGGGCAGTGCGCGACGCCCACGCCGTGCTCCTTCATTAACTGTATGTCGCCGTCGTCCACGCGTACGCAGTGCGCGAGGAGCGGGCGCGCTTCGAGGACGCCCGTCTGCGCGAGGTGGCGGACGGTCGTCGTGCGCGGCGAGTCGAACGCGAAGCCGCGGCGCGCGTAAGCCTCTGCGAACGGCCCCGCGCCTTCCAGCATGAGTCGCTGCTCGGCATCGCTCTCGGCCGCGTGCATCATCAAGGGTAGGCGTTCTTCAATCGCGTAACGCGCGAGCAGCTTGAGGAGCGTTGGCGAGACTGTGTAGGGCGAGTGCGGCGAGAGCCCGAGCGTGACGAGCGCCGTCTCGCCGCCGCGCAAGGCTTCGATCTTCGCGCGCGCCTTGTCGAACTGCTCTGCGGCGAGTGCAGCGTCCGGCCCGAAAGCCTCCTGAAAGACGACGCCGCGAAGTCCCGAGTCGCGAAGCGCCCGCATCGTCGTCACGCCCGAGTCGCTCGCATCACCTACGCAGGTTACGCCGGCGCGGGCCGCCTCGATTGCGCCCCACGCGGCCGAGACGTATAGGTCTTCGGCGCTCATACGCTCGCCGCGCGAGACCGTGACCTTGCGCAGCCAAGCGAAGAAGTCGCCCTCCTCGGGTTCGAGAAAGCCGCGCATCGCCGTCAGCTCAAGGTGCGTGTGGCAGTTGACGAAGCCCGGCGCGATGACGGCCTCGCCCAACTCCTCGACCTCGGCCGCCGGGAACCTCTCGCGTATCTCCGCACGCTTTCCGACGCCGGCCACGCGCGCGCCTTCGACGGCGACCGCGCCGTCTTCAATCGGCCCGGACACAATCGGCAGTACCCAACGTGCGCAGTAAAGTTTCGTCATCACGCTTCCCTATCGCGCGGCCGCAGGAGAAACCAGAGCAGCCCCGAGAGGATAACCACAGTGCCGCCGCCGGCCGCAACCGCGCGGACGCCGACGCGGTCGGCCGCCGCGCCCGAGACGAGGATCGAGCCGACCATCGTCAGCGTCGTCAGAGTCTCGTGCGAGGCGAAGACGCGGCCGGCGAAGGCGTCTTCAGTCCGCTTCATCAAAAGCGTCTGCTGCGCCGTCCACCAGATGGCGAAGTTCATCTCGCGCGCGACGAGCACGGCGGCCGCGCCGAAGAGACCCGGCATGAGGCTGAAGACGAGTAGCCCCGCGCCGTCGAGCACGAGCGAGCGGCCCATGCGCGTCCCCAAGTCACGAGACGCCCCGCGGTTGAAGCGACGCGCGACCGGCGCGCCGAGCACTCCGCCCAAGCCCATCGCCACGAACAGGACAGAGATGCCGAAGTCGGTCGGCCGCTCCGCGATGGCGCGCACGCCAGCGCCCCAGCCGGCTGCGGCCTGCTCGCCTAAGTGGGCGCCGAAGATGCTGTAGAGAGCCCGCGCCGCGCCGTTGCCGAGGCCCCAACCGCCCGCGACCACGAAGACGGCCCAAAGCACTCGGTCGCCCTTCACGTAACGCAGCCCTTCCCTGAAGTCCGACGCCGCGCGACGCAGGGTGGAGAGAGGCGAAGGCTGATAGACGGAGGCGACCGGCGAGTTCGGCTGTAACCCGGCGGCCTCGTTCCTCCTGCTCACCGGCTTCTTTATCCGACGAATCAGCAGGGCCGAGCCGACGAAGGTGAGCGCGTTGACGACGAAGACGGTGTCGCGGCCGAGCGCGGTGGCGACGACCCCGCCGAGCGCCGAGCCGACGGCGATGGTCGCGGCCGTCGTCGAGGCCGAGAGCGAGTTGGCGGCGAGCAGTTCTTCCGTCGCGTCCACGAGGTTCGGAATCGAGGCGCGCTTCGCCGCGTTGAAGAAGGCCGAGACTGCGAAGAGCGCCGCGCCGACCGCGTAGACGAGCGCGAGCGAAGAGAAGCGGTTGGCGAGCAGGAAGCCGAGCGCGAGCGCGGCGCGCGCGAGGTCGGCCGCGATCATCACGCGGCGGCGGTTGACGCGGTCAACCACGACGCCCGCAACGGGGCCGAAGAGGAAGAGCGGCAGGTGGCGCGCGACGGCGTAGGCCGCAACCGCCAGCCCCGTGCGGCCCGGCTCCGAGAGGCCGATGACGAGCGCGAGGACGGCGATGTTGTTCAGCCAGTCGCCGACCTCCGAGACGACCTGCCCCGCCCAGAGGCGGCGGAAGTCCGCGTTGCCAGCGAGCAGTTCGCGGTAGGTCACTGCGCGCCTTCCGCCTTCTTCTTACGGTAGCGTTCGAGGATGTTGGTGACGTAGGCGCGCGTGGTGGGGAAGTCTATGCGTGCGATGAACTGTTCGGCGGTGAGCGGCGGGCGGCCCGCCGCGGGGCGGTTCCACTCGGCGGCGCGCGAGGGGCCGGCGTTGTATGCGGCGATGATGCGCGGCTCGGCGCCGGGCGTGTCGCGGTAGTCCTTCGAGATTTTTTCCAAGTACCAGCAGCCGACCTGTATGTTGCGCTCGGGGTCGCTCAGGGCCTTGACGGGGTCGCGGCGCATCTGCTCGGACAACTCGCGCATGCCGGTCTCTGCTGCCCACTCGCGCGCGACCGCGGGCGTCACCTGCATCAGCCCGACCTCGCCCGCGTCGCCGCGCTTCCAAGGGCGGAAGTAGGTCTCCTCGTAAATGATGCTCCACACGAGATCGGGGTCGAGCCCGTAGACGCCCGCCTGCCGCGCGATCAGCGCGTCGAAGCGGTGAATCCAGTAACGGTTGAAGGAGTAAGCGGCGGCGGCGCAGACGATGACGATGACTAACGCGGCGAGGGTGAAACGTCTGAGGGCGGGCATCAATAAAAGCTTTCAGCGTTCAGCCGTCAGCATTCAGCTAAAGCGTGCTCCGACGACGAGGGCGTTTCAGTTCCTTCTCCTCAGGTGTCCCCAGAGCGAGGCGCGTGTGGCCGAGGCGTCGCGGCCCTCGTAGCGGGAGAGCAGCGCGCGGCGGTCGAGGACGTGGCCTTGCAGCCAGACTTCGGCCGAGAAGGAGGCGCCGACCGCGAGCGCGTCGCCGCGCAGCGCCTTGGCGTTGACGAGCACTTCGAGCTTGAGGCGGCCGAGGTCGAGGTAGACCCAGTAGAGTTCCGTGCCGGAGAGAGGGTTGCGCAGCGGCTTGAAGGAGATGACTCGGCCCGAGAGCGACCAGTCGTTCTCGTGCGCGGCGCGCGAGGGCGCGGCGTCTTCGAGCGGCTGCCAGCGCGTCTCGACCTCGCCGCGCGAGACTCGCGCGCGGTAGGCCAGCCCGCACAATCCGACGTGCAACTCCTGCGCGCGGAAGCCCTCGGGGCCGACCTCGGTCAGGTTCTGAAGCTCGAAGAGGACTTCGGTCTCGTAGCCGTCGTAGTAGCCGTGGACGATGGCCTCGCCGTCCTCGTCGTACTCGGTCAGGGCCCAAGGGCTGATGCGCTGCGTGAAGCGCGCGCGGAAGCCGGGGCGGCAGTCGGCGTAGAAAATCTCGCCCGTGCCCGACTCGTAGAGCACCGTCCAGACTTCCAGACCTTCGCCGAGCTTCCAGCAGCGGCCGTGGAGCACGGCGCCGCGGCGGCAGAGCCGAGTGGCCTCGCCCTGATCGCCCGCGCGCTCGGCGAGGTGGTTGAAGTCCTTCTCGCTCGGCACGTCAATCCCGATGGCTTCGAACGTCTCTTCCATAATAGCTGTCAGCGGTCAGCAATCAGCTTTCAGCCTCCGGTGCTTAAAGCTTACCCGATGCTCTCTTCTTCGGCGCGGGCTTCGGCTTCGGCTCGTCGGCGCGCGGGGTTCGCGAGCGGAAGCCGCGGATGTTGCGGACGGGGCCGTGTCGCGGCGTCAGGCCCGAGCGCACCATCTCGGCGAACAACTCCACGTCGTAGTCGGCCTCGCGCGACATCTCCTCGCGGATGGCGTGCAGCTCTTCGAGGAATCTCGGCTTGCGGTACATGATGGTAAATAGTTAATGGTGAATAGTAAATGGTAAATGGGCGCTGCCGTCAACCATTCACCATCAACTATTCACCACTCACCCCTTCTCGGTCATCTCGGAGACTAAAAACTCGGGCGTCACGATCTGCGGGACGTAGAAGCCGGCGGCGGTGTTGAAGAGGCGTATGCGCGCCTGCCGGCGGACGTTCGCGAGGTGGCCGAAGTTCCAAGTGACAAGGTAGTCAATCTTGTGGAACGAGGCAAGCGCGACGTGGACGGCGTCGCCGATGTACTTGCGGTGGAAGATGCCGCGCGAGATGTAGCCCTCGGCGAGGATGGCTACCTCCTCCGTCAGCTCGACCCGCTCAATCGGCGCGACGAGCTTCAGGTAGCCCGTGCGGTGCGGCTCGGGCACGCGCTCCAACTCCCTCAAGACCAGCGGCGAGACGACGGGCCTGTACTCCGACATCTCGTGCTCCCACCAGCGTATGGTCAGGTCGCGCCGGAACGGCTCGCCGTTGTCGAGGTACGCGCCGACGACCGAGGTCTCAAGGTAGATGCTCTGCTTCATGACTGGCTGGTGATGACGGGCGTCGCCTTCTGGTCGTCGGGCTTGGGCGCGCCCGCGAGCGGCTCAAGGCGTATGAAGCCGCGCGGGAAGTCGAAGGTGACGCGGTAGCGCGAGAGGATGTTGCCGCCGACGATGCCTGTCTGCTCGAAGCCGGCCGTCTCGTTAATCGGCTCCATGTCGAGCACGGCCGCGTAGACGTTCTGCCACGAGTAGGCGCCGAGCTCGATGCGCGGCAGAAGGATCGTCTGGATGTTCTCGGCAAGGCCCGCCGCGCCGTAGACGCGTATGCGCGCCGACTGCGCGAAGCGGTCAACGAGGCCCGCGCGCGCCGCCAGCGCCTCGGAGACGACCGAGATGGAGGCGCCCGTGTCTATGATGAAGTTCGCGGGCTTCTCAAGCCCTTCGAAGCTGACCCCGCCGCTCCAGAAGCCGCTCGAAGTCGTGCGGATGGGAACGTCAACCGCGCCCGCCTTCGCCGCGGCCGCCGCCGAAGCCTCGCGCGCCTCCTCGTCGCGCAGCAGAGACATCGTGCGCGCGCCGTAGTCAACAACCGTCACGTACTTGCCGAGCACCGAGAGGCCGATGTAGCCGTCCACCGGCTCCTGATCGTTGAAGAACTGGCGGATGTAGACGGGCACGCGCTCGACCTTCGCGTCACCCATCTGAAGCGATTGCAGGAAGCCGTAGACGATCTCGAAGCGCCCCTCGCCGCCGACGGCGCGGGCGAGCCCGCCGCGCGCGACCGGCTTGAGATTCAGACGGTCGGCCGCCTTCGTCGAGATGACGCACATGCCTGCGCCGGTGTCCACCACGAAGCGCAGCGGCTCCTTCGCGCCGTTGACGCGCACGCGGACGATGGCGCGGTTGTTGACGAGCTCGAACGGGAACGTCACCGCGCCGGGGCCGCCGACGGCCAGAAGGTCGCGCTGCGTGCCGAGGTAGCGCAGGAAGTCTATCAGGCCGCGTATGCGCGCGCGTCGGTCGGCATCAGTCTTGGGCGCGACTCGGAGGAAGCGCTCGTAGGCGTCGGCCGCCTCTGCGTAGCGCTCGGAGCGCGCGGCCACTTGGCCGAGGTTGTAGATGTAGTCGGGCTCGGACGGGTCTATGAAGGCCGCGCGGCGCAGCCCCGAGAGGCTCTGCGGGATGCGATTCTCGTAGAAGTCAACCATCGCGAGGCCGGCGATGGCGATGGCTTCGTCATCCTTGAAAGTGAGCGCCGTGCGGAACTCTTCGACCGAGAGGCGGAAGTCGCCCGAGCCAAGCAGCGCCGCGCCGAGCAGCGCGTGCGCGCGGGAGGACTCGGGCTCGCGCGCGATGACGCGCGCCGCGTGGTCGAACGCCTCCTGATTCTTGCGCTGCTTGAGGAGCGCGCGGCTCAGGCCGAGTCGCGCGGCCGTGTCGTGCTGGTTTTTGGCGAGCAGGTCGCGGTAAATCTTCTCGGCCGCCTCGTAGTCGCCCTCCTGCACGGCGCGCTCGGCGCGCATGAAAGCCTTGTCGGCCGCCGCGGCCGCGGGCGCGTAGGCCGCCGACGCCGCGAGCGCCGACGCAAACGCGATGGCGGCCACAACGCCGGCCGCCGGGCGGGAAAGCTTTCTCATCTCAAAGCCCCTTCCATGTCTCACTTCAGAATCTCTCCGGTCTTCATAGACCAGAGCACGAGGTCGAGTTCGTCGAAGTCTATCCGCGTGTCGCGCGCGAAGCGTCGCAGGCGCTCCTCGGTCGCCAGATAGCGGGCGCGCGTCGTGGGCGGCTGCGGCGTCTCGATGACGCCGACCTCGGCAAGGCAGCGCAGGATGTGCTTGTCGAGGATGGCGTAGCCGCGCAGGCCGACGTTGCGCAGGAAGTGGCTCGACTCCTTGTAGCCCAGACCCTTCACGCCGCGGCTGCGCGCGAGCCAGTCGCGCCGCTCCAAGGGGTCTGCGAAACTCTCAAGCCGCTCGCGCAGTCGCATCCCGCAGTCGCCTTGCAAGTACGCACGGGTCTCTACGATGTAGCCCGAGCGCGAGTTCGGGTAGCGGTGCCGGCCCGTGAGCGCGGCGGCGAGCTCGTCGTGCGTCCCGCGCGGGAGCAGGTGCCGGACGGCCTCGACCGAGCCGAGCCCCATCCGCGCCGACGCGCCCGCGGTGAAGATGCAGTAGACCATCTCCTCCCACAAACGTGCATCGTCGGCCGCGCGCCAGACGGCGTCGAACTCCGCGAGGCGCGCGCGTATCTCGCCGCCGCGTGCACGGTGCGCGGCGCGTATCTTTTCGACTGTGACGGGCTCTCTGTCTCGCCGCACTCTGTCCGACAGTTCAAAGGCGAGGCTCGCTGGAACGTGTCGGAAATTCTATGGGCGGCGTTTCGGCCTTGTCAACGAAGAGCAGTAGACAGTAGTCAGTAGTCAGTAGACTGTAGCGCTCCGCGCTGCGGTCGTTGACGATGAAGTTCGGACGGTGCGTCATAGAAAGTTCTTCTACTGACTACTGACTACTGACTACTGACTACTTTTCGGAACGGCGGTTGCATTGCGCTTTTACCGCGCGTGAAGGTGCATACATCGCGTACGATGTCAGTTAGCATCTAAGCGTTCGCCCCCCGAAACTCTTCCCGCGTAAAATTGTGTGCGCCGTGTGAACGGACGTTCGTGCTATCATGTCGCACTTTTTGTCGCCGCCGTAACGGGTTCAAAAAGGAGTGAGCGGGTTGAAGACCATTCGTTTCATTCTAGCCCTCGTCGTGCTGCTCGGGCCTGCGTCGGGACTGACTCGCGCGCAGGTCGCGCCGGGCGTGACTGTGCCGGGGCCGGCGCCCGTGACGCCGACGACCAAGCCGACGACGAACGCGCCCGTCCTGCCGCCCGCGGGCGTCTCGCCGCTGCCCGCCAGCGGCGAGGACGTGCTGCCCACGCCCGAAGAGCAGAAGCCAGCCTTCTTCAATCAGGGCGTGCTCGTCGAGAAGCTTTCGGGCGAGACGGTGCGCGAGACGGCCGCTGACCAAGCGTTCAACCCCGCCTCGGCCGTGAAGCTTGTCACCGCGCTCGCCGCGCTGAAGACCTTCGGCGCGAAGCACCGCTTCGCCACGACCTTCTGGATTACCGGCTCGTTCGACAAGACGACGGGCACGGTCAACGGCGACCTCGTCGTCTCTGGCCAAGACCCCTCGTTCCACGACGAGCACGCCGTCGCGGTCGCGCGCGAGTTGAACCAGCTCGGCATTAAGACCGTCACGGGCGACCTCGTCGTCGCCCCGCGCTTCACGATGAACTTCAGCCCCTCGTCGCAGCGCTCGGGCGAACGCCTCTACGACACGCTCGACTCGACGCGCAGGCCCGCGGCCGCCGCGCGCGCGTGGCTCGACTCGCGCGTGGCTCTGCACGACTCGGCCGCGTTGCAGACGACGCCGAGTGTCGCCGTGATGGGTGCCGTCTACGTGGACGCCGTCCCGAAGGGCGCGCGCGCCATCTCGACGCACTACTCGCCCGTGCTCGCCGACGTGCTCAAAGTCCTGCTCTGCTACTCGAACAACTTCATGGCCGAGCGCCTCGGCGACCAGCTCGGCGGCGCGCTGGGCTTGATGCGTATGCTCTCGACAGACCTCGGCTTCAAGGCGGGCGAGTTCCGCATCTCGACGGCGAGCGGCCTCGGCGTCAACCGCCTGACACCCCGCCAGATGATGAAGGTCTACCGCGCGCTGCTCGAAGAGCTGCACGAGAATAACCTGAAGGCGGCAGACATCCTGCCGGTCGCGGGCGTTGATCCCGGCACGCTTCAGAAGCGTTACGCCGAGAGCGCGGGCCGCGGCAGCATCATCGCCAAGACGGGGACGCTCCCGCGCACCGACGGCGGCGCGAGCGCGCTCGTCGGACAGTTGCGGACGCGCAACAACGACACGCTCCTCTTCGTCATCCTCGACCAGCGCGGCAACGTCGTACGCTTCCGCCAGTGGCAGGACGCGCTCGTCGCCGAGATACAGGCGGAGCGCGGCGGCCCCGCGCCCTTCACCTACGCCCCGCAGATGATGGCGATAAAACTCTCCTCCTCCGAGTTCGACAGCGCCCGCGCCTCCGCGCTCGACGAGTACGAGCCGTCGGCGCCAAACCAGTAGACAGTAGACAGTAGTCAGTAGTCAGTAGAAAGAACAGAGGCGGCGCGCCCGACCTGAAGGTTGAGACGCGCTGCCCGTTTTTTCTACTGACTACTGACTACTGTCTACTGTCTACTTCCCTCAAACTGTCGCGCCCCGGCGGCTCGGCGACCGCCGGGACGCTCCTCGCCCGCGCGCGCGATGTGCGGACCGCACGCGCCGCGGCGATTCCCTCGGGGCTGCGTCGCGGGAGTTTTGGAAGGGGGTCGCCTGAGACCAGCGCCGCACCGCTGCCCTTCCAAAGTCTCGGCCGCGCCGCGACCCGAGAACCGGCCCGCGAAGTTCGTAGACGAAATTCGGCGGGCACGAAAGCGAAGTTTTCAAACGCGCACGGCGGACTCGACGGCCCGCCGAACTTCAAACTCAAGCCATCTTGCGTAAGCGCCCGCTCTCAAACCTGTTCATCAGCTTGAAGAAGACCGGGACGCTCACGAAGAGCAAGACCGCCGTCCACTGCGACGCGTGCGCGCGCGGGACGTAGGCGACGTAGAGCCCGAAGAACGCCAACATCACCAGCAGCAGCCCCGCCGAGCCGAGCGCGGCCGGCACGAACCGCCGCGACAGCGCGAACAGAAGCACCCCGCAGAAGGCCAACGCCAGACCGCCCCAAGGCATGAAGCCCTTCACCCATTCCAGACGCTCGTCGTAGAAGCCCGCCGGCCTGAGATTCATGCCCGCGAGCGCTTCGGGCGAGTTCACGACTTCCGCGCGCCGGACGTAGATGTTCGTGGCCGGCTGGTGTTGCGCGTCTGTGGTCGCGCGCGCGATGAGGTCGAGCACGTCCTGACCGCTTTCGAGCTGGCCGAAGACGGTGTACTTGCCGTCGAGGTGCGGGGCGTCGCCGAGCAGGATGCTGAAGGAGGTCTCGCCGCTGTCGGGCTTGTCGTCGTAGTGCGCCATCGAGAGCGTGCCGCGCCGGTGTCGGAGTGCGCTGAACTCTGCCGGCAGCGGGTGGATGGCTTCGAGTTGTTCGGCCGAAGGCGCCGGCTGCTTGTAGCGCGCGTCCGACAGTTGCGCGACGAAGTTGGACTCGACGCGGAAGAAGTTGACGCCGTCGAAGACGCCCATGCGCGCGAGCTTCAAAAGCTGTTCGGTGTGGCGCGGCGCGACTTCGGGGTAGAGCGCGAGCACCATGTCGCCGTAGTTCGTGCGCAACACGATGCGCTCGGCCGACAGGCGCGGCGCGTTCGTCTCCTGCGAAGCGGCGGGCCCCTGCGCCGCGGCGTTCACTGCGCAGGCGAGCGTGGCGAGAAGCAGGAAGAGTGCTTTTCTCATGCGTGCTGTCGTCATGCTGGCTGTTGGACGGGCTGTGCGGTCTCGACCGGCAGGACGGCGGGCAGTCCTGTCGTCATCGAAGACGCGGGGCGAATGAGCTGTCCGAGGTTGACGAGCAAAGGCGAGCTGACCTTCGGATTCTTCAGCTTCCAGATGACGCCGTCCACGAAGAAGTGGTGAATCTGCACGCCGGCTAAGACAATCGGCGCGGCGATCTGAAAGCCGAGCCCCGTGCTGCTCGCGAGCGTGTGCGGCAGCATCCAGAAGAGGAACGCGCCGACGGCGAAGAGAACGGCGCCCCACCTCAAACTCTCGCGCGCCACGAAACGGCGCGACGGCTCGATGCCGCCCGTGTCCATCCGCTCCTTCAGGTGCATTGACCAAGCGATGAGCAGGTATTGAAGGCTGTGGAAGAACGGCACGAACGCGTTGAAGTTCGCGTCGCCCGCGCCGACGACGAACCAGAGCAGTTGCGCGCCCGCGGGCAACAACACTATCGGCGGCAGCACGCGCCGGTTCGACACGCACCAGTTGACGACGAGCAGCAGAAAGACGAGCCCGCACATCCACATCCAGTAGCCCGCCAGCACCGACACCAACTCCGGCAGCCTGAGCGTCGGGTAGTAGATGCCGTAGTAGTTGAGCGCGCCCGTGCCCGACTCTGAGCGCGCGACGGCAAGAAAGTACGTGCCGAAGACGAAGCCCGAGAGCGCGAGGCGTTCGATCCGCCCGACGCTAAAGCCCGCGCGGCGCGCGTAGACGCAGGTGATGCCGACCGTCTGCCCGCTGTAGTGGTAGCCCGACCAGAGCAGGAAGAGCTTGACGAAGTAAGGCGCCACAAGGTCGGGCAGCGCGAACGACGCCGCCATCCCTCCGACAATCAGCGGCGGGACGACGAACGCCGTCAGAGGGTACTGCGAGACGTTCTCCTTCGATTGATAAAGCCGGTAGTTGGTCGCGGCGAAGTGCGGGTAGTTGCAGACCCACGTCAGCAGCGCCGCCGCCGTGAAGACCCACTGCGCCTGCACGGCGCCCATCCGGTAGACGACGGCGAGCGCGGCGAACGTCAGCAGCGACGCGCCGCCGATGCAGGCGAAGTCAACGAGCGGGTTGACGAAGTAGAGGTGCGGCGCGGGCTTCGCCGGTGCGGCTTGGACGACGGGGATTTTCATCGGGTGCTCGTTGAACTGCCGGCGGTTGGTTTCTGACTTCGTCTGTCTCGGCCGCGTCTGAGGAACGTCCGGGGCTTCGGCGGCGCAGCCCACACGCGCGGGCGCGCGCCGCACACGAGACGTTGCAACTTCCAGTCCAACCCCGCGCGCGCCTCGTTTAGCACGCGGGCCGCGCGTGGCCGCGCCTCGGAAGATGAAGAACGGCGGGCCGGACTGTCACCTTTAGCCACATCGTTGTGAAGCGGACTTCCCTCCCCGCAAGCCCGCCGCTTCGGAAGCTTCGTCTTTCAAGTTCGTGCCGCGCAGGTGTGAAGCGGCCTTCTCGTCGTGTCACTTATGGTGACGACGGCGCGGCCTCGTCAGTCTTCGGACGCGCGCGGACTGAGGGAAAAATCTGTAAAGAGAAAGTGGCACCGGTCTTGCCGTGTGTGAGCGCGCGAGAGTTTCGAGACGCCGCCCGAGGCGTCTCCGATGTTTCCGATGCAGAGGCGGACGCGAGGAGCGTGGAAGATGAGAGAGCGCGAGTCGAAGAGATGCAGGCGGGCGCGTAGTCGGGTCAGGCGGGCGCGTATGCGCGCGAGGCGGCAGCGCGGCTTCACGATGACGCAACTGGTCGTCACCGTCGCCGTCTTCGCCGTCGTCGCGGCCTTCTCCGTCATGGGCATCGCGTCGGCGCGCGTCTCGATGCGCGTGCAGCAGTCGGCGCGCGAGTTCGCCGGCTACCTTGAGAAGGCGCGCGCCGACGCCATCCGCCGCCACTCCACCGCCGGCGTGCAGGTCATATACGCCAGCGCCGACTCCTACCTCGTCACGATGGACTTCAACCTCGACGGCGTGCCCGAGACGCGCACCGTCCAACTTCAGGAAGACGTCTCCATCAACCACGACCCTTTCTCGCTCACCTTCGACTGGCGCGGGCGCCTGACCGGCTCCGGCCAGAGCATCTCGTTCGAGGGGCCGGACGGCAAATACCCCGTCCAGCTCGACGTGACCGGCTCGGGCGACGTGACCATCGGCGAGGAGAAGTTCCTCGACGCAGAGGTGCCGACGGTCAACCTGAACAACACCTCCGTCACGGGGACGGGCGACACCGTCGCCAGCATCGGGACGGCGCCGCCCGCGCCGCCTTCTCCGCA
>DATFHD010000066.1:0-21666 GCA_035248785.1 Pyrinomonadaceae bacterium | reverse complement strand
CTTGTAGTCGAGGTGCAGCCGCGCCACGCTCAGGGAGGGCAGCGTGTGCAACTCCCCGGGCTGCGACACCCCGTCGTGGTTCGCGTCCTGCCATAGCCGGAGCGAGTCGAAAATCGAGTCGCGCGAGTCAATCACGCCGTCGGAGTTTCCGCCCGCGCCCGGCCTGTCGAACTCGGCGAGGGCGAGGAAGCCGTTGCGCTGCCTCCCGGCCGGCGGGTCAGGCTGCGGGGTGACGTTGCCGAACAACTCCCGCCCGTCGTCTATCCTCCCGTTGCCGTCGCGGTCGAGGGCGAGCCATGCGTCGTCCGAGCCCGCAGCCGTCCATGAGAATCTCTCCGCCCGCCCGCGGCCGCCGAGGTCGAACAGGACGCCGCCGGCCGCGTCCGTGAGCGCGAACCCGTCGCCCGCCACGTCCACGAGGATCGGCGTAATGCCGCAGAGGCCGTTGAAGCAGACCAGCGGGGCCTCGCAGGGCGGGTTGCACGTCAGCCCCCCGTCGCAGCCCTCGTTGACGACTCCACTACAGTTGTTGTCCAAGTCGTCGCTACAGTCTTCCTGAAGGTAAGGCGAGCTGAGGGCTCCGGTCTCGGGGGAGTCGTCGCAGTCGCCGTCACAGGTAGTGACCCCGTCACCGTCCTCGTCGGCACAAACGTCGCCAGCTTCCAGTCTTACCATCGGCCCCGTCTCGCCACATTTGGCCGCCCTGTTGAATCCATTACGCTGCACCGCGTCTACATCTGCCGCATGAACGGTATTAACATTACGAGTGCCGTCATCATGAACCCCCGTCATAATACTGCCGCAGCCCTCGGCTTCGGCCGCATTCATCACATGGCCGAACTCATGACCGAATCTGCCACAATTATTAGTATCCGGGTTAGGCACGCCCGTAATCGCGGGGGACATGTTGATCTGGTCGTAATCGTCATGAACCACCGTCTCGGCGTAGCCGCCACCGCCCGGCGGGGTTTGCTTACTAACGATGATGTCGGGGCTGCTGTCGTTTTGGTCAATCCGGATAAAGTACGGAACCCTTTCGCCGTTAGACCCTTTTGTCGTATTCCACTGGTTAATGGCGCAAACTACGGCGTTATAAACCGCAGGCTCGACGATGACGCCGCCGTCCGGATATGTCCCGGTAATCCAAGTCGTGGATGCGTTCGTGTCGAACTTGATATTCAAGACGCGGCGGTTGTCGCCGGGACATCCGGGGCAGTTCGCGGTCGCGCAATTACAGCCGGACTGCGGAGTTAAATTATGGGCGGCGCCGCTCCCCGCTAAAGGGCCGGTATTGCTGAAGCAATCCGGACATGCCGAGTATGTAGTTGTGATGGCCGCAGTACATAACGACACGCATAAGAATAATGATGAGAGTAGCAACCTCATACGCTTCACCCGCTTCCTTCCCGAGAGGCAGGCACTACAGGCTTTTACCTGTTTTTTCCGAGGTGCTCCTTGAGGCTCCCCACTGAGTTGCCGAAGCGAGTTCTTAACATGGCCTTCATCCGGCGTTCTGTCTTATTCACAGGCTCAATGGAATCATCCGGCATGACTCTAAATGTGCCAGTCGGCCCCGCCCAGATGTGTGCGACGCCTGCCGGCAACATGGAGATGAACAGCAGGTAGCGGTTGTTAATTTGAAACGGGGGGAAATCGGGGTCTACCATGCTGACGTTCATCCCGTCCACGTCAACGCTGCCCCCGTACTTGACGACTAAAAAATCGTCCTCGTCTAAGGGCAGTAACTCCTGTGGTGGGAGGATCGTGGGGGCGGGGAGGTTGGGCCGGGCCGGGCGTTCTCTAAGAGTCTCCAACCTTCTGAATTTATACCAAGTGACAATCGCTTTATCCTCGTCCACCGCGACGGTCTTACTCTCTATCGGCTGGGCGATGACTGCGCTATAGTTCGACAACACAAATTCCGGGTCGTCGGCGCTGCCCAAATATTCGACTATCGGGGCGGCGACGGTGGCGGAACTCTTACCCTCCCTTCTCGCCTTCGCCGCGTACCACTTCAACGTATCTTTTTTCGCCGCCGCGCTGTCCCCCGCCTCCTGATCGTGGTTACCGCCTGTTAGACGGTTTTTCAGGTTCAGTCCTCCCGCCATAACAAGCACAACTATGAAAAGGGCAATTAAGATGAGCTTATTCAAGTTGAGACCTCCTCGGGATGGCGTTAAGGGACACAGTCACAGGATGCGCGAGAGCAACGCCGGTTGAGAAGACGTAGCCGTTTCCTTGGGGCGCTGTACTTCTACTCCCGTCGAAAGTAGTTGTCAACGAAATCCCCGCCCGCCCTCACGCCGTAACATTGGACTACGCCTTGCTGCTTCACCTTGGGAGGGGCTTGTTTTTCAGTCCCGACTTAATCCTGTCAAGCGAATTGCCGTAGCGGGCTTCCGCATTGAGTTGGAGGGGGGTTACCCGCCCGTTGTAGGCTTCCACCGACCCGTCCTCCTTGACTGAAAAGATGCTGTCCGGGCCGTACTCTATTCGGGCCACTCTGTTGGTCGCGTCAAGGTCTATGAAGAGCAGGTGTTTTTTGAAGAGCGGCAGAGCCGGAGATTCGGGAGGGCGGCTGATGACTTTGACCCCGCCTACCATGAGACTGCCACCGGGCAAATACGCCGCGAACTCGTTTTGGTTGAGAGGCAATAACTCGCCGGGTGGGCTGCCGAAGGAGTAGGGGTAAGGCGTGGGCTCCGACAGGGTCTCGACGATTCTGAACTTGTACCACGAATTAATCGTCTCGCCGTCATCCTCTAACCGGCTCTCCACCTGCACCGGCTCTGCGATGACCGCCGTGTGAGACTTCGCAGCCTGCTCCACGCTGTTAACTGTAAGGTAATCGCCGGAACTGCGGGGCAAATCTATCTCCGTCCGGCCCTTTGCCTCAGCTTGTTGCGCCCGCGTTCTGACCGTCGGCCTACGACTTTTATCCCCCGCGGTTTCTACCACCCCTTGCACGCGATTTTGTGTAGCGACTCTCGAACTCTTGGTCTGCGCCACAATAATCGCAGTGACAGTTACGCCGACACCTAGCAGTAAGACAAGTGCGATTCTGGGTCTCATAGAAGTTCCCCTTACGAGCAGGTAGTCGTCAATAATTCAAGAGCCTTTATAAGAGTAGGCAGTTAAGACGGCAAGCGAAAGAAGACGAAGAGAACGGAGGCGGCGAGCTTCAAAACTCGCCGCCTCCGCTTCTTTCAGGCCGCAGGTCGGTAGCTGCGGGTTACGGGGCGATCTTGATCGCGGGGTTACTCCAAGGGCTCTGGCCGTTGAGCGTGACGGCGGCGACGCGGAAGTAGTAACGCGTCCCGCTGGCGAGCCCTTCGACGACAAACGAGGAGCGCGGCGAGACCCCGGCCAGCTTCCACGCAGACGCCTCTTGCGGGTTCGTGGTGAGTTCGATGACGTAGGAGCGTGCGCCGCGGACGGTGTCCCAAGAGAGATCAATCTCGCCGTCGTGGTCGCCGACCGTGGCCGTCAGCGAGTCGGGCGCTTCGGGAGCGCCTGAAGCGGGCGTGGCCGCGCCGCGAGGCTCAAGCCCCGCGCTGTAGATTACCGACTCGTCATCGCCCGCCACCGACTCGACGTAGGCGGCCATCTGCGACATGAAGCCGTCCACGTCGTCCTCCCTCTGCGACAGCGCCGCCGTGCGTTGCTTCGCCGCCAGACGCGCCGCCTGCGCGGCGTCGGCCGCCGCTTCGAGTTCGGCGATGGCCGCGCCCAGTTCGGATAAATCGGGGTGCGGGTTGGGGAAGCGGGCGTTGTTCGTCATGGCCGCGAGAACCTGCCGGGCGCGCGCGAGCTTTTCAGGGATAGACAGGTTGCGGAAATTGAGTTTGACTTTAGGCATATTGAGGCTTCTCCTTTCGGGGTTGGAAGCGCCGTACGGTGAGGTTTGAGGGCCCCTGCTGGATAAGGCGGCGTCAGAATAGCGCCAAAGCCGCGGCCGGGCAACAATTTTTTGAGCGCGTCGCCCCGGCACCCGGCCTCCAATCGGCATAAATGCAGTAAATACTGCGTTTATTCTCGTCGGGGCCGCGGCGAGACGGGCCTATTTTGTCATAAAACGAACTGCTATCGCTTCAATAGCAACTGCTATTGAAGCGATAGCAACTGCTATTGAAGCGATAGCAGTTGCTATTGAAGCGGTAGCAGTTGCTATTGAGACGATAGCAACTGCTACCGTCACGATAGCAACTGCTATCGTGACGGTAGCAACTGCTATTACGTCTGTAGCAGTTGCTATTGCCGCGATAGCAACTGCTACAGACGTAATAGCAAACGCTATCGCGGCAATCTCGACTGCTATTAAGACGACCTCAAACGCTATCGCCGTCAAACTCTCACCGGTCGGAGACGAGGAACACGTCCCACGCCCAGCGGCCCGCCTTCGCGCCCTTCGCGTCGTCTATCTTGGCCCGGTAGCGGAACTGGTTGCCGAACTCGTCCGTCTTCTTCGACTCCTTGTAGTTGAGATGGATGCGCATTACGTCGAGCGACGGCAGCGTGTGCAGTTCACCGGGCTGCGACACCCCGTCGTGGTTCACATCCTGCCACAAGCGCAAGCTAGAGAAGACCGCGTCCCTCGCGTCAATCACGCCGTCCGAATTTCCGCCCGCGCCCGGCCTGTCGTACTCGGCCAGCGCGAGGAAGCCGTTCTTCACCCCGCCCGGTGGCGCGTCCGGCTGCGGCGTCACGTCGCCGAACAGCTCCCGCCCGCTGCTTATGGCGCCGTCGCCGTCGCCGTCGAGCGCCAGCCACGCGTCGTCCGACCCGGCCGCAGTCCAGCTTAAGTGCTCCGCCGCCCCGTCACCGTTCAGGTCGAAGCTCACGCCGCGGGCGGCGTCGGTCAGCGAGAAGCCGTCGCCAGCCACGTCAACCAGCACCGGCGAGGACGAACACCAGTTATCCCAGTAGCAGTGGGTGTCATTCCAATTCCAGCAGCCGCTATAGTTGGGCGGCGCCCCGGCCGGGTGGCACCTCCAGCAGCAGCAGGAGGGATCCCACACGGACTCGGAGCTGAGCGGGCCACCTACCGGCGGGCAATACGACGGCGGGGGGTTCTCGGGTATCGTACAGTAGCACGTGCCGGTAAATCCGCCGCCGGCGTCTCTACATTCCTTACACGTCCTGTATGTGCTTCCTTCGGGGCACGTACAATACAGCTTCCCCACCACTTGAACGTCGCACTGCGTTGGCCTTGTCTGACTCCGGTTGAAGCCCGTCATGATAGACGTTCCCAGCGGACAGTCATTACAGTTTTGCAGGCCGAATGAGTGTCCCACCTCGTGCGCGGCCTGGTATTTATGGTCGGGCAGTGTAGAGACGGGGAGCACCCATATATCAGCGGCTATCTCACGGCCCGTGGCGCTATCCGTGTATCTGTATATCTCACTAAACGTCCCTCCCTGAGTTTGTCGCTGGTGTATGTAGATATGATAGTCGGGAGGGCGGTTGTCATCAGTAGGAGGGAGAGTGTCGTCGAACGTCCCGAGTTCGGGTTGAGTGGTTAACGTCACTCCCGAGCAATCATAGCCCTCGCCTTTGTAGTCGTTCCAGGAACTAAGCCCCGCATCGAATTCATTTCTGGCGTCCTCCCCCCATTTCTCATGCACGACGACGGTCACGGCTTGATTCTTCGGCCATGAGAAGATATAGGGGTCGGGAGAGGACAGCGGCGGTTGGATAGAACAGCAATCGGTTTGCGCTTGAACGTCCGGCACCAACCTGAGCGCCAGCTTGGTTGCCGCGAACGTCAGCAGTCCCACGGCGACGGCGGAGAGGAGCAGTCCCTTGCCGGGGTGTGGTTTCATCTCTCACCTCTACTTTGCCGCGTGCGCGATGGCATCACGCACGCTCTTGAGGAAGCCGACTTCATCAACGTTGTCGTAAATTTTAAAGTGATCCGGGCTGTCGAGCGGGGCGACACGTCCCCCCTTCAGTTCGTATGCCGTCACGATGCCGCAGTTTTGCCCTTCCTCAGAACAGTTGAGGAAGAACACGTAGCTCCGCCCCACGCGGGGCATGTTCTGATCCGCGACGACGTACAACTGCTTATGCCCGCTGGGGAAGCGAACCACGCCCCCGACCCGCTCCAAGCTGACCGGGTCGCCGGCGCGCAGCGGAATCGGGCTGCTATTCTTAAGCGTCTCTTTGACGGAGACCGTGAATTCTGAATAGACCTCCGATTTATCCTCCGAGAGGTACGCCGCGGCGTCCGACACATCGGCGATGATGACGGTCGTACTCTGCTCCACGGGAAGGGGCGGGAGGCCCACCTCCCAGTCATAGACCCAACTGGTGACACCAATCTTCCCGTCGTTGTCGACTTTCTTGACCAACCCGCCTTTGTTATGGCGCGCGCTCTTAACTTTTCTCTTTTGCCGCGCCTCGGCGGACTCGGGCTCCGGGGCGTTATAGTCGGCCACAGGGAATTGCGCCTCGTACTCGGCTTTCGCCTTTTCGATTTCGGCCCTCCGGTCTTCGGGGACGAGTGATTGGTTTTGACCCCTACCTCGCAACTCCGACACCGTTGTCGTAACGGCAACGACGAGCACGACCGAGAACAAAAAAGCGGCTCTTTTGAAGCTTGCCATTCCTGACACCCCACGGATGATTAATTTGCGAAAGGTTGCGAGAAAGCTACGCCGGTTGAGATAGCGTAGCCGTTATCTTAGGGCAGCGTATTTCTACGTCCGCCCGGAGTCGTTGTCAACAAAATTCTCCCCCGCCGGCATACGGCCTCCGGGTCACAGGGCTTTGATGATGACGAAGGTCACGTCGTCGGTCGCGCCGCGGCCGCCAGACCACTCGAAGATGTCGTTGTAGATGAAGTCAATCATCTCGCGGGCGCGGCGGTCGCGGCAGCGGCGGACGGCGTCCACGAGGCGCGAGCGGCCGTACTCCTGCCCGTCCGGGTTCTGCGCCTCGGTCGCGCCGTCGGTGTAGAGGACGAGTATCTGGCCCGCGTCAATCGGCAGGTAGTACTCGTAGTAGCGCGTGTCTTTGAAGAGGCCGAGCGGGAGCCCGCCGCGCTCGATGAAGCGCGGGCCGTCGGGGTTGAGGATGAGCAGAGGGTTGTGGCCGGCGTTGACGAAGGCCAGCGTGCGGTTCGTCGCGTCGAGCATCCCGTAGAAGGCCGTGACGAACTGGTGCTCCTCGATTGACTCCCACAGCAGGTAATTTACCTTCGCCATCGCCACGTTCGGCGCGTAGCCGGTGCTGATGGCCGCGCGAAGGCTCGCGCGCAGGAAGGCCATCAGGAGCGAGGCCGGCACGCCCTTCCCCGACACGTCGGCGATGACGAGCCCGAGCTGGTCTTCGTACGGCTTGACGAAGTCGTAGTAGTCGCCCGACACCTCCTCAGTCGAGAAGTTGTAGGCCGAGACATCGAAGCCGTCCACCTCCGGGTCGCGCTCGGGCAGTAGCGCCAACTGCACCTGCCGCGCGACTTCGAGCTGTGCTTCGAGCCGCTTCTTCTCGACCAGCTGCTCGTGCAGCATCGCCTTCTCGACGATGATGGCGACCTGCGAGGCCAAGAGCATCAGGAGTTGCTTGTCCTCCTCGTCGTAGGCTTCCAGCTCGTCGGACTCTAAATCGAAGACGCCGATGACCGAGTCGTTCGAGATGATAGGCGCGACGACCTCGGAGCGCGTCTCCTTGCGCGCGTTGACGTAGCGCGCGTCCTGCCGCACATCGGGCACGACGACCGCCTCGCCCGTCTGCGCGACCCAGCCGATTAAGCCCTGACCGAGCCTGAGCCGCAACTCCATCAACTCTTCGATGTCGTAGCCGCGCACGGCCTCGGCGTGGAAGACGAGCGAGGCCGTGCCGCCCTCCGAGACGTGCGGGTCGCGGCGGATGATGTAGATGCCCGCCGCGTCGTAAGGGATGAGCGAGTCGAGCGTGTCCATCACCTGCGCCAGCACCTCTTCGAGGTCGAGCGAGCGGCTGATCTTCCGCGTGATCTCCAAAAGCATCCGCAGCTTGTCCGCGAGGCTCAAGCCCCCCGCGCGCACGCCCATGTCGGCTGTCTCTTCGGCCATAAGCGGGGAATTATAAACGATGCGCGCCGAATGATGAATGGAGCAGCTCAGTCAGCTCGGCGGCCCGCTCCGGGTGCCGACGTTCTTCAGGGCGCTTTCAAGGTCGGAGAGCTTCCTGTTGAGCGACGATAGCTCGGTTTCGATCGAGTGCGTGTTTGAGGCAATCCTTCCGAGGTTCGAGCTGGAACCACCGAAGAGCGCGAGGAGGCTGATTAAGACCGAGGCGGCGCCTACGAGCGTCCCCCACCGCTGGAAGAAGTTCTGAACGATTGCCGCGACCTGCTCGGCGTCGAGTTCCGGGTGCGGGTCAGTCTTCGCCGCGGGTGCCGGCCCTTCTAGCTCGGTGGCCTTCAGCTGATCGGCTTCGGCCTTGGCGGCGTCGCCCAACTTGGCGTACGCGGCCGCCCTGCGCCGGTAGGCGCTGACGAAGTTTGGTTTCAACTCAATCGCCTTGTCGAAGTCGAGGATGGCCTTGTCGGTCGCGCCGTGCCTGAGTTGCAGAAAGCCGCGTTGGTCGTACACGTCCTCGGCGTTCGGTTCCAGCTCGACGGCCTTGTCGTAGTCGAGGAGGGCGGCTTGGTAGTTGCCCCCCTTGTCGTAGGCCAGCGCACGCTCCTTGTAAGCCTGCGCGGAGGCGGGGTCGAGCTCGATGGCGCGCTTGAAGTCCGCCACGGCGCGCTCGTAATCGGCCACGTGCATGTAAGCCTGCCCGCGGCTGATGTAAATGCGCGTCCGCTCGGAGTCCAGCTCAAGAACCTTGTTGTAGTCCGCGAAGGCGCTGACGACGTTCTCCTTGTTGAAGTGAATCACGCTGCGCTCGTCGTAGGCGTTGACGAAATCCGGCTTCAACGCAATCGCCTTGCTGTGGTCGGCGAGGGCGCGGTCTTGGTCGCCCGTCCTGCCCCTGTAGGAGTACGCGCGGCCCCGCTCGTAGTAAAGGTAGGCGTTATCCGGCTGCTCCTTGATCGCCTCGCCCAGCAGCTCAATCGCCTCGTCGTGATCCTTGACGCCCTTGTCGCCGTCGCGGATGTTGTCATAAAAGGCGCCGCGGACGGTGTAGCTCCAAGGTTCTCTTGGTTGCACGTCAATGGCTCTGGTCAACTCGGCGAGCGCCTGTTCTCGATTGCCCTTCGCTTCGTACAGCCAGCCCAGCTCGTAGTACGCGGCGACGAAGTCCGGCTCTACTTCTATCGCCTTCTTCAGGTCGGCGAGGGCGAGGTCGTAATCGCCCCGCTGCCTGTACACGCTGCCGCGGTTCACGTAAGCCTTCGCAAGGTCGGGCTTCAGCTCGATGGCCTTACTGAAGCTCGGCAAGGTGATCTTCTCGTCGTCGCCGTGAATCGCGCCCCAAGTGTTATGCGCCGGCGCGTAGCCGGGCTTTAGCTCAAGCGCTCTGGCGCACTCGGCCTTCGCCTCTTTCATGAGCCCGTAGGCGAGGTAGACCCTGCCGCGGTTGTTATGGGCTTCGGCGTAGTCCGGCCTGAGTTCGATGGCCTTGTCGAAGTCCGCCATGGCCGACTCGTACTGGTCGGCGGCTGCGTACGCCTCGCCGCGCTCGTTGTAGGCGGCGGGATCCGCCGGGCGGCGTGAGACGGCTCTGTTGCCGTTGGCAATGTCGCGCTCTATGTTGCTCCGGCACGAACTGCCGGCGACAACGACCAAGAGAAGAACCAGCGCCGACAGCGTTCGCGCCGCCGGAATAGGAGTGAGGCCGTTCATAACTATTCTCCTTAAGCGCGGCTTTACGGCCGCGCCGAAAGTCTGAAACGCGAGACGTTCACACGTCACACCGGATATTTTGTAGACGAAGCGGAGGCGACGATGGAGCAGCACCCAGATACCGCCGGCCGCGAGCGAGGTCGGACTCAGTCCGCCGTCGCGTTGACGCGCGACGGGGACAGTGAGGCCGCGCATCTTATCATCAGCGTCTACGATTTAGAACCCCTTTTAGTGGGACTCTTCGTGCGACACTTCGAGAGCCCTTTCCGTCAGCAGGTCGAGCTCAAGCCCGGCGGCCGGGTGTTGGCGGAAGAAGTCGTTAACGTCCGAGGGCAGTTCGATGACGGCGAGGCGCATCGAGCGTGCGGCAAAGAGCTCGCGGTAGCGCGCGGCGGCGCGGCGGCCGGCGGCGTCCGGGTCGAGCGCGGCGACGACGCGGAAGCGCGCGAGCGGCGCGAGCCATTCCTCCTTCAGCCCGCCAGCGCCGACCAAGCCCACTGCCGCGAAGCCGTGCGCGAGCAGCGTCAGAGTGTCTGTGAAGCCTTCGACGAGGTAGACGACCGCGCCCGTCTGAAGCGCGCTGAGCGAGTCCGCGTTGTAGAGCGCGGGGACGTGGCCGCGCATGTTGTGCCAGCGCGGCTCGACGCCCGCGGCGGTCGTGCGCGCCTGAAGGTAGAGGGGCCGCCCGCCGACGTAGAAGGGAAAGAGCAGCCGGTGGTGGTAAAACGTCAGGTGCTCTTTCCGGTTGAAGAGTCCGGCGCGGCGCAGCGTCTCGACCGAGAAGCTGTCGGACATGCGGCGCATGACGCGGCGGTAGGCGCGGCGCGGGAAGTAGGTTATTCCTGCGCGGCGCGCGGTGGCTGCGTCAATGCCGCGGCGCGCGAGGTAGTTGACGCCTTCGAGCTGGTCTTCGGCGCGGCAGATTTCGAGCAGGCGCGTGCAGACTTCGGCGGTCTGCTCCGGGTCTAAAGGCTCGAAGACTTCCGTTTCGGCGGCGGCGTCGGGCGCCGCGCGCGAGGCGAGCGAGGGGCGTCGGCCGCGGTTCCCGCCGACGCCGAGTTCGCGCGCCAGTTCCCTCACCGCCTTCGCGAAGGTGACGCCGTGCATCAGCTCGTAGAAGGTGATGGCGTCGCCGCCCTCGTCGCGCGAGAAGCAGTTGAAGAGGCCGTGCTGTAAATCAATCGAGAGGCTCGGGTGGCCCTTGCCGCTGTGCGCGTGCGCGGGGATGGGGCAGAGCGATTGCAGGCGCGCACCCGAAGTGCGCGCCTCGGGGCAGTAGCGCAGGTAGAAGGCGCGGTAGTCTATCCGACGCTTGATCTCGTCGCGCAGCTCGCGCAGTTGTTCGGCCGCGGCGCCGTCCCTGCTCATGCCTAGAGAAAGTAACGGGCGGCGGGCGAAATGTGAAGGAAAATGTTGAGAGTCGCGCGGCGCGTGCGTGTCAAACGCGGCCTCTGAAAATCTCCCGACGGAAAACTTGCCCAACCTTCCGGCGCCAAGTTAACATCTACGCACTGCGGTATCTTTTCAAGACCCTTTGGAGAAGTAGAAATCCATGCACAACCAGAGTTTCAAACGTTCCGCGGCAACGGCCGTCTGCGCGATTCTCATGCTCGCGGCCTGCGCCGTCTCGGCGTCGGCGCAGTTGGGCGGACTGGGCGGCCTCGGCGACAAGCTGAAGAAGAAGACGCCGAACCTGCTCGGCGACAAGCAGCCGATTACGACCAGCCTTCCCGACGCCAAGTGGGGCGACTCGTCGAAGGACGGCTTCACGCCGCGCGAGCCCGAGCGCTCTCTGATGACCTTGCAGCGCACGCCCAACGGCGGCTTCGTGTTGCAGCCCGGCTACTACATGTTCGTTGACCAGAGCTACTGCCTCAAGGCCGGCACGCACGGCCCCGGCGGCGGCGACGGCTACCTCTACGCCCCGCCCAAAGGCCCGGCCGAGGACGCCGTGATGACCATCGTCCGCAACTCGGTCAACCACCCCGAGATTCACCAGCACGACATACAGCTCCTCTTGTGGGCCATCATCGCCCGCGCCAAGTTCGAGGACTTGTCTTCGGAGCTGAAGGCGACGGCCGCGCGCCTGCTCACGCCGCGACAGCTCGCGGGGCTGAACCGCAGCGCGCTCGACGCGCTCTCGGGCAACGCCCTGACCGACGCGCTCGGCGGCGTCCCCGAGCCGCTCAGGCAAATCGCGCAGGCCGAGGCGCAGTTACGCCAGATGCTCACGACGCCGGGCGCGACCTTCGCCGAGATGGAGCGCGTCGCCGTGCTCTCGGGCAACGCCCCGCTCGGGCCGGGCAGTCAGGAAGTGCCTTCGGGCCGCTGGTCTGTACACCCGGACGGCTACTACGTCCGATACATCCCTTCGGGCTACAGCACGACGCGCGTGGAAATCTGGGTGCCGCAGGGCTCTCCGTCCGTCGGCAAGGAGTACGACCCGGCGACGCACATCGCCGTCCCCGGCAACACCGCGCGCCAGCGCCTCATCCAGTCGGGCCGCCCGCAGCAAGGGCAGTGACTGTGAGGGAGTAGACAGTAGACAGTAGTCAGTAGTCAGTAGAAAAGAAGAGCGGCGCGCCTTAGTCTTCAGACCGGGCGCGCCGCTTTGTATTCCTACTGACTACTGTCTAATGACTACTGTCTACTTCTTTGGCGGCCGCGAAGGCGCGTCGGCGCAACTCGCGCGCGGCGTCCTCTTCGGGGTGTCGTTCCCTGTACTCAGCCCACAGCCGGCAGACCTTCAGACGATACTCAATCAACTCGCGGCTGACGCCGAAGTGTCGCGCCATCTCGATTGAGGTCAGGTTCCGCTTCAAGAGCTTCCGCAGCCCCGCGAAGGGCACGAGCGCCGCCGCGCCGACGGCGTACGCAGCCTCCTCGTCCGCCTCGTTGTAATCGCGCGCGACCGTCTTCCCCTGCTTGTTCTGCGCCACAATCGAGAGCCGGTTCGCCTTGTGGCCGAGGAAGACGTGGCAGACCTCCTCCATCAGCGTCGCGTTGTTCCGCGCCTTCCCGTGCTTCGGGTTTAAGATGACGAGCCGCCACCCGTTCGGCAGCGGCCGCGAAGAAGTCCCGCCCGACCAGTCGTTCATGCCCGTCCCGAGCAGGTGCTCGCGCGTCTCCTCGGACAGCCCCGCGATCTCGTCGAAGTTGATGACCATCAGCTTCGCGAAGTAGGCCAGCTCGAAAGGGTCGAGCGGCTCGTCTTCACGGCGCAGCCCCGCGAAGTCGCGCAGGCCCAGAGCGCGCACCTCGTACTGTCTACCCTTGAAAGTCGGCGGCAGATTCTCCGTGTCCACGGCTCAAAGTATACCTTCACTGTCGGGCTTTTGAGCTACCGAATCGGGCGCGTTCTTCGTCAGACGTAGAGCCTCCCCTCGCGCGGGTAGCGTTGGTGCTTTGCGACGGAGGCGTGATCCGTCTCGCGCCACGAGCGCGCGGCGCCGAGCGCGGCGAGCACCGCGTCGAGGGCGTCGCCGCCGCCGTTGCGCATGATGCGCAGGCGGTCGGAAGGATTGATGCAGACGTGACGCGCGAGGCCGTCGAGAATCGCGCGGCGCGTGCGGCGTCGCTTCGGCGTGAGCGGCCCGCCCTCCGGCTGCTTGTAGTTCTGGTGCGGGAGCCTCATGCGCTTCAGTGTCGAGGCCGGGCAGGCTTCGACGAGCACGCGGCGCGCGGCGGGCAGTCGCCGGTACTGGAAAGGGAGAATCGCCGTGTCTCTTCGTCTGAGCAGCGGCGCGAGCACGTCGCGCATGCCGTGGAAGGTCTGGTAGATGATGCGGTAGTGGTAAGGGTCGAAGGGCGCGCGCTCCTCTATGTCGGTCAGGCGGCGTATGTGCTTCGCGCCGCACAACTCCTTCGAACGACGCACGCATTCGAGCCCCGCCCCGTACCCGTCCTCGCCCCACTCGCCGATGAACTCAAACTGCCCCGACCAACGATGCCCCAACACCTCCACAGGCATCCCGAACGGGAAATCCAGACTCCACAGCGCGCCCTCCGACTCCCCGATCAACTCCACCAAATGCCCTAACGCCGCTTCCCTCTCCGCCGTCCCGCAAAGGTCTTCGAGCCGCGCCAACTCCGCCAGCCGCCACGCACTCTGACATCCCGTGTTCCGCTTCCGGCGCTCAATCCGCGCCACCCACGTATTCCGCCCCGCCAAACGCGCCCCGCTGAAATCCACGCCGTAAATCGCTCTGAACCGCAAAACCCGACTCCCTCGTGCTCGTCCTTTGTGAAATGAAACGGCGGGGCGGCCACGGCCACGCGCCGCCGACCGCCCCGCCACACGCGAAAGCTCAGGCGCTCACGGTCTCGCCCGCCGACTGCCCCATCTCGGCATCCATGCGCCGCTTAATCTCTTCGGGCGTAACGTCTTCGACGTGCGTGGCGATGTACCAGTGGTGGCCGAACGGGTCTTCGACGCTGCCCGAGCGGTCGCCGTAGAACTGATCCTTGACGGGACGTATCAGCTTCGCGCCGGCCGCGACGGCCCGCTCGACGCACGCGTCCACGTCCTCGTCATAGAGCACGAACTGGGTCGCGGTGCCGCCGATGGATTGCGGGCTGCGGAAGTCCATCTCGGGGAACTCGTCGGCGAGCGCGACGCGCGAGTCGCCGATCTGAATCTCGGCGTGGCCGATCTTGCCGCCCGGCATCTCCATGCGCTTGAGCTCGGTCGCGCCGAACGCCTCCTTGTAAAACTCGATGGCCCGCGCCGCGTCGCTCACGCACAGGCACGGCGTCACGCTGTGATAGCCTTCCCGTCTGTAGTTCGTCTTCTCTGACATGCTTTTCTCTCCTTTACAGGTTCAAATCTGATCGGGAGTTCAGACAGCCGCCAGACTCGGAACACAATCTGGCCCGGAGCGAGGATTCGACAGGACTGCGAAAACGAAGAGGCGCTCAACCCACACGGAGTTGAGCGCCTGTCAAACTGAAGCCGCGTGCCGGCCCTCTACTTACGGCCCTTGCGGGCCTTCATGTCTTGGCCGGGCGCGCTGAACTGCGTGTAGGCGACGCGGAAGAGTTCGGAGAGGGCTTTGGCCGTCTCGGGCGTCAGGTTCCGGTCGGCGCGCAGGTGCGCCTCGACGATGTCGGGCGTGGCCTCGTGCGGGAAGTAGACGACCGGCGAAGTGTCGGTGCCGTCCTCCGCCTTGCGCGCGCCCATCACGCGCTCCATCGGCATGTCGAGCCATCCCGTGAGGCGCGCGATGTTGTCGGCGTCGGGCTTGCCCGTGCCGTTCTCGATGCGCGAGAGCGTCGAGGCCGAAACGCCGGTCTCGTCCGCCACGTCACGGAGCGACAGCCCTAACTCCTCTCTTTTCCTACGGATAGCGCGGCCCAGTTCGACCGTGTTGACTAAACTTTTCGACTGATCTGCCATTTTCGGCCTCCTTCGGAGGGCCGTCCCCGAGACCTACACGGACTCCGGCGCCCACCTTTGCAGCCCCAACATAGCACAAGAAAATTTCCTGCGCAAGACCTTGTTTTATGCTTGCAACAAACCGGGAACGGTGGTACACTGTTTCACGTATGAAACAGAGCGTTGCAGCAAACATGCGGCGCCCTGAGATTCAAGGAGTGAAACAAAGGTGAGCGACGTGATCTGGGAGACGTTCGACGGCCTGTTCAAGACCCTGCACCGGCAGGGGCGGCGCGTCGAGGAGTTGGAGGCGCGTGTCGTCGAGCTTGAGCGTCGCTTGCAGGAGCGCGCCGGTTTTGCGACGCAGCCCGAGGCGGTCGAGCGGGTCGTCACGCAGATGCCCGCCGAGAAGGCCGCCTAAAGGCAAGTTTCACAGTAGTTTGACGGAGGTTTAACGCCATGACTGCCGTACTCGACAAGAAAGCTTTGATGCGCGACAAGCGCGCTCAAGGGATAGCCGCGATGGGCTTGGTGAACCGCGAGGGCGACCGCTTCCGCGTCACCACGCCGACCCTTCGCGGCCGCCGCGCCTCCTACGAGGTCTGGCGCGACGAGGCGGGCCGGGTGCGCTGCACCTGCCTTGAGTTCGAGGAGCAGTCGGCCCAAGACCCGCGCTACCGCTGCGAGCACATCCTCGCGGTCAAGCACGCGGTTCTGAACAAGAACACGGAGGCCGCGGCCAAGCAGCAGGCGGCCCAGAAGGTTTCCGCCCCGCAGGCGCAGGGCGCGACTCCCGAGAACGTTGTTGCGGCGGAGACGCCCAACACTTTGACGCAACCCGCATCCGAGAAGCTCGGCGAGGCTGCCGCGGAGGCCACGCTTCGTGCCCCGCGCAAAGCGCCGCGCTTCGTACGGGAGCAGAACGAGCAGCCGGAGCCGCGGAAGGCGGAGGTCGAAATCATCGTCGCCGCCGAGACTCCTCAGCGTTCGCTCGCGGAACACGAAGAGACAGAGGAGCTAGAGATGACGAAGAAAGCAACCGCACACGTTCAGAAGGCGGAAGAGGAGCAGGACTTCATCACCGCCGAGGAGTACGAGCAGCAGACGACCGCGCCGGTCGTGCCGCTCTCGTTCGCGAAGACTTTGGGCACGCTCAAGCAGCCCGTAGACCCGCGCCTCATCAAGACGCGCGAGGGCTGGCGCGACCGCAACGGAAACCAGCACATGGTCGAGTACGTCGAGTGGCACACCGTCGCAGACATCCTCGACCGCGTCGCCCCCACTTGGTCGCACGCGGTGCGCGGCATCGTCCAGATCGGCGATATGGTCGCCGTCACGGCCGCCATCACGATTGACGGCGTCACGCGCGAGGGCGTCGGGACGGGTAACGCCGACAACGAGACCGGCATCAAGAAGGCCGAGCACGACGCGCTGAAGCGCGCCGCCATCAAGTTCGGCATCGCGCGCGAGCTTTACCAGCGCGAGTCGGATGTCATCGAGCGCGAGGGCTCGGGGCCGCAGCCGGGCGACTTCCCGAAAGACCCTCTGGCGAAGTCCATGGCCGACCTCGTCACGCCGAAGCAGCTCGGCATGATCCGCGCGCTGGCGCGCGAGGCGGGCGTTGACCCCGACGAGGAGAGCCAGCAGGTGATGCGCGTCCGCACGGAGGAGCTTTCGAAGCGCGCCGCGTCCTCCTTCATTGACCACCTCAAGGGGCTCGGCCGCGAGCAGACCTTTGAGGTGCGCCGCGCGAGCTAAGTAAGCAGAGCGGGGTGAGCAGTCGGCGTTCGTGAAGCGAACTGCTCACCCCCACAGGCATCTAAACAACCGCACAGTGCTTACGTGTCACTGCTCGCCAGCAAGGGGGTGAATGAGATGACGACCGAAGAGATGATTGAAGAGATGCGGCCGCTGTCGCTCGAACTCGACTACGCCGACGAGGCGGTCGTGCGCGAGGACGAGGCGCAGGCCGCCGGCACGCAGACCGAAGAGACGGCCGAACAGAAGACGAAGAAGGAGCAGATCGTTTCCCTCTTCGAGTCGGGCACGAAGGACATCGCGGAGATCGTGCGCAAGGTGAAGGCGCGCCCCTCCTACGTCGCGCAGGTCTTGCAGCAGGCCGGGCACTTGGACGGCTACTTCGACCTCTACACGACCACGGGGCGCGAGCAGAACGTCTACACGCGCTACTTCCGCAACGTGCTCCACTTCCGCAACCCGGAGGCCGCGCGCGAATCGGTCGCGCGGATTGACCGGCTCTACAACTACTTCGAGCGGCTCGGCGACCGCGCCGGGCAGCATCAGGCGATGGTGCTGGCGCTGACGGGCAAGAACCGCGCGCGCTGGTCTGGCAAGCTCGAAGAGTCGCAGATTTTTAGCGACTGGCTCGCCGCGCACTGACGCGGCGCCGGCCTGATAACTTTCAGTGAGTTGCCCGCGCGATTAAGGGCCGAGCAGCTTTAAGAAGGAACATAATTTCTCCCTCGCCAGAGTTTCTTTCCGTACGAGCAAAGGGTGGGTTGAAAGGTGAGTTTTCAAATGTTTGAAGGCTCACCTTTCTAATTTACGACCGAGCCCTCTTCCTAACAGGTCTTCAAAGCTTTTCGCGCCGGGCCGTGTGTCTTCCGGTTCCGCAGATGTACGCGCAGCCGGGCGCGTCTGTCATCAGTAATTCAGCTTTCGTCGGATTAACCTCGCAGGATTTTCAGACCGAATCTAAACGCAGAGGAGACAGGAAAGATGTCCGAACAAAAGATGCCCGCGAACGGGGCTTTCTGCTGGAACGAGCTGGCGACCACAGACTCGGACACGGCGATCAAGTTCTACAAGGAGCTTTTGGGCTGGGAGATTCAGACTTCAAAAGCGACGGATGGGTGCGAGGGGTCGGAAGCCCCGCCGATGGCCTACAACGAGATCGTCGTCGCGGGCCAACACGTCGGCGGCATATACAAGTTGGGGCCGGAGTGCGGCGGCTCGCCTTCGCACTGGATGGCCTACGTCGCGGTCGAGGACGTTGACGAGCGCGCGCGGCAGGTCTGGGAGCTGGGCGGCAAGGTCTGCGTCCCGCCGACCGACATCCCGAACGTCGGCCGCTTCTGCGTCGTCAACGACCCGACCGGCGCGACCATCTCGCTCATCACGCTCAAGGGCGCGCACTCCTGAGGCACGGAACAGAGCCCCCTTCCCCGAAACCATTTTCCCCTGACGGAAAGGAGAAGGCACGCTAATGAAGATCAACTACCCGGCCGTCGTCGCTTCGGCCCTTGCCTACTGGGTGCTCGGCGCCCTCTGGTACTCGCCGCTTTTGTTCGCGCGCCCCTTCATCGCGCTCAAGGGCTTCACGCCCGAACAGGTGGCGGCGATGCAGACGCAGAGCCACGCGGGCGAGATCGGCGCGGCCTTCGCCGGCTCGCTCGTGCTCGCCTACGTCCTCGCGCACTTCGTCAAGTTCACGGGCGCCGAGACGGTGCGCGCCGGGATGCTCACCGGCTTCTGGCTCTGGCTCGGCTTCGTCGCGACGACGAACCTTGAGACCGTACTCTTCGAGGGCCGACCCGTAGGGCTCTACCTCATCAACGACGGTTATCACCTCGTCGGCCTGCTCGGCATGGGCGCGCTGCTCGCCGTCTGGCGCCGCCGCGACGCGCGCGTCCCCGCCTACCAGAGTTGAAGTAAAGGCGGGGACGGTTCAAAAGGAGGATGAGAGACACGCCGTCTCTCGTCCTCCTTTTGCGTTCGGCGCGAACGGCGCGGCATAATCTGAGGCGACAACCCCCGAGACAATTCAAGGACGGAGCGAACAAGGGGACGGGTATGCCTGCGAAGAATGAAGACCTGCACGGCAACGTGCCGGACAAATCGTCCGTGGCGCTGCTGCTGATAGACGTGATTAACGACTTGGAGTTCGAGAGCGGCGGGGAGCTTCTGCGCCACGCGCTGCCGATGGCAGAGCGTCTGGCCGAGTTGAAGCGGCGCGCGAAGGCGTCGGGCGTGCCCGTCATCTACGTCAACGACAACTTCGGCAAGTGGCAGTCGGACTTCAAGCAGGTGCTCGAACACGTCCTCGAAGGCGACACGCGCGGCCGCCCGCTCGCCGACATCCTGCGCCCCGACGAGGACGACTACTTCGTCCTCAAGCCGAAGCACTCCGGCTTCTTCTCGACCACGCTCGACATACTGCTCGACTACTTGCAGGCGAAGACGCTCGTCCTGACGGGCCTCACGGGCGACATCTGCGTGCTCTTCACCGCGCACGACGCGTACATGCGCGACTTCAACCTCGTCATCCCCGCGGACTGCGTCGCCTCGAACGACCCCTCCGAGAACGAGTACTCGCTCCAAAAGATGAAGACGCTGATGGACGCCGACATACGCCCTTCGACCGAGATTGATTTCGACGCCCTCAAGCGCGATTCGGCGCGCGGGCCCGAGCCCAACCCGGAGCCCGAGCCGAAGCAGACCGCGCGCTGAAGCCGCGCCCTCCCTCGTCCGCCTCAACTTACCGCTTGACGCCGGAGGCCGCTCGGCATTAGTTTTACACGCCGCCTTGCAAGGGGCGTTTCCGTACACAGTGCGGATGGGCGCGTTCCACTTCCCTTTCCGCGCTTCGCCAGTTTTAAGAAACACCTCGCCGCAGTTGTCTAAGCGGCGGGCCGCCCCCGTGGGCCCGCCCTACCTTAAGGAGATAAGACCTACCGATGTCCACGAAACTGCTGTCCCTCTTCTCCCTCTGCCTCGTCCTGTGCGCGGCCATGCTCGCGTGCGGCGGCGGCGCGTCCAACACCGCTAACGGCAATGCGACCGCCTCGGGCGACAAGATCGGCGTCGCCGAGTGCGACGAGTTCATCCAGAAGTACGAGGCGTGCGTCAACAGCAAGGTGCCCGAGTCCGCCCGCTCGATGGTGAAGGCGAACCTCGAAACGATGCGCACCGCATGGAAGAAGGCCGCCGAGACGCCGCAGGGCAAGGCCGGCCTCGCGCAGGGCTGCAAGCAGGCGCTCGATCAGGCCAAGACGACCATGGGGAGCTACGGCTGTAGCTGGTAGGACTGCATGAATTTGAAATTTCAAATTTGAAATTTCAAATTCCAGATAAACGAAGAGGCCCGGCGAGTTTGAACGCTCGCCGGGCCTCTTCTTTATGTTCGCCGCACGCGCGGCGCGTGCGGAGTTAACTCCGCCGCCCTACTCCTCGAACGACTTCGTCTGCGGGTTGCGTCCGCGCATGGCGGCCGTGGCGAGGTCGCGCGCGCGCGGCAGCGAGGCGACGGCCTTTTCGACCTGCGGGTCGTCGGCCATCAGAACCTGCGTCGCCTTGACCGAGCCGTAGGCGGCCGTCGTCAGGTCGTAGCGGAGTTGGCGCACGATGAAGTCGCGCGCCTTGTCGAGCTGCGCGTCGGTCACCTTCATCTCCTCGCCGTAGTTGGCGACGGTGAACTCCTTGAACGCCTGAAAGACCTTGTCGTCCACGACGAAGGCGCCCGCCTCGACGTTGCGCTCGAAGTCGGGCATCCCGCCGACCTTGAAGCTCTGCGGCACGCCGGGGAGGCGGCCGTTGACGGCCTCGCGCGCGAAGAAGAAGATCGGGTCGAGCAGGCGCACCTGCGGCTGCGTGAACGTGCGCGCCTTGACGTTCTCGTCGGGCGTGATGCCGCCGCCGCCGTAGATGGGCCGGCCCGTGTCCGTGTGCGACTCGGGGCCCTTCGGCTTCTCGGCCTGCGCCTCGTCCTGCGTGCCGTTGACGCGGCCGTAGATGTAGTCGTAGAAGCTCTGGTTCGAGTAGTCGCGCTGGATGAGTCGGCCCGAAGGCGTGTAGTACTTCGAGGTCGTCAGCGTCAGCGCCGTGCCGTACTCCAAAGGCATGATGGACTGGACGAGCCCCTTGCCGAACGAGGTCTCGCCGACGATGATGGCGCGGTCGTGATCCTGCCAAGCTCCCGCGACGATTTCAGACGCCGAGGCGGTGCCGCGGTTGACGAGGACGACGAGCGGCGTGTTGTCCGGCCTGCGGTTCTCAGACCTGTACTCGCGCTCGACGCCGCGCGTGCCGCGCCCCTTCTGCGTCAGGATGACCTGCCCGTTCTGTAGGAACTGCTCGGCGACGATCTTCGCCTGATCGAGGATGCCGCCGCCGTTGCCGCGCAGGTCAACGATGAGGCCGTTCATCGTGCCGTTCGATTGCAGGAACTTGAGCGCGGCGATGAACTCGTCGGCCGTCGTGTAGTTGAAGCCGCGCGTCATGTCTATGTAGCCGACGCCGGGCTTGATGAAGTAGGCGTCCGGCACGGTCGGCTGCGGGACGGCGTCGCGCGTAATCTCGACAGTCTCCTTCGTGCCGTTCGAGGCGCGCTCGACCGTGACGCGCACGGTCGTCCCGCGCGGGCCGCGCAGCATGTCGCGCACGTCGCCCGAAGCCTTGCCCTTCACGGGCTTGCCGTCAATCTCCAATATCTTGTCGCCGAAGCGCAGGCCCGCGCGGTAGGCGGGCGTCGCCTCGAAGGTGGCGAGGACGTAGGTGTCC
>DATFHD010000065.1:0-18058 GCA_035248785.1 Pyrinomonadaceae bacterium | reverse complement strand
AGCCGCCGCGTCCGCCGCCGCCGCCGTAGCCGCCGCGTCCGCCGCCGCCGCCACGATCCTCGCGGGGCCGGGCCTCGTTGACGGTCAGGTTGCGGCCGCCAAAGGGCTTGCCGTTGAACTGGGCGATAGCCGCCTCGGCCTCTTCCTTGGTGGCCATCTCGACGAAGCCGAAGCCGCGCGAACGGCCCGTGTCACGATCCTCGACGACCGAAGCCGACTCGACCGTGCCCGCGGCCGCGAACAGCTCGCGGAGGTCTTCGCTGGAGGTCTGATACGAGAGGTTCCCGACGTAAAGTTTAATGGACATGCACGTGTACCTTCTCCCCTTTAAGGAGTATCAAGAGAAGCTTCCCATCTAAAGTTTGCTTCGGCGAGACGGTGGCTGGCAGCGAAGGCTCAGGGTCTGGGGTGCTCTCGAAGAGCGGCTTCCGGTCAGTTAACAAAGTGCCTGCTCTCGAACCATCCTAAACGCCGCCGCCAAGGTCAAGGCGCGGGGCGCATCACCGTCGATGCGCGAGAGAAGGAATTGACCGAGCTATGATGCACTAAGACTGTACGCAGTTGCAACACCTAAGACGCGCCCGAGCCCCCCCGGCCCATGTTTTTTCTGTGCCGGGAGGGCTCGCGTGAGCGTTTCGGGCGGTTAGCCGAGCGTGTTTCCGGTCAGCCGAGCGGGATTCCGGCCTGCCGCGCCTGCGAGGCCGAGTCGCGCGCGCCCCAGCGGCGGCGTATGCGCCCGCCCTGAAGCTCAAACCACTCCATCGCGACCAGCTCGAACGTGCGGCCCGTTGGCTCGTGGCCGAAGAAAGCCCCGACGAAGGTGCCGCGCTCCGTGTAGCGCACGGCGACCGTGTCGCCCTCGGCGACGACGCCCTCGACGTGCAGTTGAATGTCGAGCCCCGACCAGAGTTCGCGCCAGATGGGCACAACCTTCTCTATCTCTCCCCAGCCGAGCACGCCGTAGATGAGCGCGTCCTCCGTGAACAGGCGACGAAGCGCCGCCTCGTCGCGGCGGTTGAAAGCCTCGACGTACTCCAACACAACCTTCTTATTCTCTTCGCTCATACGGACAGTCTGTCGAAGATTAATCAACCGCGCGTCCCGCGCCTTCTTCCAGCCTTCTCTCGCGCATGTAGAGGAAGAGCGGCAGCGCCAGCGAGACGCCGACCGCGAACAGCGCGACGACCGGCAGCCAGAGAGCGCGCAGGCGTAGGCGCGCGCCGTCGCCCGCGACGAAGACCAGAAGCGCCGCGGCCGAGACGAACACGTCCACGCCGAAGAAGGCGCCGACGCGGTTCTCGAAGAGTTGCCGGAAGAGAAGCGGCACGTCGAGGCCGTGGGCCGCGAGCCACGGCGCGAGCTGCCAGTACGGCAGGACGACGCCGAGGACGCACAGGACTAGATAGACCGTCTTCAGCCTCATGGCGCAAAGACCTCCGCCGCGGAGGCGGGCCGCTCAGTCAACCCAGCGGACGCGGACGCCCGCGGCGAGGAGTTCTTCCTGTAGCTGCTTGTTGGGCGCGACGCGCGCGAACTGCGCGGTCTTAGTCCGCACGGTCAGGTTCTCTTCGCCGAGGTGCAGGTCAATGAAGACCTCGCAGTCGCCGGGGTGCGCCACCAGCAGGTCTGCGACCGCGTCCCCGACGCGCATCACGTCGTCGCAGGTCGGGAACTCGATGACGAGCGCGTTTGCGCGCAGGCGGCCCGCGTAGGTGGGCTTGCCGTTGCTGTTCATGGGGACGCGCGCGCGGTCTAACGCCGTCACCTCGTCGCAGACGATGGTCAGAGAGCCCTCGCCCTCGCAGCGCCCCACGGCGACGAGCATCGCGTCCTCGGCCGCGTCCGTGCCCTTCGTCTTGAAAGCCTCGGGCCAGAGCACGCACTTGACGGACGCGCCCGAGAGGTCTTCGAGGCGGAACATAGCGTAGCGGTCGCCCTTCTTCGTGTTGCGCACGGAGAAGTCCGACGAGATGCCGACGATCTTCACGCGCGAGTTAGGCTCGACCGACGACAGCTCCGAGATGGGCACGCAGTTGAGCTGCTCGATCTTCTCGGTGAAGTCTTCGAGCGGGTGGCCCGAGACGTAGAAGCCTACGGCCGCCTTCTCGCGCGTGAGCAGTTCCTTGTGAGTCCACGGCTCGACGCCCGTGACGGGGAGCGGCGGCTCCTCGACCTCGGCATCATTCCCGCCGGTCGTGAACCCGAACATATCCACCTGCTTGCTGTCGCGGTCGCGCCGCGCGGTCGCGCCGCGCGCCAGAGCCTTGTCCACGCACGCGAACAGGCGCGCGCGCCACGAGTGTATGTCCTCGCCCGCGGGCCTCAGCGAGTCGAAGGCGCCGGCGCAGACCAGACTTTCGAGCACGCGCTTGCCCGAGCCCTTCTCCCCGACGCGCTCGGCGAAGTCGAAGATGGAGCGGAACGGCTTCTCCTTGCGCGCCTCGATGATGGCGTCCACGGCCGTCTGGCCGATGCCCTTAATCGCGCACAGCCCGTAGCGCACGGCGCGCTCGACCGGCGTGAAGCCCGGCCCCGACTGGTTCACGTCGGGCGGCAGCATCTTTATCCCCTGCGCGCGAAGCTCCGACGCGTACTTGAAAATCTTCGCCGTGTCGTCGGTCACGTTCGTCATGACCGCCGCGTAGAAGTGCTCCGGGTAATGCGCCTTCAGATAAGCCGTCTGATACGCGACGTGCGCGTAGGCGACCGAGTGACTGTTGGCCGAGAGCAGGCCGTTGACGAAATAGTTGTGGTGCGGCGCGCGCATCTCCATGTTGTAGGTCTTCTCGACCCCGACGGGCGTCACGCGCACGATCTTCGTCTTCTTCACGTTCATAAACATTCCCTGAGCAGTTCGTACTTCCTCGACAGGCGCGGCCCGCCGTCTTTGTAAAGGTAGCGCGCGATGCGCCGCACGTCCGAGCGGTGAGACCACTGGACGTAGCGTATCGTGCCGTTCTCGTGGACACGGTTGTCCGAGACGCCGAGGCGGGCGAGGTCGCCGGCCATGCGGCGTGAGTGACAGACCGCGCGGTACATCGGCCGGTGGCGCTCGCCCCTCGGCTCGATGCGCAGCACCGGGTGTTGCAGCCCGAGGAAGTTGCGGAACCCTTCGGCCGCCTCGCGGTCTGCCATCTGCAACCCGACGAGCGGCGAGGTCTGTCCCGACTCGACCACGTAGCCGTCGGTGATGAGTACGCCGAGCCAGTACGCCTTCTCCGCGGTGTCTACGATCGCGAAGGCCGCCTCGTCGAAGCTCTGCCTGTAGTCGGCCATTCCGGCCCGGCGCCGGACGCCGTGACGTTCGAGCACGTCGTAGACGGTCTTCTTCGTCTTGAAGGGGATGGCCTTCAAAATCTCGCCCGCGCTCAGGCCGCCGCGGTACTGCTCGACGATGAAGCCCTCGACTTCCGGCGTCAGCCTCTTATTCCACGCAGGATGCGGCATACTCGGCGACCTCCGGCGAGAAGCTGAGTTCGAGCCCGCGCTCGATGATCTCCCTCAGCGGCAAGTAACCTTCGTCCGTGTGGAACTTGTGGTCGAGCGTGCAGCGGATGGTCAGGCCGTCCTCGGTCTCGACCTCGACGACCTCCTTCTCGCCCGTCTCGAACGCCTCGACTATCTCATTAACGAAGACCTGCTCGCCGTCGAAGCTGTAGGTGCGCGAGATGTCGGCGCGCCCCTCGGCGATGTCGCGGATCGCGACCATCTCGCCCGTGTCGGCGTCAACCACCTCGGCGTCTCCCGTCAGACAGCGGTTGAAGCCGTAGTCGGCGAACTGCGCCATGAGGCGGAAGATTTCGCGGGCGGTCTTTTTGGGGATTTTGTTTTTGGAGCAGCCGGAGATGAACTTGTCTTCGTGGACGGCCATCTCTTCGCGCTTCTTCTTGCCCATCGCGCGGCGCATGAGGTCGGCCTCGCCCAAGCTGTAGCCGCCCAAGCGTTGCGCGAGCTGCATGATCTGTTCCTGATAGACGAGAATCCCGTAGGTGTTCTTGAGGATGCCCTCCATCTCGGGGACGAGGTACTCGACAGGCTTCTTGCCGTGGTAGCGGTCAATGAAGTCGTCAACCATGCCGCCGTCGAGCGGGCCGGGGCGGTAGAGGGCGTTGAGGGCCGAGAGGTCTTCGATGGACTTCGGCCCGAGCTTGCGGCAGATTTCGGCCATCCCCGAAGATTCGAATTGGAATATCGCTTCGGTATGACCCTTGGAGAACAGCTCGTAGGTCTTGGGGTCATCCTGCGGAATCTCTGACCAGTCAATGCGTCGGCCGTGCATCTCCCGAATCGTCTTGCAGCACTGGTCAATGATGGTGAGGGTCGTCAGGCCGAGGAAGTCCATCTTGAGCATGCCCGTCTTCTCAAGGTCGGACATCTCGAACTGCGTGGTGAACTCCTGCTTGTTGTTGACGGCGACGGGTATCAGCTCTTCGAGCGGCTTCGGGCTGATGACGACGCCGGCCGCGTGGACGGACGAGTGGCGCGCGCAGCCTTCGAGGCGCTTGGCGATGTCTATGACCTTCTTGACCTGCGCGTCTGTCTCCATCGCCTGCTTGAGCTCGGGGACTGTTTCGAGCGCCTGATCAATCGAGACGTTGCGGCCGCGTATGGGCGGCGGGATGAGCTTGGCGATTTTTTCAACGTCGGCGTAGGGCATGTCGAGCGCGCGCCCCACGTCCTTGATGGCCGCCTTCGAGGCCATCGTCCCGAAGGTGATGATCTGGCAGACCGAATCCCTTCCGTAGAGCTGCGTGACGTGGTTGATGACTTCGGCGCGGCCGTTGACGCAGAAGTCAATGTCTATATCCGGCATCGAGACGCGCTCGGGGTTGAGGAAGCGCTCGAAGAGGAGGTCGTACTGTAGTGGGTCAACGTCCGTTATCTCTAAGCAATAGGCGATGAGCGAGCCGGCGGCCGAGCCGCGCCCCGGCCCGACGGGGATTTGGCGGTCTTTGGCGAACTTAATGAAGTCCCAGACGATGAGGAAGTAGCTGGGGAAGCCCATCTGCTTGATGGTCGCGATCTCGGTCGAGATGCGCTGCTGGTACTCGGCGAGCGAGTGCTTGAGCGTGCCGTCCGCGAGCATCCTGTCCCAGAGGGTCTCGCGCCGCTTCTCATAGCCGTCGCGCACCACCTTCTCGAAATATTCGTCAACGCCCATGTCGCCGAACTCGCGCGGGACGGGGTAGACGGGCAACTGGTTCTCGCCTAGCGGGAGCTTGAGGTCGCACATCTCGGCGACCTCGACGGTGCGGGTGACGGCGTCGGGGATGTGCGCGAAGATTTTCGCCATCTCCTCGGGCGAGCGTACGTACCACTCGGGGCCGCCGAAGCGCATGCGGTTCGGGTCGCCCACGGTCTTGCCCGTGCCGATGCAGAGCATCACGTCGTGCGCCTCGTAGTCCTCTCGGTAGAGGTAGTGCGCGTCGTTGGTCGCGACGAGCGGGATGCCGGTCTTCTTCGAAAGCTCGATGAGGCTCCGGTTGATCTTTATCTGGTCTTCGAGCCGGTGGTCTTGAATCTCTAGAAAGTAGTTGCCCTTGCCGAGTATGTCCTCAAACTCGCCCGCGGCGCGCGCGGCCTCTTCGAGCCGCCCCTCCTTCAAGTGCTCCTGCGGCACGCCCGACAGGCAGGCCGAGAGCCCGACGAGCCCGCCCGAGAACTGCGACAGCAACTCGCGGTCAATGCGCGGCTTGCGATAGAAGCCCTCGCGGAAGGCTTTGGAGGTGAGGCGGACGAGGTTGTGATAACCCTCGCGGTCTTTCGCGAGGAGGATCATGTGGTTGTAGGGCTTGCCGCCCTTGCGCACCTCCGTCTTGTCGAAGCGGCTGCCCGGCGCCAGATAAATCTCGCAGCCTATCAACGGGCGCACGTCGTGCGCCTTCATCTCCTTGTAGAAGGAGACGGCGCCGTACATGTTGCCGTGGTCGGTCATCGCGCAAGCCTTCATGCCGAGTTCCCTGACGCGCTCGGCGAGCGGCTTAATCTGGATGGCCCCGTCTAGAAGTGAATAGTCGGTATGGAGGTGCAGGTGTGCGTAGTCTATGTTCGGCATTGCAGACGATTGCTCTGGCGGATGGAAGTTTGACCCCTTGAAACGGTCGGCGCGGGGGGCGCTCCGACGTGCTCGCTTCGGCTTACGGCGCGAAAGGATAGCACAAAGAAGCGGGATGAAAAGTCGTCGGGCGAAATTTATTTTTTCCACAGGCCGCGTTTCTGTGGAAAACTTTTCGGCGCCCGGACGGGCGCGGCCGCGCCGCCGCAAACCGCGCGAGTTTTTAGTAAGATGGACTCGCTGCGGCCGGCCCCTCTTTTTAATTCGGGTGTCCGGCGCCGGACTCTTCACGCGCGGAGGCGACATGGAACAGAAGCACGTCAGGAGCATCGAGGGCTCGCCGAGGCCCGCCGACATCTTCGAGCCGCACATGCCCGGCGTCGAGCTTCTGTCGGACATGGACGAACTGTTCCGCACGGCGCGCGCGCAGTTGGAGGGCGGGGAGGTGCCGTTCGAAGGGGGCGTGAAGGGGCAGCGCGCCGTCGCCGTCGTGACGCCCGGCCGGCTCATCATGTTCCAGCCGTGCCCGCCCCCCGGCAGTGTGCGGGGCGAGCCCGTCGAGAACTCGAAGAAGCTGATGCCGCCCGACCCGCCGCTCAAAATCACCGCCGTCTCCTACACCTTCCTCGAAGCCTTCATGCAGGACGAGGCGAAGACGAAGTGCATCCCGTTCCTCGGCTTCCTGTTGAGCTTCGCCTACATCGGGCACAACGTCGTCGTCTTCGAGGGGCACCCCACGGCGTTCGAGAGCGGCGTGCGCGACGCCGACGTGCTGTTCATAGACTCGGGCATGCTGCCTTTCATTCAGGAGGACTGGTTCGAGGCGGCGCGGAGGGTCATGCGTCCCGGCGCGAAGTTCTTCATACACAAGCGGGAGAACTTCGGCCTCATGCCCGTCGGGCCGAGCGGCCGGCCGCCGGGCTGGCAGTACTCGGAGTTCGACGGCGAGAAGAGCTACGCCAACTGCCTGCTGACGACGCTCGCGCGCGGGGCGAGTCTTGAGGCGCGCGTCACCTCCGGGCTCCCCCTGCCCGACCTCGCCACCCTGACGACGAACCCGGACGATCTGAACTGGATCGCGGGGCTCCCCTTCAGGTACGACCAACTCGACGCCGACGAGGTCATCGAAACCATCTCGGGCATCGCCAAGTGGAGCGGCTTCTTCAAGAAGAAGGGCGAGCTCAACGCGAAGCTCGCGCTCCCGGACGGCAAGGGGCTCATGCCCGTCCGCTTCACGCTGCGGCTGACGAAGGACGACGGCGGGCGGAAGCAGCTCATCATCGAGAGGTGAACGCCGGGCCGCCTTGAAAGACGGGCGGCCGGGATTCGTGGAGGACGGATGCTCGCGCTCTTAAACATCTCGAACTTCGCGCTCATCAGCGAGCTGAAGGTCGAGTTCGACCGTGGGCTGAACCTTCTGACGGGCGAGACCGGCTCGGGCAAGTCCATTATCGTGGACGTGCTCGGCGTGCTCATCGGCGACCGCTTCCCCGTCGAGCTGATACGCGCGGGCGAGCGCCACGCGTCGGTCGAGGGGCTGTTCACTCTGGGGGCGCACCCGCAGGTCGAGGCGATACTCGAAGAGGCGGGCCTCGGGCCGCGCGCGGGCGGCGAGGTCGAACTGGTCATACGCCGCGAGCTTTCGTCCGAAGGGCGCGGCCGCGTCTTCGTTAACAACCGTCTGGCGACGCTCGCGCTGCTGAAGTCTTTGCGGCCGCTGCTCGTGGACATACACGGGCAGGGGACGCAGCAGACGCTCTTCGACCCGGACACACACCTCGAACTGCTCGACGCCTTCGCAGACCTCTCGGGCCGACGCGCCGAAGTCACGGAGCGCTACCGCCGCTGGTCTGCGCTCGACCGCGAGCTACAGTCGCTCAGGCGCGACGAGGCGGAGAAGTTTCACCTGACCGACGCCTTGCGCTTTCAGGTGAGCGAGCTTGAGGCGGCGCGTTTGTCGGCCGGCGAGGACGAGCAGTTGGAGGCCGAGCGGCGCCGGCTCGCGAACCTTGAGAAGCTGACCGAGCTCTGCTCGGACGCATACAACACGACCTACGAGGAGAGCGATTCGACGGTCGCGCGCCTGAGCCGGCTCGAACGGCAGGTGGACGAGCTTTCGCAGTACGAGGCGTCTTACAGGAATTACTCGGAAGGTCTCTCGACGGCGCGCGCGGTGCTCGAAGACTTGAGCGCTTCCTTGCGCGACTTCCTCGACGGCCTGACCTTCTCGCCCGAGCGTCTGGCGGAGATAGAAAGCCGTCTGGCCGACCTCGCGCGGCTCAAGCGCAAGTACGGCGGGACGATTGAGAGCGCGCTCGAACATCTGGAAAGCTCGCGCCAGCGCCTGCGTCAGTTGGAGCGCACGGACGAGCGCGCCGAGGAGGTCGTGCGCGAGTTGGCAGAGGCGCGCGCCGCGTACGTCGAGACGGCCGCGCGGCTGCACAAGGCGCGCGTGAAGTCGGCCGCCGAGTTCCGACGCGCCGTCGAAGCCGCGCTCGGCGAGGTGGCGATGGAGCACGCGCGCTTCGAGGCGCGCGTGGCCGCGCCCGGCGATTTGAACTCGGAAGAGGCCGAGCGGAGTTTCACGGCCGCGGGCTTCGACCGCGTCGAGTTCTACTTCTCCGCGAACGCGGGCGAGCCCTTGCGGCCGCTGGCGAAGGTCGCCTCGGGCGGCGAGGCTTCGCGCATGATGCTGGTCTTGAAGACGAGCGCGAGCCCCGCGCGCTTCCCCCGCACAATCGTCTTCGACGAGGTGGACGCAGGCATTGGCGGCCGCGTCTCCGAAGCGGTCGGCTTAAAACTGAAGGCGCTCTCGCAGACGAATCAGGTGCTCTGCGTCACGCATCAGGCGCAGATAGCGCGCTTCGCAGACACGCACCTGCTCGTGGACAAGCGCGAGCGCTCGGGGCGCACCGAAGTCTCGGTCGGCCGCCTCGACCGCCGCCGACAGGTCGAAGAGATCGCGCGCATGCTCACCGGCGCAGAGATAACCGAAGCCGCGCGCCGCCACGCGCGCGAGATGCTGAAGACCGCTTAAGAATTTCAAATTTGAAATTTAATTGGGGAGAAGGATGGAGAGAACTTTTTTCATCATCGGGGCGCTGTCGGCGTTCGTGGGCGTGGCGGCGGGCGCGTTCGGCGCGCACGGGTTGAAGTCGCGTCTGAGTGAAGACCTGCTCGCCGTCTTCGAGACGGGCGTGCGCTACCAGATGTATCACGCCTTCGCGCTCTTCGCAGCGGCGTGGGCGGCCGGGCGTTGGCCGGGCGGGTTGGCGAACGCGGCGGGCTGGCTCTTCGTCGCGGGCACGCTCGTCTTCTCCGGCAGCCTCTACGCACTCTCGCTCACGGGCCAGCGGTGGCTCGGCGCCGTCACGCCGCTCGGCGGCCTCGCCTTCCTCGCCGGCTGGCTCTGCCTCGCGGCGGCCGTCTGGAGACAGTAGACAGTAGTCAGTAGGAAGAAAGACAAAGCGAGGCGCCCGGCTTTTGGTCGAGACGTGCCGCCTATTTTTCTACCGGCTACTGGCTACTGACTACTGTCTACTTCTTCCTCGCCAGAGGAAGTAGACGGGGACGCCGGTGGCGAGGATGGCGTAGCCGATGGCGCTGTTGCGCGGGTCTTGGTAGACGGTCGCGGCGACGATGAGCGCGCAGGCGGCGGCGAAGAGCGCGGTGGTGAAGGGGTGGCCGGGCACGCGGAAGCCCTCGCCTCCGCCGTTCGCGCCTTGTTCGCGCGCGCGGCGTCGGAAGACGAAGAGCGAGAGGGCCGTCAGCCCGAACGAGAGGAAGTCTACCGAGACGACGTAGTTGAGAATCTGTTCGTACCTGCCCGAGACGGCGATGACGGCCGCGAGCAAGCCCTGCAAGGCGATGGCGACGACGGGCGCGCGCGTGTGCTCCGAGAGTCGCGCGACCGCGCGGAAGAAGAGTCCGTCCTCGGCCATCGCGAAGTAGACGCGCGGCGCCGTCAGCATGCTCTGGCTGAGGAAGCCGAGCGTCGAGATGGCGATGCCGACGGCGATGACGGTGGCGCCGAAGGGGCCGAGCGCGAGGCGCATCACGGCCGAGGCGGGCGTCTTCGTCGCCGCCAGACCGTCCGCGCCGAGCGCGCGCAGGGCGGCGACGTTGACCAGCGCGTAGAGCAGCACGACGCCGCCAACCCCGAGCAGCAACCCGCGCGGCAGGTCGCGCCGCGGCTCGCGCATCTCGCCCGAGACGAAGCTCGCCGTCTGCCATCCCCCGTACGCGAACATCACCGGCGTCAGCGCCGCTCCCAACGCCGCGAGCAGTCCCAGAGATGCGGGGCGGTCGAGCAGCGGCGCGGTCGTCAGCGGCCTCGGCTCGGCGACGGCGAACAGCCCGCAGACGACGAGCGCCGCAATCGCCAGAATCTTCAAGACCATCAGGAAGCTCTGCACGTTGCTGCCCGCGCGCACGCCGAGGCAGTTGACCGCCGTGAGCACGGCGAGCGTCGCGGCGGCGACGGCCCAGTCGGGGAGCGCCGCGCCCGTCAGCTCCGCGAAGTAGCGCGCGAAGGTGACGGCGACCGCAGCCATCCCGCCCGTCTGCGTCACGAGCAGCAGCACCCAGCCGTAGAGGAACGCGACGCCGGGGTGGAAGGCTTCGCGCAGGTACGCGTACTGGCCGCCGACCTCCGGGCGTCGCGCGGCCAGCTCTGCGTAGACGAACGCGCCCGCGAGCGCCACCGCCCCGCCCACGAGCCACGCGCCGAGGACGAGGAAGGGCGTGTGGACTTGCTTCGCGACGACGGCGGGGTTCATGAAGATGCCGCTGCCGATGATGCCGCCCATCACGATCATCGTCGCGTCGAACAGCCCGAGCCGGCGCGCGAGCCCGTGGCTCACGGCGTCTTTGTCTTGATTGTTCATGGGGCGTGCTTCAGGAATTTGAAATTTGAAATCTCAAATCTGAAATTCTAGTCAGCGGTTCCAGTCTTCGGGGACGAACTCGACGGCGACGGCCTCGCCGTCGGAGCCTGAGCGCTCGTCGCGGTTGGGCCGGTAGGTGACGAGCGCGCGCGCGGCCTGTTCGCGCGGGCCGCAACTGATGCGGCCGGTCTTGACGGCCGTCGTGTAGGTGACGAAGCGGACGGCTTGCAGGTCTCCGGCGCGCAGGCGAAGCGTCGCGCCCGCGTCCGTCATGATGTTAAAGACGACGCCCGCCTTGTCGCACTCGATCTCGCTCAAACGCCCGCAGACCTGAGCGCCCTCAAAGCGCAGGTGCTTGTACTGCGGCCCGCCGCGCAGTGGCATGTCGCAGGGCTGCGCGGGCGGAGCCTCTCGGTCGGCGCGCGCCTCCTCCTCCGCCTGCGCTCGCTTGCGCTCGGCCTCTTCGCGCCGCACGGAGATGCGCGTGAGCAGCAGGCCGGCCTGCTCGCGCAGTCGCGCGTCGGTCGAGTGGAGGGCTACGGGCTCGGCCAAGTTCCGCGCGTCGTCGAAGCGGCCGGCGAGCAGGTGCGCCTGCGCGAGCATGAGTGTCAAGTCGGCCCTGCGCGGCGAGAGCGCCAGCGCGCGCGTGAGAATCGCGGCGGCCTCTTCGGGGCGGTCGCCGCGCTCCATCTCGACGGTCGCCAGAAGCTTGTAGGGCTCGACGAAGCCGGGCGCGAGCTCAATCGCGCGGCGGAGTTCGGCGCGGATGGCGTCCGTCCTCTCCTCGAAAGCCTTGATGGAAGACTGTTCGGGCGCCGTGTCGTCGCGGTTGAGCGCTTCGGCGAGGTGGAAGTGCGCGAGGTGGCTCGCGGGCGCGAGCGCTACAGCCTTCTGCAACTCTTCGCGCGCATCGGCCGTGCGGTTCTGGCGCAGGCGCAGGACGCCGAGCGAGACGCGGGCCGGGGCCGAGCGCGGGTCGAGCGCGACTGCGCGCAGAAGGTACTCTTCGGCTTCCCCGTCGCGCTCCGTGTGGAGCAGAAGGTCGCCGAGCAGTGCGAGCCCTTCCGGCTCGGCGAGCGCCGACGCGTTGAGCTGCGAGTCGAAGTCGAGCGGGCGCTCGAAAGTTTCCGTGCCCGAGCGGAAGCGCTCGAACTGTACGTAGCTGGCGAGCCCGGTCTCTGCCTCGGTCAGTCCGATGCCGAACGCGCCGCGCAGCGCCTCCTCGGGCGTGGAGCCTTCGGCGAGCATGGAGGTGAAACGGTCGAGCCCGTCGCGGCGCTCGCCGCCGCGCGCCACGAGCAGGTAGTGTACGAGCGCCCAAGACTCTGCGTAGAAGAGTCCGCGCTGCGACGCCTCGTAGTAGTAGGGCGAGTTCTGGTCAACGTTGAAGAGCGTCGAGAGCGGGATGAGCGCGCGGCCGCGCAGTTCGCGCGCGCGCCGGCCGGGCGACTCGCCGAGCGTGACGCGGCGGCGGTCTGCCGAGAGCCGCGCAGTGCTGTAGAACTCGGCCAAGCCCTCCTTGAGCCAGAGCGGCGCGCCGCGGAAGTAGTTGTTGACGAGCAGGTGCGTGTACTCGTGCAGCAGCGTGTCGAGCTCGAAGTCTGAGTCGAGCGTGACGGTGATGTAGTTGACATCCGCGCCCGGCTGGAAGTAGCCGGCCACGGAGTTCGCGCGGTGGCCGCCGAGGATCGGCTTGAAGGGGTTGTAGGCCGCGTCGTCGGGGAAGACGACGACGGTCGTCGGCACGCCCGGGTCGAAGTGCTCGGGCGAGAGCAGTCGCGAGAAGGCCGCGCGGTACTCTTCCAGACGCACGGCCACGCGCCGCAACTCCTTCTCGCCCGCCACGCCCGCCACGAAGAAGTTCTGCGAGCGCACGCCCGTCCACGCGGGCGCCTGCGACTGCTGCTCGGCGCCCGCGCCGGACTTTCGCTCGGCGCCCGCGCGCGGGCCGGGCAGCACTGCCAACGCGAGCAGGAGTAAAGAGAAGAGTCGGGGGATGAGCCTTTTCATGTCTCGCCGTTGAAGACTAGCACTCGACTTAAAAAGGTATAGATGCGGCCTGCGCGTCCTGAGTCTATTTTAAAGCAGGTGGCGGACGAGGTAGACGACGCCGACGATTGCCGCCAAGAGCCCGAGCGCGACGAGCGCGGCGCAGCCGTAGAAGGTGAGCCGGAGCCTGCGCGCCGTCAGCTCGTCGCCCGGCGAGAGCGGGTTCTGCGGGAAGTAGGGCGGCGGGGTCTCGGTCGGCACGGGTCTCTAAAAAATTCTCCTCGTCGGCGCCGCGGATTGTAGCACAACAGGCTAGCTTGCCCGCCGTTCGGCCGCCGTGCTACCGTTTTCGCTTTCGGCGCGGGGCGCAAAAAGTCGTCCCGCCGTTCAAACGTATGATTCGACCGTTCCGGGGCGTCTATCCGCAGATTCATCCGACCGCGTTCGTAGAGGAGAGCGCGCAGGTCGTCGGCGACGTGCACATCGGCGCGCAGTCGTCCGTCTGGTTCGGCGCCGTCGTCCGCGGCGACGTGTTCCACATACGCATCGGAGAGCGGACGAACATTCAGGACGGCACGGTCATACACGTCTCGAACGGCACGCACGCGACGATTCTCGAAGACGAGGTGACGGTCGGCCACAACGTCACGCTCCACGGCTGCTACGTCGAGCGCGGGTGTCTCGTCGGCATCGGTTCAATCGTGATGGACGGCTGCCGCGTCGGCGAGCGTTCGCTGGTCGCGGCCGGGGCGCTCCTGAGCCCCGGCACCATCGTCCCGCCGCGCTCGCTCGTGATGGGCGTGCCGGCGCGCGTCAAGCGGCAGTTGACCGACGAAGAGGTCGCAGACCTCGAAAAGTTCTGGCAGAACTACGTCGAGTACACGCGCGTCTACCGCGAGGAGTACGGGCTCGACGCGGCGCGTCCGGCCGAAGCTTAAGCTTAGAGCCGGACGTTGGTCGAAGCTTAAGTTCAGAGCCGGAAGTCGCGTCTTAAAGTCGGAGCCGGGAAGGTTGAGAGCCATGCGCCCCACTTTCAAACTCTCAATGACAGTCGTCCTCGGGCTGCTCGCCGTCGCCGCGTCGGCGCGTGCGCAGGCTACGGCAACGGGTTTCGCGGCGTCGCCGTCCGCCGAAACGGGTGCGCAGAACTCGGGCGGGCCGTACGGGCTTGAGAAGGCGGCCAACGAGTTCGGCGTGTGGGGCGGAGGCTCTTTCAGCGGGCCGACGCTCATCGGCTCGACCCCGGACACGCGCCTCGGGCTCGTCGCCTTCCGCTACGCGCGCGTGCTGGCGCGCGGCGACAGCGTCGCGCTGAGGTACACGATTGACGCAGTGCCCGTGGCGACGCTCTCGTTCCCGGTCTTCGAGGCGTCGGGCACAGGCGTCCGCGAGGTGCGTCGGAGGATCACGGGCGCGGGGCTGGCGCCGGTCGGCTTTCAGGTGAACTTCCGCAGGCGCGAGCGCGTGCAGCCCTTCGCGCAGACCTCGGGCGGCTTCCTCTACTTCGGCGAGCAGATACCGACGCAGCAGGGCGCGCAGTTCAACTTCACGGCCGACTTCGGCGGCGGCGTCCAGTGGAAGACGGCCGCGCGCCGCGCTTGGACGATAGGCTACCGCTACCACCACGTCTCGAACGGCTACCGCGCGGACGTGAACCCCGGCTTCGACTCGAATCTGTTCTACGTCGGCTTCTCGATTTTTCGTTGAAGTAGACAGTAGTCAGTAGCCAGTAGGCTTCGCTCTCCGGGCGCTGATACTTATTCGGATGATTCGCTAATGAAGGTTCTTCTACTGACTACTATCTACTGACTACTGTCTACTGCTTTATGGCCGCAAAGACACAACCGGCGCGCGGCATGCGCGACTTTCTCCCCGCGGACGTGCGGCGGCGCGAGTACGTCATACGCGTCATCAAGGACGTTTACGAGCGCTACGGCTTCGAGCCCCTTGAGACGCCCGCGGTCGAGAACATCGAGACGCTTCTGGGGAAGTACGGCGAGGAGGGCAACCAGCTCATCTTCAAAATCCTCAAGCGCGGCGAGCACGAGAAGACCGGCGAGGCCGACCTCGCGCTGCGCTACGATTTGACGGTGCCGCTCGCGCGCGTCGTCGCCGAGTACGGAGACAAACTGCCCCGGTTTTTCAAGCGCTACCAGATTCAACCAGTCTGGCGCGCAGACCGCCCCGCGCGCGGCCGCTTCCGCGAGTTCTACCAGTGCGACGTGGACGTGACCGGCACGCGCTCGCCCGTCGTCGAGGCCGAACTCTGCGCCGCGGCGAGTGAGGTGCTGACGACGCTCGGCTTCACGAACTTCACGATTCGTCTCAACCACCGGCAGGTGCTCGCGGGCGTACTCGAAGCCGCGGGCATCTCCGCCGACAAGCACGGCGATGCGCTCGTCGCCATTGACAAGCTCGACAAGATCGGGCGCGAAGGCGTCGCGCGCGAGTTCGCCGCGCGCGGCATTGCAGCCGAGAGCGGCGAGGAATTGCTCGGCTTCTTCGAGAACCTGCCCGCGCTCGAACACGCCGCCGAGTTTATCGCCGAAGGTGACCGCGCGGCCGAAGTCTCAAAGGCCGTGGCCTACAACCACGCCGCGCTCGGCCGCCTCGTCGAGTTCGTCGGCGGCCACGACGCGGGCGCGCTCGGCATAGAGAATTTGCGTGGCATCAACGAGTACGTCGAGGCGTACGGCGTCGCCGACCGTATAAAGATTGACCCTTCGCTCGCGCGCGGGCTCTCTTACTACACCGGCGCCATTATGGAGATAAGCGTGCCCGACCTCGCCGGGAGCTTGGGCGGCGGCGGGCGCTACGACAATCTCGTCGGCATGTTCTCAGGGCGCGACATCCCGGCGTGCGGCTTCTCGCTCGGGCTTGAGCGCATCATTGTTGTGATGACCGAGCGCGGGATGTTCCCCGAGAGTCTGGAACGCGCCGCGGCCGACGTGCTGGTGACGGTGTGGAATGAAGACTCGGTCAGAGATTCGCTCGCCTTCGCCGCAGAGCTTCGCCGCGCCGCGCCCGAGTTGCGCGTGGACGTGTACCCGGAGGCCGACAAGCTCGGCAAGCAGCTCAAGTACGCCTCCGCGCGCGGCGTCCCCCACGTCGTCGTCATCGGCGACGACGAGCGCGCACGCGGCGAGGTCGCTATCAAAGACATGAAGACCGGCGCGCAACAGACTGTGAAGCGCGAGCAGGCCGCGGCGGCGCTGCGCGAGCCGCGACAAGTTTAAGATTATGGCAATCAATCTCGATCACCTTGGCGAGTTGGAGCGCACGCACTCGTGCGGCGAGTTGCGTGCGTCAGACGCGGGGAAGACCGTGGTGCTGATGGGCTGGGTCGCGGTGCGCCGCGACTTCGGGCCGCTGACGTTCGTGGATTTGCGCGACCGCGACGGCGTGACGCAGATCGTCTTCGACGCGGAGGACGCGGCCGAGGCGCACGCGCGCGCCAAGGAGGTTCGCGGCGAGTACGTCGTCGCCGTCCGCGGCGAGGTCGTGCTGCGCGACGAATCTGCGCGCAACCCGAAGCTCGGGACGGGCGACGTGGAGGTGCGCGCGCGCGAAGTCCTCGTCCTGAACGAGGCGCGCACGCCGCCCTTCCAGTTGGACGCGCCGCCCGACAAGCTCGCGGCCGAGGAGGTGCGGCTTAAATACCGCTACCTCGATTTGCGCCGCCCGTACCTGCAAAACAACATACGTTTGCGGCACAAGATGGTCGCCGAGATACGCGGCTACATGAACGGGCAGGGCTTCACAGAGATCGAGACGCCGATTCTCATCAAGTCCACGCCCGAGGGCGCGCGCGACTACGTCGTGCCGTCGCGCCTGCATCACGGGAAGTTCTACGCGCTGCCGCAGTCGCCGCAAATCTTCAAGCAGATTTGCATGATCGCGGGCTTGGATAAGTATTATCAAATCGCGCGCTGCTTCCGCGACGAAGACTTGCGCGCAGACCGTCAGCCCGAGTTCACGCAGTTGGACGTGGAGTTCAGCTTCGCCACGCGCGAGCAGGTTTACCGTCTGATTGAAGGCTTGCTCGTGCGCGTCTTCCGGCTCGCCGGCGCGGAGTTGCAGACGCCTTTTCAAAGACTGTCGTACGCCGAGGCTCTGCGCCGCTTCGGCAGCGACAAGCCCGACCTGCGTTATGGGATGGAGCTGCAAGACCTGCGCGGCGCGGTCGAAGGGACGACGTTTGCGCCGTTCGCGTCGGCGCTTGAGACGAGGGGCGAAGTCAAGGGGCTCGTCGTGAAGGGCGGCGCGCACCTTTCGCGCAAACAGCTCGACGAGTTGCAGGAGGTCGCCAAGCGCTACGGCGCGGGCGCGCTCGCGTGGGTGAAGCTGGGCGACGAGCTTTCGTCGTCGCTGCTGAAGGCGTTGGGCGAAGAGGGCGTGACGCGCATCGCGTCGGCGGCCGGCGCGGAGAAGGGCGACGCGGTGCTCGTCGTCGCCGGAAAGCCTTCAGTCGTCGCGGCCTCGCTCGGCGCTCTGCGCATCGAGGTCGCGCGGCGCGAGAAGCTGATACCGGCCGGCACCTTCGCGCCGCTGTGGGTGACAGAGTTCCCGATGTTCGAGTACCACGAGGAGGACGGGCGTTACTACTCCATGCACCACCCGTTCACCTCGCCGCTCGACGAAGACTTGGAGAAGTTCCGGCGCGCGGTCGAGGAGGGCGAGGAGCACCTCTTCGGCGAGATACGCGCGAAGGCTTACGACGCGGTCGTCAACGGCATCGAGGTGGCGGGCGGCTCGATAAGGATTCACAGGCGCGACGTGCAGCGGCTCGTCTTCAAGGCACTCGGGCTGACGGAAGAGAAGGCGCGCGAGCGCTTCGGCTTCTTCCTCGACGCGTTGGAGTACGGCACGCCGCCGCACGGCGGCATCGCAGCCGGCATCGAGCGCACGCTGATGGCGCTCACAGGCATCGAGAACATACGCGACCTGATGGCCTTCCCCAAGACGGCCTCGGCCGCAGACCTGATGATAGACGCCCCCGGCGCCATAGACCCGCACCAGCTCGAAGAGTTGCACATACGCATTGAAGACTCCGACGGATGAGCACGGGGGCGCGTCTGCACGCCCTGCGCGGCGCGGCGAAGACGGCGCGCGCGGCTCGCTGGCGCCC
>DATFHD010000064.1:0-37976 GCA_035248785.1 Pyrinomonadaceae bacterium | reverse complement strand
CGGGCCGCCGCGGAAGGCGAGCGCGGAGAGGCCGTGCGCGCCCGAAGTGATGCTGTTGCTCTGTGTAGTCGTGCCCGCGCCGGAGAGTTGGGCGCCGGAGGAGCCGTTGCCGGCGACGACCGTGTTCTTGAGGATGAGAGTGCCGGTGTTGTGAATGCCGTTGCCGTCGCGGCCGGCGGTGTTGTCGGTGACGGTCACGTTCAGGAGCGTCGCAGTCTTGCCGGCGGCGTTGAGGAGCGCGCCGCCGTCCGCGTCGGCGTCGGTCGCGCTGTTGCCAGAGAGCGTCGAGTTGACGAGCGCGAGCGTGCCGTCATTGCGCACGGCGCCGCCCCCGCCCGTCGAAATGTTGCCGTAGAGCGAGACGCCGACGAGCGTGAGCGTGCCCGAGTTCTGGATTGCCCCGCCCGAGTTGGCCGCGCCGCCCGTGACGTTGAGGTCGGAGACGTAAGCGACGGCGCCCGAGTTCACGTCGAAGACGCGCGCCGCGCCGCCGCCGCTCAGGGTCAGGCGGTTCGAGGGGCCGTTGAGGTTTATGTTGCGCGTGAGCGCGAGTTCGCTCGCGAGCGTGATGAGAGAGTCGGCCGGGAGGTCGAAGCTGACGGTGCCGCCCGCGCAGATGTCGCGGACGGCCTCGCGCAGAGAGACTGTGCCCGAAGCGCCCGAGGGGTCGGCGGTCGTGTTGACGACGAGCGCGCAGGGGCGCGCGTTGGCGAGCGTCCATTCGGAGAAGGAGTTGACGCCGGAGACGGTGACGTTGTTCGCGCCGCGCGAGGCGGCGGCGAACTCCGTGAGCGCGTCGCCCGCCTCGCGGCGGAAGGCGTTGAGCGAACCTTCGACCACGTCGGTTGACACGTCGCCGCCCGAAGCCGTGGGCGCCGAGACGTACTGGAAAGTTATGTCGGCCGTGAGCGAGCCGTCGGGCGCGCCGCTCGTCAGCGTGTAGGTGCGCTTGACGGCCGCGGCTTGCGAGACGAGGCCGGTCAAGTAAGAGCTTGCGGCCGAGACTGTGAAGGGCGCGGGCGTGTTGTTCGCGTTCGAGGTGACGCCGAGCGTGACGGGCGAGTAGCCGTTCGCGGTGCCGATTTGAAAGACGCTCGCGCCCGTGCCGGACAACTGGCGTCGGAGTTTGCCGATGACGTAGCCGCTCGCGGAGCCGTCGAGGCCGCCCCCGCCTTCGACCGTGACGACGTAGTTGCTCGAAGCGTTGAGGCCCGCGACGAGGACGCGCCCGAGCGAGAGCGTCGTGCCCGAGGCGACCGCCGCGCTGCTCTCGAAGTCAACGCCCCTCGTGTTGCCGTTCGTGCCGAAGGTGACGGTGCCGCCGCCCGGTTTACTAACAACGACGCCGCCCGAGCCGCCGCCGAGCGTCACGTCGGGTATCGAGCCCAGACCGGCGCCCTTGCTCGTGACGTTGCCGCGTACGTAGACGGTGCTCGCGCCCGTGCCCGCGAACTGTAGCGAAGAGTTGGCGGTCGAGGTGCTGTTGATGGTCAGGTTGTCGAACTGGAAGTCGCCCGTGCCCGCGTCGGAGAGGCTGACGGCGACACCGCCGGGGTCTTCCCTTCCAACGGAAAGGTCTGCGTAGGTGCGTCCGCTCGCTTGGAAGCCTGCGGAGGTGAGCCAAGTGGCGTTGCTGCCCGTCTGGAAGACGACGACGGCGCTGTTGCCAGCGCTGCCGAAGGGGCTCTCGCCGGCTTTGTGCAGGTAGAAAGAGCCGCCCGCGAAGACGACCGAGTTCGCCGCGCCGTCGCCCACCGCGCCCGTGCCGAAGGGGTTGCCGGTGAAGCCCGTGTCTGTGTCGAAGACCGCGCCGCTCTGGAAGGTGACGGCCGAAGCGGCGTTTGCGAGCAGGCGGTGCGCGCCGCCCTCGAAGGCCATCCCGCCGCCGACTGTGGCCGTCGCGCCGCTGGCGACGTTGAGTCGGAGCGCGTTGCTTCCAGAGAGCGTCAGGCTGCTGCCCGAAGGGACGGAGAGCGCGCTCGTCATCGTCAACGTCTGCGGCGCGTTTAGTGAAGATGCGTTGAGCGTGACTGCGGCCGAGTTGACGAGCTTGAGCGTGGCGATGGTCTGCGTCGGGACGTTGACGGCCGTGGGCGCGGGCGTCACGTTGCCGTCGAAGACGAGCACATCGGCCGCGCCCGCGACGAGGCGCGCGGGCGACCAGCTCGCAGGGCTCTGCCAGTCGTTGCCGCTGCCTCCAACCCAAGTGTACGTGCCCGAGGTGCAGGTCGGGTCGCTGGTGAAAGTCCAGTTGAAGTTGTTCCCTGAGTCCTTCGAGCTGACGGCGATGATGAGCACGGGTAGCGTCGGGGCGCCCGCGGCCTTCTGGTCTTGCACTTCAACGTCTATGAAGGAGAAGGCGCCCGCGCCAGACCAAGTGCGTTGCGTGCCGTCGGCGTTGGAGCGGATGCGGATGTCGTCCGTGCAGGCCGCGCCGCCGCCGTCGAAGTTGACCGTGCCGTCGTTAAAGACTCCGCCCGCGCCGACCGTCAGGTCGCCCGTGCCCTGATTCTTCAAAGTGCCCGCGGCGGCGATTGAGATGGTGCCGGCCGTCAGGTTTGAGGACGCGCCTTGGTCGAGCGTCCCCGACGTGACGGTGAGCGTGCCGAGCAGTTTCAACTCGCCGCCCAGCGTTACCGTGATTCCGGAGCCGTTGACGACGAGGTCTGTGTAAGATGGGATGAAGGTCGTGCCCGACTTCGTGCTCAGGCCGATGGCGGGGTAGTCCAACAGCGTCTTCGAGGCCGTGACGGTCTTCGCGCGGACGGTGAGGTTGTCAATGCGGAACGTCCCGCCGCTGCTGAACGATGGGTCACGTCCCGTACGGTCGCTGCCGGCGTAGGCGTAAATTCTTATCGTGACTGACGACTGATTATCTACGGTCGAGTCGCCGCTCAGGTCGAAGACGGCCGTAGCGAAGGCAGCGTTGCCCGTGAACGTGGGCGTGAGGGGCGTAAACGTCGTCCCGTTCGTGCTGTACAAAAGGCCGACCGCGGCGGGGCCGGTGGCGGACGCTTGGTTGTCGAACGTGACCGAGATTTGCGACAGCCCGGTGGTGTTCACCGTGAACTGGAAATACTCGGCGGCGGCTATGCCGGGGTCGCTCGTTGTATTCTGCCAAGCACTGGTGCTGATGGCCTGTCCCGTAGGCCCAGCCGGGGAGGGATTCCCGTTGTAAATACCCGCGCCGGCCACGCCGCTAATCGCCCTGCCGGCCGAACGCGTCAACGCGCCGCTGCCCGAGTTGACGGACTGCTCGACCGCGTTCTCGAACGTGGTGCGCGTGGTGTTGTTCTCGAAGTCGTAGTAGAGGATTGGGACTTGCGCGGACGCCCGCGTGCCCGCCGCCAGAAGGCAGAACGCCGCAGACAGAAGGATGAACAGTCTTCTCATGACTTCTTCGCCCGACCTTTCTGAACCTTTCGCGCGTTCGTCCGGCGGCGCGCGTGGCCGGGACGAAGTCCGGCGCACACGGCGGCGCGGCTCGCGCGCGTGGTTCAACCTGACAGTCGGGTTAGAGCAGGCTGTTGCATTGGCTCTCGGAAGTGGTGGCGCGCCGTCGGGTCGTACTGAAAAGGGGGACGCCCGAACTTTCGGGATTAGGCCCCTCCACTTTCCACTGGCGGGAGGAAGCGGCCCACGGCGCTTGTACCAAGAGTGGCCGGAATTTAACACCCGGCCGCGCCCCCGGTCAAACGAAAACCGACCGCTTTAGATGCCGCGCGCGGGCGCCGCGTTTGCGTTTCCGGCGCCTGTCGGAAGAAGATGTCCCAAGCCTTTCTATCCACCACACCAAGCCCGCCGCACCGCACGCGTGCGGCCGCGGCAGGAGGCCGAAAGATGATACGCCGAAAACTGACGCCGCGACGCGCGAGCGCGCTGCTGCTGACCGCCGCGTTGCTCGCCGCGTTGACGACGCCCGCGCGCTTAATCGCGCAGCAGACTTCGCTCCCGAGCGAGACGCCGCAGAAGTTCCAGCCGACGAACGAGGGCTTCGACTACGTACGCCGCGACGTGTTGATACCGATGCGCGACGGCGTAAAGCTCCACACAGTCATCCTCGTCCCCAAGGGCGCGACGCGCGCGCCGATACTTCTCACGCGCACGCCCTACGACGCCACGGGCCTGACGACCCACAACGAGAGCGCGCACCTCGGCCCCGCCCTCGCCGGCTACGACAACGCGTACGACGTGATCGTCGAGGCCGGCTACATACGCGTCGTGCAGGACGTGCGCGGCAAGTACGACTCCGAGGGCGACTACGTGATGAACCGCCCCGTGCGCGGGCCGCTCAACCCGACGCAGGTTGACCACGCGACCGACACCTACGACACGATTGACTGGCTCGTGAAGAACGTGCCCGAGTCGAACGGCCGTGTCGGCATCATCGGCATCTCTTACGACGGCTTCCTCGCGCTGATGGGATTGGTTGACCCGCACCCGGCGCTCAAGGTCGCGGTGCCTATGAACCCGATGGTTGACGGCTGGATGGGCGACGACTGGTTCCACAACGGCGCCTTCCGACAGCAGATGATGGCCTACGTCTACGAACAGGAGGCGACGCGCGACAACAAACTGAAGTGGTGGACGACGAACTTCGACGACTACGACATGTTCATGCAGGCGGGCTCGGCCGGCGAGCTTGGCCGCCGCCGCGGGCTCGAACAGGTCGGCTTTTGGCGCAAGCTCCTCGAACACCCCGCCTACGATTCGTGGTGGCGCGAGCAGGCCGTGGACAAGATTCTCGGGGCGCGGCCGTTGACGGTGCCCGTCATGCTCGTCCACAGCCTCTGGGATCAGGAGGACATCTACGGCGCCCCGGCCGTCTACCGCGCTTTGGAGCCGAAGGACAAGAACAACGACAAGGTCTTCCTCGTCCTCGGGCCTTGGCACCACGGGCAGGGCATACGCGAGGGCAGTTCGCTCGGTGCTCTGAAGTTCGGCACGGACACTTCACTCTACTGGCGTGAGGAAGTCTTGCGCCCGTTCCTCGACCAGTACCTCAAAGAGGGCGCGCCGAAGGCGAACGTGGCGCCGGTGACGGCCTTCGAGACGGGAACGAACACTTGGCGGCGTCTGGACGCGTGGCCCTCGGGCTGCACGCGCGGCTGCGAAGTGAAGGCGACGCCGCTCTATCTCGAAGACGGGCTGAAGGCGGGCTTCGCTGCGCCGAGGGCGGGCGGCGCGGAGTTCGAAGAGTATGTCTCAGACCCCTCGAAGCCCGTCCCCTTCCGCGCGCGCCCCGTGCGGCCCGTCGGCGCTGCGGACGGGACGTGGCGGCAGTGGCTCGTAGACGACCAGCGCGAGGCTTCCGGAAGACCGGACGTTCTGGCTTTTGTCTCCGATGTGCTGACCGAGCCGGTCAAGATCAGCGGCGAGCCCTACGCAAACATCTACGCCTCGACGACGGGGACTGACTCGGACTGGGTCGTCAAGCTCATAGACGTTTACCCGGACGAGGTCGCGGGTCAACCGCAAATGGGCGGCTATCAACTGATGGTCTCGGGCGACATCTTCCGCGGGCGCTACCGCGAGAGCGTCGAGACGCCGAAGGCCATCGAGCCGGGGAAGCCCTTGCTCTACCGCTTCCGCCTGCCGACGGCGAACCACGTCTTCCTGCCCGGCCACCGCATCATGGTGCAGGTGCAGTCGAGCTGGTTCCCGCTCTACGACCGCAACCCGCAGACGTTCGTCCCGAACATCTTCTGGGCCAAGCCCGCGGACTACCGCAAGGCCACGCAGCGCGTCTACCACGCGCCCGGCCTCGCCAGCGCGGTCGAGCTGCCGCTCGTCACGACGCGCTGACGCACGCGACTACTTGCGCGAGACGATGATTGTCTGCGGCGCGCCGGTCAGCGGATGCGGCTCGCTGTTTGAGAAGCCGGCGTTCTGGAACATGCGCTCAAGTTCGGCGTAGGTGTAGGCATCGCCGCCGGGCGTGCCGGCGAGCATGACGAGGCTGAAGGCCGCGGGAATCGGGGGCGTGACGCGGTCGTCCGCGGGGACGAACTCAAGCGTGACGGCCGCGCCGCCGTCCGCGAGCGCCGCGCGCACCTTTCGCAGAAGCGTCTCGCACGTCGGCGGGTCGAAGTGGTGCAGGAAGTTCGTCAGCAGCACCACGTCGTAAGGCCCGCCGAACTCCGCCGTGAACGCGTCGCCCTCGATGACGGAATACCTGTCCGCGACGCTCGCCGCTTGGGCGTTCTCGCGCGCCACTTCGAGCACGGCGGGCCAGTCGAGCGCGACGACTTCGGCCGAGGGGTTCTGCCGCGCGATGGTTATCCCGAAGACGCCGTGGCCGGCGGCGATGTCGAGCACCTTCATCTTCCGCCCCTCGCCGCCGACGACGAGCCGCGCTATCTCCTGCGCGGCCGGCATCATCATCGGCGCCATCGCGCGCGCGAACTTCACCCACACGGGATTCTCCGGCGACACGGTGCCGCCGGCCGCGTCCTGCGAGCCGCCGTTGCGCACGGCCGACGTGAGGTTGTCGAAGCCTGACATCAGCATCGGCGAGAGAAGGAAGTCGAGCGCGGTGCCCATGTATGCGGGCGAGCGCCGGTCGAGGAAGGCGGCCGAGTCCTGCGTCAAGCCGTAGCGCCCGCCCTCCTTAGTCATCAGGCCGACGACGACGAGGTAGTCGCAGAGTATGCGCACGCCGCGCTCGGATGCGCCGCGCGCAGCGGCGATTGAAGCGGCGTCCGCGTTGCCCTCGGCGACGGCGGTGAAGATGTCCAGCTCGACCGCCGCCTTGAGCGCCGCGCTGCGCTGGTAGGCGTTGGCCGTGTCGAAGAAGTGTTCGGGGGAAGGCTGCTGTTGTGCTGACATGACTCGTCTGTTCTCCAAAGGGTCTCGGTCGTTGGAACGTCGGCGCATCTTAACGCCGCGGCCCTGCCCGTTCAACGTCGGGGCGCGGGCGGGTCTGTGTCGGGGTAGGAGCCGACGTGTCTGAACTTGACGAGGCGGAGGCGCGTGCCCGTCCACTCGTAGTGGTAGATGCCGCTCGGGCCGTAGCGCTCCTCGCCCTCGCGCCCGACGTTGGGGCGGCCGACGATGCGCAGCAGACGGCTGTCGGCACGCCACTCCCAAGTGTCTTCGCCCTCGGGCGGGTCGTAGTCGCCGACGATGCCCGTCCAGCCGTTCAACTCACGGGGGAAGTACGCGCGGCCGTCGCGCGCGTCAATGATGGCCGTGACCGAGCAGCCCGTGCCGCACCCGACCGACGCCAGCGTGTAGTGGCCCGCGAAGTTGATTCCCTCCTCCCTCTGCTGCTGCCGCATCAGCGTCCGGTAGACGCGCGCCAGCCTGTGGCTGCGCAGGTTCAGAGGCGCGGGCCGCCCCGCGTACACGTCGGCCGGGAAAGACCGGAAGCCCGGCTCGCCCTCGCGCACTGAGCTTTGAGACTGACCGTGGCTCGCGCCGCCCGCCGCCGCGAGCAGGAGCGACGCGCAGAGCAGTCGAGTAATTTTCGTACGCATGGCCTTCATCAAGTCTCCCTGAGCCGTCCGCCGCCCGGCAGAGCCGTTTTGCAGCGCGTTCGAACCGTTCGAACGGCTTGCGGAATCATTCGAACGACTGTTCGAACGGTTCGAACGGGCTTTCGAGCCGTTCGAACGGCCGTTCGAGTCATTCGAACGGCCGTTCGAGCCGTTCGAACAGGTGTTCGAGTCATTCGAACGACCGTTCGAGCCGTTCGGCGAGCCGTTCGAACCGTTCGAACGGGCTTTCGAACCATTCGGCGACCCGTTCGAGCCGTTCGAACGGTCATTCGAACGGCTCGAACGGGCTGCAAAACGGCCCCGCGGGGCCGCCAAAACCGGCGGAAATGCCCTTGATAGCGGTCAGTACCGCCTGCGGTAGCGGGCGGGTATGTCTAACTCAGCGGGCATCTGCCCGGTAAGTCCGACCCACCCGCTACCGCGGGCGGTACTGACCTGATAAGCTTACGGCGACGAGCGGAAGCGAGGTGACTTTAACACGATGAACGGCCCTGCGTACCCGGCGGCGCGTTACGTCGCAGCCAAGGCGCACGAGCACTTCGCGCGGCGCATCGCGTCGGCGCGCGAGCGCGGCGTTGATGCTCTGGCGGCACCGCCCGACGCCGAGGCAGTCGAGGCGATTGTGGACGCGGCCTTCTGGGCGAGCCTCCGCCGGGAGGAGGGCTACCGCCCGAAGATTTCGCTCGCCTTCCTCGCGCCCGAGCAGGCGACGAACGCGCTCCGGTTCGAGCGCCGTCTGCCGCTCGAAGCGACCGCGCTCTCGCGCCTCGCGCCCGCCGTCGAGCGCCCCGGGATACACCTCGGCGTCTGGCGCGACTCGGGGGGCTTGTGCGTCTGGGGCACGACGCGCGACGTGCCACGCCTCTGCTTCGTCCTCGAAGTCGTCGAGCCCGGCCTGCTCGTCATCAAGTACAGGCGCGGGCGCGAGGCGGGCAAGTACGTCAACGTCGTCGTGCTCGAAGGCGACCGCGTCAAGATCGTGGACGAGCGCGGCACGTCGTTGCCGGACTGCCCCGCGCTCATCACGACGCTGCTCGGCTTCGGACGGCCCGACCCCTCGAACGACTCGGTCAACGTCCTCCTGCAACTCGCCGCCTCGATGCGCGCGCACGGCCGCGGCGGCTCGCTCCTCGTCGTCCCTCAAGGCTCCGACACGTGGCGCGAGTCCATCGTCCGCCCCGTCACCTACGCCGCCGAGCCGCCCTACCCCGAACTCGCCGGACTGATGGCGCGCGCCGAGGCCGAGCGCGCGACGACCGCTTGGCAGGAGGCTCTGATTGATGCCGTCGAGATGATCGCGGGCCTGACGGCCGTGGACGGCGCGGCCCTCATCAGCGACGGCTTCGAGCTGCTCGCCTTCGGCGCGAAGATCGGCCGACGCGACGGCGGCGCGCAGGTCGAGCGCGTAATCGTCACGGAGCCCGTCGTCGGCGACTCGGCCTCGGTCGTCAACCCCGTCCAGCTCGGCGGCACGCGCCACATGTCTGCCGCGCAGTTCGTACAAGACCAGCAGGACTCGGTCGCGCTCGTCGCCTCGCAGGACGGACGCTTCACCGTCTTCGCGTGGTCGCCCTGCGAGATGCTGGTTCACGCCCACCGCGTCGAGACGCTTTTGATGTAGACGATGAAGAGACTCGCGTCTGTCATCTGCCTGCTCGCGCTCTGCTGCCACACGTCTGCGGCGCAGCTCGTGCAACGGGACGACGCGCGGACGCTGCTCGGCGTGCGGCTCGGCGCGGAAGTCTCCGCGTGGCTCGAAGAGGTCGAAGGCAAGCTCGGGCGGGAGGTCTACGCCGAGTTCGCCGAGCTCGACGCGGCGGACGCGGGCGGCGACTACACGCTCGGCACGAGCTACCTGACGCGCGCGGGCGTCGCCGTGCTGCGCGTTGACGAGAGCTTCCGCGCGCGCGGCGAGCAGCAGACACGCGCCGTCATCGCGCACGAGCTGCTCCACCTGCGCCTGCGCGCGCGCGGCTACCCGCTCTTCCTCTTCTCGCCGACCGTGCAGACGCGCCGCGGCCCCGCCGAGGACGTGGAGCAGGAGCACGTCAACGACCTCGTGAGCATGATTGAGCACCGCGTCTTCGCCGCCGAGATGCGACGGACGGGCTTCGACAGGCTGATTGATTTGACTACGGGGCTCGACGCCGCGCGCCGCCGCGGGCGCACGCCGGACGGGCAGGCCGAGATGCTCAACTACGCGCGCGCGTCGCTTGAGTGGAACGACGACAGATTGGTTGACGAGTTCGCCGCCGTCTACCGCGCCAACGGCTGGACGCGCTCGCTCGAAGGCGGCCGGCGCCTCGCCGACATCATACGCGCCGCAGACATCCGCGCGCCTGCCGATGTCGCGCCCGTCTTCCTGCGCTGCATGTCAGTCCTCTACGGCGCGTCCTTCCGCGTCGAGCCCGACCGCCGCTTCGCCCTCTCAAAGATTTACACGCAGTTGCTCATCTACGCGGAGAGGCCGCGGGGACGGCGTTAGACTCGACGTGCGCCTCGTAGGCCGCGCGCGCGACCTCGGCGATTAACTTCTCCTGCTCCTCCAAAGAGAGCTTCGAGCCGCTGACGAGTACCGCGACGGCGAGGTGTGTTCTGTCCGGCAGCGTGACGAGCCCCACGTCGTTTGTCGAGGTGCCCGGCGGGCCCGTGCCCGTCTTCTCCGCGACGGGCGTGCCCGCCGGGACTCCCGCGCGCAGGCGCCGCTCGCCCGTCTGCGCGCGAGACATCAGTTCGAGCAGCAACGCGGTCTGCGTCTGCGACAGCGCCACGCCCTTCTGAAGCATGACGAGCAGCCGCGCGAGGTCTGCGGCCGTCCCGGTGTTCTGCGCGCCGCCCTTCGAGATGAGGTCTTTAAGCGAAGAGCGCACGTCAACACCTTCGAGGCCGAGCGCGCGCATGCGGCTGGTAACGACCGAAGGGCCGCCCACGAGTTTGAGCAACTGGTCGCTCGAAGTGTTGTCGCTGCGCACGAGCGAAAGCTCAAGCATCTCGCCGACGCTGCGCTCGACCGTTCTGCTCCAAAGCTCCGCGTTCGCCTTCACGCCCGGCGAAGCGTCCGCGGGCTCGACGCGCACCTTCTGCTCCAACGTCAGACGCCCTTCCTCCACGTCCTTCAACACGGCGACCGCGAGCGGCAGCTTGAAGACGCTGTAGAGCGCGAGCGGACGCGTGCCGCCCGCCTCCGCCGCGCGCCCCGTCTCGACGTGTACGACCGCCGCGCCGAACTCGCCGCCCGCGCGCTCGCCGACGGCCTTCAGACGCGCCGACAATTCCGCGTTGACTCCTCCGTCCGCACGGGGACGCACCGTCGCTGCCGGCGTCGGACTTAAGGCAGGCGCGACGCCGCGGCCTTCGTTGTTGCCCGCCGCGCCTGACTCTCCCTTCGACGCGCACGCCGCGCAGGCCGCCAGCACGGCGGCGAACGCGGCGGCCGTCAACCGACTCAATCGAAGATTTGAAATTTGAAATCTCAACTTTGAAATTCTCAGTAGACGACGCGCGTCTTGAGCGTCGCCTTCGTGCCCTTCAGAATCCGCACGGCCTCGCCCGAGAGCGCGGTGTCCACGTCGAGGATGACGTAGCCGACGCGCTCGTTCGTCTTGAGGTACTGACCGAGGATGTTGACGCCGCGGCCCGAGAGCGCCGAGTTGATTTCGCCGAGCACGCCCGGCACGTTGCGGTGTATGTGCAGGACGCGGTGCGTGCCCTCCTGCGGCGGCAGGGCGACGGGCGGGACTGTGTGCGAGCCCGTCGAGGTGCCGTACTCAAGATACTGTATGAGCTTCGTCGCCACGTCGCTGCCTATGCCGCGCTGCGCCTCCTCGGTCGAGCCGCCGACGTGCGGCGTGAGGATTACGTTCGGCAGGTTCTGCAAGACGCTGTTGAAAGGGTCGCCGTTGCGCTCGGGCTCTTCGGGAAACACGTCCACGGCCGCGCCGCCGAGCGCGCCGCCCTCTATCGCTTCGCGCAAAGCGTCGAGGTCAACCACGTCGCCGCGGCTGTAGTTGATGAGAATCGCGCCCGGCTTCATCCGTGAGAGCGCGTCGGCGTCCATCAGGTTGCGCGTCGTCGCGCCGCCCGGCACGTGCAGCGTGACGATGTCCGAGGCCGAAAGAAGCTCTGCGAGGTCGCGCGCCGCGCGTGCGTTCCCCAGAGGCAGCTTCGGCGCGATGTCGTGGAAGACGACCCTCATCCCCAACCCTTCGGCCAGCACCGAGACCTGCGAGCCGATGTTGCCGTAGCCGACGATGCCCAAGGTCTTCCCGCGCAGCTCGTAGCTGCCCGCGGCCTCCTTGAGCCAGACGCCGCGGTGCGCCGCCGCGTTCTTGTCGGGGATGCGGCGGATGAGCATCACCGAGAGGCCAACGACCAGCTCGGCCACCGAGCGCGTGTTCGAGTAGGGCGCGTTGAAGACGGCCACAGCCGCGTCGGTCGCGGACGCGAGGTCAACCTGATTCACGCCGATGCAGAAGGCGCCGACCGCGAGCAGCCTGTCCGCGTTCGCCAAGACGCGCTCGGTCACCTTCGTCTTCGAGCGTATGCCGAGTATGTGTACGCCGCGCACGGCTTCGGCCAGTTCGTCCTCGCCGAGGGCGCGCTTGAGCCGTTCGACCGACGTGTAGCCCGCGTCGGCGAACGCATCGGTCGCCGTCTCGCTGACGTTCTCCAACAGCAGGACTTTTACTTTGTCGCGCGGGTACGAGGTCTCTTCGTTCTTCGCGGCGCGCGGGATTGAGAGCGTTGAGTCAGACATAGTTCAGAAGATTTCTTGAAGTGACGTGCGTTCGACTCAGGCGGCGACGAAGGCCGCCAGCGCGTCGCGCCAGTGGCGCAAAGGCGCGAGCCCCAAGCCTTCCGAGAGCAGGCAGCGCATCGGCGTGTAGCGCGGTCGCTCGGCTTCGCGGCGCATCTCCTCCTCGCGCACCGTCTCGACGAGGCGCGCGGCGTCGGACTCATTCAATCCGGCGAGACGCGCCGCCTCCACGGCGAAGTCGTAGTACGAGCAGACGCCCTCGTTGACGACGTGATAGACGCCGTAGACGCGCCCGGCCAGAATCTCCTCGACGCGGGTGACGAGGTCTTCTACGTAGGTCGTGTTCGCCCAAGTGTTGACGATGGCGCGCACCGCTTGGCCCGCGGCCAGCCGCGCGTAGGCCGTTGAGAGGAAGCTCTCCTTGCCGCGCCCGTAGACCCAAGAGGTGCGGACGACGAAGCTCTGCATCGAGGCGGCGCGTACGGCCCGCTCGCCTTCGAGCTTCGTGCGGCCGTAGACGTTCAAGGGGCGCGGCTCGTCCTCCTGCGTGTAGGGCTCGCGCCCCTCCGCGCGGCCGTCGAAGACGTAGTTGGTGCTGAAGTGGAGCACGTCGGCGCCGACCGGCCCGGCGGCCTCTGCGAGCGCGCGCGGGCCTTCGACGTTCAGCGCGTGCGCCGCATCCGGGTCGCGCTCGCACTCGTCCACGCCGAGCACGGCGCAGTTGACGACGAGGTCGGGGCGTTCCGATTCAATCAGGCGCCAGACGGCCGCGCGGTCTGTGATGTCGAGGTCTGAGTGTTTGAGCGCGAGCACTTCGTAACGCGCGGCGAGGCGTCGCGCGAGGTGCCGGCCGACGAGCCCGCCCGCGCCCGCGATTAAGACCTTCGACGCGCGCCCTTCTTCGTTGGCGACGGCGACCGTCAACGCGCGCCCTCCGAGCCGCGACGTTCGCGCGCGTCGTCGGTCGTCGCGCCGCCGCGTTCGAGCGCGCGCGTGAGCCAGCCGGTCACGTCGCGCAGGCTCTCCATGCTCACCTCGTGGCCCATGGGGTATTCGCGGTAGGTCAGCTCGACGGGAAGCTGTTCGAGGTACTCGCGCGCGGCGCGCGCGTTCTCGACCGGTAGCACGGGGTCGTAGAGGCCGTGCGTGATGATGACGGGCATTCCTTCCAGAGCGTCGCGGTCGGGGGAGGCTTCGATGACCTGCCGCGGGAGCCGGCCGCTCATCGCCGCGACACCCGCCAGCCTTTCGGGGCGCGTGAGCATTAGCGCGAGGCTCATCATCGCGCCCTGACTGAAGCCTGCGAGGTACGTGCGCCGCTCGTCCGTCTCGTAAGCCTCGACCAGTTCTTCGATGAAGACGGGCAGCATCTCAAGACTTCTCTTCGCCTGCTCCACGTCGGCGAACATGCCTTCGGGCGTGAAGTCTATGCGGAACCAGCCGTAGCCGCCGTAGTCGAGCGCGACGGGCGCGCGGGCGCTGACGACGAGAAACCTCTCGTCCAAGTAAGGCGTGAGGCCGAAGAGGTCTTCCTCGTTGCTGCCGACGCCGTGCAGCAGCAGAAGCAGCGGCGGCCGCGCGCCCGAACGCTCGCGCGGCTCGCGCACGAGATGCGTCAGTGAAAGTGTGTTCGGTGGCATAGTCGTTATCTGAACTTGATTATATACGCGTGCGCGCGTCCGCTCATCCGTCGGAGTCGGCGGGCCATTCGACGCGCTCGGCGCCTGCGAAGCGCGCGAGACGCTCGGCCGCTTCTTCGAGTCCCTTGCGGCGGGCGCGCGTGACGCGCACGTCCGGCTCCCAGAAGACGCGCCGGACGCGAAGGACGCCCTCGTCGCGGTGGAGCTTCGGGTCTATGCGGCCGACGAGGCGGTCGCCTTCGAGCACGGGCAGGACGTAGTAGCCGAAGCGCCGCGCGGGCTCGGGCACGAACGCCTCGAAGCGGTAGTCGAAGCCGAACAGTCGTCCGAGCCGCGCGCGGTCGCGCAGCACGGGGTCGAAGGGGCTGAGCAGTCGCGTACGTCGCGGCGGCTCGGGCAGATTCTTCAGACGGCGCTCCCAGTCGGGCACGGCGTAGGCAGCGCGCGGCTTGCCGCCCTTTAAGGAATCGTGGGCTTCGACGTTGACGGGGACGACACGGCCCGCGCGCGCGGCGCGCTCGCACCAAGTCTTCGCCTGCGCCGGTTCGATTGAAGCCCAGAAGTCCGCCAACTCCTTCGGCGTGGCGACGGCCAGACGCTCGATGGCCGTAGAGCAGGCCCACTCGACGTGCTCGATGGTCGAAGGGCGCTCGGCGCGGTGCTGTTCGGGAAAGACGCGTTCGGTCAGGTCGTAAACCTTCTGGAAACTCTCGCGGCGCGCGACCGAAAGCTCGCCCGTGCGCCAGAGGTATTCGAGCGCGGCCTTCTGCGGCTTCCAGCCCCACCAAGCGGACGAGCCTTCGCGCGGCCCTTCGTGCTCGAAGTCCTGCGAGCGCAGCGGGCCTTCGCGCTCGACGCGCTCGCGCACGGCCGCGACGACGCGCTCGGGCCGCTCGCCCATCCGCTCGCGCCACCAGAGGCTCGCGCGTATGCGCGCGCCCGCGCGCTCAAAGCGCGGCTTCCAGTGCGCGAACCACTCGACCGGGATGGCCGAGGCGTCGTGCGTCCAGTGCTCGAAGAGCGCGCGGTCGCGTTCGAGCAGGCGCGCGAGGTGTTCGCGCCTGTAGCCGTCCGAACGACTCAGCAGCGTCAGGTGGTGCGCGCGCTCGACGAAGTTGATCGAGTCGAGCTGCACGAACCCCATCCGCGTGACGAGCTTTCTGAGCGACGCGGGCGTGGCCGCGCGCGCCGGGTCGTCGAGAAGCCCCTGCGCGCCCATCAGGAGCAGACGCGCCTGCTCCGCCTTCACGGTCTGAACCAACGAGAACCCCTTCCGACGCTTTACTGGCAAGACGCCTTGAACTTTAATGGCAACGGGCGCCCCGGCGCCAGCGCCCGAAAGGGTTAATGTTGACGAGCGAGCGAGGGGGAGTGTTTGACGGATGAGTAAAGACCTTTGGTCGGCGCTGAGCGGCGTGCTCTCGGCGGGCGCGGCCGCGTTGGGGCGCGGGCGCGCGGAGGTTCAGAGCCGGACGGTGCGCGCGGGCGGCGACACGTACACTTATCAACTTCACGTCCCCGCTAAAACGGAAGGCCCGGCCCCCGTCATCGTCTTCCTGCATGGCATCACCCAGCGCGGCGCGGGCGGCTACCTGCCCACGTCCGGCGCGGCGGGCGCGGTCGTCGGCGGCTACCTCGCGCGCGTGCCCGTGGCCGTGCTTCTGCCGCAGTGTCGCGCGGGGAGCTACTGGTCAGACCCCGTCATGGACGAGATGGTGACGCGCTCGCTCGAAGAGAGCGTGAAGGAGTTGCGCGCAGACGAGTCGCGTCTGTATCTGGCGGGCGTCTCGATGGGCGGCTACGGCGTGTGGAGCCTTGCGATGCAGCACCCTTCGCGCTTCGCCGCGCTCGTCTCGGTCTGCGGCGGGAGCCCACTTCGCGCGGGCGAACGCTTCAAGCCCGTCGCCGAGAAGGTCGGGCGCACGCCCGCTTGGCTCTTCCACGGCGCGGACGACCGCGTCGTGCCGCCTTCCGAGTCGCGCCAGATGGTCGCGGCGCTTGAGGCCGCGGGCGGCAACGTCCGCTACAGTGAATACCCCGGCATCGGCCACAACGTCTGGACGAAGGTGCTCGCCGAAAAGCAGCTCATGCCGTGGCTCCTCTCTCAACGCCGCGCGTAGGACGGCAGTTAGAATTTCAAATCTCAAATTTGAAATTTCTAATTCCGAACAGCTACTCCCCCATCAACTCGAAGGCTGACCTTAAAGGCCCGACGGGCGGCTCGCCTTCGTAGAGCACGCGCTCAAGGAAGAGGCCGGAGGGCGGCGCAGTCCACGCGGCCGGCGCGCTTGAGTAGGTTTCGAGCAGCCCGCCGAAGTCTTCGATCGGGAGGCGGCCGCGCCCGACCTCCGCGAGCGCGCCGACCACGCGCCTGACCATCTTCCATAGGAAACGGTTCGCGCCGACGCGGAAGAGTATCAGCCCGCCGCGCGCCGCCACTTCGGCCGTCTCCACCTCGACGAGCGTCCAGTTCTGCCTCTCGGGGCTCTCGCAGAAGGAACTGAAGTCGTGGCGGCCGACAATCAGACGGCAGGCCGCGGCCATCGCGCCGACATCCAACCGGTCGCGCACCCACCAGACGAAGGGCTTGCCGAGGCCCGTCCGCCGCGTGGCTATCTGGTAGAGGTAGTAGCGCCGCACCGCGTCGTGCCGCGCGTGAAAGTGCGGCGCGGCCACGCGCACGCCGAGCACGTTGATGTCGGGCGGCAGAAACTGATTCAGGCCCGCCAGAATCTGCCGCGGCTGTGGCGCTTGGCCGCGCACGTCCACCTTCATGTGCGCGACCTGCCCGAGCGCGTGGACGCCCCCGTCCGTGCGCCCGGAGCCCCCGACCTCGACGCGCGAGCCGAAGAACTTCTCGGCCGCCTTCATCAGCTCGCCCTGCACGGTGCGCGCGTGCGGCTGCCGCTGCCAGCCGCCGAAGCGCGTGCCCTCGTACTCGACCTCAAGCCGCCAGACTCTCATCTCCTGTATAGTAAACGTTCCCGTTGTGAAGTCTAGACTGTGGCACATGAACGCGGACTTCGAGGTCGAGCTGGCGCACGCCGGCCGCGGCCCGTACCGACGCACGCACGCCTTCGCCGCGCTCAACCGAAAGCTCTCCGCGCAACTGCTCTGGCTCGCGCGCCCCGGCGACGCGCTGCTCATCGCCGAGCCTTGGCCCGACTCGTTGATTGAAGACGCAAACAGACGCGGCGTCGAGCTCGTCTCGCCGTCGGACGCAGGCTCTCAGTCCGGCAGACTCTTCACGCCTTGGGGTTGGACGCCGACGGCAGTAGAAGTCGGAGAGAAGGCGGGCGCCGTCGTCCGCCCCGTGCCGTTCGAGGTCGTCCGCCGCGTCAACTCGAAGCTTTGGAGCCACGCGCTCGAAGTCGAACTCGGCGTCGCGCTCGAAGGCGCGACAACCGCCGATAGCCTTGAGGCACTGCGCGAGGCCGCGGCGCGCGCCTGCCCGGGCTCGCAGGACAAGTGGGTCATCAAGAGCCCCTACGGCTTCGCCGCGCGCGAGCGCGTCCTTGGACGAGGCCCGCGCGTCGAAGGCCCGCAGGCGACGTGGGCCGAAAGGCGTCTGGCGCGGGGCGAGACTCTCATCTTCCAGCCTTGGCTCGAAGTCGTCCGCGAGTACGGCGTCTGCGTCGAAGTCGCGCGCGACGGCGCGCACCGCGTCCTCGGCTTCAGCGACCTACAGACCAACGGCGCCGGCACGGGCACGGGCTACGTGCTCGGCCGCCCTCCTTCGACACAACGTCAGGCCGAACTCGAACGCGTCGCCGCCGCCGTCTGCGCGCGCCTCCAACGGGAAGGCTACTGCGGCCCCGCAGGTGTAGACGCCGTCGAGCACGCGTCCGGCCTGCACCCACTGCTCGAAGTCAACGCGCGCTACACGATGGGCTTCGTCGCCCTCGCCGTCGAACGCGCGCTCAAGCCCCGCGAGCCCGTCTTTTGGAGCAGCAAGTAGCCGACACGCCGCAACGAAGACGCTGCGCGCGGCGCGGCTCTGGACGTTGCACCGGCGCCGCGTCCTGTGATTCACTTCGCCGTCGGCAAGCTCTGACAGTCCCTTTCGGTTAGCACTCCGATGAACGACTCGCACACTGACAGAGTCCGCGCGCTGCTCCCGAAGATTCGCGACTTCGTGCGCGCGGAGGTCTACACGCTCGAAGCGGACTTCCTTCGCCGGCCGTTCCGAGAGCTGCTGCCCGCGCTCAAAGAGAGGCGCGATAAGGTCAAAGCCCTCGGGATGTGGGCGCCGCACCTGCCCGAAGAGTACGGCGGGCTCGGCCTCGGTCTTTCCGAGTTCGCACACGTCAGCGAAGAACTGGGCCGGACGCCGCTCGGCCACTACGTCTTCAACTGTCAGGCGCCCGACATCGGCAACATGGAGGTGCTGATTGCGCACGCGAGCCCCGCGCAGAAGGAGGCGTATCTGCTGCCGCTCGTGCGCGGAGAGATTCGTAGCTGCTTCTCGATGACCGAGCCCGAACACGCCGGCTCGAACCCCGCTTGGATGAGCACGACGGCCGTGAAGGACGGAAGCGAGTACGTCATCAACGGCCACAAGTGGTTCACCTCTTCGGCCGACGGCGCGGCCTTCGCCGTCGTGATGGCCGTGACGAACCCCGAAGCCGAGAACCGCTACGGCCGCGCGAGTCAGATCATCGTCCCGACCTCGACGCACGGCTTCCGCGTCGTGCGCAACATCTCTGTGATGGGCGACGTTGGAGACGACTACGCGAGCCACGCCGAAGTCGCATACGAAGACTGCCGCGTGCCGCAGTCGAACCTGCTCGGGCGCGAGGGCGAAGGCTTCGCCATCGCGCAGGAGCGCCTCGGGCCGGGACGCATACACCACTGCATGCGATGGGTCGGCATCTGCGAGCGCGCCTTCGAGATGACGTGCGAGCGAGCGGCGAGCCGCGAGCTTTCGCCCGGCGTCCCGCTCGCCAGCCGCCAGACCGTGCAGGAGTGGATCGCCGAGGGCCGCGCAGAGATAGACGCCGCGCGGCTGCTCGTGCTGCGCACCGCGGCGCGGATTGACGAAGAAGGGACGGCCGCGGCGCGCGAAGACATCTCGCTGATAAAGTTCTTCGTCGCGGGCGTGCTGCAAAAGGTTTTAGACCGCGCGATACAGGTTCACGGCGCGCTGGGTCTGACAGAGGACACCGTGCTCTCCTACTGGTTCCGGCACGAACGCGGCGCGCGCATCTACGACGGCCCGGACGAAGTTCACAAGTCGGTCGTCGCGCGCGGCATCCTCCGGAAGTACGGCGTCAAAGTTTCCGTCTGAGATATGACTTCCTCGAACCTGACAGACGAGCCGCGCGCCGTACGCGCGGGCGAGGAGTTGGACGCGGGCCGTCTCGCCGCGTACCTGCGCGAACGCCTGCCGGGGGTCGAGGGCGAAGTCGAAGTCAGACAGTTCCCCGCGGGCTTCTCCAACCTGACGTATCTGCTGCGCGCGGGCTCGGACGAGTTCGTGCTGCGGCGTCCGCCCTTCGGGTCGAAGGTTAAGACGGCGCACGACGTGGGGCGTGAGTACCTGATTCTGTCGCGCCTTCATCCCGTCTACGGAAAGGTGCCGCGCCCCGTCCTCTTCTGCGAAGACGCCTCGGTCGTCGGCGCGCCCTTCTACCTGATGGAGCGCGTGCGCGGCCGGATACTTCGCGCGCGGCCGCCCGAGGGTTTGGAGTTGACGCCCGAAGTGATGCGGCGTTTGTCAGAGGCTTTCATCGCCAACCTCGTCGAGATTCACGGAGTGGATTACGAGGCGGCGGGCTTGGGCGAACTAGGACGGCCGGAAGGTTACGTACGGCGTCAGGTCGAGGGCTGGACGCGCAGGTACTTCGACGCGAAGACTGACGAGGTGCCCGCAATCGAACGCCTCGCCGCGTGGCTCGCGGAGCACGCGCCGACTGAAACGGCGCGCGCGGCGCTGATTCACAACGATTACAAGTACGACAACCTCGTGCTCGCGCCGGATGATTCTGGTGAAGTCGTCGCGGTGCTCGACTGGGAGATGGCTACGTTGGGCGAGCCCTTGATGGACTTGGGGACGGCGCTCGGCTACTGGGTTGACGCGGACGACCCCGAAGAGTGGCGTCGCTACGGCTTCGGGCTGACGGCGCTGCCGGGCGGCCTGACGCGCTCGGAAGTGGTCGAGCGCTACGCGAGCTTGAGCGGCCGGGACGTGCCGGAGGTCGTCTTCTACTACGCCTACGGCCTGCTCAAGATCGCCGGCATCGTCCAGCAGATTTACGCGCGCTACAAAAAAGGGCTCACGCGCGACGAGCGCTTTGCCTCCCTCGCGGGCCTCGTCCGCGCGTGCGGCGAGTTGGGGCTGCGAGCAGTGGAGAAGAACCGCATTGACCGGCTCGGTTAACTTCTTCCTTAAAGCTTACACGCCGGCCGTCTCACCCTTCAGCGAAGCGATGTCAATGACGAAGCGGTAGCGCACGTCGCCTTTGACGGTGCGCTCGTACGCCTCTTCGATGCGCTGGATGGGGATGACCTCCACGTCCGAGCTGATTCCCTTCTCGGCGCAGTAGTCGAGCATCTCCTGCGTCTCGCGTATGCCGCCGATCATCGAGCCGGCGAGCACGCGCCCGTTCGTGATGAGCGAGAACGCCTGCACCTCCAGCGCCTTCTCCGGCAGGCCGACGAGCGCCAGCGCGCCCTCGCGCCGGAGCAGGTCGAGGTACAGGTTCAGGTCGTGCGGCGCAGAGACGCAGTCGAGGATGAAGTCGTACTTGCCCGCGAGCGTCGCTAAGCGTTCGGGGTCGCGCGTCACGACGAAGTCGTGAGCGCCGAGGCCCCGCGCGTCCGCCTCTTTACCCGGCGAGGTGCTGAAGACGGTGACGCGTGCGCCCATCGAGGCGGCGAGCTTCACGCCCATGTGACCCAAACCGCCGAGGCCGACGACGCCGACGCGCTGCCCCTCGCCGACCTTAAAACGGCGCAGCGGCGAGTAGGTCGTAATCCCCGCGCAGAGCAGCGGCGCGACGTTCGCGGGCGGCAGGCTCGCCGGGACTTTCAGCGCGTAGGCTTCGTCAACGACGATGCGCGTCGAGTAGCCGCCGTAGGTCGGAGTCTTCTCGTCCTTCTCCGTCCCGTTGTAGGTCGCGACGAGGTGGTTCTCGCAGTACTGCTCCTCGCCTTCGCGGCAGTTGCGGCACACGCGGCACGAGTCAACGAAGCAGCCGACGCCCGCGAGGTCGCCCTCCGCGAACTTCGACACCTCCGCGCCCACGCGCGCGACGCGGCCGACGATCTCGTGGCCGGGCACCATCGGGAAGATCTCTTCGCCCCACTCGCCGCGCGCCTGATGTATGTCCGAGTGGCAGACGCCGCAGTATTGAATCTCGATGAGTATGTCGCGCGGGCCGACCTCGCGCCGGTCGAACGTGAAAGGGGCGAGCGCGGCGCCGGCAGACTGCGCGGCGTATCCTTCGGTCTTAATCACTGTCAGTCTCCTTCTTAAGTAGACGCCACACGTTCACGCTCGGCGTTCAACTCGTCGCGCACGCGCGCGGCGGTCTCGAAGGAGCGCACGCGCGCGGCGTGGTTATAGATTTGTCCGGTCACCATAAGCTCATTAACTTTCGTCGCCGCGACGAAGGCTTCGAGCCCGCGCCGCACAGTCTCCGCCGAGCCGACGAAGGAGTAGCGCAGCGTGTGCTCTATCGCCGCCGATTCCAGAGGCGACCAGAGCCCTTCGGTCGTCTCGACTGGCGGCGGCAGGGGCCCGGGGCGCCCGCGGCGCAGGTTGACGAACGCCTGCTGTAGAGACGTGAAGAGGCGTCGCGCCTCTTCGTCGGTCTCGGCGGCGAAGACGTTGACGCCGGCCATCGCGTACGGCTCGGACAGGTAGACGGACGGCCGGAAGCGCTCGCGGTAGACTTCGAGCGCGTGCGTCAGGTAGTCGGGCGCGAAGTGCGAGGCGAAGGCGAACGGCAGCCCAAGCGCGGCTGCGAGGTCGGCGCTGTAGAGGCTCGAACCGAGGAGCCACACGGGCACGCGCAAGCCTTCGCCGGGCACGGCGCGCACCTGTTGGCCGGGCCGCGCGGGCTGAAAGTAAGCGAGCAGCTCGGCCACGTCGCGCGGGAAGTCCTCTTCGGCGGCGACGCGGTTGCGTCGGAGCGCACGCATCGTCAACTGATCCGTGCCGGGCGCGCGCCCAAGCCCGAGGTCTATGCGGCCGGGGTAGAGCGCTTCGAGCGTGCCGAACTGTTCGGCGACGACGAGCGGCGAGTGGTTCGGCAGCATCACGCCGCCCGCGCCGACGCGTATGGAGTCGGTGCCGCCCGCGACGTGACCGATGAGGACGGCCGTGGCGGCGCTGGCGATGCCGGTCATGTTATGGTGCTCGGCCAGCCAGTAGCGACGGTAGCCGAGGGCTTCGGCGCGGCGCGCGAGGTCGAGCGTGTTGCGGAAAGACTCCGCGACCGTCCCGCCTTCGCCGACGGGCGCGAGGTCGAGGACTGAAAAAGTGATGCGGCCCGGCTCTTCCATATTCGCCCTGAATAATCGCCCAACTAAGACACGAAAGATTGTCATTTCAGAATTTCAAATCTGAAATTTCAAATCGTGTATTATGCTCTCCCGGCTCCGCACGAAACCTTCTACAGAGACAGCCCGATGCCCCGACACTTGAGCCTTCGCGCCGCACTCTTCGCCGCGGCCGCGCTCCTTCTCTACGCCGCGGACATTCCCGCGCAGACGGGCGCGCGCCCTCCGCAGAGGCCCGCGCGCGACTCGCGCCCGTTACAGTTAACGCCGCGGCGCGTCACGCTCGGCGCGGGCCGCTCGCTCAGGTCTTTCACGCTCAGCCTGCCCGAAGGCTACGAGATCGCGCCGGCCGTGCAGGGCTTGAAGCGCGTGCGCTTCATGGCGCGCAGCCCCGAGGGCCGAATCTTCGTCACGGACATGCACGACATCACGGACAACAGAAAGGGCGCCGTCTACGTCCTCGAAGACTTCGACCCCGTGACGCGCACGTTCCGCAAAGTCGTCCCTTACATGACCGGCCTTCGCAACCCGAACAGCGTCGCCTTCTACACGGACGCGCGCGGCGCCGACTGGCTCTACCTTGCGCTGACCGACCGGCTGCTGCGCTACCGCTACGAGCCCGGCTCTGAGGCGCCCACGTCCGAGCCCGAAGTGCTGGCGACCTTCCCCGACTACGGGCTCAACTACAAGTACGGCGGCTGGCACCTGACGCGCACCGTCTCGGTCGGGCCGAACGGAAAGATTTACGTCTCGGTCGGGAGCAGTTGCAACGCCTGCCTTGAGAAGGAGGAGGTGCGCGCGTCCGTCATCGAGATGGAGCCGGACGGGAGCAGGCGACGCTTCTACGCGCGAGGACTTCGCAACGCCGTCGGCCTGCGCTGGGTGGAGGGCCGGCTCTACGCGACAGACATGGGCGCAGACCACCTCGGTCTGGACAAGCCCGCCGACACGATGTACTCGTTGCGCGAGGGCACGAACTACGGCTGGCCCTTCTGCTACCAATCGGGCCCGCGCGTCTTCGCAGACCCCGAGTTCAACCCGCGCGGCAAGAAGTTTAATTGCCGTAACGTGCCGGCCGGATACGCCGCCTTCGACGCGCACAGCGCGCCGCTCGGCCTCGAATACTTCGGCGGCGACGCGCCCTCTGAGCTTACCGATTCATTCCTCGTCGCGCTGCACGGCTCGACGAACAAGCGCGTCGGGCGCGGCTACCGCGTCGTGCGCGTGCGCGGCGAAGGCTCGACGCCCGAGCCCTTCATCGAAGGCTTCCTCCAACAGGGCAGAGTCTACGGCCGCCCCGCAGACATCTTCCGCCTCAACGCCGACGCCTTCCTCCTCACCGACGACCGCATGGGCGTCGTCTACTACGTCTACAAAAAGTGAAGACGCGCGGCGGCGCACTCCGGCGCGTTCCCGCCGCGGCGCACAAACACGGACACGGACGAAATTCTTTACGCGTTCTGGCTGACCGACTGAAGCAGCCCTTCGACGCTCTGGGCGAGTTGGCGCATGCGGTAGAGGCGTTCGCGCGGGGAGTCTTCGCGCTGAGCGGGCGGGCAGGGGAGGTCTCGGACGACGCTCTCGACGCGGTAGCCGAGGCGGTGCGCCGTGCCGAAGGCGTAGGGGCGCCAGCCCCAGCCGAGTCCGTGCGGGCCGGAGCGGACGTTGTTAACGAGCGCGCGGTTGAGCAGGAAGGGGCCGTAGGAGAAGTCGCCGTGTGCGCCGACCAGTTCGGCGCAGCAGAGGTTGATGGCCTCCTCAGTCCGGCGCTGGAACTCGGGGAAGGTCTCGAAGCTTTCGGCCGAGCGCGACGCGAGCACCACGCCCACGTCTTCGCCTCCGGGCGCCTCCGAGATGAAATCCCGCAGGACGCGTCGGAAGAAGTCTGACTTGTCGGGCTCCGTGTAGAGGACGAACGCGCGGCCCGCCGCCTCGGCCGCCGCGAGGCTCTGCCTCACCTGCTCCCAAGGGCCGCGGCGCGGCGGGTCGCAGACTTGGAAGTTGGGGAGCGTGTGCAGGAAGTCTATGAAGGCCGCGCCCGAGCCACCGTCGGTGACGAAGACCGGGAGGCCGAGCCCTGCGAGCAGCGGCAGAGACTCGCGCAGCAACTCCGCCTCCGCCTCGTCGCGCGCCCACGTCATGGTAGCGACGGCGACCGCTCTCTCGTCCATCAGACTCCCCCGCGCACCGGTTACCCCGCGTGCAGGAGCGTGCGGCTCCCCGACTCGAACCGCACGTCTATCTTGCCGGCGCGCGCCTCCAAGACCCTGCCCTGCCCGAACTTCGCGTGCTCTATCCAATCACCGGCGGCGTAAGTCCCCCGCGGCGAGTAGGGGCGCACGGCCGAGGGCTCCGGCGCCCGCGACGCGCTACGGGCGGGCGCCGCGGCCCTTCGCTTCGCGCCGGCCGAAGGGGCGGCGGTTGTGTCTTTCTTCTCGCGGAAGCGGCGCTGGCCGCCGCACGTACGGCAGATGACGGTGGCCGGGGTGCCGTCCGCATTCAGGGCGACGATCTGGTGCGCGCGTTCGGCTTTGCACCGCCCGCAGTAGGTGTCCGTGTCGTCGCCGGGCCGAAGTTTCTTGACTCTTATGGGCGCGCTCATACCGTGTACGAATCCTCCGAAGAATCCTTATTGCGAACAGTGTGCCCGAGTGTAATTACAGAACTATTGCTCTACCTGATTCTGAACCCTGACCCGAGGGCGACCCCGGAGCAACGTCGCTCGAAGGCCCTGACGACGCAACCCGCGATCTCTTCGACCGCGGCGTCGGGACGCTTCCCCCTCGGGTGAATGCCGCAGACGGCCGTCGTGCAGGCGTGGTCGAGGTCGGGGCGCCAGCGTAAGCGCCCGGCCGCGTCACGCCCGTAGGTCAGGTAGGCCGAGAGCGTGTTCAGACCCGTCCCCGGCCGCTCCCCGATGAGGTGGAGGATTAAGTCAGCGCCGAGCAGTTCGCCGACGTGATAGCCCGCGCGCACGCGCCCGTTAGTGACGACGACGTCCACCTCGCCGACGTGCAGGCCCGCCCCCGTCAACTCGCGCCGAAGCCGCGGCAGAACGGCGCGCAGGTTTTCGTTGAGGGCGTCGGCGTTCAGCCCGTCGGAGAGGACTAGCTGCACCTGCGGGCGGCGCGCGCCGTAGAGCGCGGCGACGCGCTCGGCGTCCTCGGCGCGCAGCCGCTCGCCTGAAGGCGGGTCTGAAAGATACTGCTCCCTGTCTGACGCGAGCGTGCGCACGCGCAAGTGGTTCGGGCAGACATCCCTGACGACCGCCTCGTCGAGCGCCGCGTAGAGCGCGCGCCTCGCGTGTCTGTAGATGGCTTCGAGGCGCGCTTCCACCTGCGGCGGCGCTCCGTAGTCTTCGGCGTGCCTGAGTCCGAGGTCGTAGCCGCGCGCCGAAAGCGCCTTGACCTTCTTCGACGCCTCCTCGCGCAGACTCTCGGGCGAGCGCGTGTCGCCGCCTGCCTTCATGTAAGCGGCGTAAAGCGACGCGCCGCTCTCGGCGTCGGCGCGCGGGAGCCCGCGCTCGTCCATGACGCCGAGTTCGTTCAGACGCCTCCGCATCGGCGAAGATATCTCCCTGCCGGTCTGTCGGCGCAAGTGTGGGTGCTCGCGGAAAGAGGTCGTCAGGTAGCCGAGCATCGGGTCGGCGTTGCCCGCCACGGCCATCAGGTATGCGGGCGCCGCCCGCTCGACGATCTGTGCGGTCAAAGTTTTAAGCTCGCCCGGCTCGATGCCCATGTGGAAGGTCGAGCACACGTCGAGCCCCATCGTCAGCCCGTGCAGCTTCGCCATGACCGTGTCTTCGAGGCACGCGCGCAGGAGTTGTCCGCCCGTGCGGAAGACCTCCGGCCCGATGAAGCCGGCCACGTCGTTGACGATCATCCACGCGCCCGTGCGTTGACGTATGTGGCGGGCCACGCCGTAGCTGCGCGCTTCGAGCGTCACCATGTCCAGCCCTTCGGCGGCCCCGTTGGTGACTTCCGACCCCTGCCCCGTCTCGAAGTAGAGGCCGTCGAAGCCGCGCGCCAGATCAATCACGCCGTCCACGTCTAAGCCCACCATGCCGCCGAGCGCCTTCGAGGTGCCGGCGAGACTCTGGAAGCCCACGTCAACTTTCACGCGCTGGCGCGCGCCCGACTGCTTCACGATGTCGGAGAGGACGCAGTAGCGCGTCGGAAGCCCGAGACGTTCGACGATTGAGCGGAGCAGCTCTTCGAGGCGGACGATTGTCTCCACGTCGTCGCCCGCGGGGTTGATGCCGAGCAGCACGTCGCCGCAGCCGTAGGTGAGTCCTTCGAGGACGGAGAAGAGTATCTCCTCCTCTTCGTCGCCGGGGCTGTTCGGCTGAAGGCGCGAGCCGAAGTGCCCGGGCGAGCCTACGGTCACGCCCTCGCCGGGGAGCGGGTTGAAAACTTTACGCGCGACGGCCGACAGCTCGTCGTTCGTCATCAGCTTGACGACCGCGGCGACCGATTCGCTGCTCAGGCCCTCGCCGTAGCGCCTGACCCAGTCCGCGCCGCCTCGGCCCAACAGGATTGCTTTCAGGTGGCCTACGGTCAGGCTTGAGATTTCCGCCGCGAGCCTACGGTCGAGCGACGCGGCGAGCGACTCGCTCACGCCGTCTGCGACCAGTGCGGTCGCCGAAAGCCTTCCGAGGGTGAGCGCGCCGAGCTCCGCGCGCGCCGACGCGCGCAACGCGTCGTCCCGCGTCCCGCCGACGAGTAAGTCCCCTTCCTTAAACTCGTTGGCGAGGGCGAAGGTTTGCAGCAACTCTCGGCGGTCAGTAGCCATGCCTTTAAGCCTTGACCGTGCGCCCGCCGAAGAAGGCGCGCGCCGCCGCCAGCATCCGCCGGATTCGCCGCAAGACCTTCGGCAGCACCCACACGAAGACGACGAGGAACACCGCGACGACGAACAGAATGACGACCGGGTGAAGAACTGACAAAAGGGCGGCGCCCACCGCGACGGCGTCTTCGACGACGGAGAGTATCCAGTTCGTCACAGGCTCCGGGCTCACGTTGGCCGCGGCGCGCACGGTCGCCTTCGTCCCGTGGGTCGAGAGGGCGAGTCCGCCGCCCAGCAGCAGTGCGACGACCTGCACGGCGGGGCTCACGTCCGAAGTCGCGGCGAAGGCTATCACCGCGCCCGCCGGGACGCGTATGAACGTGTGCACCGCGTCCCAGACCGTGTCGAGGTAAGGAATCTTATCGGCGAAGAACTCGACGACGTAGAGCGCCAGCGCCGTTCCGATGATGAACCAGTTGTCCAGCACGTGGAGGCCGCCGGGCAGGCTTGCGAGCTTGTAGTGCTGAAGGAGCCCGAGCACCGCCACCGTGGCGTACAGGTTGATGCCCGAAGTCCACGCAGAGCCTAGCGCAAGGCCGAGAATCTGTATCAGGTTCATCCTCGCTCCGCCTTCCTCAAAAGACGCTTCGGCACGCGGCGGCCGCCGACGCGCCGGGGCCACGAGCACTATAAACCGAGGCGGCGAGGAATTACATAACTATTACTTCCGCCGCCCCCTTCGCGCCAAGCGGCGCGAAGCTGCAAGAACTTGAATTTCAAATAAGGTTGCGGCCATCACGAAGGATGCAAGGGCGGCTAAGGGGTACGAGGGTGAACAAGAAATCGTCCCGGAATCGTACCGCGAGTAACCGCGTCAACGGCATGCAGTTCGTGTCCGCGTATTTTCTTCTTTAATACGCGGACAGCAACAACGGGAGTGTAGCCCTGAAGCGACCAGTCAAGGATGTATAGATACCTCACCTACCCTCAATAGCTGAAGGCTCGAAGCCGTTCGCTGATCCATAGCTGCGCGCGAAGCGGCGGCGCAGCTTCAAGAGTACTCAGCATGACCTTCGTACTCTTCATGAAAGAGCCCGACAGCAGCATGTGGTTGCGTATGCCGAAGGACGAGCCCAGCAGTTTCACCGACCGCGCCACGAGGCTGAGTCCTGAGGCTTTTATAGCCGCTGACCAGTTCGGCTTCAACCAGGCGACGTGCACCTCGTTCAACGTGTGCGGCCGTCGCCCGTATCGCTGCTGGTGGGTGACGTACTCCCCGCGCCCTTGGTATGACCGCGCGTACGTAAACCTGCCGGCCCAGCCGACCGGCCCAACGTCTTCCACTTCGACACATCTCGGAGGTAGGCGGCGAGACTCAGGCTGACGAGTAATGGCCGGAAACCGAACTCTTGGAGGTGCAATTTTGGGTTGGGAAAAACGCGGAAAAGGTGGTCGAAGACTCGTCTACATCCGAAAAAAGCGTATCGGCAAGCGCGTAACGAGTATTTATTGCGGGTCAGGCGAGCGCGGCCGCGCCGCCGAGCGCGAGGACTTGGAGCGCCGTGAAACCGCCAAACGCCTCGCCGACACCCCGGAGATGCTACAGGGAGGTGCTACACCGCAGCCCGACGTAGCACCCGCGCAAGTCGTTGAGGAGTCTGAGGTATCCCGCCGCGAGCAGGAGAATCGTTGGGCGAAGATGTTAGGCGGGCCGGCGCCCCGGCGGCGGTATCGAAGCGTTCATGACTTCCGCCGCTGAAAAGTGATTGTCGGATTTTGGTGGCTGTTTCGCGAATGTCTAATCTCGCGCCGATGGAAAACAGTACGTGTCCACACTGCCGATTCCCCGAAGCGCTGGTGAAGGCCGGGCACAACCGCACCGGCACACAGCGCTATCTCTGCCGGGCGTGCGGCCGCTCCTACACGCCCGAGCCGAAGACCGCGGGGCGCGGCGAAGCTAAGCGGGTGGCGGCGCTGCGGTGCTACGCCACCGGCATGAGTGTGCGCGCGTCGGCGCGGTGCGCGGGCGTCAACCATCAGACGGTCGTTAACTGGGTCAGGGCAGCGTACGCGGAGACCGAGCGGAAGCGGGAGGCTGGGACGCTGGAGTCCGGCAGCCTGCTTTCTAATGTACTGGCGAGGCGGGGCATGGACTTATATCAGAAGGCGCTGGATGAGGTGGACGCAAAGTGGCGCCGGCGACGCAGGAGTAGGCCGCTTTTCTGAGTCGAATCCCAAAACGTTTTGACTTCGGGCGCAGGATAACGGGGAGGATCGAAGTTGATTTGAACCAGTAGGCGCCGGTCACGATGACCTTGGGCTAGGTGAAGCGGGAAGGCGTCTGAATACAGTGCGAGTATGACAACTTGCGCTTAACGACGTGGCCAATTCGGGATAGCGGAAGCTCTACACAGGTGCTTGCAGAAGCTTCCGCGCGCCCAGTTGCCAATCACCGTCCCTCCTCCCGCTATAACCTCGTCCCCGGTCAGCCAACCACGGACGGACACACCAACACCTGTCACTAATGGCGCCTATTAAACCCTCGTCGGCCTTTCAGCACTCAGACAGCCGTTGGTCAAGACTTACCGCGGCCGGGTCGTTACGGTTCAATCCCTTATTGGCTATTCAGTACTTCAACAGACGCACACGTACTCGCTTGAGGCGCGCAAGCAGTACAAGTTTCAATCCCTTATTGGCCTTTCCTTACTGCAACCCCTTAACTGACAACGCCCCCGAACGCGGGAATTGTTTCAATCCCTCTTTGGCCTTTCCTTACTGCAACGGACTACGACGACGCCTGCAAAGCCCAAGGCAAGAATCTGTTTCAATCCCTTATTGGCCTTTCCTTACTGCAACCGAAGCTGCCTGACGCCCCCACAAAGGAGGGAAGACGTTTCAATCCCTCTTTGGCCTTTCCTTACTGGAACCACGGGCGCGGCCTAAAGCCCTTCAACCGGGGGTGAGCGCGAGAGTTTCAATCCCTCTTTGGCCTTTCGTTACCGCAACGTTGTTCGCGCACTTCGACGACGGCAGCCAGTACGGTGGGTTTCAATCCCTCTTTGGCCTTTCCTTACTGCAACAGTCAATCCCCGACTCGACCAACACCGCGCTGACCTTCAAGTTTCAATCCCTCTTTGGCCTTTCCTTACTGCAACTCTCGGTGAGCAGAACTTCCCGATGTAGTACTACATTTAGTTTCAATCCCTCTTTGGCCTTTCCTTACTGCAACGAACGATGACGACCGCTTCCGCACCTTCCGGCACGACGTGTTTCAATCCCTCTTTGGCCTTTCCTTACTGCAACAGCAACGCAGTTGATCTCCGTACCGAGCACGGCAGGTGTAGTTTCAATCCCTCTTTGGCCTTTCCTTACTGCAACCCGCCACGCAGAGGGTGCTCATCATCAGCAACTACAGAAGTTTCAATCCCTCTTTGGCCTTTACTTACTGCAACATGCCAGCCTGCGCGAAGAGACGGTGCGCAAGCTCGAGTTTCAATCCCTCTTTGGCCTTTCCTTACTGCAACTAACACAACTAGGCAATCGCTAACAGCGAGGAGGAAGAAGTTTCAATCCCTCTTTGGCCTTTCCTTACTGCAACCAACTAACATGCCAAATCACTCGCATGCTACTTCAAGAAGTTTCAATCCCTCTTTGGCCTTTCCTTACTGCAACCTTTAGTAGTAAGGTGGGCGTTCCCCCGAAACCCACCTTACAACGTTTCAATCCCTCTTTGGCCTTTCCTTACTGCAACTGCACCCCTTGTAAATCATTGTGGCCCCGGTTATTCCGGCGGGCTGCGCGCGGGTGAGCCGAAAAACGACGCATTCCGGGCCGCCACGACGAGGGCTGATGACAGACGCGTCGTCTAACTCCCGATAAAGTCTCAGATAACCGCTGCGCGCGGATGATTAGTTTAACTTTCGCGGGCTAATCCTTGGCGCCACTAGCCTTGCTTTTTTTGCGCCCCACTTTTGCGGCCTCGAAAAATCATCCGCGCGGCGGCAACCTTGCCGGACGGGCGGCTTATACGATGTAGCAGGAACCCGTGTCAACAGATTTTATGTCCCCGATGCCGAACGAAGCCTGCATGCAGCTACCGCACACGCGGTACACGCGTATCTGCCCGCTCTCGGGGCGCTTCAACTCCTCGCGCAGACGGGAGACCAGTTCGTCCAATTCCCCGTCCCGCAAGCGACATTCAAAGACCGACTCCTGCACGCGGCTCCCATATCCTTCGAGCACCGACGCCACGCGCGCCCTCACGCGGTCGTCTTCTATGTCGTAAACAACGACGTGCGTCATAGGCTTGGTTCACGCCCGCGCTAATGGCCGCGCGCCCTCAGCGGCCGGTAAAGCGCGGCCCGCCCGCTCAAGTAATCTTTTAACCGCCGAACCTGTGCCTCAATGAAGAGGCGGTATGTGACCGCTTCACCTTCGGGCGGCGTGAACTCACTCGACAGTCTCTTTTCGAATGCCGCGATGAATTTCCGGCGCAGGTCGTCCGCCATCAGGCACGGGTAGCGGCCGTCCTCTGAAGCGTAGAAGTTCTCCGGCTTAACCTCTCGGCGGTTAATCATCGCCCACACCTGCGCGTCAACCAGATGCCGGAACTCTTCCTGTAGGTCGCACGCCAGCGCGTGGTACGTGCCGCGCTCGCCGTGCATGATGCCGATGCGCGGGTTGAGCCCGGCCGCGAGCAGGGCGGTCGAGAGATGGTTGTAGAGTAACGTGTAGCCGAACGAGAGCATCGCGTTGACCGGGTCGGGCGGCGGCTGCGTCCGACGGCCGGCGAAACCCCACTCGGCCGGAAGCTCTTCGCGCACCGCCCGGAAGTAGAGTGCCGCGCCACGCCCTTCCAGCCCGCTCAGCGCGTCGAGCGTCGTCTTATTCACACACTCGCGCCCTAACTCACGCATCTCTTCGGCGGCCTCCGCGCCGCGCGGGTTCCGCAGGCGCCCGGCGAGCGCCGCGTAGTTATGGAGCTTCGCCGACACGATCTCGCGCGCGAAGCTGACGCGCATGGCCTCGTTAGAGGCCGCGGCAGCCTGCGCCATCCAGAGCGGCCAGTTATAAGAAGGCTCGCCCACGACCGTCCGCAAACGGCCGGAGCGCCGGCAGAAGTAGACCGGCACGCCCGCGTCGCTCAGCGCGAGCAGCACCGGCACCGTGACGCGCACGGCGCCGTAGCACACCACATGAGAGAGAGACCTTACGGGGATGGCCTGCGGCTCGCCGTCCGGCAAACAGACGCTGAGAGTTTCGCCGTCCCTCCGCACCTGTGCGCCAGCGGTTGTGACGTAGAGGGCGCGCTTCGCCAACTCCACATCCGTGCTTGGCGGAGCGAGGGGGTGCGGTGAAGGCTCTTCGGGGCGACGGTGGTCACCGGGAGCGACCGCGGCCACCACCTCTCTTCCGCCCGCGTTCCGCATTTGCATCAGACTGCGGACGCGTTCGAGCGGCACCTGCGCGAGCCAAGAGGCCGCGGGAATCGTCTCCTGAGACAGCGCCTCTTCGGCATCGGGCTCTTGCTCTTTGCGCTCCACTACGAGCGAGCGACAGAAGAGGTAGCCGAGGTACGTGAAGCCGTCGTCGAACGAGCGCACCGCCGTCTTCTTCTCATTAAGCTTGAGCCCCATGTCGGCGAGTTTGGCGCGCGCGTCGTCGCGTGCACGCCGCGCCGCCTCAACATCTCTGCAAAGCACGAGGAAATCGTCGCCGTAACGCACGAGACGGTAGTCGCGCCCGAGCAACTCCTCGTCAAACTCGTCGAGAAAGAGGTTGGCGAGCAGCGGCGAGATGGGTGCGCCCTGCGGCAGGCCGCGTTCCCTTTTGATAGTGGACTTTTCAAAGACGACGGGGGCCTTCAGCCACTCTTTAATCAAAGAGACGAGCGGCTCGAACGGGAAGAGGGCTTCGAGCTTGGCGAACATGCGCCCCCACTCGACCGCATCGAAGAACGATTCGATGTCTGCGTCGAGGACGTAGCGGTAGCCATCCTCATATGCGCGCTCGACCGCGCGCGCCGCGCCCGACCGCGAGAGCCCCTTGCGGTACGCGTAAGAGCAGTCTTCGAGCAGCGTCTCGACCGAAGGGCCTAGCACCGAGCACGCAGCCCGCTGCACCACGCGGTCGCGCACAGTCGGCACGGCGAGCGGGCGCACGCTCCCCTTCCCTTTCGGCGCCACGAAGCCGAGCAGCGGCGCGGGCTTGTAGTCGCCGCCCCCGAGTGCGGCGGCCGTCTGCTCCGCGAAGAGGTCTTCGATGCCCGCGTAGTCGGCCGGCGCGCGCCCGTCCGCGCCCGGCGCGTTCGAGCTTCGGGCGACGTGCTCGAAGGCCGACTGCAAGACCGCGGCGTCGCGCAGTTCTTCGAGCATCGTGCGCGCCGGGCGGAAAGGTTCCGCCTCACTCCCGCCGCACTCCTCTATGCGGTAGCGGCCCAGCCCGTAATGTGATTTCTCGCCCACGTGCGCGTACTGCCCCGCGACGAGCGTCGCGTGCCAGCTCTCGGGCACGCCGCCGAGTGTGACCCTGCCAACCACACCGCCGAGCGTGTAGCCCTTCGGCTGCGCTTCGCGCTTGCCCGGCAAGCCTTCGAGGGGCACGTCCAGCCACAGGAGCCCTCGCGCGTCAGCCTCCGCGCCGCAGTCGAGGTTTAGCCGGCGCGCAAGCTCCTCGCACTCGTGCGGCTCTGGGAAGCGTCCGTGTTCGAGCAGGAAAAGTCTCTTGGCGAGCCGCTGCACGAAGTGTGCGGGCGGGAAGCAATCGCGGTTGAGGAAGCCCGCCCCCTTGAGCTTGAGCGAAGGCGGGCGTTCGAGGCGCAGCGGCGAGAGGAAGCGCAGGACGAGCGAGGCGCGCGACTTCAGCCGCGCCGTCTCGGCCTCAAGGTCTGGCGGCGGCAGGCGCTCGAATCCTTCGACCTCGAAGTTGCCGCCGAGCGTCGGCAAAGGGGCGCGCGCGTCCGGCCTCTCCGAGCCGATGCGCCTGAGTCCCGCCGCAAGGGACTCGACATCAATCTCACGCGGGGCCGCGCCCGCCAGCGTCAGCCCGACGTGATACGGGTCGCCCTCTCGGAAGCTTACCCGCCCGGACTCGCACGCGAAGGGCACGAATCCCGCGGGCAGTTCGTGCCTCCCCGCGGCGCGGCACATCAGCCCCATCAGCGCCCCGCCGTGATTGAAGTGAAACCGCGCCGCCCCCGTCAGGCGAAGCCGGATCAAGTAACGCTCGACCCCAAACATACGTGCCTCGCTTAATCCCTCATTGGCCTTTCATTACTGCAACGAATGCAGCCGACCGACTAAAACGAGGGGACTTCTAAGTCAAGTTTCAATCCCTTGTTGGCCTTTCATTACTGCAACCTACAACGACATCCTCGACCCCTACATCCCGTGGGTCAGAAAGTTTCAATCCCTTGTTGGCCTTTCGTTACTACGGCGCACCTTACTTCGGACAAAAAGGCAACTTTAGAGAAGAGTTTCAATCCCTTATTGGCCTTTCGTTACTGCAACTCGTGAACTACGACAGCCCGCTCCACTGGAAGCCGGAGTGCCAGTTTCAATCCCTCTTTGGCCTTTCCTTACTGCAACGGGCGCATCAAGGAGCGCAGCAAAACGCTTTACGAGGAGAAGTTTCAATCCCTTATTGGCCTTTCGTTACTGCGACCTAACACGGAAGGCAACAACTTCTATGGGAACACTATCTGGTTTCAATCCCTCGTTGGCCTTTCGTTATTGCGACGCAAGTTCCGCATCGTCAACCCCGGAGCGCCGACAGAATTTCAATCCCTGTTTGGCCTTTCGTTACTGCAACCAAGCCTCGGCTCATCATAGCGGTCTTCCTGCCGGCCAAGAGTTTCAATCCCTTACTGGCCTTTCGTTACTGCAACTCAGAAGAAGAAAGTCGCCCGTAAAACCTGTCCTCGTAGGGTTTCAATCCCTTACTGGCCTTTTGTTACTGCAACCGGCACCATTCTGGCTTCCAAGGAGCTGTACATCAGTTCAGTTTCAATCCCTCTTTGGCCTTTCATTACTGCAACATCAAGTGCCTGCCCGCCGGGACGGTCGTCACAGAGTTTCAATCCCTCTTTGGCCTTTCGTTACTGCAACGTAGGATCAAAATCACCTTTCCGGACGGTACAAAGCTCCAAGAGTTTCAATCCCTCTTTGGCCTTTTATTACTGCAACAACCGGGAAGGGTCGCGGAAGGTAGAAGCCTTCGCGCCCTAGTTTCAATCCCTCATTGGCCTTTCCTTACTGCAACTGAAAGTCGGGTGACGCCCCCTTCTCCCCTACACTGCGGCAGAAAGTTTCAATCCCTCATTGACCTTTCCTTACTGCAACTCTCCAAAACCAGCACGAGGAACAATCATGAAGAAGAGTTTCAATCCCTCATTGGCCTTTCCTTACTGCAACGCCCTCCGTGGCCAGCGGTGGCTACATCACCAAATCGTTTCAATCCCTTATTGGCCTTTCGCTACTGCAACCCAACCGAGCGAGCGCAAGTTCGAGAGTCCGGTTTGGCTGTTTCAATCTCTTATTGGCCTTTCGTTACTGCAACTGACAGAGGATTCTCTACTCGGGCCGCTACACCAGAAAGTTTCAATCCCTTATTGGCCTTTCGTTACTGCAACCGAGGAGCGAGAGACACGAGATTGGCTCACTCTAGCCGAAGGTTTCAATCCCTTATTGGCCTTTCGTTACTGCAACTGCGCCCTCTGCAAACGCATGTGTCGGGCTAACTTTTCAGGGCGTCCGCATGGATGACACGGAAGAGGCTCATCCCATTCCACCACTCTACGAAAAACGCCCGCCCGCATTTCCCTATCCCGCCTTCCTCCTGCACTTATCGGCCGCGCACTGATGACTGTTTTAAGTCGTCCCGGCTAACCGCACACTTCGCTGCCTTTGCGGTCTCGGAGGCTGTTTTTTCGCCGGCCCGAAAATCATCCCCGCGCGGCGACGTTGGCCGGCGTTGCGCGCTTATACGCCGCCGCCGCGCGCCTGTCAACGACTTTGTCCGACTCCAGACCGCGCGCGGCAACGTTGCCGGGTGCGCGACGCGCCGAATACTCAAACCACGCGGACGTGCTCGGGCGGGAACCTGATCCCGTAGCGCGAGTCTCCGCGGCGCCCGCGCGTCGTGATGACGTAGCGCTCGCGCAGCCCGGCCTCGCCGAACCTGCGCTTAATCTTTGACTTCACCTCACGGAACGTCGTCTCGAACTCCGGGGCGACGTAGCTGAGCCCGACCCACCCCGACAGGTCGCCGACGAAGTCGTAGCCCGCGACCAGCTCGTACTCCTCCAGACCGCGCTCCCGCCCCTCGGCCGCCGTGACGACGCGAAAGACCGCTTCGAGGTCTTCCCGCCTGATCTCTCCCAGCGCGACGAAGCCGCCCTGCCCTCGACCGCTCCGGCGCAGATGGATGAAGAGCAGGTAGTAGAAGAACTCGCGCGGCGGTAGATGTACGCTGCGGTCGGCCACCGTCACGGAGCGCGCGGCCGTGTCGAGGCGCATCTCCTGCGCCGACTCCGCAAGGTCTAAGTCCTCCTGCGTCCGGCGCACAAGCTCGCCATAGCTCCCCGCGTCACCGCCCGGCCATCCCGCGCCGAGCCCGCGCAGGCGTATGAAAGGGATGTCGGCCAGATAGATTTCAGCCGACGCGGTCGAGACCTCGCGCCCGTCGCGCGTCCTGAGCGTGCGCGGCACGCGCGGCTTGTAGAAGAAGTCCGGGTGCGTCTCGAAGTCCTCGTTCACGAGCACATGCGACAGGCAGTCCTGCGCGCGTCCAAAGAGTTGCATCGCCGCCGTCAGGTAGATGCCCATCGTCTTGCGCCCGCCCGCCGCCGACGCGTGCAGGCGCACGCCCGCGTCCGCCGTCAGCCCGCGCACGACCTCGCAAATCTGGTCGCCCGCGTACACGTTCTCCTCGACCGTCCGTATGTCTTCGAGCGCCACGCCGCCCGGCCTCCGCAGCAGCTCGACGGTCATCTCGTCGAAATGGACGGACGCCGGGTCGAACCCGTACTCGCGGCAGAACTCGAAGAACTTCCCGCTCTCCGGCTTCAACAGAAGCTCCTCGATGCGCCGACGCCCGCCGAGCGTCGTAATCACGCGCACCTCGTCCACGCGCTCGCCCCGCTCGACCATCAGCACGTACAGACTCTCCGTGATGATCTGCGGCGTCAGCCCCGCCACGCACAGCAACACACGCCGCTCCGCACCCTCACCCATCGAACACCTTCAATCCCTCTTTGGCCTTTCGTTACCCTGACTCAATGGTCATTAACTGCGGGAACTGGGCGCGGCACGTCGGGTTTCAATCCCTCTCTGGCCTTTCGTTACTGCAATATCAAGGGGAGCGACATAGACACCCAGACCTACAAGGTAGAGTTTCAATCCCTCGTTGGCCTTTCGTTACTGCAACCACCGAGTGGGCCAAGCCCGGCGACACGCGGCTCATGCTCAAGTTTCAATCCCTTCTTGGCCTTTCGTTACTGCGAGACTAAACTCGCCCGCCCCGACAGCAACCAGATAACGATGAAGTTTCAATCCCTCATTAGCCTTTCTTTACTGCGACCCACAAAGGTTTCCAGTCTCAACGCCGACACTGTAGACGGACTGTTTCAATCCCTCGTTGGCCTTTCATTACCTCAACGGGTTCGAGAACAATCCGACCGAGTGGTGGCACTGGGCGTTTCAATCCCTTATCGGCCTTTCACTTTCGGCGTGCCGGCTTCGGCCGCGCCGGCCGGGACGTGCGGCGGCGCGGACGTGACCGGCGGGGCGGGGG
>DATFHD010000063.1:0-22109 GCA_035248785.1 Pyrinomonadaceae bacterium | reverse complement strand
CGCCCTGACCGTGATGCGCGGGTTGTGCTTGGCCAAGACCTTGGTGATGGCGGCCGTCAGCGTGGTCTTCCCGTGATCCACGTGCCCGATGGTGCCGATGTTGACGTGCGGCTTCGACCGGTCGAACTTCTCCTTCGCCATGTTTCTCTCTCGCTCCTCTTATAAACAGGTGATAAGTGATGGGTGATAGGTGACGGGTAAATCCCAACACCTATCACCTGTTACCTATAACTACTTGGCGACTCCCTGCACCTTCGCGATGACCTCTTCGGCGATGTTGCGCGGCGCCTGATCGTAGCGCTCGAAGTGCATGGTCGAGGTCGCGCGCCCCTGCGTCATCGAGCGCAGGTCGGTCGTGTAGCCGAACATCTCGGAGAGGGGGACGTAGGCCGTGACGACCTGCGCGCCGCCGGGCCGCGGCTCCATCTTCTCGATCTGCCCGCGGCGGCGGTTCAGGTCGCCGTTGACGCTGCCCATGTACTCCTCGGGCGTGACGACCTCGACGCGCATGATGGGCTCCAACAGCACCGGCTTCGCCTTCTTCACCGCGTCCTGAAACGCGAGCGAGCCCGCGATGTGGAACGAGCGCTCGTCCGAGTCAACCTCGTGGTACGAGCCGAAGACGAGGTCAACTTTGATGTCCACCAGCTCGTAGCCCGCGAGGAAGCCGCGCTCCAACGCGTCGCGGACGCCCTCTTCCGTGGGCTTGATGAACTCGCGCGGGATGGCGCCGCCCGTGATCTTGTTCTCGAAGACGAAGCCCTCGCCCGGCGCGGGCGAAATCTCAAGCTCGACGTGTCCGTACTGGCCGCGGCCGCCGGTCTGGCGCTTGTAGCGCTCGACGCCCTTCGCCGGCTGCGTGATGGTCTCGCGGTACGCGACCTGCGGCTTGCCGACGTTGGCCTCGACGCCGAACTCGCGCTTCATGCGGTCAACGATGATTTCGAGGTGCAGCTCGCCCATGCCGGCGATGATGGTCTGGCCGGTCTCCTGATCGGTCGAGACGTTGAAGCTCGGGTCTTCCTGCGCGAGGCGCGAAAGAGCCGTGCCGAGCTTGTCCTGATCGGCGCGGGTCTTTGGCTCGACGGCGACGCGGATGACGGGCGCAGGGAACTCCATCGCCTCAAGCACGATGGGCTTGTTCTCGTCGCAGACGGTGTCGCCCGTCGTGACCTGCTTCATGCCGCCGATGGCGATGATCTCGCCGGCTGACGCCTCTTCGATGTCCTCGCGCTTGTTCGCGTGCATGCGCATCAGGCGGCCGACGCGCTCCTTCGTCCCCTTGACGGAGTTATAGACGTAGGAGCCGCCCTTGACGGTGCCGGAGTAGATGCGTACGAAAGAGAGCTGGCCGAGGTGCTTGTCGGCCATGATCTTGAAGACGAGGCCGGCAAACGGCGCGCTGGCGTCGGCGGGGCGCTCCTCAACGTCGCCCGTCCTCGGGTTCGTGCCCTCAATCGCCGGGATGTCGAGCGGCGACGGCAGGTAGTCAACCACCGCGTCGAGCAAGGTCTGCACGCCCTTGTTCTTGAAGGCCGAGCCGGTGACGACGGGGACGAGTTTGATGGCGATGGTGCCCTTGCGCAGCGCCGCGCGAATCTGCTCTTCGGTGAACGAAGCGCCCTCGTCTTCGAGGTACTGCTCCATCAGTTCCTCGTCAACCTCGGCGACGGCTTCGAGAAGCTTGTGGCGCATCTCCTGCGCGCGCTCACGCAGGTCTTCGGGGATTTCGACGACGGAGTACTCGGCGCCCTTCGTCTCGTCGTTCCAGACGAGGCCCTTCATCGTGATGAGGTCAACGACGCCCTTGAACTGGTCTTCCAGCCCGATGGGAATCTGAAGCGCGACGGGGTTCGCGCCGAGCCGGTCAATGATGGACTGGAACGAGCGGTCGAAGCTGGCGCCCGCGCGGTCGAGTTTGTTGATGAAGCAGATGCGGGGGACGCCGTACTTGTCGGCCTGACGCCAGACCGTCTCGGACTGCGGCTCGACGCCCGCGACGCCGTCGAACACGGCGACCGCGCCGTCGAGGACGCGGAGCGAGCGCTCGACCTCCATCGTGAAGTCCACGTGGCCGGGCGTGTCTATGATGTTGACGCGGTACTCCGTGCCGGAACGCTTCCAGAAGCAGGTCGTGGCGGCCGAAGTGATCGTGATGCCGCGCTCCTGCTCCTGCTCCATCCAGTCCATCGTCGCCGTGCCCTCGTGCACCTCGCCGATCTTGTGCGAGACGCCCGTGTAGTAGAGCACGCGCTCGGTGGTCGTGGTCTTGCCGGCATCAATGTGCGCCATGATGCCGATGTTCCGGAACTTGTTCAGGTCTTGCTTAGCCATAACAACCCTTGGGTGTCAGGTGCCGGGTGTCGGGTTTTGCCTTAAACGGCACCCGATACACGGAACCCGCATTTACCACTTGTAGTGGGCAAAAGCCTTGTTCGCCTCGGCCATGCGGTGCGTGTCGTCCTTCTTCTTGACGGCGTTGCCGCGGTTGTTGGCGGCGTCGAGCATCTCGCCCGCGAGGCGGTCGGTCATCGTCTTCTCGCCGCGGGCGCGTGCGGCGCCGACGATCCAGCGGATGGCGAGGCTCCCTCTGCGCTCCTGCGGGACTTCGATGGGCACCTGATAGGTCGAGCCGCCGACGCGGCGCGACTTGACCTCGACCGTGGGCCGCACGTTCTCGATGGCGCGCTTGAACATCTTCAAGGGGTCTTCGCCCGTCTTCTCGCCGACCTGCGCCAGCGCGTTGTAGAAGATGCCCTCGGCGGTGGACTTCTTGCCGTCCCACATCAGGCCGTTGATGAACTTGGTCACCAGCGGGCTGTTATAAACCGGGTCGGGCAGCACGTCGCGTCTGTCAACAACTCTTCTTCTAGGCATAGTCGTTTATCGGTTCGGTCTTACTACTTCTTGCCCTTGGCGCCGCCCTTGGCCGCGCCGGCCGCCGCGCCGCCCTTGGGGCGCTTGGCGCCGTATTTCGAGCGCCCCTGCTTGCGGTCGTTGACGCCTACGGAGTCGAGCGTGCCGCGGATGATGTGGTAGCGGACGCCCGGCAGGTCTTTCACACGCCCGCCGCGGATGAGCACGATCGAGTGCTCCTGCAAGTTGTGGCCGACGCCGGGGATGTAGGTCGTGACCTCGATGCCGTTGGTGAGGCGCACGCGCGCGACCTTGCGGAGCGCCGAGTTCGGCTTCTTCGGGGTCTGCGTGTAGACGCGCGTGCAGACGCCGCGCTTCTGCGGCGACTGCTGCAAGGCCGGGCTGGCGGTCTTGTACTTGACCTGCTGGCGCCCTTTCCGTACGAGTTGGTTGATGGTCGGCACTGCTTTCCAGTCCTCTTTAAAGTTCGTCTCTTACGGCCTCGCGCCTGTTTTTAAGGCGCAAGAGGCTGCCTTCCCTGCCTCTTACCGGAACAAGGTGTCCGGCAGTCAGCGCAAGAGCGGCATGCCCTTGTTTGTTTAATTAATCAGGGACGTTCTGACTTCCGACGGGTGCGGATTCTGGCCTCCCCTGTGGCCGAAACTTTTCTGTGGCGTCGCCTTTGGTAAAGGGTGGCGGGGCTTTTTGACTGCTTTGCGGCCCCGTCTGTTTTCGCTCTCCGAGACCCGGCCGCCGTTTTCTCTTAAAAACCGCGTCGGCCCGGAGTTTACGCCACAATATTTGTCAACGACCTGCAAGCCTTTCGGCCGCGGGCCGGGCGACGCCTCCACACCGTCAGAACCAACCTAGCGTCGCACTGTTGGGAAATGGACTGTCAGTCCAAACGTGAGACTATACGGACGCCCTTTGCTTCTGTCAAGCGCGGACGGGCCGGCTCCCACTGCCGGCCGAAAATTCGCGCTCCCCGCGCGCGGATTTTCTGCTAAAGTCTGCGACCGAAACCACCCTGCGGAAAGGCGAAAACCTTAGATGCGCTTCAACCCGGACGAGTACATTACAGTCAGCGAAAGAATCGAGAAATTTTACGCGAAATTCCCGCAAGGGAGGATTCTGACCAGCATTATCGAGCACAACGCCGAGACGGGCTTCGTGCTCGTCCGCGCCGAAGTCTACCGCGAGCCGGACGACACGCTCCCGGCGGCCACGGGGCACGCTTACGAGTTGCGGAGCGCAGGCCACGTGCAGGCCGGCAGCTACGTGGAGGTCGGAGAGACTTCGGCCGTCGGCCGCGCGCTGGCGCTGCTCGGTTTCGAGGTCAGGCGCGGCGTCGCGAGCCGCGAGGAGGTGATACGCGGCGCGAAGAAGCAGCAGGCAGCCGCCGCGTCCGCGTCCCCCGAGAGGTCGGCCGCGCCTTCTGAGAGGTCGGCCGCGCCTTCTGAGAGAGCCGCCGCGCCTTCGGGAAGGACGGCCGCGCCTTCTGAGAGGTCGGCTGCGTCTGCCGAAAGGGCCGCCCCGCCCGAGTCGAGCGCGGCTGCGCCGGCAGACCTCGACGGGCAGATTTTGCAGGCGGCGGAAGAACTCGGCTACGACGCGGCGAAGGTACGCAAGTGGGTCAATCAGAAGTTCGAGGTGACGGGCGGTTTAGGGAGCCTCACGCCTCACGACAAGCGCGAAGTCCTCAAAATCTTCACCGAGCAGGCGCGCTCCCCGCAGCCGCGCCCGGCGCGCAAGTAAGGGCCGTACCGTTAAAGCCCTCTACGGCGGCGTTCAAAGCGTGCGCGTCCGCAGTAGCGGTCAGTACCGCCTGCGGTAGCGGGCGGGTCTGTCTGACTCTAATCGCCCTTACGGCGTTAGACGTACCCGCCCGCTACCGCAGGCGGTACTGACCTGATTTTAAGACTGCGGGGTGCCGCTTCCGGCGGGGGCGGCGTTGTTGCCGGTGCGTTTGCGGGAGCGCGGAGGGCTTTCGATGTGTCGCGCGCTCTCCCAAGCGGCGAGCGTGGCCGGGTCGTCGGGGAACTTGTTGCGGACTAGGGCGTCGAGGCTGCGCACGACCTCCATCCCGCGCTCGACGTTTGCCTCGACCGTGGCCGTGGCGGAGACGTGCGCGGCGCGTGCGGCGTTCTGCTCCTCCACGGCTCGTTCGAGGTCTGCGATCTGCCTCTTCAGCTCCTCGATGAATCCCGAGGTCATCCCGTGCTGCACAAACCTGTCCTTAAACTCGACGGCGTCGGAGGCCGCGGCACGTGCGGTCTGTAGGAGCGCGTTGTCGCTGCTGCTGCGCGGGAGGCGGAACTTGGTCTCGGCCCCCGGCGCGTCCACCGACATCGCGCGCGCCGTGTGCGCCAACGCCCGCAACGTCCCGCGCAGGGTCTTACGCGCGGCCTCGCGCGCGGCGGTCGCGCGCTGTTCGGAACTGAGGGCTGAGTTCTGCGCCGCGATGGTGTCGTTCAAGGTCTTGATGATGACCTTTAACTCCGTGGCCAACTCGTCGCCGAAAGAGCCTTCGGGGAAGAACACGACGCGCTCGGCCACGAAGGCGACCACGCGCACGAACATCTCCAACGTATAGCTGATTACGCTGTTCATACAGTTGTGCTCCTTGGCATGAGGTTAAAGGACGGTGAGGTTACGGGCCGACTGTTAAGTTAAGGGACTGTGAGTTCGCGTCGCCCCTGCGTATTCTTCGACAGACTTGCTCGGACTCTGCGCCGCCCCGGCTCGTCAGGGCGCGCATTATATGCCGATTTCGTTCACTGTCTACAGAAAATTTTCCGGTGCGCTCCAAAAATTTTTCGATGCGCCGCAAAATTTCCCACGCGGCCCGAAACATTTTCTACTCGGCCCGAAAAATCTCCCGCCGCGCCCCGGAAATTTGTTGACGCGCCGCCGTCTTTCCCTCCCCACGCCTCAAAACGGGCGCCGCTTCCCCCGAATTCCGCCCGCACCGGCACCAATTTCCCCGCACTGCCTGAGAATGTACGCGCACTGCCTGAAATTGGCGCGCACTGCCTGAGAATTGGCGCGCACTGCCTGCGAATGTGCGCGCACGGCTCGAAAAAAGTCCGCACTACCACAAAATTTGTCCGCACCGCCCGCAAATTTGCGCGCACTGCCTTGGAATTGTCACGCACTGCCTGTAAATCGGCGCGCACTGCCTGAGAGTGTGCGCGCACCGCCTGAAAAAAGTCCGCACCGCTCGCAAATCACTCCGCACCGCTCGTTTCCGACACCGCGGCTCAGGAAATTGGCACGCACCGCCCACGAATTGACGCGCACCGGCTGAAAATTCGCACGCACCGCTGCCCTACGCACGCCCGGCTGACAGAATTTGTAACTCGGCTCTTAGAGCGGTTTGCACATGAATGCGACCGGCGCGAGAGGTGGCAGGTCAGAACCGCCTGCGGTAGCGGGCGGGTAGCGGAGACGATACCCGCCCGCTACCGCAGGCGGTTCTGACCGCTATGCAGTCGCACGCAAGCGCAAACCGCTCTAGAATTGTTAACTCGCGCGTGAGAATTTGTAATCCGGCCCTGAAAATTAATACGGCAGGTCGCGTCCTGTTACTCTACCTTTGCATGCGCTCTCTGGTGGCCTGAGCAATAAGCCGCTTGAACTTGGGATATTTATTTTGTAGCTGAGTATATTCACGATGGTACAGTGCGACCTCGTCGAATTCCTCGGAAAATATCTCCTGTGCGGTATCTATATAATTCTGTTTCGACAATTGCACCATCATGCAAAATAATTCTGTTTCACTCTCAGCATCATAAGTTGTATTCCAAGCATATACGATTGCACTCCCTTTCGTCTTAACATCAATTGCGGAAATCTTATCTTTTAACTCTTCCCAACTCCGTATCATTTGTTGTTGTCGTGAGGTACATAAGAATAAAACCGTAAAGTTTCGAATAGTTGCTTCGGTCAACTGTCCTTTTGAGAACCGGGCGGCTTGGAGCCGAGGGCGGTGTAAGACTGTATCCTTTAGATTTGTCCCCTTCAGGTTGGCAAACATAAGATTTGCCTCATTCAGGCTTGCGCCTGACAGGTCTTTTCCGGCGAGGGCGTCCGTGGTCAGGGCGCAGAGTAGCGTCGCCGCGTTTCCGCCCAGAAAATGCCCTTGGCCGGGCGCCCTTTCTTTCGTCCTGTCAACCCACTTTAAAAGCGTGTCCCTATCGGGGTCGAATTCCTTGAGAAAGTCTACGATTACAGGTTGAAGTGGGGAATACTGGAGTGTGTCGGGGGCATCCATTCTTATCTCTTCGTTTAATTGCGCCGCGACCAGATACTCCATGATGGATTTATGAGAGAAGTGGTATTCGTCGCCTGTGCGTATGAGGAACGAGTTCGTCAGGAAGTCGCGCGTGTGGGCCTCTAGCTCGTATTTGGACGGGTTAATTCTTTCTTCGATGAGATTCCGGGCGTCCGCGAAGTTTATGAACTGCATGTCGCCTTTGTAGACCGCCACGGCCATCAGTTGCAGCAGGGAGAGCCTGTCCTGTTCGGTGATTAGCAAAGTTCTTCTCTTCTGTACCCTCTGCCGCTTTATCTCGCCGATAAGATAAGTCCTGTACAGGTTCGGGCGGTTTATCGGGGTCTTGCTTGCGATGAGCGCGGGCAGAGTCTTTACTATCATGTCGAGCAGGACGGGGCGCTGCGAAAGGTCGGAGAGGCTGCCGATAGACCTTATACGGTCTCGGTAGTATTTCCACGGCTCGGTCGCGCCTTCGACCAGCGGCACACGCTTCTGTAAGAACTCCGTCACCTGATTCTCGTCCCACGGCAGAATCTTAACGGGGTCGTACTTCACCTTGCGGCTCAGGAGCGGGTTCAACGCGGGGCTGACGGCCTCCTGCTCCTCCCGCGCGCTGACGAAGTATTCGGGGCGGCTCGTGAGAATCACCTTGCTGTTTCCTGATGCGGCAAGTTTTTCTATCTCCACCAAGTTTGATTCCAGAGTGTCCGCGTCCACCTTTACAGCCATCTCGTCCAGCCCGTCGAAGATGAGCAGGAAGATTCCGGCGTCGTTCATCGCGTGGAACAGGTCAATTTTCGGATTCGAGACCTTGCATTCCCTGTCCAGAAAGGAGGTGATGTAAGCCTCTATGTCCACCTTCCCGATAAACTCGCGCAGGTTGAGGAGTATGGGAATCCTGCTTGAGTTCGGGTCTTCGAGGAATGAGGCCGCGAGGTCGTGCGCTAGCTTCTGACAGTAAGTTGACTTCCCCGCACCGTATTCGCCGAAAATAGCTAGGTGCCGCTGCGTGTCGTCTCCATCCAACCACTGTTGGACGTACGTGTCTATGATTTCTACCTTCTCCTCGCCGTTCTCGGTAAGCCGCACCGCGCTCAAGTCAACGTAGTACTTCCCCAACGCAGGCTCGCTCGGCCGCGCGGGGTCGCGGTCTTCGAATTTACTGACCAGCTCTTTCAAATAGCGCGTGAAGTCTATGAGGCTCGCAATCTTCTCCGCGTACGTCAGCAGTCTTATCCCTTCCCGGTTCGCGTAACCCTTGGCCGCGTCTCCCCAAGGCACTCTTGTGATTATCTCCGCCGATTCTGCTTCGCCCGCTTTCCTCGCGCTGGTCAGCAGGCCGTGAAACTGCATGACGCGCTGGTTGGCGTCAACGGCCCGGCCCTCGTCCTTACACTCCACGATTACGCGGTGCCTGACCGGGTAAGAGAAAGTGACGAGTATGTCTACCTTCTTGTTACAAATCTCGATGTTCTGCACCACCTCCGCGCCTTGCAGGCGATACAGTTCGGCGACATCGTCCTCGAACTTGCGCCCCTTGGCGACAGACGCTCTGCCGCCAGCGCTTCTTTTCGAGTTTTTCCGCGCGGGCTTTTTTGCGGCGGACTGCTTTGAGGATTTCTTCGTCGCCATACGTACTCCTGTGTGTGCTCGATGAGGCTCAGAAATGACCGGCTGGCGGAATATACATGAATTGCTTATGTCTGGAAATACCTTTAATGACTTGTATTAGTGAGGCTCTCAAAACGAAAAGACCGGCGGGCTTTGAGGCCGCGCCGGTCTTCTGTTTTCTGGTTAAGGTCAGGGTTCGGGTTTACTCGTCGTCGCCCTCGTCCGCGTCGTCGGCCGGTTCGGCGTCGCCGTCGCCGTCGGCGGCAACCGCGACGCGTTCGCGTGCGGGGACGACCGCGGGCGGTTCGACGCCGCCGAGCAAGTCAGACAGGCTCTCCATCTGCTGCTCCTCGCGTGCGGCCTCGGCCGTCGTGTCGCGCTCGACCTTGACGTTGCGGTAGAAGTCCATGCCGGTGCCGGCGGGGATGAGCCGGCCCATGATGACGTTCTCCTTCAGGCCGCGCAGGTAGTCAACGCGCCCCGAGATGGCCGCCTCGGTCAGCACACGCGTCGTCTCTTGGAAGGAGGCGGCGGAGATGAACGAGTCGGTCGAGAGCGAGGCCTTCGTGATGCCGAGCAGCAGCGGCTCGGCCTTCGCCGGCTCGCCGTCGTTCGTCACTACGCGGTCGTTCTCGTCAGTGAAGCGGAAGCGGTCTACCTGCTCGTCGAGCAGGAAGTCCGTGTCGCCCACGTCAGAGATGCGCACCCAGCGCAACATCTGGCGGACGATGACCTCGATGTGCTTGTCGTTGATGGTCACGCCCTGTAGGCGGTAGACCTCCTGAATCTCGTTGACGAGATATTCCTGCAAGCGGTTCATGCCGAGCACGCGCAGGATGTCGTGCGGGTTGAGCGGGCCGTCCATCAGAGCCTCGCCTGCGCGGACGCGGTCGCCCTCCTGCACGTTGATGTGCGTGCCGCGCGGGATGTCGTACTCGCGCTCCTCGCCGTCGTCGCCGACGACGACGATGCGGCGCTTGCCCTTCGAGATCGCGCCGAGCTTGATGGTGCCGTCAATCTCGGACATGACGGCCGTCTCGCGCGGCTTGCGCGCCTCGAACAGTTCGACCACGCGCGGCAGACCGCCCGTGATGTCCTTCGTCTTCGTGGTCTCGCGCGGAATCTTCGCGATCACGTCGCCGGGCGCAACCTCGTCGCCGTCGTGAACCATGAGGTTCGCGCGGACGGGCATCTGGTAGGTCTTCAAGACCTTGTTGCCCGAGCGGACTTCCAGACGCGGCTGGCGCTTCTCGTCGGGCGAGTCTTTGACGACGAGGCGGGACTGGCCCGTCACTTCGTCAACCTCTTCCTCGACCGTCACGCCCTCCTTGAGGTCTTGGAACTTAATCGTGCCGGCGACCTCCGTCAGAATTGCGAAGGTGAACGGATCCCACGTCGCGAGCAGTTGGTCTTCCTGCACTCGCTGGCCGTCCGTGACGTGTATGTGCGCGCCGTAGACTATCTGGTGGCGCGCCACCTCGCGGCCGCGCTCGTCAATGATGGTGACGGCGCCGTTGCGGTTCATTGCCGTGATCTCGCCGCGGCGGTTCTTCACGACGTTGAGGTCAACGTACTTGATGGTGCCGTCCATGCGCGCCTCGTGCTTGGACGACTCTTCCAGACGCGCCGTGCCGCCGATGTGGAACGTGCGCATCGTGAGCTGCGTGCCGGGCTCGCCGATACTCTGCGCGGCGATGACGCCGACGGCCTCGCCGATGTCCACGGGCTGGCCCGTGGCGAGGTTGCGGCCGTAGCACTTGATGCAGACGCCGCGGCGCGACTCGCAGGTCAAGACAGAGCGGATGCGGACGCGCTGCACGCCGGAGAGCTGAATCTCCTGCGCGAGGTCTTCGTTAATCTCGTCGTTGGCGGCGACGATGGTGCGGCCCTCGACGGGGTCAATCACGTCTTCGAGCGCCGTGCGGCCGATGATGCGGTCGCGCAAGCTCTCGATCTCTTCGCCGCCCTCGACGATGGCCGAGGCGTAGATGCCTTTGAGCGTTCCACAGTCGGGCTCGGAGACGATAACGTCCTGCGCCACGTCCACGAGGCGGCGCGTGAGATAACCCGAGTCGGCCGTCTTGAGCGCCGTGTCGGCGAGACCTTTGCGCGCGCCGTGCGTCGAGATGAAGTACTGAAGGACGTTCAGCCCCTCGCGGAAGTTCGAGCGAATCGGCGTCTCGATGATTTCGCCCGAGGGCTTGGCCATCAGGCCGCGCATGCCTGCGAGCTGTCGAATCTGCTGCGCGGTGCCGCGCGCGCCCGAATCCGACATGATGAGAATCGGGTTCGACTCCTTCGCAGTCTTCTCGCGCTCGTCCATCGCGAGGAACATCTCCTTGGCGACCTTATCCGTCACCTCAGACCAGATGGCGATGACCTTGTTGTAGCGCTCGCCGTTGGTGATGACGCCGTCGCGGTACTGGCGCTCGACCTCGATCACGTCCTTGTCGGCCTGACCGACGAGCGTCTTCTTCGCCTCGGGCGTGACGAGGTCGTCAATGCCGATGGAGATTCCTGCGCGCGTCGCGTAGAGGAAGCCGAGCTGCTTCAGGTCGTCCAACATCTTCACCGTCATCTCGTGGCCGAGGCGCAGGTGGCAGTAGTTGACGAGCGACTGAAGGCCCTTCTTCTTCAAGGTGCCGTTGATGTAGCTCAGCCCCTTCGGAATCTGGTCGTTGAAGATGACGCGGCCGACCGTCGTGTTGATGACGCGGCGGACGTTCTCCTGCACGGTGGCGCGCATCACGTCCTGCGTGTCGTGCTCCTGCGTCAGGTCTATCAGGTTGCCGACGACGCGCAGCTTAATCGGGGTCTGCGTCTCGACCTCCTTCGCGTCCAAAGCGAGCAGCACCTCTTCAATCGAAGAGAAGACGCGCCCCTCGCCCTTCGCGCCCGGCTTGTCCTTCGTCAGGTAGTAGCAGCCGAGCACGATGTCCTGCGAAGGCACCGCGATGGGGTGACCCGACGCGGGGCTCAGGATGTTGTTCGAGGCGAGCATGAGCACGGCCGCCTCAATCTGCGCCTCGGGCGAGAGAGGGATGTGGACGGCCATCTGGTCGCCGTCGAAGTCGGCGTTGAAGGCCGTGCAGACGAGCGGGTGAATCTTGATGGCCTTGCCCTCGACCAGCACCGGCTCGAACGCCTGTATGCCGAGGCGGTGGAGCGTCGGCGCGCGGTTGAGCAGCACGGGATGCTCGCGGATGACCTCTTCGAGGATGTCCCAGACGACCGGCTCCTGCCGGTCAACCATCTCGCGCGCCTGCTTGATGGTGGCGGCGTAGCCCTGCTTTTCGAGCTGGTTGTAGATGAACGGCTTGAACAGCTCCAAAGCCATCTTCTTCGGCAGGCCGCACTGGTGGAGCTTCAGCTCCGGCCCGACGACGATGACCGAGCGGCCCGAGTAGTCCACGCGCTTGCCGAGAAGGTTCTGGCGGAAGCGGCCCTGCTTGCCCTTGAGCGTGTCGGACAGAGACTTGAGCGGGCGGTTGTTGACGCCGCGCAGGACGCGCCCGCGGCGGCCGTTGTCGAACAGCGCGTCAACGGCCTCCTGAAGCATGCGCTTCTCGTTGCGCACGATGACCTCGGGCGCGCGCAGCTCCATCAGCTTCTTCAGACGGTTGTTGCGGTTGATGACGCGCCGGTAGAGGTCGTTCAAGTCCGACGTGGCGAAGCGCCCGCCGTCGAGCGGCACGAGCGGACGAAGCTCGGGCGGGATGACCGGAATCACGTCGAGAATCATCCAGTCGGGGCGGTTGCCCGACTTGAGGAACGATGTGACGACCTTCAGGCGCTTGGAGTACTTCAGCTTCTTCTGCTGCGAGTTCTCCTCCTTCATGCGCTGGCGCAGGTCAACCGAAAGCTCCTCGATGTTGACGGCCGCGAGCAGCTCTTTAATCGCCTCGGCGCCCATGCGTGCGACGAACTGGCCCGGGTAGTCGCGCGTCAGCTCGCGGAAGCGCTCGTCGGTCAGCAGCTCGCGCTCCTTGACGGGAGCGTCGCCCGGGTCAATGACGATGTAGCTCTCGAAGTAGAGAACCTTCTCAAGCTCGCGCAAGGGTATGTCGAGCAGGTGGCCGATGCGCGAGGGCAGCCCCTTGAAGAACCAGACGTGCGAGCAGGGGCTCGCGAGCTCGATGTGGCCGAGGCGCTCGCGGCGCACCTTGGCCTGCGTGACCTCGACGCCGCACTTGTCGCAGATGACGCCGCGGTGCTTCATCCGCTTGTACTTGCCGCAGAGGCACTCCCAATCGGTGACGGGGCCGAAGATGCGCGCGCAGAAGAGTCCGTCGCGCTCGGGCTTGAACGTGCGGTAGTTGATCGTCTCCGGCTTCGTCACCTCGCCGTGCGACCACTGGCGAATCTTCTCGGGCGAGGCCAGAGAGATGCGGATCGCCTCGAAGTCGGGCGCGAGTTGCGTCTTCTCTTGCTGGAATCTGAACACCGTTTTTATCTCCGTAAGGAAAAAGCCGCTAACCGATAACTTTCAGAAAAACATTTAACAGGGATGGACAGGATGTTCAGGATTCGAGATTTGAAATTTCAAATTTGAAATATCCTATCCATCCCGTCCATCCCTGTTAATTCACTCTCACTCCACCGGGCCTGCCGTCGGCACCACGGGGCGGCCGAGGCCGTCGCCGGCCGCCTCTTCGACGGCGGCGTTGCGGTCAATCAGCTCCACGTCGAGGCAGAGCGACTGAAGCTCGCGCACGAGCACGTTGAACGACTCGGGCACGCCCGGGTTGAAGTCGGCCTCGCCCTTGACGATGGCCTCGTAAATCTTCGACCGGCCCGCCACGTCGTCCGACTTCGCCGTCAGGAGTTCCTGAAGGATGTGCGCCGCGCCGTAGGCTTCGAGCGCCCAGACCTCCATCTCGCCGAAGCGCTGTCCGCCGAACTGCGCCTTGCCGCCGAGCGGCTGCTGCGTGATAAGCGAGTACGGCCCGATTGAGCGCGCGTGAATCTTGTCGTCCACGAGGTGCGAGAGCTTGAGCATGTAGATGTAGCCGACCGTCACCCTCTGCTCGAACGGCTCGCCCGAAAGCCCGTCGTAGAGGACGGTCTTGCCGGAGTCGCTGACGATCTCGGGAAGGCCCTGTTCGCGCAGCGTCTCGCTGGCCTTCTTAATCATGCCCTTAATCTCGGGCTCGGTCGCGCCGTCGAAGACCGGCGTCGCGAAGTGTACGCCGAGCACGCGCGCCGCCCAGCCCAAGTGCGTCTCAAGAATCTGCCCGACGTTCATGCGCGAAGGCACGCCGAGCGGGTTCAGGACGATGTCAACGGGCGTGCCGTCCGGCAGGTACGGCATGTCCTCTTCGGGGAGGATGCGCGCGATGACGCCCTTGTTGCCGTGGCGGCCGGCCATCTTGTCGCCGACCGACAGCTTGCGCTTCATCGCGATGAAGACCTTCACCATCTTGATGACGCCGGGCGCGAGCTCGTCGCCCTGACGCAGCTTGGCGATCTTCTCCTCGTAGATGTCTGTGAGAATCCGAATCTGCCGCTCGGTTCTCTCCTCGAAGTCCTTCGCCTCGGCGAGCACGTCGGCCGCGCGGGCGCCCGCGAGCTGGGCCTTGCGAAGCGCCTTCGGCTCAATGCCGGCCAGCATCTCGCGCGTGATGGTCTCGTTCTTCGGGATGCGCACCTCGCGCTCGACCGTGAGGTCGGCCGTGAGCTTGCGCCCTTCGAACAACTCGTAGACGCGCTGGTCGCGCTGCTCGCGCAGGATGCGCATCTCGTCTTCGAGGTCGCGGCGGAGGCGGTTCTCCTCCTCCTGCTCGATGTTTAGAGAGCGCTGGTCGCGCTCCTGACCCTTGCGCGTGAAGACCTGAACTTCGACGACCGTGCCGTCAATGCCCGGCGGGCACACCAAGGACGCGTCCTTCACGTCGCCGGCCTTCTCGCCGAAGATTGCGCGGAGCAACTTCTCTTCGGCCGTCAACTGCGTCTCGCCCTTCGGCGTGACCTTGCCGACGAGGATCGAGCCCGGCTTGACCTGCGCGCCGATGCGGATGATGCCCGACTAGTCTAGGTCGCGGAGCATGTTCTCGCCGACGTTCGGGATGTCGCGCGTAATCTCTTCGGGGCCGAGCTTCGTGTCGCGCGCCTCGATTTCAAGCTCCTCAATGTGTATGGACGTGTAGTAGTCATCCTTCACGAGGCGCTCGGAGACGAGAATCGCGTCCTCGAAGTTATAACCGCGCCAAGGCATGAACGCGACGAGCACGTTGCGGCCCAGAGCTAACTCTCCCCTGTCCGTGCAGGGGCCGTCGGCGATGACCTGCGACTTCGAGACCCGCTCGCCAATCTGGACGATGGGGCGCTGGTTGATGCAGGTGTTCTGGTTCGAGCGCTTGAACTTCGTCAGCGTGTAGATGTCGGCCGTCACCTCGCGCGAGATGGTGCCGTCAACGTTGTGGTCGGCGCGGACGATGATGCGCTCCGAGTCAACGTAGTCCACGATGCCGTCGCGGCGCGCTGCCACGACCGCGCCCGAATCCCTCGCCGTCACCTGCTCCATGCCGGTGCCGATGTAGGGCGACTCGGCGCGCAGGAGCGGCACCGACTGGCGCTGCATGTTCGAGCCCATCAGCGCGCGGTTCGCGTCGTCGTTCTCAAGGAACGGGATGAGCGACGCGGCGACCGACACCAACTGCTTCGGCGAAACGTCCACGTACTCGATGTCGTCGCGGTGGGCGTTGATGAACTCGCCCGCCTTACGCGAGGCGTTGCGCTCGTTGATGATCGTGCCGTCCTCGCCCAGCTCGATGTTAGCCTGCCCGATGACCCACTTGTCCTCCTCCCACGCGGTCAGGTAGAAGGGGTACGGCTCGTACTCGGCGCGGCGCCCGTCGGCGCCGACCTTCTTGTTGGCCTTGTCAATCTCCTCCTGCGGCACGTGGTCGCCCGGCTTGAACTTCGTGTCGCCGCCGTTGACGACGCGCACGTACTCGGCGACGCGGCCGTCCACGACCTTGCGGTACGGCGACTCGATGAAGCCGAACTCGTTGATGCGCGCGAAGCACGACAAGGACGAGATAAGACCGATGTTCGGGCCTTCAGGCGTCTCAATCGGGCAGATGCGGCCGTAGTGCGTCGGGTGTACGTCGCGCACCTCGAACCCCGCGCGCTCGCGCGAGAGTCCGCCCGGCCCGAGCGCGGAGAGACGACGCTTGTGCGTAATCTCCGAGAGCGGGTTCGTCTGATCCATGAACTGCGAGAGCTGCGACGAGCCGAAGAACTCACGCACCGCGGCCGTGACCGGCTTCGCGTTGATGAGGTCGCGCGGCATCGTCGTCTGCATCTCCTGCTGGATGGACATCTTCTCCTTGATGGCCCGCTCCATCCGGACGAGTCCGATGCGGAACTGGTTCTCAAGCAGCTCGCCCACGGCGCGGACGCGTCGGTTGCCGAGGTGGTCAATGTCGTCGGCCAGATACTCGACGGGGTTGCGACGCATCTTCAGGAGGTACGAGATGACCTGCACGAAGTCGTTCGCCGAAAGCAAAGGGTCTTCGATGCGCTCGCGCTCGGGGCGCCCCATCTTGATATTGAACTTCAGGCGGCCGACACGCGAGAGGTCGAACTTGCGGTCGTCGAAGAACATCCCCTCGAAGAGCTTGTAGGCCGTCTGCACCGTCGGCGGGTCGCCGGGGCGCATCTTGCGGTAAATCTCAAGCAGCGCGTCCACAGGCTTCGTGATCACGTCCTTCTTCAAAGTCTGCGAGAGCACGCCGCCGAGGTCGTCGCGCTCGGGGAAGAAGACGGTGAAGGTCTGGACGCCGGCCTCGATAATCTCCTGAAGCTTGGCGGGCGTGATCTCGTTGTTCGCCTCGACGATGACCTCGCCGGTCTCCGTGTTGACCACGTCGGAGAGGGCGTAGGCGCCGTCGAACTGCTGCGAGTCAACCTCGACCTCTTTGACGTGGCCCTTGCGTATGTCGCGAAGCGCCGACGAAGTGACCTTCTTGCCGGCCTTGACGACGGGCTCCGAGGCGCCCCTCGCCTTGATGTCGTGCTCCGACTTCATGCCGACGAGGTTCGTCGGGCCTTCTTCGCGCACCTGCACGAAGAGGCGGCCCTCCTCGACGCGAACGTCGTCGCCGATGTAGAAGGCGCGCAGGATGTCCTCGTCGGCGAAGCCCGCGTTCTTGACCGCGTCCTCCATCTGCGAGTCCGAGCCGAAGCCCTTCGCGTCGAACTGCGGGTTGAGCCAGATGCCGAGGGCGCGCAGGAAGATGCTTGCCAAGAACTTGCGCTTGCGGTCAATGCGGACGTAGAGCAGGTTCTTCTGGTCGTACTCGAACTCGACCCAAGAGCCGCGGTACGGGATGACCTTCGCCAGATAGACCGGCGCGCGCTCGAAGAAGACGCCGGGCGAGCGGTGTAGCTGCGAGACGATGACGCGCTCGGTGCCGTTGATGATGAAGGTGCCGTTGTCGGTCATCAACGGTATCTCGCCGAAGAAGACCTCCTCCTCCTTGATGTCGCGGATGGACTTGACCTCTGTGTCGGGGTCTTTGTCGAAGACGGTGAGGCGAATCTTCACCTTGAGCGGCACCGAGTAGGTCATGCCGCGCTCCTGACACTCCTGCTGGTCGTGCTTGTGCTTGAGGCCGACGGGCTCGCCGCAGTTGTCGCAGAGCGTGGGCCGCACGGCGTTGAACGTGCCGCAGTTGTGGCACAGGGTCTCGCCGGGCGTGAGCGGGTCAACCTTGACGAGCGAGCCGCAGGACTTGCAGTTCGCGCGCAGGTAGCGCAGACCTTCCAGACGGCCGCACTTACACTGCCAGTTGCCGATGTGGTACTCGACGAAGTCGAGCTCGGCCGTCTGGCGGAAGTCCGAGATGGGGAAGACCGAGCGGAAGACGGCCTGAAGGCCGGCCTGCTCGCGCTCCTCCGGGAGCAAGTCCATCTGTAGGAAGCGGTTGTAGGAGTCGCGCTGAATCTCGATCAGGTTCGGGATGCGCACCGCCGTCTTGATCTTCGAGAAGTCGTGGCGTGTGGGCGGCTGGCTCACGCGGCGGCCCGAGCCGACGGCGCTCTTCTGGAGCGGGTTCTGAACCGGATTTGCAGACATCAGGAGTTCCTTGTAGCTGTCAGCTTTCAGCAGTCAGCCTTCAGCCGTAGTATTAAATAAGAGGACTATTTCAACGCGCCCGGCCCCGGCCTGCTGAGAGCTGAAGGCCGAGCGCTGAAAGCTTCTTTTAGAGACGCCAAAGCGCGGCCAGAGCGCACGAGTCTCCGGCCGCTTCTTTTTCAAAAGCGGTACGCTTCGTCAAAGTTTTAGGGAGTTGCGACAGCCCCTCACTACTCCCACACCTTAGCCGCCCCGGGCGGCCAATGTCAAGAAAAGGTTCCGGGTTTCGGGTGCCGGGTGTCGGTTGGTATGGAACCGACACCCGGCACCCGGCACCTGACACCCGACTACTTCACTTCGACAGTCGCGCCGGCGTCGGCGAGCTTGGCGCGGATGGCCTCGGCCTCTTCCTTCGAGACGCCCTCCTTGACGGCCTTGGGCGCGGCCTCGACGAGGTCTTTGGCCTCCTTCAGGCCGAGCGCGGTGATCTCGCGGACGACCTTGATGACGTTGATCTTGTTGCCGCCCGCGGCCTGAAGGATCACGTCGAACTCGGTCTTCTCTTCGGCCGCGGGGGCCGCTTCCGCAGCCGCGCCGCCGCCGGCCGGAGCCGCCGCCACGGCCGCCGCAGCCGCCGAGACGCCGAACACTTCCTCAAGCTCCTTGACGAGCTGCGAGGCTTCGAGAAGGGTCATGCCCTTCAGAAACTCGATCACATCTTCACGTGTAGCTGCCATGATTACTCAAATCCTCCTCAAAGGGTTCTAGTGTTGCTGTTCGGTTTACTGTTCGCAGCAGGAGAACCCACGGGACACGCTCGTCGGTCTGTTGCATCCAGACCGCCTCACGCGTCCGAGCCGTCAAAGGCGACCTGACAAATCGCCCCGCTCGTTTTCCGCGTCCGGCTGACTCCCAAGGGGCTTCGAAGTTTGAAGCCCCAGATTTCAAATTCGTTAGGCTGACTCGCCCTTCTGCTCGCCGATCTGCTTGACGACGATGGCGAGGTTGCGCGGCACGGCCGAGATGACCGTGACGAGGCGCTGCGCCTGACAGTTGATAAGGAACATGATCTTCGAGATCAGCTCCTCCTTCGACGGCAGCGTGGCGATGGCCTCCACGTCCCTGAGCGCCACGACGCGACCCTCGACGACGCCCGCCTTGAAGGTGAACACGTCCGGGTTGTCCTTGACGAACTTCGAGATCGCCTTCGACAACTGCACGGGGTCGCCCTCGGCCAGCGCCAGCGCGGTCACGCCCTTGAAGTGCTCGGACGCGCCCTCGAAGGGCGTGCCCTCGGCGGCCTTGCGCGCCAGAGTGTTCTTGACGACCGTGTACTTGGCGCCGGCCTCGCGCAGCCGCTGGCGCAACTCCTGATCCTTCGCCACCGTCAGCTTGTTGAAGCCGACGAGCATCCCGACCGACGCGGCCTGAAACTGTTCGGCGAGGGCGTCGAGGTCTTTCTGCTTCTGCTCTCTAGTCTTCATAACTTAAGCTCTCGCCTCCTTACCTTGCGTAGACCGTCTCGTCCAGCAGAACGCCCGGACTCATGGTCGAGGCGAGATTAACCTTCTTCACGTACTTGCCCTTCGCGGTCGAGGGCTTGGCCTTCACCACCGCGTCGAGAAGCGTCTGCGCGTTCTCGCGCAGCGAGTCGGGCGAGAACGAAACTTTGCCGATGCCGACGTGGATGACGCCGGTCTTGTCCACGCGGTACTCGACCTTGCCGGCCTTCGTCTCGCGGACGGCGTTGGCCACGTCGAAGGTGACGGTGCCGGTCTTCGGGTTGGGCATCAGGCCGCGTGGGCCGAGCACCTTACCGAGTTGACCGACGAGGCGCATCATGTCGGGCGTCGCGATGACCGCGTCGAAGTCGAGCCAGCCGCCCTTGATGCGCGTGACCACGTCCTCGCCGCCGACCATGTCCGCGCCGGCCTCCTCGGCCTCGCGCACCTTCTCGCCCTGCGCGATGACGAGCACGCGCACCGTTTTGCCGACTCCGTGCGGCAGCACGACCGTGCCGCGCACCAACTGGTCTGCCTTGCGCGGGTCAACGCCGAGCCACATCGTCAGCTCGACCGTCTCGTCGAACTTGCGGGCCGTGACCGCCGAGACTTCCTTAACCTTCGCCAGCCCCTCGTCGAGGCTGTACTTGCGCCCCTCCTCAATCTTTTCGAGGGCGGCGCGGTACTTCTTACCGTGCTGTGCCATTCAAAATCCTCTGAGGTGCGAACGAAGCTTGTCGAAGGCTTCTCCCTCTCAAAAGCAGAGGTCAGAGGCTAGAGGTCAGAGGTCAGTAAAAGAATGCTCTTTAACTAACCTCTAACCTCCGCCCTCTAGCCTCTACTCAATGTTGAGCCCCATGTTGCGCGCCGTGCCTTCGATGGTCTTGATGGCCGATTCGAGGCTCGTCGTGTTGAGGTCTTGGAGCTTGAGCTTGGCGATCTCCTCGATCTTGTCGCGGGAGATGGAGCCGACCTTCTCGCGGTTCGGCTTGCCCGAGCCCTTTGGGATGCCGGCGGCCTTCTTCAGAAGGTCTGCGGCCGGCGGCGTCTTCGTCTCGAACGTGAACGAGCGGTCGGCGTAGACCGTGATGACGACCGGCACCTTGAGGTCGGGATCCATCTGCGCGGTCTTCGAGTTGAAGGCCTTGCAGAACTCCATGATGTTGACGCCGTGCTGGCCGAGCGCCGGCCCAATCGGGGGCGCGGGGTTCGCCTTGCCCGCCGGCACCTGCAATTTGATGTAGCCCGTGATTTTCTTAGCCATGATTCTTTATAAAGCTGACAGACTGCTTACTCGTCTTCGGTAAACGTCACCTTCTCCACGTCGAGGAAGTTGAGTTCGACCGGCGTCGAGCGGCCGAAGATGGTGACGACCACCTTGAGGGTGGACTTGTCGGAGTTGACCTCCTCGACCTTGCCCGTGAACGACGCGAACGGCCCCGACTTGATGCGCACCGTCTCGCCCGACGCGTACGTGAACTTCGGTTTCGGCTTCTCGGCCGCCTCGGTCACGTTGTGGACGATCTGGTTCACCTCGTCCGGGGTCAGGGGCGTCGGGTTCTGCCCGCCGACGAAGCCCGTCACCTTCGGCGTTGACTTAATCAGGTGGAAGACGTTGTCGGGGATGTGCCCGCGCTCGTCGCACTCGATCTGGACGAGGACGTAGCCGGGGTAGAACATCCGCGACGACTCGACGCGCTTGTTGCCGCGCATCTCGACCACAGTCTCGGTCGGGACGAGCACCTCCGTTATCTCGGCCTGCAAGTCGGTGTCGCGCACGCGGGCCTTCAGGCTGTCGCGCACCTTCTTCTCGTGCCCCGAGTACGTGTGTAGGATGAACCACTGCTGCATAACGTGATACTTCCCTTAGCTGGCCGAAGCCCCGAAGAGTCGCGCCAGCTGGTCGAGCAGATACGCGAAGACGCGGTCGGTGACGAAGAGGTACGTGGCGAAGAAGATGACGGCGATGATGGTGATGATGGTCGTGTTCCTGACCTCGTGTGCCGAGGGCCAGCTCGTCCGGCCCAGCTCCGCCCGCACGTCGCGCACGAACTTGCCGGCGCGGTCGAAGAAGCCGTCGCGCCCGTGCTCGGCCTCGGCGCGCTCGCGCCGCGCCGGGCGGCCCTCCGGCCCCTCGCCGTACCTCGCCATGCGCGGGGCCGCGCCCGACGGCGTCCCCGGCAAATCACCGGGCTCGTCATGGCTCGCAGTCATCTGTTCGTCCTCTCTCTTCGACACCTGAACCTAAAACTTCCCTTCCGCGCCCCCGGCGGGGCGAACAGGGGTACCAGGACTCGAACCCGGCCTTACGGTTTTGGAGACCGCCGTGCTAACCACTGACACTATACCCCTTTGAGAAGGAATGAGGGATGAGGGACGAGAGATGAATGAAGAGAGTTTCTTATTCATCCCTCATCCCTCCGACCTCAACCCTTACTTCGTTTCCCTGTGCGCCCTGTGCACGCGGCAGCGGCGGCAGAACTTCCTGAACTCAAGGCGCTCGGGCGTGGTCTTCTTGTTCTTGGTCGTGACGTAGTTGCGGCTCTTGCACTCGGTGCACTGCAACACAATGTTGTCGCGCGGCATAAAGTTTACCTTCTACTTCTTCTTAATTCGCTCTCGCGCGGCTCCGGCCGCGGATGACTACTCGATGATGTCGGAGACTGTCCCTGCGCCGACCGTGCGCCCGCCCTCCCTGATGGCGAACCTCAGCCCCTTCTCCAACGCGATCGGCGTGATCAACTCGATCTCCATCGCCACGTTATCCCCCGGCATCACCATC
>DATFHD010000062.1:0-50657 GCA_035248785.1 Pyrinomonadaceae bacterium | reverse complement strand
GTTCGAGGAGTTCGCGCGCCTTCGCGCGCCGCGCACTTCGGTTCGGAGCCGCGGCCCCGAACTCGACGTTCTCAAGCGCCGTCATGTGCGGGAAGAGCGCGAGGTTCTGGAAGACGTAGCCGGCACGTCTCAGCCGGACGGGCAGGTCAACGCCGCGCGCCGAGTCGAAGAAGACTTCGCCGCCGACCGAGATGCGACCCTCGTCGGGACGCGCGAGTCCTGCGATGGCACGCAACGTCTGCGACTTGCCCGCGCCCGACGCGCCGAAGATGATCGTGAAGCCGGGCGGCGCGTCGAAGTCAACGTCGAGTGTGAATGACGAATCTTCTTCAGAGGTGAAGGACGCGGCGTCGGCGTCCGCAAGGACGCGCGTCGCGGCGGCGGGGAAGGACAAGCGGATGCGCGCTTCGAGCGTCACTTCAGACCGGCGGCCGTCAGGCGGTTGGTGGCGTAGAGGAGCGTGAAGGCCGCGAGCGAGAGGACGAGGACGAGCGCGAGCGCTTCCGAATCCCGGCCCGCCTGCGTCGCGTCGTAGATGGCGATGGCCGCGGTCTGCGTGCGGCCGGGGATGTTGCCCGCGACCATCAGCGTCGCGCCGAAGTCGCCGAGCGCGCGCGCGAACGCCAGCATCGCCGCGGCGAGAATGCCGCGCGACGCCAGCGGCAAGGTCACGCGCCGGAAGACCTGCCACTCGGACTTGCCCAGCGTGCGCGCGGCCTCCTCGTACTGCGTGTCCACGGCGGCGACGGCCGCGCGCGCCGTCTTCACCACCAGCGGCAGCGCGCCGGCCGAGGCCGCGACGACCGCGCCGCGCCAGTTGAAGACGAGCTGCCCGCCCGTCAGCGTCTCGTACACACGGCCGACGGGGCCTGTGCGGCCGAGCAGCACGAGCAGGTAGTAGCCGAGGACAGTCGGCGGCATGACGAGCGGCAGCGTGACGAGCGCGTCCAAAGCCTCGCGCCCGAAGAAGCGCCTGCGCGCGAGCAGCCACCCGAGCCCGACGCCCGCGACCACCACCAAGACGGTCGAGACGGCCGCCACGCGCAGCGAGAGCCAGAGCGGGAAGAGGTCTATCTCTCTCATCGGCGGTGACGATAGCACATCGGGGAGAAACTGATACAAGCTTGCAGGATGAAATAAGGCTCCTTCGCGCTGGGAGCGCGGGACACCCTACAGCCCGCCATGAGCGCGTAGCGCGAAGACCGTGAAGCGCCGACACTCATGATTGAGTGTCGGCGCTTCTTTGCTAAGCGTGCTCTCGCACGCTTCGGCGGGCAGGGATGCCCGCGCCCCCGGCTTTAAGCGGCCTTATTTAGTCAACGTAATTCGCTCACGACGCGCGCTGGTTGTGTTCGAGCGCGAGGCGGAGGAAGTTCTGGAAGAGGATGCGTCCGTCGCGCGACTCGTTGGGGTGCGCCCAGAGCGTGCGTGCGCTCGCCTCCTCGCGCAGGAGTCGCTTGCGCTCTTCGGGCGTGAGGTTGGGGTTGATTCGCTGTAGGCTCTTCGTCAAGTCCTGAAACGATTTTTCGAGGTGGAACTGGACGGTGTAGATGAGCTGCCCGTCGGCGCGCTTGACCATCATCTGATTGCGGCAGAGGTACGAGGTGGCGAGCAGCCTGAAGCCTTCGGGCAGGCGCGGGAGCTGTAGCCCGTGGTTCTGCCAGACGCGCAGGATGTCGCCCTCGGTCGTGTAGTCCTGCCAGACGCCCTGCTCGCGGTTGCGTATGCCGCTGAAGATGGGGTCTTCGGGGTCTGTGATGCGTATGAAGCGATACTGGTACTCGAAGCTGCGCCCGTCGCGCTGCTCGCCGGGCTCGCGGTTGTCGAGCGTCGTGCAGGGGACGCCGAAGGCGAGGCCGATGAGCTGGTGGCCGCCGCAGATGCCGAGGATGGGCGTCGTCGTCTTCACGGCGAAGGCCGCGAAGCGGCGCAGCATCTCGGGGTCGTAGTAGTCGAAGTCAGAGAGCGTCCCCGACAGCACGATGGCCTCGGGCTGAAACTTCTCGGCCGCCTCGACCGCCTCAGACAGGTGGGCGACAAAAATCTCGGGCTCCTCGACGAGCCGCTTGATGTTGTTGACGATGTTGTCGAGGGCAAGCCCCGAGATGTAGCGCTCGCGTTCGAGCTTCGACGCGGCCGAGTCGCCCCACTCCCGCCGCGCGAGGTCTGAGAGGTCAGACTCGTCGCGCAGGAGGTCGTTGACGACGAGCACGCGAATCTTCGCGATGCTCTTCTCGACCGGCTCGTAAGGGCAGTAGGGCCGCTGGCTGTAAGGGAAGGGGAGCGAGTCGTGCGGCTCCTGCGGCGTCTGTTGAATCGTCTCTGGCGTCATCGGTCTGAAACTAAAAACCCCCTCGTCTTAGATGCGCTGCGGGCGCTGCCGGGTGTTCTGGTTAAACTGGGGAACGGCCGTGCCCGCTCCCGCCTCTTCAATCTCGCGCTTAACTTCCTTCAGGACGGCCGCGCGCACGCGCGAGCGGAAAGTCCCCGCGCGCCCCTTCGTCAGATGATCCGCCAGCAGCAGCGCGCGCTGCCAAGCGGACTCAAGTTCGTCGGCCAGCCTCGAAATCTTCGTGATGTCGTAGGGGACTGCGACCTCCGAGACGCCCGCGCGGGCGAAGACCGATAAATACCTCGCCGTCGCAAGGTCGGGGCAGGAGACCCGCCGCCTTCCCACTTTCAACTCGATGCCGAGCAGCGTGTGCAAGACCTCGACCGCGGCCCCCTTCGACGCGGCCGGGACGGCGTGCGAGCGCGTGCGCAGGGTGAGGATTCGCTCGCGGTAGATGCGCGGCGGCCAGTCCTCTTCGAGCCCTTCGCGGACTTCCGCGACCAGCCACTCGACCGAGCCGGGGCGCGGAAGAGCGCGCGCGTTGCCGTCTCCCGCCTCCGCACTCGTCTTTGATACGGTCGCTGCACCCATCCGTCGGCGCTCCGGCTTCAAAGTCCCACCGGCGCCTCCGGACGCTTCAGCGCGGGAGGGCCGAGACGGCCGTGGCCTGCGCGGAGCGGAAGGCGTCAATGACGCGGCCGGGGAAGAGCCCGAGGTAGAGCACGCCGGCCGTCGTCAGAACCAGCACGAGGGCGACGCTCGCCGGGATGCGCGGCGCCCGCCACTCGGTCGTGCGCTCGCGGAAGAACATCACGACGACGAGTCGCAGGTAATAGTATACAGAAATCGCGGAGTTTAGCACGCCGATGATTACGAGCCACCTGAAGCCCTGCCCCAGCGCCTCGCTAAAGACGACGACCTTGCCCATGAAGCCCGCCGTCAAGGGCACGCCTATCAAACTCAGTAGGAAGAGCGAGAGTGTGAGCGAGAGCGCGGGGGACTGGAAGCCTATGCCGCGGTAGTCCTCTACGTCCGTCCGCCGGTCGCCCGTGCGCGCGATGAGCGTGACGACGGCGAAGGCGCCGAGGTTCATCACGGCGTAGGAGAGCAGGTAGAAGGCGACGGCGGCGACCGCGTCCTGCTGCTTGGTCGGGTCGGCGGCCGCCGCGCCGGCCGCGACGAACCCGACGAGCGCGTAGCCCGCGTGCGCGATGGACGAGTAGGCGAGCATCCGCTTCACGTTCGTCTGCACCAGCGCCACGACGTTGCCGACGCTCATGGTGAGTATCGCCAGAAACCACAGCGCGCCGAGCCAAGCCGTGTGCAGTTGCGCGCTCGTGTTCTTCATCGAGGCCGCGGCCGCGGCGAGCGGAAAGGCCGTCAGGAAGACGCGCATGAAGGCGGCGAAGCCCGCGGCCTTCGGCCCGGCCGCCATGAAGGCCGTGACGGGCGTCGGCGCGCCCTCGTACACGTCCGGCGTCCAGACGTGGAAGGGCGCGAGCGCGACCTTGAAGCCGAAGCCGATGAGCAGCATCGCCGCGCCCGCGAACAGCAGCGGCGGGTAGAGGCTGTCGTTGAGGCGCTCGGCGATGTCGCTCAGGTTCGTCGTGCCGGCCATCAGGGCGTGCTGCACGACGCCGCCCGGCCCCGCGGTCGTAATGTCTTTCGCCGTCGCGCCGTAGACGAGCGCGATGCCGAAGAGGAGGAAGGCCGACGAGAACGAGCCGAGGATGAAGTACTTCAGCGAAGACTCGTTCGAGCGCAGGTCGTTGCGGCGGAGGCCCGCCATGACGTAGGTCGCGATGGAGAGGATTTCGAGGCCCAGAAAGATCATCACGAGGTCGTTGCCCGCGGCCATCAGCATCATGCCGACGGTCGCGAACAGCAAAAGCGTGTGGAACTCGCCCGCCGGCACTCCCTCCCACTCGACCCAGACCATCGAGACCAGAACCGTCAGCGCCGCGACGACGATGAACACGAGCGTGAACGAAAGGCGCAGGGGGTCTAGCGCGAGCATGCCGCTGTAGGCTGTCGGGTTGGCCGCGTCGGCGCCCGAGCCCCACAGCCAGACGGTCGCCGCGCCCGCCGCGACGACGCCCGCGAGCGCGGGCGCGCCCGTCACCCATCGCTGTCGGCTCTCGCGCCGCGTGAAGGCGTCAACCAGCATGACCGCGACGCCCGCCACCGAGAGAATCAGCTCCGGCAGCAGTATCCAGAGGTTTACGTCCGGCGCGGCCGGCGTGATGGCTAGACCGAGGTTCATCGTCTTGAGTCCGTGTCGCCGACGCCGCGCGGAGCGGCGTCAGCCTTCCTTCAAATTATCTCGCCGCCGACTGCGTGTCGCGTGCGGAGAGGAGTGCGTCTATGCGCGCGCGCATCTGCTGCTTGTAGACTGAAATCTCCTGCGACATCCCGCGCTGGACTGGCGAGCGAGCGCGCCCCTCGCGGTCGAAGAAGACGACGACGGGGACGCGCGTGCTCGTCGGGTCGTACTGCGCGAGCGCCACGCCGCCGGGGTCGCGCAGCACCGGCACGGTCATCCGACGCTCTTTGGCGTAGTGGCGCAGGATGTTGTTCGAGACGCGCTTCGTCTCCTCGATGGAGACCCAGAGGAAGCGCACGGGCCTGCCCGCGTACTCCTCCTTCAGCTCCTCGACCGCCTGCGACTCCCACGCGCACGGCACGCACCAAGACGCGCCGAACGAGACGACGAGCACGTCGCCCTTCATCTCCGACGTGTCGTAGAACTTCCCGTCAATGCCCTTGAGGCGGAAGCCCTCGCCGTTCGGCGCAGGCTGCGCGCCCTTCTCCTGCGCCTGCGCGCTGTAGAGCGCGAGGAGCATGAAGGCCAGCGTGAACAGCAATCTCGCAGACGTTCTCATCTACTTCGTCTCGGACGTTCGCACTTGTTTCGTCTCGCGCGCCTCGGCGTGGAAGACGCCCTGCGAGTCGCCCGCGACGACGCGCGCGCGCACGCTCTCGACGCTCGCGCGCGAGCGTGCGAGGAACGGACGCGGGTACGCGCCCATGTAGACCATCAGCACGAGCAGCGGCGTGAGCAGTCCGACCTCGCGCCAGCTCAAATCCGCGAGCCGGCGGTTCGCGGGGTTCGTCACGCGGCCGAAGAAGACGCGCTGCACCATCCAGAGCATGTAGACCGCGGCCCAGATGACGCCCGTCGCCGCGAGCATCGTCGTAATCCACGGACGGCCGACGCTAACGGTCGAGTTCCAAGTCCCGAACATGATGAGGAACTCGCCGACGAAGCCGTTCAAAAGCGGCAGCCCGATGGAGGAGAGCGTCGTGAAGATGAAGAGCGTGGCGAAGAGCGGCATCGGCTTCGATAAGCCCCCGAAGTCGGCAATCATGCGCGTGTGCCGCCGCTCGTAGATCATGCCGACGAGCAGGAAGAGCGCGCCCGTCGAGACGCCGTGGTTGAGCATCTGGTAGAGCGCGCCCTGCATGCCCCACTCCGTAAAGCTGAACATGCCGAGCACGACGAAGCCCATGTGGCTCACGGACGAGTAGGCGACGAGCCTTTTTACGTCCGGCTGCACCATCGCGACGAGCGCGCCGTAGATGATGCCGATGACGGCGAGCGTGACGAAGAAGGGCGCCGCCTCGCGCGTCATCTCGGGGAAGAGCGCGAAGTTGAAGCGCATCAGTCCGTACGTCCCCATCTTCAGGAGCACGCCCGCGAGGATGACCGAGCCGGCCGTCGGCGCCTCCGTGTGCGCGTCCGGCAGCCATGTGTGGACTGGGAAGAGCGGAATCTTGACGCAGAAGGCGACGGCGAAGAGCGCGAAGAGAATCATCTGCTCGCGCGTCGCGACGTTGTTGACCGTCAGCGAAATCTTCCCCTGCCTGAGCGCTTCGAGCAGCAGCGTGTAGTCGAACGTGCCCGTGCCGCCTCCGGGGCCGCCCGCGTACAGATACCAGAGCCAGATTATCCCGGCGAGCATCAGGAGGCTGCCGACGGCCGTGTAGATGAAGAACTTGATGGCGGCGTAGAGACGCCGCTCGCCGCCCCACGCGCCGATGAGGAAGAACATCGGCACGAGCGACGCCTCGAAGAAGAGGTAGAAGAGCAGCAGGTCGAGCGAGACGAAGACGCCGATCATCGCCGACTCAAGCAGCAGCATGAAGGTGAAGAACGCCAGCTCCCTCTTCTCTACCGAAGTCCAAGACGACAGAATCGAGATGGGCACGAGCAGCGTCGTCAGAATCACCAGCCAGAGGCTTATGCCGTCCACGCCGACGTGGTAGTGCGCGCCGATGGAGGCGACCCACGGCACGTCCTGCACAAAGTGGAACGCGCCGCCGGGGCCGAGTCCCACGGGCTGGCGCAGCAGGAGCAGGGACGCCGCGAACGTCAGCAGCGAAAAGCCGAGCGCGATCCAGCGGTAGTGCTTCCGCTCGGCGTAGGGCGCGAACCCGTGCGCGGCGCAGGCCAGCGCGCCGACGAAGGGCAGGAGTATGAGTATCGTGAGCAGGTATTGCTGCATGTTCTTTTACCGTTGGAGCTGCCAAGCGTGCCACGCGAAATAACCGACGACGGCGAGCGCGCCGAGCAGGATGATGGCCGCGTAAGAGCGTACGAAGCCCGGCTGCATGTAGCGCAGCACGCCGCCGAGCGCCGCCATCCCGCGCCCGAGCCCGTTGACGATGCCGTCAATGACACCCACGTCGAAGAAGCGCCACAGCCCCTCGCGCGAGCCGGCCTTGATGGGTTCGATGAGCGTGGCGTCGTAGACTTCGTCCACGTAGTACTTGTTTTCGAGCAGCCGCGGCATCTCAAGCAGCGGCCGTTTCCGGAAGACCATCCAGCCGATGCCGATGCCCAAGAGGCCGACGACGATGGAGATGCCCGTGAACAGACGCTCCTGCGAGACCTCCGCCGGGTCGTGCGCGTGCTCGGCCGGTGCCGGCGCCGCGCCGTGACCTGCGGGAGCGCCGCGCCCCGCCTCGCCCTCTCCGACCGACTGTGGCACAGAGCCCTCGTTGCCGTGAGCGGCCGGTGACTCGGCCGTCGCGCCCGCGGCGTGCGTCGCCGCGCCGCCGCCGTGAACGGCCGCCTCGCCCTGCTCGGGCGCGCGTGCGACGACCGGCTCCAAAGTCTGCTCGAAGTAGTTGGCGACGGCGCCGCCGCTCAGAGCGTAAGGGATGCCGACCCAGCCGCCGACGACCGACAGCACCGCGAGTACGACCAGCGGCACCGTCATCACCCAAGGCGACTCGTGCGGCTCGACGGGGCCGTGATGATGTTCTTCGTGCTCGTCCTCGTCGTCGAAGTCTTCGGCGAGGTGGTGCCCGCCGTGCGCGTCGGCGTGGTGCGCGCCGCCGTGTGTGCCGACTTCGTGCGCGTGCGTGTCAACCTTCTCGCCGGGCGCGTGGTGCGGGCGGTCGCCCGCGGAAGGCGCGTGTGCGTCGTGCGGGGCGCGACCTTCGTCATGAGCGTGTGCGTGCGCTTCGTCGGCCTCGCCGCCCGCGTGCGCGTCGCGGAAGCGCTCCGAGCCCCAGAAGGTCATCACCATCAGGCGCGTCATGTAGACGGCCGTCAGGCCCGCCGTGACGATGCCGACGACCCAGAGGAACTTGCCGATGCCGGCCGTCCCCAGAGTCTCGCTGCTCCAAGTCTTCCAGAGAATCTCGTCCTTCGAGAAGAAGCCCGAGAGCAGAGGGAAGCCGCTGATGGCGAGCCAGCCCGCGGCCATCGTCGCGAAGGTGACGGGCATGTACTTCCTCAGGCCGCCCATCCGCCGCATGTCCTGCTCGTGGTGCATCCCGTGTATGACCGAGCCCGAGCCGAGGAAGAGGAGCGCCTTGAAGAAGGCGTGCGTCATCACGTGGAAGATGGCCGCGACGAACGCCCCGACGCCGCACGCCAGAAACATGTAGCCCAACTGCGAGACAGTCGAGTAGGCGAGAACTTTCTTGATGTCGTTCTGCGCGATTCCTATCGTCGCCGCGAAGATGGCCGTGGCCGCGCCGATGACGGCGACGATGAAGAGCGCCGTCGGCGCGTGCGAGAAGATGGCCGAGCAGCGTACGACCATGTAGACGCCGGCCGTGACCATCGTCGCGGCGTGGATGAGGGCGGAGACCGGAGTCGGCCCGGCCATCGCGTCCGGCAGCCAGACGTACAGGGGTATCTGCGCAGACTTGCCCGTCGCGCCGATGAAGAGGAGTATCGCCGCCGACGTGATGCCGCCCGCGAAGAGCATGTTCCAGCCGAACGCCTCGATGGGCATCGCGGCGATGGTCTTCAGCGCGCTCACCACGGCCGGGCCGCCGCTCGCGCCGAGCACCGCGGCCGACTTGTCGAAGTAGCTGATGGAAGGGGCGCCCGCGCCCGAAGTCAGCCAGAAGACGAGCATGATGCCGAGCACCACGCCCCAGTCGCCGATGCGGTTGGCGACGAAAGCCTTCTTCGCCGCGTCGCCCGCCTCCTTGCGGTCGGTGTAGTAACCGATGAGCAGGTACGAGCAGAGCCCGACGCCCTCCCACCCGACGAACATCAATAAGAGATTGTCGCCGAGCACGAGCGTCAGCATCATGAACATGAACAGGTTCAGGTAGGCGAAGAAGCGGTAGAACCCGCGGTCGCCGTGCATGTACCCGGTGGCGAAGAGGTGTATGAGGAAGCCCACGAACGTGATGAAGCAGGCGTAGACGCCCGAGAGCCTGTCCATCGCGAAGCCGTAGTCCGCGCGGAAACTGCCGACCTGAATCCAAGTCCAGAGGTGGCTGAAGACCGGCGCGGCGGCCGGGTTCCTGAGCGCCCCGCCGCCCTCGCCCGTGAACGCGACGATGAAGGCGCAGATCGCCGACACGGCCACGGAACCGCACGCCACCGCGCCGACGAAGGTCTCGCTGCGAACCCTCCGCCCGACCAGCCAGCAGACAAGCGCGCCCACGAGCGGCGCGAACACGACGACGGAGAGCAGGTGATTAGTCATAACAAAAGGTGCCGGGCGCCGGGTGCCGGGCGCCGGGCGGATGCCTTTTACCGGCACCCGGCACCTGACACCCGGCACCCCTCTAAAGTCTCAGGACGCTCGCGTCGTCAACGTCGAGCGATTCGCGGTTGCGGAAGATGGCGATGATGATTCCTAGGCCCACGGCGGCCTCGGCGGCGGCGACCGTCATCACGATGAAGACGAAGAGCTGGCCCGTCACGTCGCCGAAGTAGCTTGAGAAGGCGACGAAGGTCAGGTTCACGGCGTTGAGCATCAGCTCGATGCACATGAACATCTGGATGGCGTTGCGCTTGATGATGACGCCGACGACGCCGATGGTGAACATCACGGCCGAGAGCGCCAAGTACCACGTCAGCGGAATCATCCTTCGCCCTCCTCCCGCGCCGCGTGCGAGGGCGCCGCGGCCTCGCCGCGTTCAAGCTGCTGGCGCGCGAACGCGCGGCCGGTCGCCGCCGTGTCGCCGGGCTTGAGCGCGAGCTCGCCGCCCGCGGTCAGCACCGGCGGCTCTTCCGTGACGTTGCCGGGCGAGGCCAGAAGCGGCGTCCGCCCCTGCCGCGCGAGGCTGATTGCGCCGACGAGCGCCATCAGAATCAGGACTGAAGTGACCTCGAACGGCAGAAGGTACTTCGTGAACATCCCCGCCCCGATTGAGGCCGTGAGCCCCACGTCCGAGGCGACCGGCGCCGTGGGCGTGACGCGCGCGCCGTTGTTCCCGAGGCTCAGCATGAAGGCCGCCTCGCCGACGAGTATCGCCGCCAGAAGCACCCCGACCGGGATGAGGAAGTGGAGCCGCACGGGGCGCCGCACCTCCTCCTCGACGTTGAGGAGCATGATGACGAAGACGACCAGCACCATGATCGCGCCCGCGTAGACGATGACCTGCACGGCCGCGATGAAGGGCGCCTGCAAAGTCAGGTAGAGGCAGGCCAGCGAGACGAAGACGCCGACGAGCGAGATGGCGCTGTAGAGCGGGTTGCGCTGCGCCACCATCGCCAGAGCGCAGCCTATCGCCATCGCGCCGAAGAGTATGAAGAGCAGTGTCGTGAACATACGTTTACGCTTCAGCGCCAGCGGAGGAAGAGAACCGTCGCCGTCAGGATGACGTTCAGAATCGCCACCGGCAGCAGGAACTTCCAGCCGAAGCTCATCAACTGGTCGAAGCGGAAGCGCGGCAGCGTCCCGCGCAGCCAGATGTAAAGGAACAGGAAGAACGACACCTTCAGAAGGAACCAGAGGATGCCGATCCACGGGAACACGTCCACGAACGGCCCCTGCCAGCCGCCTAAGAAAAGCGTCGTCGCCAGCATCGAGACCGTGAACATGTTGACGTACTCGGCCATGAAGAAGAGCGCGAACTTCAGCGCCGAGTATTCGGTGTGGAAGCCCGCAACTAGCTCCGTCTCGGCCTCGGGCAAGTCGAACGGCACGCGGTTCGTCTCGGCGATGGCCGAGATGAGATACGTGATGAAGCCGATGACCTGCGGGAAACGGCTTATGTCCCAAAGGTTCCAGCGCAGCCCGAACCAGCCGCCCTGCTGCTCGACAATCGAGTAGAGGTCGAGCGTGCCCGACATCAGCACGACGCCGACGAGCGAGAGCCCGAGCGACAACTCGTAAGAGATCATCTGCGCCGCCGCGCGCAGGCCGCCCATCAGGCTGTACTTCGAGTTGGAAGACCAGCCCGCGAGCGCCACGCCGTAGACGCCGACCGACGTGATGCCTAAGACGTAGAGCAGCGCGATGTCGAAGCGCGCGATGACGAGGTGGAACTTGCCTATGAACGGCAGAGACACCTCGGGGCCGAACGGGTAGACGATAATCGGCATCAGCGCCGCCGTGATGGCGATGATGGGCGCGAGGAAGTAGACGAAGCGCGTCGAGGCCGCGGGCGTAATCTCCTCCTTGAAGATGAACTTCAGGAGGTCTGCGAACGGCTGGAAGAGCCCGCCCGGCCCCACGCGGTTCGGCCCCAAGCGCCCCTGTAAAAACCCGAGCACGCGCCGCTCCGCCAGAACCGTGTACGCCACGATCATCAGCACCACGACGAAGCCCACGTTGATGCCGATGAACTGCCCGACGGCGCGCGCCCAGTCCGGCCCGATTTGGTTTGAAAGCCAGTCCATAGGATTTTAGATTTTAGATTTTAGATTTTAGATTTGGCGATTCGAGGTCGGGACGAGCCTTCAACAAAATCGCAAATCAAAAATCTAAAATCTAAAATTCCTTCAGTCTCCCGCCGCGGCTTCGCGCCGGAGGCCGGGGTCTACTGTGATCTGGTAGAGGGGGGAAATCAGAACGCTGTCGGGCTCGGGGTTGCCGGCGGCGAGCAGGTGGAATTGCGGCACCTTGCTCGTCAGGACGCCGAGCTTGAAGAGTTCGTGCCCTACGGGCGGCGTGCCCGTCAGTTTCTCGCCCGACTCTTCGAGCGCCGCGACCGCTTCGCGCAAACGCCCGATTGCCTGCGCGCCGTCGCCTGCGGAAGACTGCGCGTGCTTGGCCTGCACGGGGTTCGACTCGTCCTTGAGCAGTGGGTAGCGCAAGCCTTCGTATGCCGGGACGCTGCGCGCGATTTCGAGGAAGATGTTGCTCGAAGACATCTGGAAGCCGAGGTCACGGCCTAGCGCAAGCGCCAACTGCGAAGTGATGGCCCAGTCGGGCTTCGACTGGTGTACGGGCGAGATTGACTGTCGCACGCGCTGCACGAGCCCGCCGTTGTTCGTGAACGTCCCGTCCACTTCGGCGAACGACGCAGCGGGGAAGACCACGTCCGCCGCCTGCGCGGTCTCGGTCAGGAAAAGCTCCTGCACGACGAGCAGGTCGAGCTTACTTAAAGCCTCCTCGCGCCCTTCGAGGTGCGCGGGGAGGAAGCTGCCGGCGACGTACATCGCGCGGACTTCCGACCCGGCGGCGTCGAGGATTTCGAGCGGGTTGAGGGCGCCCGACATCAGCCCGAGGTCGTGACAGCCTACGCTGTTGTTGAAGAGCGGCAGCGGGTGGAAGAGGAAGCGTCGGCCCTCCTTCTCGCCGAAGGCCGCGGGCAGCCCCGCGAGCGCGGCCTGCGCTTCGGCGCTCAACTCTCCGCCGAACATGACGACCACGTCGCCGGCCGCTTCGCTTATCAACTGGCTGGCGCGCGCGAGTTCGTCCGGTTCGACGCCGAGCTTGCGCGACGCCGTCTCGCCGTCGCCGGGCGAGGCGAGCGCGAGCACGGCCGCGTCCTCCGAGCCGGGCCGGACGTGTATGAACTGCGCGGCCTGCTGCTTGAGGCGGATGGGCGCGGAGTTGATGATGACGAGTTTCGCGCCGTCGTTACGCACGGCTTGGCGTATGGCGCGGCCCGTCAAAGGCTGCAACTCTTCGGGCTCGCCGCCGATGAGGAGAATCGTCTTGGCGCGGCGTATGTCGCGGTGCGTCGCAATCGGCGCCGAAAGGTTCTCGAAGAAGGGGACGAGCGAGAAGGCTTCGGTCGCGGTGTACTTGTCCGTTCCCAGAACCTCGCGCGCGAACTTGAGCATCGCCCAGTTCGACTCGTTCGTCAGCCGCGGGCTGCCGACCACGCCGACCGAGCCTCCGCCGTGCGTGTCAATGACGGCCTTCAACTTCTCCGTCGCGACGCGGACAGCCTCCTCCCACGTCGCGGGGACGAGCCGGCCGCCCTTCTTGTAGCGCACCAAGGGCGTGCGCAGGCGCTCCTCGTGGTTGACGAACGGGTGCGCGAAGCGCCCCTTGATGCAAAGGAACTCGCCGTTGTGGCCGTTCACATAGCGGTCGCGCGCGACGACGCGCATCACCTCACCGCGGCGCGAGCCGACCGACAGTTGGCAACCGTCGGAACAGAACGAGCAGGTCGAAGTCGTGCGGTTCAACTCCCACGGCCGCGTCTGGTGGCGGTAGGTCGCGTCGAGCAAAGTCCCGGTGGGGCAGACCTCGATGCAGTTGCCACACTGCGAGCAGTTGAGCCAGCCGCCGTAGGTGCCGATGACCGTGTGCGCGCCGCGCCCGCCGGCCTCGATGGCGTCCTCGCCCATCCACTCGTCGCAGACGCGCGTGCAGCGCTTGCACAGGATGCAGCGCTGCGAGTCGTTGGCGACGATGGGTGAGAGGAACTTCTCGGGCGCGTAGTTCTTGCGCTCGGTGAAGCGCTCTTCGAGGTTGCCCCAGTCGAAGACCATCTCCTGCAACTCGCACTCGCCGCCGCGGTCGCAGACGGGGCAGTCGAGCGGGTGGTTCGCCAGAAGAAACTCGACCATCCCGCGCTGCGCCTTCTCTATCTCCTCCGACTGCGTCGTGACGATCATCCCGTCCGTGCAGGTGATCGTGCAGGACGTTTGCAGCTTCGGCATCTTCTCGATGCGCACCAGACACATCCGGCACGAAGCCTGTAGCGCCAGATCGGAGTAGTAGCAGAACGAAGGGATGGCGTACCCGTTCTCCCGGCAGACCTCGATGAGGCGCGCGCCCTTCTCGACCTGCAACTCCTGCCCGTTGATTGTGACTTTAATCTGCTCTGCCATGCTGAGAACCTGTTTCGCGTCGCGCCTAACGTATCGTCACTTCGAGCGTGTAGGCGGCGGTGGCGTCGGTGCCGATGTGAATGATGTACTGACCCGTCTCGGGGAGGCTGCCCTCCCAGTCCTTGACGCCGTCGGCGCCTTCGATGATATCGCCCGTCGGGGCGTAGACGGAGAAGCTGGTGCGGCTGCCGGTCGCTAGGTGGACGGTCATGCTCTGGCCGCCCTTAGCGCGCAGGTAGTACTCGTGCGCGGTGCAGAGCCGGACGGTGTCCTTGATGACGGCGGTCGTGCGGCCGCGCGCGAACCGAACCTGCTTGGGGATGTTGCGGTCTGTGGTGCGGCACTGAACGGCCGCGGGCTCGGACGGCGCGGCTTTCATGAACGTGCCCGCGCTCGCGTTCGACGCGACGAGCCCGACGGCGATGATGATGTGGAGGAGTCTTCTCATCTTCAACTTTTCCATTTAACGCTCAGGCCGTCGGCAGTCCGCTACGGCCGTGGCCGTTGCCGTTCGTGACCTTGCGGCGGAAGTCTTCGGGGAACTTCTTGATGGCCGACTGAATCGGCCACGACGCGGCGTCGCCGAGCGGGCAGAAACTCTTGCCTTCGATGTTGTCCACGATGTCGAGGAGCAACTGCGCGTCGTCGGGCCGCCCTTCGCCCGACTCGATGCGCTTGAAGACCTTGACCAGCCAGTCGGTGCCTTCGCGGCAGGGCGTGCACCAGCCGCAGGACTCGTGCTTGTAGAACTCTGTCAGGTTCTTCGTGGACTCGAACACGTCCACGGTCTCGTCCATCACGATGAAGCCCCCGCTGCCGACCATCGAGCCGGCCGCGACCAAGCCCTCGTAGTCCATGCGCACGTCCTTACCCTCGATGTCCGCCGCGGGCATGATGTAGACGCTTGAGCCGCCGGGAATGACGGCCTTCAGCTTCTTCCCGCCGAGCATCCCGCCGCAGTCCTCGTGGATGAACTTCTCCATGTCGTCATAGCCCATCGGCAGCTCGTACACGCCGGGGCGGTTGACGTGGCCGGACACAGACCACAGCTTCGTGCCGCCGCTCTTCTCCGTCCCCAACTTCTGCCAAGCCTCGCCACCCATCTTGATGATGTCGGGCACGGCCGTCAGGGTCTCGACGTTGTTGACGACGGTCGGGCAGCCGTAGAGGCCCGCGACCGCGGGGAAGGGAGGCTTCATGCGCGGGTGTCCGCGCAAGCCTTCCAGCGAGTTCAACAGCGCCGTCTCCTCGCCGCAGATGTACGCGCCCGCGCCTGTGTGCGTGTAGATTTCGCAGTTGAAGTCTGTGCCGAGAATCTTCTCGCCGAGCAGCCCGGCGGCGCGCGCCTCCGCGAGCGCCACGTCCATGATCTCGATGAGGTAGCGGTACTCGCCGCGCGTGTAGATGTAGTTGGTGCGCGCGCCGAGGGCGTAGGCCGCAATCAACATGCCCTCGATGAGCATGTGCGGGTCGCGCTCCATCAGGTAGCGGTCTTTGAACGTGCCCGGCTCGAACTCGTCCGCGTTGCAGACGACGTACTTCGGCTTCGGCGAGTCTTTCGGGACGAAGCCCCACTTCATCCCCGTCGGGAAGCCCGCGCCGCCGCGACCGCGCAGCGCCGACTTCTTGACTTCGCCTATCACGTCGTCCGGCGACATGCCGTCGAGGACTTTCCGCAAAGCCTCGTAGCCGCCGTTCTTGCGGTACACGTCGAGCGACGCGGAGTTCTCAAGCAGCACCCGCCGCAGTTGTAAAGGCTCGCAGCCTATCGCGCCTATAAACATAATCTTTAACTAACGCACGCCGTTCGACAGTTCGCCGCTCTGGCACTTGTCAATAATCTCGTCGGCCTTCTCTTCGGTCAGGTTCTCGTAGTAGTCGAAGCCGACCTGCATCATCGGCGCCGTGCCGCACGAGCCGAGGCATTCGACCAGCGAGACGGAGAACTGCCCGTCGGGTGTCGTCTCGCCGGGCTTGACGCCGAGGCGCGTGCAGACGCGCTCGGTGATCTTCGGCTCGCCCATGATTTTGCACGAGAGCGTCTTGCAAATCTGTAGGTGGTATCGGCCGACCGGCTCGGTGTTAATCATCGAGTAGAAGGTCGCGACCTCCCAGATGTCGGTGATGCGCACGCCGAGGCGGTCGGCGAGGTACGCCACGCCCGGCGGGTCGAGGTAGCCGCCGCGCTCGCGCTGCACGATGAACATCAGCGGCAGGATGGCCGAGCGCTTCACGGGATACTTCGCGAGGTGTCTGTCCATCTCCGCTTCCACTTCGGGAGAGAAGACCGCGATCTCCTGCGGCACCTTCGCCTCCTGCGGCAGAGGGTTGTTCGGTGTGAACTGCTGGCTCATGTTTTAAGCTCTCGACGTTCGGCGGTCAGTCTTCATTCCTGCGGCTCAAAGCGGAGCCGGCCGCCGGTTTACTCAGAAGGTTAAGCGCAATCGGAATCGTCGTGGCCGCGCCGACGAGGAAGAGCGTCCAGCCGACGGCGCGGCGCTGTTCGCGCCCGAGCCTGTCGGCCAAGAGCAGCGCCACCCCCGCCCCGAGCAGCCCGCGCGTGCCACCGATGAGCATGATTTCGGGGACGGTCAACTCCCTCGCTTTCATCCTTCTCACTCCTACCTGTCAATTTCCCCGAGCACGATGTCAATCGAGCCGATGACGGCGACCACGTCGGCGACCATCTCGCCCTCGACCATGTCGGGCAGGGCCGAGAGGTTGATGAATGAAGGGCCGCGCACGTGTACGCGGACGGGCTTCGGCCCGCCGTCTGACTTGACGTAGACGCCCAGCTCGCCCTTCGAGCCTTCGATGGGGTGGTAGACCTCGCCTTCGGGGACGTTGAAGCCCTCGGCGATGAGCAGGAAGTGATGAATCAGCGCGTCCATGTGCGTCTTCATCGCCTCACGCTCGGGCAGGACGACCTTCGGCGCGTCGGCCTTGATGGGGCCGGGGCGCAGGCGTTCGAGCGCCTGACGGATGATCTTGTTCGACTCCGTCAGCTCGCGCATCCGCACCATGTAGCGCGACCAAACGTCGCAGCCCTGCTCGACGGGGATGTCGAAGTCGTATGTCTCGTAGCCCGAGTAAGGGTTCGCGCGCCGTATGTCTAAGGGCACGCCGCTGCCGCGCAAAGATGGGCCGGTCAAGCCCCAGTCAATCGCGTCCTCGGCCGAGATGATGCCGACGCCCTTCGTGCGGTTCTGAAAGATGCGGTTGCCCGAGAGCAGGTCGTGGAACTCCGCGACGGCGGCGGGGAAGTCTTCGGTGAATTGCCACGCACGCTTCTCGAAGCCGGCGGGCAAGTCCATCATCAAGCCGCCGATGCGGAAGTAGCTCGGCGTCATGCGCTCGCCCGAAGCGGCCTCAATCAAATTCAGGATGCGCTCGCGCTGGCGGAAGCAGTAGAAGAAGACGGTCATCGCGCCGATGTCGAGCGCGTGCGTGCCGAGCCAGACCATGTGCGAGGCGATGCGTTGAAGCTCGCACATCATGACGCGTATGACCTGCGCGCGCTCGGGAATCTCTATGCCGAGCAGCTTCTCGACAGCCATGCAGTAGCCGAGGTTGTTGCCGAGCGGGTTGAGGTAGTCCATGCGGTCGGTGATGACGATGCCCTGCTGGTACTTCTTGTACTCGAAGAGCTTCTCCATCCCCGTGTGCAGGTAGCCGATGTCGGGCACGCACTTGACGACCATCTCGCCGTCAAGCACCAGTTCGAGCCGCAGGACGCCGTGCGTCGAAGGGTGCTGCGGCCCGAAACTTATGGTCATCTGCGTGTCGAGCGGCCGGTCTACGACCTCGAACGCGGGCGGAAGGTTTGTCGTTGATGCGCTCATTACTGGTCTTCTCTGAACCGGCCCGCGCGGGGCCGTGCGTCGCTACCGTGCCGAGTCGTCGGGCGCGTTCTCGGGCACCGAGACGTTGCGGTCGAGCAGCGAGACGGTCTGGCCGCCCGCGGTCAGGTCGAGCCTCTCGTACATCCACGCGCCGCCCGGATTGGTCGCGCTGACGTGCAGCGTGCCCGAGCCCTTCGGGCCGGAGACGGGGATGTCGAAGTTGGCGTTGCCGCTGCCGTTCGCGTAGTTGACGTTGCCCTGTACGAACCAGCCGTCCTCGATGGGCTGTCCGAGTTTTTGAATCGCCGCCGGGTGCCTCTGCGCGGCGCGCAGCGCGCCCTGATAAACGTCCGAGGACTTAATCGCCGACATCGCCGCGAAGACGATGCCGCCGATGACGACGACGCCGACGAGTATCAGGCCGAGGCAGCCGACCGGAAGCATCCACTTCCAGTTCCGGCCGAGGCAGCCCTTCTGCTGCGGCGCGGGCGGCTGCTGGTATCCGCCGCCGTACGGCTGTTGATACCCGCCTCCGTAAGGCGGCTGATTCGGGTTATTCATCCGTCTCGGGAGCCTCTCAGGTCAGGCTGTACGGCTCGTAGCCGCGCAGCGGGAAGTCTTTCCGGAGCGCATGCCCCTGCCAGTCGTCGGGCAGCAGGATGCGGCGCAAGTCCGGGTGCCCCTCGAAGACGACGCCGAACATGTCGAAGGTCTCGCGCTCGTGCCAGTTGGCCGTGCGCCAGACGGTCGTCACCGTCGGGACGCGCGTGTCCTCCTGATTCAGCAGCACCTTCAGGCGCAGGCGGTGGAAGCGCTTGGTCGAGAAGAGGTGATAGTTGACCTCGAAGCGCGGCTCCTCTTCGGGGCCTAGGTCGGCGCCCGTCAGGTCTGAGAGCATGTCGAACTCGAAGCCCGGCGCCGTCTTCAGGTGCGCGCACACGACCGCAATCAAGTCGCGCGGCACGACCAGCGTCAACTCGCCGAAAGCCTCGACCGTCTCCGTCACCCAGCCCTCGTGCTCCTGCCTCAGCGCGTTAACCAACTCGGCGGGCGGAACCGGGTACGAAGCGGCCGCGCGCTTGCCCGCGGCAATCTCTTTCTCTCGCTCGATGTCTTGAGACATAAGAATGGGTGCCGGGTGCCGGGTGCCGGGTGTCAGTTAGAGCCAGTTCTTAACCGGCACCTGACACCCGATACCCGATACCCCTTCTCAGCTCGACCTGCGGCGCTCGTGGCGCGAGGCGATGGTGTAGGGGCGCGAGGGGGTTTCCTGTGCGGCCGCCGCGTTGGTGGCCGAGACGCCGGTCGCGGGCAGAGTCCCCGGCGGGACGGCCTCGTAGGCTTCCGAGGCGGGCACGTCCTTGCGGTCGCGCATAGACTCGCGCATGACCTTCTCCTGAAGCATCAGGATGGCGTGGATGAGCATTTCCGGGCGGGGGGGGCAGCGGGGGATGTAAACGTCTACGGGGACGATCTTGTCAACGCCCTGCACGACGGCGTAGTTGTCAAAAACTCCGCCCGAGGTGGCGCAGGCGCCCATCGAGATGACCCACTTCGGCTCGGGCATCTGGTCGTAGATGCGTCGGAGCACGGGCGCCATCTTGCGCGAGACGCGGCCCGAGACGATCATCACGTCGGCCTGACGGGGGCTGGCGCGGAAGACCTCCGAGCCGAAGCGCGCGAGATCGTGGCGCGAGTCGGTCGTCGCCATCATCTCGATGGCGCAGCAGGCGAGCCCGAAGGTCGCGGGCCACAGACTCGACTTGCGCGCCCAGTTGACGAGCGAGTCGAGCCGCGTCGTAATCACGTCGGGCAGCGCCTCGGCGATGAAGTTCTCTAAGCCCATTTCAAACCACCTTGTAAGTCAAACACACACCCGGGCCGTCTCTCGGCTCAGGCGGCGCGCGCGGGCGCGGGCGTCGGCGCCTGCGAAGCGCGCTGGCCCGCCTCCTTCAGCGCGAGGGCGCGGGCTTCGGCCTCCGCCTCGACGCGTGCGCGCTGGCCCCACTCGAACAGGCCCTTCTTCAAAATGTAGACGTAGCCGACCAGCAGCAGCACGACGAAGAGCATCATCTCGACGTAGATGAGCGTCGAGAGCGCCGGCCCGCCCGTCGCGAAAACGCGGAAGACGACGGCCCAAGGGAGCAGGAAGATGAGTTCTATGTCGAAGAGGATGAAGATCATCGCCACGAGGTAGAACTTCACCGAGAAGCGCTCGCGCGCAGAGCCCACGGGGTCTTTGCCGCACTCGTACGGCATCGTCTTCGTCCGCGTCGCCTTGTGCTGGCCGACGAGCTGCGAGAGCAGCACGTTGCCGGCGGCGAAGCCGATGGCGACGAGGAACATGAGCGCGATGGGCAGATAGTTCGATAGATTGAACTCGCTCTCACTCATGAGCACACTTTCCTCCCGTCAGCTTGCGCTGAAGGTTTGCGGCCCCCTAGCGGCCGTTCTTAAGTTTGAGAATCATGGTACAAACAAATCCTAGTCCATGCCCCGAGGAGTGTCAAGGCCGTGCCCGCCCGCGCCCAAAGCGCTGTTCTGTAAGGAGATTGACCGCCCTTCGGCCGCTGTGCTAACTTCAATTTACCCCCGCCGGGGAGGTCGCCCTCCCCCGGCCCGAAGGCCACTCTTTTCAGCTTCGGCCCGAGCCCGTGATCACCGGATTCAACACAGACATCAAGCACGGAGGCACCACTTACCACGTCCAGACGGAGGATAAGGGGCTCGACTCTCCGCTCATCCTCTCGCTCGTCTACGTCGGCGGCGCCATCATCGCCGCCAAGCGCACGCCCTACGAAGACCTCCTCGCCAAAGGCTTCGACGAGAAGGTTCTGACCGAGCGCCTACAGCGCCAGCACAAGCTCATCTGCGCCGCCATCAAGCAGGGCCGCGTCAACGAGCTCAAAAAGATGAACGCGCCCAACGGCGGCGCGAAGGCCGAAGCAGACGCGGCGAAAGAGGCCGCCGCCCCCGAACCCGCGCCCGATGCCGCCGCGAAGGCTTCCGGGCAGCGTAAGAAGAAGTCCGAGCCGTCACCCTCGGCCGAAGCCACGCCCACAGTCGAGGCCGCGCCTCCGCCGGTTGAGACTGCTCCGCCGCCGGCCGAGGCCGCACGGACGCCAGTCCAAACGCCTGTCGAAGCGCCGCCGCCCGCAGAGAAGGCCGCACCGCCCGTCCAGACTGCCGCGCCGCCGCCCGCGGGGCCGCCGGCCAAACCGTCGAGGCCGCCCATCAAGTCGCCCATCGAGGTCTCGCGCGTGCCGCCGGGGCGGCGCAACGCGGGGCCGGCCGCGGGGACGACCGAGCGGACGACCACAGGGGCGGCCGAGCCGGACATGGTCATCCTGACCACGCTGTCCGATGAGGTCAGCGCCCTCGGCGACTTCCTCTACAAGCCCAAGCCGGACGCCCCGGCCGCGCCCACCGCCGAAGCCCCGCCCGCGGACGAGCCCATCCCGGTCGAGCCGATTCCGGTCGAGCCGCTGGAAGAGGACGTTGCCGAAGCGCCGCGGGACATTTCCGATGGCCTCGACCTTCACCTTCTCGACGACGAAGGCGACTTCCGAGCGGGCCAGCTCGCGACCATCAAAATCTACGTCGGGCGCGGCGACTACGGCCAGCGCCCCATCTTCGACGCGTCCGTCACCGTCAAAGTCCTCGGCTCGTCCTTCCGCCCGATCATCCTGACGACGACCACCGACATGGCCGGCGTCGCCGTCGTACGCGCTCTGCTCCCGCGCTTCAACTCGGGCCGCGCGGCCATCATCATCCGCGCCACGGTCGGCGAGGACTCGGCCGAGCTGCGCCGCATCATACGCCAGCAGTAGAAGGGGAGCGCGTGCAGATTAAGCTCAACGGCGAGCCGAAGGACTTAGACGAAGGTACAACTCTCCTCGCCCTCATCGGACAACTCTCGCTCGCGCCCGAGCGCCTCGCCGTCGAACTCAACCGCGAAGTCGTACGCCGCGCCGACTGGCCCTCGACAGTCCTCGGCGAAGGCGACCGCGTCGAGATCGTCCACTTCGTCGGCGGCGGTTAAAAGAAAAGGCTCGTACGCGGCCCGCACAGTCAGTCCTGCACGGTTTTCGGTTTCCGGCCGTCAGGGTGTAAATTGGGCGCGACCTCGCCCCGAGTTCGGGGCGCTCAATCATCCTTTAGAAACGGGCCATAATCTTTATGTCAACGGCAGTCGAAGCAGGCAGAGAGACCTTCGAGGTCGCCGGGCGCACGTTCGCCTCGCGCCTGATCGTGGGCACGGGGAAGTACCGCAGCTTTGAGGAGATGAAGGCCGCGCACCGCGCCTCGGGCGCAGAGATGGTGACGGTCGCCGTCCGCCGCGTCCCACTCGACCGCAAGACCGAGTCGTTCCTAGACCACCTCGACCCGAGCCTCGTCATCCTCCCCAACACGGCCGGCTGCTACAGCGCCGAGGAGGCCGTGCGCACGGCGCGGCTCGCGCGCGAGGCTTTGCAGACAGACCTCATCAAGCTCGAAGTCATCGGCGACCAGACGACGCTCTTCCCGGACAACGAGCAGACGCTCGAAGCCGCGCGCGTTCTAGTCCGCGAAGGCTTTCAGGTGCTTCCTTACTTCAGCGACGACCTCATCATGGCGAAGAAGCTTCTCGACGCAGGCTGCGCGGCCGTGATGCCTCTGGCCGCCCCCATCGGCTCGGGCCTCGGCGTGCAGAACCCCGCGAACCTTCGCATCATGCGCGAACAGCTTCCGGACGCGACCATCATCGTGGACGCGGGCGTCGGCACTGCGAGCGACGCGGCCGTGGCGATGGAACTCGGCGTTGACGGGGTGCTCATGAACACTGCAATTGCAGAGGCGCAGGACGCCGCCGCGATGGCTACGGCGATGCGCCTCGCGGTGGAGGCCGGGCGCTTGGCTTATCTCGCCGGCCGTATGCCCAAACGTCTCTACGCCAGCGCGTCGAGCCCTCTGACGGGCGTGGTTCGCTGAACGCTAGTCCGTATAAGAAGAAGTAGAGAGACGGGAGAGTCCTCTCCACATCGGAGAAGGGCTCTCCCGTCTCCGCGTCGGACAAAGATTCTCCTGTCAACGCCTGCGCGACTGTGCAGACGTGTGGCGCCGAGACGCTGTTGCGCGGATTCGGCGGGCCGGTCGCGAAGTCGGACTTGTTGTCGTTCGAGTCAACGCATCCTTCACCCTTTCGGAGCACGGCCGTCGTGTTGCTCGTCGCGGGGGCCGCGCCCGCGCCCTCGAAGAAGTTGGCGTTGCCGTAGCCGACGAGGTCAACAATCTTCGCCGAGTCGGCGGCCGTGCAAGGGTTCGAGCCGCCGTTGCACGCGAGCCCGGCCGACGCGTTGACGAGGACGACCTTGCCGCCGGTCGTGGCCATGTTGATGCTGCCGCTGGCAACGTCGGGCGCCGGCAGCACACTCCCCGTCGAGCCTCCGGCTTCCTGAACAAGATAGTAGCGGCCGGGCGCGATTGAGCCCGACAACTGTGTGACGTTCGAGCTGAAGTTGCTCGTGCCCGTCGCGCTCGCGTACTGCACAGACCAGCCTGTCAGGTTAACCGTCGCGTCGCCGCGGTTGAACAGCTCTATGAAGTCGTTCCTGTAGGGCGCGCCACTGTTGCCGCCCCCGCCGTAAACCTGACTGATGACGACGGACGCCTGCGGCGTCGGACTCGGCGAAGCAGTCGGCGAGGGCGTCGGAGTGGATGTTGGCGAAGGCGTCGGCGTCGCTGTCGCCGTCGGCGTTGGCGTCGGCGTAGATGACGGCGTGGGCGTGGCGGTTGGCGTTGGTGTTGAAGTAGGCGTGGGCGTCGGAGTAGAGGTCGGACTCGGCGACGGCGTTGGCGTCGCCGTCGGTGTAGGCGTGACAGTTGGCGTCGGAGTAGGAGTTGGCGTTGGTGTCGGCGAAGGGGGCGGGGCGGGCGGCGAGTTGAAGGAGGTGCCGTCGGCGCGCGTGCCGGGCGAGTAGGCTCGGCCGTTGGAGCCAGCGACGGTCTTGTGCGCGACAAAGCCGCCGCCCGTGAATCCCGCGCCCGCGTCGGGCGAGCGCGTCAGCGATTGGTCTCGCGGCGCGGCGACGCTGCCGCCCGTCCCGTATGCGAGCGTGTCAACGACGACGGTGCGTGCGGCGAGGGGAAGCTTGACGGTCAGCGTGTCGCCCGTGTCGTTGAGACTGAGCGAACTTGTCTTGAAGACGAGCGCGCCCGCGAAGGCTTCGGCGGGTGGTGAGCCGCCACCGAAGACGAGGACGGCGCGGCCGGCTTCGAGCGTCGTGTTCGCGGGGAAGGTGAAGCGGACTGTCGTCGCGTCGGAGATTTGCACGCCGGATAGCTCGACGGGCTCGGCGGAGTAGTTGAACAGCTCGACGAACTCGTCGTCGTCGGCGCTGCGCACGCCGTCGCGGTTCGCGTCGCCTTCCGTCTCCGGCGTGGCCGGGTCGTCGGGAGGAACGTCCGCGAGCAGTTCGTTGATGACGAGCGGCAGACGCACGTTGACCAACGCGACGCCCGAGACCTCCGCGCCGCGGTTGTCGGGCGTGACGGCCGAGACCTTAACGACGCCGACGCCGACGGCCTTCAACATCCCCGTCGAATCAACAACGGCCACCGCTTCGTCCGCCGAAGTCCAGATGAAGGCGGCGCCCTCGACGGGTTGATTGTCTTCGTCGAAGGCTTCGGCCGTCAGACGCAACGCGCCGCCGCGGTTGAGCGTGACGGACGCGGGCGCGACCTCGACGCGCGCGACCTTCGGCGGACGCCTCTGTACGAGGAGCTTGACGGACGCGCTTCGGACGCTGACGGCGCCGTCGCCCGCCTCCGCGAAGATTTCCGTCTCGCCGGGATTCAGCCCCTTGAAGCTCGCAGTGACGGCGCCGCTCGTCGCATCAACACTCGTTGACTCAGACTCGGCCACAACGGCGTCGCTCACTTCAAAGTCTAACGCGGGGACACGCATCGGGCGTTCGTACTGGTCGAACGCCTGCGCCGTGAACTGCGCAGACTCGCCGACGAAGACTGTCTGCCGCTCCGGCGTCAAAGAGACGCGCGTGAGACGCCCCAAGCGTTCGAGGAAGAAGGTGCCGTCAGTCTTTACTCCGGGCGAGAACCTGCGCGCCGCGTTCGCGTTCGTGTGTCTGGTGAAGGCGCCGCCGATGTCGGGCGCGCGCGTGATGGATTGATTAACTGAATCGCCGCCGAAGTCGTCGTCAGCAGTCCCGTATGCGAACTGCGTGACGAGATTGCCGTTGGCGTCGCGTACGAGAATCGTCAGCCCCGCGTTGGTCAGAGAGAGCGAGCCGGAAGAGGCGAGTGCGACGGGCGCGCCGCCGAAAGCGGGGTCGTCGGGCTTCGGCTTCCCGCCGCCGAAGAGCACCAGCGCCTCGCCCGCAGGGAGCGTGAAGCCCTGCGGGAAGGTGTGGCGGACGCCCTCGGAGGTTCCGTTGATAGAACGTGTGCGCACAGTCCAGCCGGAGAGGTCTAGCGCTTCGTCGTGGCCGTTGACCAACTCGACAAACTCATCATCGCTGCCGCTGCGTGTGCCGTCGTGGTTGGCGTCGCCCGCGGCGCCGTCGGGCGGGTCTGCGAGGACTTCGTTGACGACGAGCGTGCGCGGCACGACGCGCAACGCGGACTCTGCCGAGACGTTGCCGACCGACGCGCGCACTACGCACGCACCCGCCGCGAGCCCGGACGCGACGCCCGTAGCGTTAACCGTCGAGACGGCGGGCGCGTCCGTGTTGAAAGACAGGGCCGCGTCTTCAATCTCGTCGCCGAGCGAGTCGAAGGCTTTCGCTTTGAAACGCATCTCGCCCCCGATTGGAATCAACACGGACGCGGGCGAGAGTTCGACGCGCGCGGCGAGCGGGGGCGGCCCGCCCGAAGTGATTGTCAGCGTCGTACGGTTGCTGTCGGCGCCGTCCGCGCGCACGACGAGCGTTGACGTGCCCGCGCCTCTCAAAGATGAAGGGAGCGCGACGTGCAACTGATCCAGTCCCGGCAGGTCAGGCGAGGGGACGACCGCCTCCACCTTCAGAGCGCGCCCGCCGAGCGTGGCGTTGACGACGCCCGCGCCGCGCAGGCCGGTGCAGAAGATGATGAGGCGGCGCGGGTCGCCCGCGCCGTAGGTCACGTCGAAGGGGCCGGGGCCGAGCGTCAGGTTGTCGAGCGCAAGCGCTTCGCCCGAGCCCGTGCCGCTCGCGGTGAAGACGCCGGGCGCGGCGCGCGCGACGTTGAACTCGCCGCGAAACTCCATGCCGTCATGATTGCGCACGGAAACTTCGGCCGGGCCGCTCTCGATGCCCGCGGGCACTTTGAAGTTTATCTGCGTCGGCGAGACGTAGAAGATTTGTGCCGCGCGGCCTCCGACCGAGACAGTCACATTACGGAAACTCGTCGGGAAGTCGCCGCTTGCGAGGCGCGTCGCGTTCTCGTTCGCTAGCGAGAGGTTCTTGCCCGTGAGTATCGCCATCGAGTCGGGCGCGAGCGCGCCAGCGGGCGGCGTACGGTTGGGCAGGGCGGCGTTGAAGAGTTGCAGCCCCGTGTTGAAGGGCGCGCGCGGCGGAATTTCGGCGAGATAAATCTCCGGGTTGTTGGCGAGCTCTTCCGGCACGCTCCGGTCTGAGAGGATGCGCGGGAAGCTGAAGGCGACGTGCGCGCCTTCGTCGTCGAGCGAAGAGACGACTTCGGCCGTGGCCGCGCCGGGCGCGTCGGTCAGGCGCGTCGTGGAGGCGGAAGGGATGTCGAAGAGATAAAGCTCGACGCTCGCATCGGAGTTTCCTCCGACAACGCTACGGCGCGTGGCGAAGGCTACGCGGTTGCCGTCGCCGCTGACGGTGGGGTGTAGCGGCACGTCGTTCGAGCGCGTGCCGAGTTGCGTGAGCTGGCGCAGGCGGAAGTCGTTGCGGCCGTCGAGCATGAAGACCTGCGTAGCGCCGTTCGCGGCGCGCGCAGAGTAGACGACGCGCAGGCCGTCGTCGCTCACGGCGCGGCCGTATGTGAAGGAGAGCGACTGCACGCCCTCAGCCGCTTTGAATGTCTCGCCGGTCGCGTTCGTGTAGATGAGAAGGTCGCTGACTGTGCTTCCGTCTTCGGCCGCGCGGTCGAGAACGTATGCGAGGCGCGAGCCGTCGCCGCTCAGCTTCGCGTCGCGCGCGCCGGGCGCGTCCGTCGTGTGGGTGATTTGAGTAAAGACGTTCGTCTGCGTGTCAAAGAGAAAAACTTCGGAGTTGCGGTCGGCGTTGTCGCCCGTGAGGTCGCGGTCTGAGTTGAAGGCGACGAGCCGGCCGTCGTCGGAGATTGAGGGCCGGAAGCAGCCCTGCGTCGCGCGGCGCGTCGGGTCGTCGGCCGTCGTGTGCGTTAGCTGGCGCAGGCGCGCGCCGTCGTGGAGGAAGATTTCCGAATCGCCGTCCGCGTTCTCAAAAACGGGATTGTCGCGGCCGGCGAAGACGGCGAGCGTGCCGTCCTGCGAGAGCGAGGGCGCGGGCGCGCGTGAGAGCGCGAGTTCTTTGAAAGATGGCTCGACGGAAGTGTCGGCCGCGACGAGGCGGAAGCCGCCGGACGTGCCGGACGCGTCGAAAGGAGTGCTCGACTCGAAGGCGAGGCGGCGGCCGTCGCCGCTGAGCGTCGGGTTGAGGTTCAAAGACTTGGGCGCGGTCACAGTAAAGCGCCTGAGCGCGGAACTCTGCGAGCCGACGCGCGTGAACAGTGTGCAGAGAGAGACGGCGACGAGAGCGGCGACGCCGAAGCGCCTTCTGAGTGAGGGCACGCACGGCCTCCTTTACGAGAGAGAAGAGGCTGGCGGGCCGCTTGCCAAAGTTGAATGTTGTCGGCTTTCAGTCCGAAGGGCACTTCCCGCGAAGCGGACGCGCCGTGCGTGTGAGCGAGGCCCGGCGAATTTGCGCGGCATTCTACAACGCCGCGCGGGAAAGGCAAGAAGTATTTGAGGCCGGCGGCGGATGTTCTATAATCTCGACTCCCGAACCGGCGGACGCCGCCGCGAGTCGTAAAGTCTCCCGCGCCTTTCTCTTTTTGAAGGAGAGTCGAACGCCATGCGCAGATTCTTTCCAGTGTTTGCGACCCTTTTATTACTTTCGTCCGCCGTCGTGGCGCAGGAGAAGGGGCCGGAGAAGAAGGAGCCCGAGACGGCGGCCGAGTACGTCCAGCGCGGCATCGAGCGTTACAGGAAGAACGACTTCGACGGGGCGATTGCGGACTATGACAGAGCCATCTTGCTGGAACCCAACAACGCGGCGGCGTTCACGAACCGCGGCTCGGCGAAGGGCCGCAAGGGCGACTCGGGCGGCGCGTTGGCCGACTTCCAGATGGCCGTCACGCTCAACCCGAACGACGCCATGGCCTACTACGGCCGCGCCCTGACTCTCGCCAACAAGGGCGACCTCGACAACGCGCTCACAGACTACAACATCGCCATCAGCCTCAACCCGACGTACGCCGCGGCGTATAACGGCCGCGCCGTCATACGCTCCAAGCGGGGCGACCAAGCGGGCGCCATCGAGGACTACGACAAGGTCATCGCCCTTAACCCGAACGCCGCAGAGACCTACAGCAACCGCGGCATCGCGCGCAACGCCATCGGCGACTACGACGGAGCGCTCGCAGACTACGACAAGTCCATCTCGCTCAACCCGAACTACGCATACGCCTACAACAACCGCGGCAACACGCGCGCGAAGAAGGGCGACATGGACGGGGCGATAGCCGACTACAACAAGGCCATGTCACTCGTCCCCGGCCCGTTCCCGGCGGCCATCGCTAACCGCGGGCTGGCGGAACTGAGCAAGGGGATGGACAGAGAGGCCGAAGAGGACTTCCGCAAGGCGATAGACCTCAGCGCCAGACTGAAGCCCATGATTGAAAAAGAGTCCGCCAAGATCATGGAAGAGCGCAAAGCCCGGCAGAAGCCTTAACAGTCCTGCTCGTATGTTTGACGGAAAGGGCGCCGCCACTCGTGCTTCGTGTGGCGGCGCTTCGTTGTGTCCTCTGGGACGGACAGGAAAAACTTTAAGAGGCGCGAGGATGTTCTATAATGTGCGCTCCGTTGCGGGTCGCGTGCTCACGGCCGGCCGCGTCTTTGCGTCGTCCTCAAATTCGAACGTTCCGGCAGACGATTAAATGGAAACGACGAGAACCGAACCCCCGAAGGTCTTCATAAGCTACTCGCACGACTCCACGGAGCACACCGACCGCGTGCTGAGTCTCGCAGACCGCCTGCGGGCCGAAGGCATTGACTGCGAACTCGACCAGTACGTGCCGTCGCCGCCGGAAGGCTGGCCCAGATGGACGGCCGAGAGGGTTGAATCGGCGGACTACGTTCTAATTATCTGCACCGAGACGTATCAGAAGAGGTTCAAAGGCACGGAGGAGGCGGGGAAGGGCTTAGGCGCGCAGTGGGAGGGCGCGATCATCACGCAGGAGTTGTACGACGACGCGGGCAGCAACGCGAAGTTTATCCCCGTCCTCTTTTCGACGGAAGACTCACAGCACATCCCGCGCGAACTCCGCGGCGTACAGTCTTACGACCTCAACTCAGAGCAGGGTTACGAAGAACTCTACCGGCGTCTGACGAATCAGCCGCGCGTGACAAAACCCGTACTCGGCAGCCTCAAACCTCTGCCGACACGCGAGCGGAAGCAGTTCTTCTTAGTCTCGAACTGGAACATCCCGTACCAGCCCAACCCCTTCTTCACAGGACGCGAAGACAAACTCGCGGAACTGCGCGCGGCGCTCGACACGAAGGGCGCGGCCGCCGTCAGCGGCATGCCGGGCGTGGGCAAGACGCAGACGGCCGTCGAGTACGCGCACCGACACCGCACGGAATACAAACTCATCCTCTGGGCGCGAGCCGAGACGCGCGAAACGCTCATCTCAGACTTCGTCAACATCGCCGGCACGCTCCAACTTCCCGAAGTGAACGCGCCGGAGCAGAACCTAGCCGTCGGCGCGGTGAAACGCTGGTTCGACGCCAACCCCGACTGGCTCCTCATCCTAGACAACGCCGATGACCTCTCGCTCGCGCGCGAATTCATACCCGCCGCCGGCAAAGGCCACGTCATCCTCACCACGCGCGAGCACGCGACCGGCGCGATTGCCACCCCCGTCAACGTCGAGAAGATGGAAGAGTCCGAAGGCGCGTTCTTCCTCCTCCGCCGCGCGAATCCCAGAGCCAAATACGCCACGCTCGAAGACGCGAACGAAGAGGACAGGGAGCAGGCGAAGGCAATCTCAAGAGAAGTTGACGGCCTCCCCCTCGCACTCGACCAAGCGGGAGCCTTCATCGAAGAGACCGCGTCCAGCCCCGCCGAATACCTTGAGCTTTACCAGACACAAGGCGCACAACTCCGCGCCCAACGCGGCAAACTCGCCACAGACCACCTCGAATCCGTCGAAATCACCTTCTCACTCTCTTTCCAGAAGGTCGAAACCGCCAGCCCGACGGCCGCAGACCTCCTGCGCGCCTGCGCCTTCCTCGCCCCCGACGCCATCCCACAGGAAATCTTCACCGAAGGTGGCGCCCACCTCGGAGATTTTCTGGCGACGACCGTCAACAACCTCCTCGCCCTCCTCAACGCCGTCGGAGAAACGCTCCGTTACTCACTCCTTAGCCGCGACCCCGAGGCGCGCACCCTCTCCATCCACCGCGTCGTCCAAGATGTACTAAAAGACAGAATGGACGACGCCGCGCAGCGTCAATGGGCCGAGCGCATCGTCAAAGCAGTCAACCAAGTTCTACCGGAGTTCGACGAGACGGACTCTTCGGAGTGGCATCGCTTCGAGCGCCTTCTCCCGCACGCACGGGTCTGCGCCGGACTCATCGAAAGGTGGGACTTAAAGCTTCCGGAAGCCGCACAACTCCTTACAAACGCCGCGCGGTACATGCACGACCACGCCGTATTGATGGAAACCGAACCGCTTTACGTCACGGCACTCGCCATCAGAAAAGATTTGTACGGGCAAGATGCTTTAGAAACGGCAGTCAGCCTGCATAACTTGGGCTGGCTAAAACACGACCAAGGCAAATATAAGGAGGCAGAACCTCTTCTCCTTCAAGCACTGGAAATCAGAAAACTTAATCTGGGAGAGCATGACATTGCCGTCGCTCAAAGTCTGCAAGAACTAGGTTCGTTAAAACTCGATCAGGGGAAATATGCTGAAGCGAAGGCTTATTACAATAAATCTGTAGAAAGTCTAGATGAGGTGCTCGATTCTAAAGACCGTGTGCTCGCTGAAAGTCTGCGTGGTCTGGGAAGTGTTCTTATTGTTCAAGGAAAATATACAGAGTCCGAAGCGGCTCTTACAGAGTCTTTTGAAATCAAAGAGAAATTATACGGGACGGAACACGTTGAGTTGGCCGTTGTACTTGGTCTTCTGGGACAGACCTACACATTCTTAGGGCAATTAATAAAAGCTGAAACACTTCTTTTACGGGCGCGCAAAATAGTAGAGAATACCTTTGGTACAGTTCAACCTTCCTTAGCAACTATTCTAAATAGCTTGGCTGATATTTATGAAAAGCAGCATAAGCTTTCAGAAGCCGAAGCCCTTTCGCTTCAGGCCCTCACAATCATGGATAAGGTATACGGCCAAGAACATCCGGAGACATCTACTCAATTAAATAACGTGGCATTGTTTTATGAAAAACGCGGTAACTTTATTAAAGCCGAAGAACTCTACCTTCGTGCACTTGTCATTGGCGAGAAGACATTAGGTGAGGATCATCCGAAGCTGGCTGTCAACCTGCAAAATTTAGCAAAACTATATTCGGACTGTCATAGGTATCCTGAGGCCGATTCGCTTTTTCGCAAGGCGATAAAAATTCAAAAGAAAACGTTACCACCGGAACACGATTCTTTATTGTGTGCACAAGGATACTATGCCGAACTATTACTGCGGATGAATCGGAAGGGCGAGGGGCAGAAGTTAATGGATTATGTCAGGAAGATGCAGGGTAACAAGGGGCGGAAGAAGCCGAAGAGGTGAGTTTGCACGGGCGAATTGAGAGGGCGGGAGAGGGAGGTTAGCTAGAGCGGGGCGCAGACGGGGGCGGGCGCGGTGAATCAGGTCAGTACCGCCCGCGGTAGCAGGTGGGTGCGTGTTACTCCGATGGCCCGCAAGGCGCAAACCCGACCCACCCGCTACCGCGGGCGGTACTGACCGCTATTCCTTCCGGCGCAGACGCAAAAGTTAGGCGGTGCGCGCCGATTTCAGAGCCGGGCTGCAAATTCTCACACCCGAGTTACAAATTCTGTCAGCCGAGCGCGTCCGGGCCGCCGGTGCGCGGCAGAACTCCCGCCGTGCGTGCAAATTCGTGCCGGTGCGCGCACATTCCTGAGCAGTGCGCGTCAATTCCCCGGCAGTGCGAGCCAATTCGTAAGCAGTGCGCGCAAATTCCTGCCGGTGCGCGTCAATTCTCGGGCAGTGCGAGCCAAATCCCGAACGGTGCGCGCAAATTCTCGGCGGTGCGCGGTCAAAGTGTAGCGGTGCGGGCAAATTTCGGGGCGTGCGGCGCCAGAGGGGAGAGCGGCAGTGCTTTGGGGGAGAGCGGGGGCGCCAAAATGGAGAGCGGTGGAGGCGAAGTTCGGGCGTGGGTTGGAAAAATCCCCGCCCGCGTCGTCGGAATGTCGGGCGGGCGGGGATGAATCGAGGCGCCGGGAGATTATTCTGAGGCGCCGGGAGGTGATTCCGCGGGCTTTAGAGAATCTTTCTCGGGCTCAGGTGTTGGCGGCGGTAGTCGCTTCGGTCTTTTCTATAGCCGCCTCGGTTTTTTCTATAGCCGCTTCGGTCTTTTCCTGACGCGAGAACTCGGGGAGCGCTTCGAAGACTTCCAGAGCGTACTTCACGTTGTTGAAGGGCGCGGAGACCTGTACGCCTTGAATCGCGTCGCGCACGTCCGGCAGAGGAATGTTGGATTTAGCTTGACGATAGTGGCCAATGAGCGTATAGCTGCATATAGCAGGGCATCTCCGCTAATGGAGTGGTGTTAGCGTCAGGACTGCCAAAAGATTCTGCCCACTCCTCTCTTCAACCGCCTCGAAATCGCTCACGTGAAAGGAAAGACACATGATGAGACGTTTAACCCTACCTCGGCGCGCTCTATTCGTCGCGGCTCTGATTGCCGTTACGGGTGCGTTAATCATTAGTGTCAGCCTGCGGCGCACGGCCGCAGTGCGCTACGAACAGGCGGTGGCGAAACAGAAATTTCTGGCGAGCGTTCGCGACGGCGTCGGCAGCGAAGTAAGCTTCGCCCGCCGCGGCGACACCTCGAACGGGGTTCGCGCGTCGGTCGAATCCGCTGCTCACTTTATGCGTCAACGTTCGGGCGTCGACTTGCGCGGCCAGACGAAAACCCGATTGGCCGATATGGAGGCGCGCGCGTTGAACGGAACACTCCGCCGCATTACGCCGGACGAGTTGAGCGAGGCTATCTCCGCCACCGCCGTCGAACGCGTCGCTGCTTCGAGCGACGAAGAGATTGGTCGCGCGGCGGAGACTTTACGGGGCTTCAACGCCCCAGACCTCCCGGACTCTTTCCGCAACGCCCGCGCGCACGTCCAACTGCGGGCAAACTCGGCGAGCGACATAACGCCCGAACAGTTGGCCGCGCAGGTGAAGGCGGCTAGGGATGCCGACCCCGTGACGCGCGCGTTGATTAAAGCCGGCGTGAAGCGGGCCGCCAGCGAAGAGGTGCAGAAACGCACGAAGTATCTGGGCGAGGCGATTCCGGAGCAGTTCGGTTCGGCGGCGGCAGAAGGGTTCACGCCGCTGCAAGCAGTCCTCATCGCTTACTCGGCGGCCAGCGACGACCCGCTGGCCGACTCCGCGGCCAATTTACAAAAGCGGCTGGCGTCAGTACATGACGGAATCGAGAGGGTGACGGGCCGGCACTACCCGGGCCCGGACGGACACCTCGCCTACGGCCCGAACGGCTACATCTTCTCAACCCCCCTCGACATCATTTTCGACGAACAGACCGTGAATCTCCTGTTAGACCACATTGAGGGAAGGAGCGTGAGCCAATGAAAAAGCTCTTGCCCCTCCTCATTGCGTGCCTCTTGCTCGGTGCTCAAATGGGATGCAAATCAGATACGCCGCCGCCCGACACTGGCGGCGGTGGCGGCGGCGGGTCTCATCAACCTTTACAAGGCGTGGACGGTGATGGTGGCGGTGGTGGTGATAACAGCGGTTGCGTTGACGGTTCCACCACCTGCTCTGGCAACTCCGCAACCACGGCCTCCGGCCCGAATCAGGCGGGCGGCTGGATAGCGGCAGATCACCGGAGCGTTCAGGCTATCTCGGCCGACTCGAACGGCAACGTGACTTTCCCCTGCAACGGCACGTGGTGCCCCATTAACTGCACCAACGGCACCATGACTGTGCAGGTTGACCCAAATCAGACAGGGGTCTGGCAAGACTAAAATGGAGTTCAAAGACAGTTCACGGCAGATGCGAACGGAATGTTGACCATTCCCTGCACGGGCCAGTGGAATGCCGTATAGCTCGAATCTGGCTAAGTATCAGCCGGAGACCGGACAAGGAAGCCGCCGTAGTCATTTCGACTCGGCGGCTTCTTTTGTGCGTATTAGCTGACGTTGCCCTGACGGCGGAGGCGCCCGCTGTCTGTCGAGAAAACCGCAACCGCCAACCCAATCGCTAATGACAATATGGGCTTCAGTCGCCAGTAACGGTGGCAGCCTCGCTCGCTTCCTTGTGCGTGGAGAATTCGGGGAGCGCCTCGAAGACTTCGAGGGCGTACTTGACGTTGTTGAAGGGCGCGGAGACTTGGACGCCTTGGATGGCGTCGCGCACGTCGAGCAGGAGTTCGCGGGCGATTTTTATACCTTCGTCGCGGGCGGCGTCCTTGCCCTTGTCGGAGGCGAGGCGCATGCGCTCCATTATCGAGGGCGTGACGCGCACGCCGGGAACTTCGTTGTGCAGAAACTCGGCGTTGCGGTAGGAGACGAGAGGCCAGATGCCCGCGATGACGGGGATGCGTACGTGCTCGATGCGTTGGAGGAAGTCGCGCAACTGCTCCGTGTCAAAAACCGGCTGCGTGATGGCGAACTCCGCGCCCGCCTCGACCTTCCACTCGAAGCGCTTGATCTCTTCTTCGAGATTGACCGCGCCGGGGTTGACGCCGACGCCGATACAGAAGGACGTGGGCGTCCCCGTCGGGTTGTTGCCGAGGTCTAGCCCGTGGTTGAGCTTGTTGACCATGTTCGTCAGGCCGATTGAGTCAATGTCGAAGACGGCCGTCGCGTCCGGGTACGGCCCCATCTTCGGCGGGTCGCCCGTAATGATAAGAAGGTTGCGCAAACCCAGAGCCGCCGCGCCCAGAAGGTCGCTCATCATGCCCAGAAGGTTGCGGTCGCGGCAGCAGTAGTGAAGAACGGACTCCAAACCTATCTCGCGCTCGACCAGAACGGCAGTCGCCTGCGCGCTCATGCGAGTCTGCGCGCGCGGGCCGTCGGGGATGTTGACGGCGTTGACGCCCGCGGCCTTTAAAAGGCGAATGCTGTCGAGCGTCTTCACGGGGTCGCAGCCCTTGGGCGGAAGCACCTCGACCGTCGTCAGGAACTCGCCGCGCGCGAGGCGGCGCCCCCAGTTGGAACGCTCTTCGAGCGGCGCGACGGGAATCTCCGCCGGCTTGTTCTCTTCGACGCGCGCGGCCGAAGCGAGGCGGCCAGTCCTCCCTGTGTGACGCGGCGAGAGCGGGCGCACGGCGTCGGAGATTAGCTTGATGTGCGCGGGCGTCGTGCCGCAGCAGCCGCCGATGAAACGCACGCCCGCCTGAATCAGACGCTTCGCGTACTTCGCCATGTACTCGGGCGAGCACATGTAGAACTGCCGTCCCTGCACGTCGCGCGGAAGTCCCGCGTTCGGCTGCGCCGAGAGCTTCTTCGTTGTCACGGGCCGCATCTTCTCGACGGCAGTCAGCACGGTCACGGGGCCGACGCCGCAGTTCAAACCGATAACGTCGGCGCCCCATTCGTCCAGACGCGCGGTGAAGACTTCGGGCGTCGTGCCGAAAGAGGTGTTGCCGTCGAGCGAGATGGTCATCTGCGCGACGACGGGCAGGTCGGAGAGTTCGCGGACGGCGCGTATGGCCTCGCGCATCTCGGAGATGTCGGAGAAAGTTTCGAGGACGAAGAGGTCAACGCCGCCTTCGAGCAGCGCCTCGGCCTGCTGGCGGAACATCTCCTTCGCCTCGTCGAAAGAGGTCGGCCCGTACGGCTCGATGCGAAGCCCGAGCGGCCCGATGGCGCCCGCGACGTAACAACTCTCGCACGCCGCCTCGCGCGCCAGACGCACGCCCTCCACGTTTATCTCGCGCAGGCGCCCCTCCAAGCCGTACTGCTGTAGCTTGTGCGCCGTCGCCGTGAAGGTGTTCGTCTCAATCACCTCGGCGCCCGCGCGCACGTACTCCTCGTGAACGGCGCGCACGAGGTCGGGCTGCGTCAGGTTCAACTCGTCGTAAGAGCGGTTGATGTAGACGCCCTTCGCGTACAACTGCGTCCCCATCGCGCCGTCGAAGACGGTGACGTGGTCGCTCTCCAAAAGCTCTCTGAAAGAAATCATCGTCGTCTACTCAAAAAAAACGTCCCGCGCCAAACAACGCGGGACTTCCGTGCTTAGAAGTTCGTGCGACGCGTGGAGGCGCCGAGCTGTTTAGCTGCTTGTTTTACGTGGCCGCAAGTCGCCTTAACTCACCACGTCTTTTGTCAACGGCGCTTATACGCCGCGCCGTGCGGCTCTGTCAAGCACTGCGGCGGCCTCGCCGGGGAAGACGGCGCGCGGCGGGAGGTCGGCGCCTCCCGCCGCCCGCGCGCTTTACCTTTCGCAACCCTCAGGCGGCGTCGAGCGTTCGCCACGTCTTCGGGCCGACGATGCCGTCCGGCACGAGGTTGTGTGCGCGCTGGAAGGCGCGGACGGCCGCCTCCGTCTTGGGGCCGAAGTTGCCGTCCACCTTGACGCCGACCTTGCCCTGAACCTGCCGCGTCAGGTCGCCGGTCATGCCGCGGCGCAGTGTCGGACGGCCCTGCCCGCCGGCCGCGGCCGGCTCGACGCCGGGGACGATCCGCGGCGCAGGCCCTTGGCCGCTCATGATGGAGGCGACCGAGGTGCGGAACTGGTTCATGTCTATCGGGTGCGGGTCGTCCTTGCGGCCGTGGGGCAGTGCGTACTCCTTGTGGCCGGCGCAGAAGTCGCTGCTCTGGCCGACGCGCTTGAGGATGGCCGCGACGCCTCGGTGGTACGCGTCCAACTGAATGTCGGGCCAAGGGTCGTTCACGCCCGCGTTCTCGGCCTCGATGCCGATGAAGTTGGAGTTGCCGTTCTCGACGCCGCGCCAGACGCCGCGGCCGGCGTGGTTCGCGCGGCCGGCGGCGATGATGTAGTAAGTGCCGTCGCGGCCGAGGCCGAGCTGAGCCAGCGGGCCGGGCAGGTCTGAACGCCCCTTGATGAGGACGTTGAGGCTGGGCATGTTGCCGTTGCGCGGCCCGGCGGTGTGGTGGCAGACGACGCCGAAGATGCGTCCCACGTCGCCACGCCCGCGGTCGCGCCAGCCGTCCACCTCAGAAATCTTGAGGCCGGCGATCTTTAAAACGTCGGGCAGCCAAGTCAATGAAAAAGCCATGTTACAACACACCTCCTTCCGCCATCGGCAGTTCGTCGTCGGCCGTCGCGTCGGCCTCCGTGATGGGCACGTCGCACGCGTCCACGTCCGCCTCTGCGTCCGGCGGGTCTGGGGCGGCGTCGTGCGGGGGCTCGGGCGTCAAGGCGGCCTCCTCAGGCCGCAGGTCTTTCTCGTCCTGACTCATATGAGTTGTCTTCCTCTCTCAACCTCGCGGAGTGGGGTAGGGTACAGACCGCACGGCGGCGCAAGGTGCTGACCGGGCGGCGGGCGGACGCGTCGTCTCGGGTTGAAGCTGCACTGTCGTGGGTAGGGCGCCCGAGTACGACACGTCCGACACTGCTGACTACAACAACTAATGACGTTTCGGCGAGAAACGTTTCAGGGGGCGGCCGCGGGCGGGTTCTAACGGCTTGGCTTGTTGACGATGACGCGCCCGCCGAGGACGCTGCTGAGGTTTATACGCTCGGTCTTGGTCGGCGCGACCTTCCCCGTGGAGTTCGAGTTGAGCTTCTCCCAGTCGGACTCCTTGTACTGGCCGAGCACGACGCTGTCGCCGCTGCGCGAGAGCACACGCGCCCAGCGCCGGAAGAAGACCTCGCCGCGCGAAGGGTCAACCACGGCGACGTAGGAGGCGCCGAGGCCGCCGTCCGACATCTCGACGAGCAGCGCGGTCTTCTTCGCGGCCGTCGTCACCTCGGTCACCTTGTCAATCATGTAATACTCGGACATGACCTTGCGCTGCGCCCCCGTCGCGGCGTCGTAGGCGTGCAGCGACTGGCCCTCGTTCTCGTAGCCGCCCGCGCCGTCCGGCCCAGAGTAGACGACCCTTCGCCCGCCCTCGATGACCCACGCCTTGTAAGCCGCGTCCGCGACCTTCTTCTCCTGACCGCCGACCGTCACGAAGAGCGCGCCGGGCGAGCCTTCGTTGGCCGAAGCGACGCGCGCGGCCGTGGCGACCTGTTGCCTGCCGGCGGCGGCCTTCTGCGCGTGAGCCACGCGCGCCGAGAAGAGGGCCGCGCCAAAGGCAAGCACGACGGCGACGATTTTGAAGGGTCTGTTCATGCTTCAGAGCATTCGGCCGGAGGCGCCGTCGGGTGAAGGTTTGGTAAGACGGGCCGGAGTATAGCACACGGGGGTTATGCGAGGAAGAAAATGGCGCCCGCGGCGGGACGCGGCACGGTCGCGGCGGCGGCCGTGAGTCGGGTTCGGCTAAAGCGTCTGGCAGCGCGGGCAGTAGTAGGTCGAACGGCCTGCGTGCGAGAGGCGGCGGATGGGCTGTCTGCATTTGCGGCAGGGCTCGCCCTCGCGGTCGTAGACGCGCCAGCGCCTGTTGTCGCCGCCGCTGAAGTAGCTGCCTTCGATGTCTTCGGGGTCTACGTTCATCGTCGAGCCGTGCGCGAGCGCTTCGCCGAGCACTTCGAGGATGGCGCGGTGGAGGCGCGCGACGCCGCGGCGCTGTAGGCTTGAGGCGGGCGCGAAGGGGTTTGCGCGCGCGAGGAAGAGAACTTCCGCCGCGTAGATGTTGCCGAGCCCGGTCACCTTCGTCTGGTCGAGCAGCACGTCCTTGAGCGCGCGTCTGGAACGCACGAGCACACGCGCGAGGTAGTCGGGCGTGAACTCCTCCGAGAAGGGCTCGGGCGCGAGGTCGCGCAGCTCGCGCGCTTCATTAAGAAGTTCCGCGGGCACGACCTTCATCAACCCGAAGTGCCGCTGGTCTGTGAAGGCGAGGCGGCGGCCCGTGTCCAGACGGAAGAGCGCGTGCGTGTGTTTGGGGAGCGGCGCGCGCTCGGGCAGCAGAAGGAAGCGGCCCGTCATGCGCAGGTGCGTGATGAGGACTCGGCCGTTGTCCAGCTCGGCGAGTATGTGCTTGCCGCGCCGGCCTACGCGACGGACGCGCGCGCCGCGCAACACCTTGGCGAACTCGCGCGGCGTGTTCTCGGGCGCGAGCCCGGGCCGCAAAAGTTTTGCCGACTCGATGACCCGCCCGCCGACCAGACGGTCTAGCGAGCGCGCGACGAGTTCGACTTCAGGAAGCTCGGGCATGAAGACTTAACCGTGATGAAAGGCTTCGGCGGTGTGGCCGCCCTCTTCGAGCAGCGCGTTCATCTTCTCGGGCGAGGTCGCTTCGGAGTAGACGCGAAGCACCGGCTCGGTGCCCGACTGCCGGAAGAGCAGCCAAGACTCGTCCGCGAAGAGGAGCTTCGTGCCGTCGAGCGTCTCGACGCCGGTGACTTCGAACCCGCCGACCGCGGCGGGCGGCTTCGTCGCGAGCGCCTCGACGAGCGCGAGGCCGCGCGCGACTTCCGTGTGCAGGTCGCGCCGGCCGAAGTAGAACTCGCCGAACTCGCGGTGCATCTCCGCGACCATCTCGGTCGGCTTCCTGCCCGACGCGGCGACGGCTTCGAGGAAGAGGAGCGAGTTGAGTATGCCGTCGCGCTCGGGGATGTGGCCGCGCACGCCGATGCCGCCCGACTCTTCGGCGCCGACGAGTATGTCCTCGCGCAGCATCAGGTCGGCGATGTACTTGAAGCCGATGGGCGTCTCGTAGAGCCGCAGGCCGTGCGCCGCCGCGATGCGCTTGAGCAGGACTGACTGCGAGAAGGTTCGGACGACTCCGCCCTCCTGCCCGCGTACGCGCGCGAGGTGCAGGAGGATGAGGGGCACGACCTCGTGCATCGTCATCGTCTCGCCGCGCTCGTTCACAGCGCCGACGCGGTCGCCGTCGCCGTCGGTCGCAAGGCCCAACAGCGCGCGGCGCTCCCGCACGCGCTCCTTCAGAGGCGCGAGGTTGCGGTCAATCGGCTCGGGCGCGACGCCGCCGAAGAGCGGGTCGCGCTCGGCGCGGATGGTCTCGACGCCGAGCCGCCCGCCCTTCAGAAAGCTCTCGACCCAGCGGCCGCCCGAGCCGTGCATCGGGTCAACGACGACGCGCGTGCGCAGCGCGCATATGCGTTCGAGGTCAACGTAAGACGCGACCTGCGCTCGGTAGCTTTGGACTTCGGCGTCCAGACTGCCGCGCGCGTCACGGGGAAGCTCGCCGAGCTGCACCGTGTTCGCGTCGAGCAGTGACTCGACCGCGACGGTCGTCTCGGGCGTAGCGCTCCCGCCCCAAGGCGCTTTGATCTTGAAGCCGTTGAAGTGCGGCGGATTGTGCGAGGCGGTCATGACGACTCCGCCCGCCGCGCCGCGCTCGCGCACGGCCCAAGAGACGAGCGGCGTCGGCACGTCCGAGTCGAAGAGCGAGACGTTTATCTGGTTGCCGGCGAGGACTTCGCACGCGCGCGCCGCGAACTGCTCGGAGAGAAAGCGCCGGTCGTAGCCGACGACCGCCGCCGGGCGCGCGTGCGTCTCGGCGGCGTGTTCGTGTGCGTGTGCGCCTGCGGCGTGAGCGTGCGCCGCGGAGTCGTGCGCGTGTGGCTCGTCGGCGTGCGAGTGTTGATGAAGTTCGGCGCTCGCGGAATCGGAGGCATGCTGCTGCTTGATGAAGTCGGCGTAGGCTTGTGCGACGCGCTCGACGTTCTCGAAGGTGAACTCCTCTGCGATGACTGCGCGCCAGCCGTCCGTGCCGAAGCGTATGGGCGTCGGGCGCTCGCGTCTGTGCGTCACAAAGCGCCCCCGGTCTGCGTGTAGTCGGTGAGGTTCGTCTTGTCGCCGAGCACTGACCCTGCGCCGACCTGCGCCGAGCGGCCGATGTGGCAGCCGCGGCCGACGACGGCGTTCGAGAGGTGCGCGCCCGCGCCGACGCGCGTGTGCGGCCAGACGATGGAGTTCTCGATGCGCGCCTTCTCTTCGACGTGGACGCCCTCGCCGAGCACGGAGTTGACGACCTGCGCGCCGGGCTTCACGGTGCAGTCGTCGGCGACGAGCGAGAGTTCGTCCACCTCTGCATGCGTGGCGAGTTCGGCGTTCGCGCCGCGACGCTCCTTGAGCTTCACGCCGCGGACGCGGCCCGCGAGTATGTCGTGGTGAACTTGCAGGTAGCGCGCGGGCGTGCCGATGTCTATCCAGTAGGCGTCTCGGGGGACGTGCGCGTAGAAGGCGGCGCCGCGCCGGAGCAGCTCAGGGAAGACGCCGTACTCGAACGAGTGGTTCTCGCCCGCCGGGATGAGGTCGAGCACTTCGGGGTCGAGGACGTAGGTGCCGGCGTTGATGGTGTTGCAGCTTATCTCGTCGGCCTTCGGCTTCTCAAGAAAACGGCGGACGCGCCCGTCCTCCTCCGTCTCGACGAGTCCGTAGGCCGAAGGGTTCTCGACCGGCGCCAGCACGATGGTGGCGACGGCCTTGCGGTCGTTGTGCTCGCGTATGACGGACTTCAAATCCAAGTCCGTCACGATGTCGCCGTTGAGGACGACCGTCGGCTCGCGTATGAGTTCGGCGGCGAACTTGTAGGCGCCGGCCGTGCCCATCGGCTGCGGCTCGACCGTGTAGTTAATCTTGACGCCGAAGTCAGAGCCGTCGCCGAGCTGCTGCTCGATCTTCTGCGGCTGGTAAGAGAGCGAGAGCGTGATGTCGGTGACGCCCGCGCGCTTGAGCATGTCTATCTGGTAGAGCAGGAACGGGCGGTTGCAGACGGGGACGACCGGCTTGGGCGTGTAGACCGTCAGAGGCCGCAGCCGCATCCCCTTGCCGCCAGCGAGTATCAGTGCTTGCATAAAGTCGGGTGGTGTCTGAAGGAAGAAATTTTTTGCTGCGCGCGCGGCGCGAATTCGTCGAAAGCTGGCCGAGTCTAGCACCGCCGCCGAAGGCTTTCAACGGGCGGAATCCCTTGCTTGACACCCCTTTGGGCCAACGTATAATCGCACCTTGGGCTAAACGTTATAATTCTTAACTTTGAAGAGTGTGGAGCGCGTCGCCCCGGCGTTCGCGCGGAAGGGAAGCGAGGCAGAGTATGGCCGACAGGAGAGAAGCCGTCATCATCAGCGCCGCGCGCACGGCGACGGGCAAGTTCATGGGCTCGCTCAAGGGGTTCACGGCGACGCAACTCGGCTCGATAGTCGTCCGCGAGGCCGTCAGCCGCGCGGGCGTCGCGCCGGAAGACGTGGACGAGGTCATCATGGGCTGCGTCGTGCAGGCGGGGTTGGGCCAGAACCCGGCGCGGCAGGCGGCGCTGCACGGCGGCATCCCGTTCGGCGTCTCGGCCGTCACCATCAACAAGGTCTGCGGCTCAGGGCTGAAGTCAGTGATGATGGCCGCGCAGGGCATTCAGCTCGGCGACACCGAGATCGTCGTCGCGGGCGGGATGGAGTCCATGTCGAACGCGCCCTACCTGCTGCCGAAGGCGCGCGAGGGCTACCGGATGGGGAACGCCGCGCTCGTTGATTCGATGATTAACGACGGGCTCTGGTGCGCGTTCGAGAACTACCACATGGGGAACACGGGCGAGGTCGTCGCCGAGCGCTACAATGTGACGCGCGAGGAGCAGGACGAGTACGCGCTGAACTCCCACCGCAAGGCCGCGGCGGCGATTAAGGCCGGCAAGTTCAAGGACGAGATCGCCGCGGTCGAGATTCCGCAGAAGAAGGGCGCCGCGCTCGTCTTCGACACCGACGAGTCGGTGCGCGAGGACACTTCGCTTGAGGCTCTGGCGAAGCTGCGGCCCGCCTTCAAGGAGGGCGGCACGGTGACGGCCGGCAACGCGCCCGGCGTCAACGACGGCGCGTCGGCTTTGGTCGTCACTTCCGAAGAACGCGCGCGCGCGCTCGGCGTCGAGCCGATGGCGCGCGTCGCGGCGCAGGCGACCTCGGGGATTCAGCCCGAACTCGTGATGATGGCGCCCGTCGAGGCCATCAGAAAGGTTCTACGCAAGGCCGGCTGGTCGCTGAACGAGGTTGACCTCATCGAGCTGAACGAAGCCTTCTCGGTGCAGGCCATCGCCATCATACGCGAGCTTGAGTTAGACCCGGCGAAGGTGAACGTCAACGGCGGCGCGGTCGCCCTCGGCCACGCCATAGGGCAGTCTGGCTCGCGCCTTCTGACGACGATGCTCTACGAGATGCAGCGCAGGGACGCGCGTCGGGGCTTGGCGGCGCTCTGCCTCGGCGGCGGCAACGCCGTGGCGCTGGCGGTCGAGCGTTAATCGCCCCACACAGAACGGAGTTGAACATGACCCCCCAAGACCACAACAAGGTCATCGGCATCATGCACCTCATCTACGGCGGCTTCAACGCCATGATGATGCTTCTCTTCGTCCCCATCTTCTTATTCATGGGCGCCGCCGGGGCGTCCGACCCGGGCGCGCCGCCGGCCCTTATGGCCATCTTCGGCTTCTTCGGCCTGCTGATGCTCTTCTGCGCGCTCCTCTTCGGGCTGCCGCCGATTCTCGCCGGCTACGCGATGCTCAAGCGCAAGAGCTGGGCGCGCGTGATGAGCATCATCGCGGCGTGCGTCGAAGCTCTGAGCTTCCCGTTCGGGACGGCGCTCTGCGTCTACACGCTCTGGTTTCACTTCGGGCAGGGCGAGCACTTCTACCGCGGCGGCGGCTACGACCCATCGCAGAACTTCCGCGCGCCGCTGCGCGATTCGAGCACGTACGATTGGGAGACGCGCCGCGCCGCGGACGCGAGCCGCCAGCAGGATTACGCACCGCCGCAGCAGCCGCCCGACTGGCGCTGACGGTAAACGTTCGACGGAGAGCAGAGGGACGTGTCTGAAACAATCGGAGTCGTCGGGGCCGGGACGATGGGCAATGGCATCGCGCAGACGGCCGCGCGCGCCGGCTACGAAGTCGTGCTGCGCGACGTGGGCGAAGAGTTCCTCGAACGCGGGCTTCGCGCCGTAGACCGAAGCCTTCAGCGCGACGTGGACAAGGAGCGCCTGACGGAAGGGGAGAAGCGCGCAATCGTCGGGCGCATACGCACGACGACCGAGCTTTCTGAGTTGGCCGGCTGCGCCTTCGTCGTCGAGGCCATCACCGAAAACCTCGAAGCCAAGCGCGAAGTCTTCCGCGCGCTCGACGCCGTGGCGGGGCCCGAGACGATACTCGCCTCGAACACCTCCTCCATCTCCATCACCAAACTCGCCGCCGCGACCGAACGCGCCGACCGCGTCATCGGCATGCACTTCATGAACCCCGTCCCCGTCATGAAGCTGGTCGAGGTCATACGCGGCATCGCCACTTCGGACGAGACTTGGTCGCGCACGCGCCAGCTCGCCGAGCGGATGGGGAAGACGGCGCTTGAGTGCAACGACTCGCCGGGCTTCGTCTCGAACCGCGTGCTGATGCCGATGATTAACGAGGCGATCTTCGCCCTCTACGAAGGCGTCGCCACGCGCGAGTCCATAGACGGCATCATGAAGCTCGGGATGAATCACCCGATGGGGCCTTTGACGCTCGCCGACTTCATCGGCCTCGACGTGTGCCTCGCCATCCTGAACGTGCTGCACACGGAGCTGGGCGACCCGAAGTACCGTCCGTGCCCGCTCCTGAAGAAGTACGTTGACGCGGGCTGGCTGGGCCGCAAGAGCGGCCGAGGGTTTTACGAGTATTAGAAGTTCACCTGACGCGCGCGAAGTCCGAAGCGGGAATTCGCGCGCCGTTTGCTGTTAAGTTTTATGTCGAACGTTCGCGGGAAAATCTTCTGCCAGCGCTGCAAGTCGGCCAACGAGCTTGGCGAAGACTTGTGCTGTCACTGCGGTACGCGGCTGATGCTTCTGGTCGAGCCCTCGGCGGCGCGCTTCGAGGGGCGCGGCACGAACGGCGGGATGGAGGAGCACCTGCTTGAGCGCGTCACGGCCATCGAGAACCACATCTCGCGCGTGATAGATAAGCTTGAGAAGATGGCCGAGCTGATGCTCAAGCAATCGCGCTCGGCCTACTTCGACCACGAGCTGCTCGACACGCTCATCACCGTCCTCACAGAGGCGGGCTCGATAGACCGCCACCGCCTCGCCGCGCTCTGGCGCGAGCGCCGTCGGAAGGAGGGCGAGGCGGAAGAGGACACGCGCTACGGGCGAGTGTGTGCGGGCGTGCTCGCGGCCTACGAGGGCGAGGAGCGCGGGCTTTTCGGGAAGCTCGTGCGCGAGGGCTTCGACGAGCTTGATAACGGGCGCGCGGCCGCGGGGCTCCGCAACCTCGAACGCGCCGCGGCGCTCGCGCCCGGCAACGTCCCGCTCAACGTCTTCCTCGGCGAGCAACTTTTCGTGAAGGGGAAGACCGCGCCCGCGCGCGACTACCTCGCGCGCGCCGTCGCGGCGGAGCCCGAGAGCGGGCGTCTGTGTTTGCTGCTCGGGCTGGCCTGCGGCGACGAGGGCGAGACGGAGCGCGCGCGCACGCTCCTGCGCAGTGCGGTCGAAGCCTGCGGCCACTCCTTCGCGGCGCACTACGCGCTTGGCCGGCTCGCGGCGGCCGAAGGGGACTGGAAGGGCGCGCTCGCCGAGTTCAAGCTCGCGCTCGAAGCGCGCCCCGGCCCCGAGGCGCATTACGTTCTGGGCTTGGCGAATTTTCAGCTCGGCCGCCACAAGACGGCGCTGCGCCATCTGTCGAAGGCCGTCGGGCTGGACGAGAAGTACGGCGCGGCCTTCTACCTGCTCGGGCTCGTGCAGGGGCGCCTCGGCGACACCGTCAGCACCGCGCGCTCGTGGGCGGCGGCCGACGCGCTCGGCGCCTTCCCGGAGCAGGTGGACGACGGCTCCGGCAGACTCGTCGAGCCGACGCCGTCGTTTTTCGGGCCGGACGGGCGCGGGCGCCGTCGTCTGCTCACGGGCGGAGATGAGCGTCTGGCCGCCGTGCTGCGCGCGGACGCGCTGGAACCCCGCCCGAGCGTCCGTTGAGAGGACGGCCGCACCGCACGTCGGCCCGAAAGCCGCGCGGCGCGTTGACACTTTCGTTTCGGCCGTTATAATTGCATATTTTGCGCCGAGTGCGCCGAAAAGGCCGCCGCCGACCGAGGGGGTAATCATGCGGATAGAGGTTGAAAATCTGACGGCGGCGGGCAAGCCCTTCGAGCACAACTACGGCGCGGAAGAGGTTGATTTAGAAGACGAGGGCGCGCGCGTGGTCGGCGAGACGGCCGTCCGCGGCAGCGCCAGCCGCAAGGGCGAGCAGGTTCGCCTGCGTGGCGAAATCAGGACGGAGGTCGAGCTTTTGTGCGACCGCTGTCTGGCGCCGACGCGCTCGCCGCTCGCGGTCGAGTTCGACACCTCCTTCATCCCGCAGGAGGCCGAGGCGGCGAAGGCCGAGAACGTCGAGCTGCTGTCGGAAGACCTTATTCTGTCGGCCTACGACGGCGAGGCGGTTGACCTTGACGAGCTAGTGCGCGAGCAGGTTCTGCTGGCGCTGCCGTCGCGCCGCCTCTGTAGAGAGGATTGCAAGGGTCTCTGCCCGAAGTGCGGCACAGACCTCAACGCCGGACACTGCTCCTGCGAGCAGGGCGAGATAGACCCGCGCTGGTCTGCGCTCGCCGGTCTGAAAGATAAGAATGAGTGACAGGTGACGAGAATCACCTTGTTCCCCTTCGTCACCTGTTAACAATTATTGAAGGAGTAATCATGCCTAATCCGAAACGACGCCATTCCAAGTCGCGCACGCGCCAGCGCCGTGCGCACGACGCCTTGCGCGCGCCGCAGACCGTCCTGTGCGAGAACTGTCAGGAGCCGCGGATGCCGCACCGCGTCTGCCCGAAGTGCGGCCACTACAACGGCCGCGAGGTCGTAAAGATTCAGCAAGAGGCGTAAGGCTTAAAGCGGCCTTTGATGAGACAGACTAAGCTGACCGGCAAAGTCGTGGTGGACGCGATGGGCAGCGACCGCGCGCCGCACCCCGAGATTGACGGCGCGCTCGCCGCCGCGCGCGACTTCGGCGTCGGCGTCATCCTCGTCGGTCAGCGCGAAGTCGTCGAGAAGGAACTGCGCCGCTGCGGCTGGCGCAGGGACGGCGACAAGGGCGTCTGGTTCGTCGAGGCGCCCGAGTTCATCGGGATGGACGAGGCCGTGGCGACGGCCGTCCGGCGCAAGCGTCGGAGTTCGATGAGGGTCGGCGCGCGCCTCGTCGCCGAAGGGCAGGCGGACGGCTTCTTCTCGGCCGGCAACACCGGCGCCGCGATGGCGACGGCCAAGATGGTCATCGGGATGCTGCCCGGCGTTGACCGCCCGGCGCTCGCGGCGCTTCTGCCGACGAAGTCGGGGCGGCCGACGATGCTTCTGGACGTGGGCGCGAACGCCGAGTGCAAGCCGCACCACATGGCGCAGTTTGCTATCATGGGCGACGCCTACTCGCGCTCGGTGCTCGGGACTGAGCGGCCGTCGGTCGGCCTGATGTCCATCGGCGAGGAGGAGGCGAAGGGGAACGACCTGACGAAGGAGGCGTTCCCGCTCATGCGCGAGTTGCAGAGCTTGAACTTCGTCGGCAACGTCGAGGGGCGCGACGTGTTCTCGGGGCAGGTGGACGTGATCGTCACCGACGGCTTCACGGGCAACGTCATCCTGAAGCTGTCGGAGGGCTTGCAGGACGCGGTAATCACGTTGATTAAGCGCGAGCTTTCGGCCTCGGTCATCACGAAGACGGGCGCGGTGCTGGCGCGGCCGGCGTTCCAGAATTTGAAGAAGCGGCTCGACTACGCCGAGTACGGCGGCGCGCCGCTGCTCGGCGTTCGCAGCATCGTCGTCGTCGGCCACGGCAGCTCGAACGCGCGCGCCGTGCGCAACGCCATCCGCAACGTGAAAGAGTTTTCCGAGCACGGCGCGCAGGAGCGCATCTCGCGCGGCGTCGCCGAGACGAACGCGCGCGAGTCGCTGGCGCTCGGCGCCGTCGCGGCCGAGTGAGCGGGCCGCCACGGCAGCGCCGCTCGCCGCTCGGGCAAAAAAGATTTGGCTAATAATTCCAGACGCAACAGGAACTGAAAGGTGGCCCCCGCGTAAAAAGCGCCGGATGCAGCCTTAGTGCATCCGCGTCTTTGTGGTAAGTTCTAGCCACACGGAGAAAGCAGGCAGACTGATGGCAGAGATCAGATCGGCAATTCTCGGCACGGGGCGCGCGTACCCAGAGGGCATCCTGACCAACGCCGACCTCGAAAAGATGGTCGAGACCTCGGACGAGTGGATAACCACCCGGACGGGCATCAAGGAGCGCCACCGCGCCGCCGAGGGCGAGTACACTTCGCTCTTCGCCGTCGCCGCCGCGCGCAAGGCCATCGAGCAGGCGCGCATAGACCCCATTGACATCGGCCTCCTCATCTGCGCCACGGTCTCGCCCGACCAGATTCTCCCCTCGACGGGCTGCCTGATTCAGGCGGAACTGGGCGCGAACCGCGCCGCCGCCTTCGACCTCGCCGCCGCCTGCTCCGGCTTCCTCTACGGCCTGACGATGGCCGACAAGATGATTAAGACCGGGCAGACGCGCTACGCGCTCGTCATCGGCGCCGAGGTGCTTTCGCGCTACGTGGACTTCACAGACCGCTCGACCTGCATCCTCTTCGGCGACGGCGCGGGCGCGGCCGTGTTGGGGCCGGCCGAGGGCGACCGCGGGGTGCTGGCGACGCGCATCTACTCGGACGGGCGCTTCGCCGAACAGCTCTACTCGCCGGGCGGCGGCACGCGCATACGCCCGACGGCAGAGACGCTTTCGCAGGGGCTCCACTTCTTCAAGATGAAGGGGAACGAGCTTTTCAAGGTCGCCGTGCGCTCGATGGCCGACGTGTCCACGGAAGTTTTGAACGAGGCGGGGTACAAGCCGGAGGACGTGAGGCTCTTCATCCCGCATCAGGCGAACCAGCGCATCACGGACGCGGTGGCGTCGAGGCTCGACGTTGACCCGTCAGTCGTCTACTCGAACATCGCCTACCACGGCAACACCTCCGCGGCCTCCGTCCCCATCGCGCTCGACGAGTGCGTCGAGCAGGGCAAGGTCAGGGAGGGCGACCTCGTGCTGCTCGCCTCCTTCGGCGGCGGCGTGACGTGGGGCGGCGCGCTGATTAAGTGGTAGTCAGTAGACAGTAGTCGGTAGACAGCAGGGCTCCGCCTTGCCGGCGCCGACGCTGACTTGCGAACGGCTCGTTTACGGATTGTATTTCTACTGACCACTGACTACTGTCTACTGACTACTATGGCAGTCGCTTTCATCTTCCCCGGTCAGGGCTCGCAGGCGCCGGGCATGGGGCGCGAGCTGGCGGAGAGGTACGCGGCGGCGCGCGAGGTCTTTGAAGAGGCGGATGACGCGCTCGGGTTCGCCCTGAGTCGTTTGTGTTTTGAAGGGCCGGCGGAAGAGTTGCAGTTGACCGAGAACACGCAGCCGGCGATTTTGACTACTTCAGTCGCGGCGCTGCGCGCGGCCGAAGGCGAAGGGTTGCCGCGGCCCGACTTCGTAGCCGGCCACAGCCTCGGCGAATACTCGGCGCTGGTGGCGGCGGGCGCGCTGAGTTTGAGAGACGCCGTGCAGACTGTTCGTAAGCGCGGCCGCTACATGCAGGAGGCGGTGCCGGTCGGCGCGGGCGCGATGGCCGCAGTTCTCGGCGGCGAGTTCGAGATGATTGAGGCCGTGTGTAAAGAGGCCGCGCACGAGGGCGAGATTTGCAGCCCCGCGAACATCAACTCGCCGGGCCAGATTGTCATCGCCGGGAGCGCCGCGGCCGTCGAGCGCGCTCTGCCGATGTTGAAAGAGCGCGGGGCGAAGCGCGCGATAGCTCTGAAGGTGAGCGCGCCCTTCCACTGCGCGCTGATGCTTCCGGCGCAGGAGCGTCTGGCGGCAGACCTCGACGCGGTCGAGTTCAAAGACCTGAGCGTGCCGCTCGTGACGAACGTGGACGCGGCCGTGATACGCATGGGCGCCGAGGCGCGTGCCGCGCTCGTCCGACAGGTCTCTTCGCCCGTCCGCTGGCGCGAGTCAATCGAGCTGCTGGCGCGCGAGGGCGTCGAGACGTTCGTCGAGGTCGGGCCGGCGAAGGTCTTGACGGGGCTCGTACGGCAGACTGCGCCGCAGGCGCGCGGCCTGAACGTAGAGGACGCGTCGAGCCTTGAAGCTGCGCTCAACGCACTCGCGCCGGGTCAGACTTCCGGCGAACAGGCCGCGGCGGGCGACTGAAAGGTTTTCGGGTTTTACAACTTCAGACGAAGAGGAGCAGGAATAATGGCGGATCCGGAGATTGAGGCAAAAGTTAAGCAGATCATCATTGACGAGCTGGGCGTGGACGAGAACGAGGTGACGCCCAACGCGCGCTTCATTGACGACCTCGGCGCCGACTCGCTCGACACGGTCGAGCTCGTCATGCGCTTCGAGGAGGAGTTCGGCATCGAGATTCCGGACGAGGACGCCGAGAAGATTCAGAGCGTCCGCGACGCCTACAACTACATAGACCAGCATCAGGCGAAGGGCTAGTCTGCGGCCGCGAGTCCGGGGCGTCGGGCCGCGAGGGGCCGCCG
>DATFHD010000061.1:0-67442 GCA_035248785.1 Pyrinomonadaceae bacterium | reverse complement strand
CCCGAGCGCCGTCCGGTTACTTTTTTTCTACCGCCCCGGCGTACAAATTTCGGGAGGCGAAATTGATAAGGCGGCGGGCGGTCGTTTATACTCGACGTGTACGCAAGTCTGAAGAACGGAGAAGCAACGGCGGTTAGGTTTCCCCTGTGACGACGCCCTCACAGCAAGACGTGACAAGGCTGCTCGTGCGCCTGACGGACGGCGACCGCGGCGTGCTCGACGACCTTTTGCCGGTCGTCTACGGCGAGCTGCGGCGGCTGGCGTCGAGCTACCTGCGGCGCGAGCGGCCCGGCCACACGCTACAGCCGACGGCGCTCGTCCACGAGGCGTACATGCGGCTCGTGGATCAGACGCAGGTGCAGTGGCAGAACCGCGCGCACTTCTTCGGCGTCGCCGCGCAGATGATGCGCCGCATCCTCGTTGACCACGCGCGCGCCCACGAGGCCGAGAAGCGCGGCGGCGAGTTTCAAAAACTCTCGCTCGACGACAACCTCGACGCGGCGGGCGGCGAGCGCGACATCAACCTCGTCGCGCTGGACGACGCGCTCGACCGTCTGGCCGAGATGGATCCGCAGAAGTCGAAGATCGTCGAGCTGCGTTTCTTCGGCGGCCTCTCGGTCGAGGAGACGGCGGCCGTGCTCGGCGTCAGCGCGCCGACCGTCAAGCGCCAGTGGCGCATGGCGAAAGCATGGCTCTACGGGCAGGTGAAGCCTTCGTGAATGGTGAATGGCAGGAAAAGCCAGTGAATGGTGAATGGTAAATAGTAAATAGTTTCAGCCTCCTCTCCCGGCCTCAGCCTCAAGACGCGTCGAGCAACGCCCGGACGCGGTTCGCCATCTAGCAATCTCGGTCAACCTTTTAATTCGTCAACTCGTATTCACCATTTACCATTCACTATTTACCATTTACTAAGCCGCTTCCCCGATGACCCCCGAGCGCTGGCAGCAGATCGAAGACCTCTTTCAGACGGCGGTTGACCTTCCGCCGGCGGAGCGGCGCCCGTACGTCGCGAGGGCGGCCGGCCACGACGACACGTTGTACGAGCAGGTCGTGGCGCTCGTCGCGCAGTACGAGGCGTCGGGCGACTTCATCGAAGAGCCCGCGCTCGCCTTCTCGCCGCTGCAAGCCAGCACGGACGCTTTCGCCACCGCGCCCGTCACCGGCGGCGAGTTGGTTGACCCGGCCATCGGCCGGCGCATCGGCCAGTACATCCTCTCGCGCGAGGTCGGGCGCGGCGGCATGGGCGCGGTCTACGAAGCCTTCCGCGCCGACGGCGAGTTCCGCCAACGCGTCGCCGTCAAGCTCATCAAGCGCGGGATGGACACCGACTTCATCCTCCGGCGCTTCCGCAACGAGCGGCAGATTCTCGCCACGCTCGACCACCCATACATCGCGCACCTGCTCGACGGCGGGACGACCGACGACGGGCTGCCCTACTTCGTCATGGAGTACATCGAGGGGCTGCCCGTTTATCGTTATTGCGACGAGCGGAAGCTGACGGTCGTCGAGCGCCTGAAGCTGTTCTCGATGGTCTGCGACGCGGTCAACTACGCGCACCAGAAGCTCGTCATACACCGCGACATCAAGCCCTCGAACATCCTCGTCACGCCGGGCGGCGTCCCGAAGCTCTTGGACTTCGGCATCGCGAAACTACTTAACCCCGAGTTCGCCGGAGAGATTACGCTCGACCCGACGGCGACCGCGATGCGCCTGATGACGCCCGAGTACGCCGCGCCCGAACAGGTGCGCGGCGAGCCGGTCTCGCCCGCCACAGATGTTTACTCGCTCGGCGTGCTCCTTTACGAATTGCTCACGGGCCACCGCCCTTACCGGCTCCGCAACCGCTCGCCGCACGAGATGGCGCGCGTCATCTGCGAGGAGGAGCCGCCGCACCCTTCCGTTCGCATCACGAGCCCCGAAGACCTTCTGCCCGCGTCGCCGACGACGAACAACGGCGCCGAGTCCGACACGCTCAGCTATCTCTACTGGTGCCGCAACGCGACCGTTGACACGCTACGCCGCGAGCTGGCCGGCGACCTCGATAACGTCGTGATGAAGGCGCTGCGCAAGGAGACCGTCGAGCGTTACCAATCCGCCGACGAGCTACGCGAAGACATCGCGCGCTACCTCGAAGGCCGCCCCGTCGCCGCGCCGCCCTTCTTCCCCGGCGGCACACGCAAGGACGTGACGCGCACGGAGCGCGCGACGCACCGCGACGAGAACTCGCTCGCGGTGCTGCCGCTCAAGATTCTCGAATCCACCGGCGGGCTCGCCGAAGGCGGCGAATACCTCGGGGTCGGCTTGGCCGACGCGCTCATCACGCGCTTGGGTAGTCTCCGCCGCTTCACGCTGCGCCCCACGAGCAGCGTGCTGCGCTACCGCGGCCACGACTCAGACCCTCTGACGGCGGGGCGCGAGCTCGGCGTCACTTATGTTCTTGAAGGTCGCGTCCGGCGCGCGGGTCAGACGCTGCGCGTGACGATGCAACTGCTCGACGTGCGCGCCGGCTCAGCCGTGTGGGCCGGGCAGTTCGACGAGGAGGCGGCCGACGTACTTCAGCTCGAAGACTCCATCTCCGAGCAGGTGGCCGAGGCGCTCGTCCCGCAGTTGACGGGCGGCGAGCGCCTGCGCCTACAGAAGCGCGGCACCGAGCGCGCCGACGCCTACGAAGAGTACATGCGCGGGCGCTACCACTGGAACACCTTCAACGAAGAGGGCTTCGCACGCGCGCTCGTACACTTCAGCCGCGCCGTCTCCTTAGACCCAGACTACGCGCTCGCCTACGCAGGTATCGCCGACTACTACAACGTGCTCGGCGTCTACGCCATCCTTCCCTTTTCGGAAACGAGCGCGGCCGCGCTCGAAGCCTCGCGCAAGGCCGTCACGCTCGACCCCGCGTTGGCCGAAGGCTACGCCGCGCTCGGCTTCGCCACGCTCACGCACGGGCTCGAATGGGAGGAGGCCGAGCGCCACCTGCGCCGCGCTTCGGAGCTGAACCCGAACTACGTGACGGGACGGCTGTGGCTCTCGTTCTTCCTCGGCATGCAGGGGCGCTTCGAAGAGGCGATGATGATTGCGCGCCGCGCCGTAGAGATCGCGCCGCTCACGCCGCTCGTACGCCACACCTTCAACTGGACGCTCTACCACGCGCGCCACTTCGAGGAGGCCATCGCCTCCGCGCGCGTGCTCGTCACGTCAGAGCCCGAGTACGGACTCGGCCATCTCCTCTTGAGCCTCGCGCTCGACCGCACGGGCAGGGGCGGCGAGGCGGTCGAGGCTTGTGCGCGCGCCGTCGAGCTGATGGGGCGCAGCCCTTACCCGCTCTGCTTCTACGCGGCGCTCACGGCCGGCGCGGGGCGCGAGCGCGAGGCGCGCTCTCTGCTCGAAGAGGTTCGGCGCATGGAGGCGTCGCGCTACGTCTCGCCTTACATGCTGGCGATGGTCTACACGCGTCTGGGCGACGTTGACCGCGCGCTCGTCGAGCTCGAACGCGCGGCCGAGATAGGCGACTCGCGTCTCGCTTGGCTCGGCGTTGACCCGCAGTTCGACACGCTGCGTGCGCTCCCGCGCTTCCGCGAAGTCTTCCGACGCACCAACAACCCGCTCGCCCTGCGCCAGCAGGAGGCGCGCGCGCCCGAACCGACCACGGGCCAGAAGTCCGTCGCCGTCCTCCCGCTCAAAGTCCTCGCGACGCCGGGCGCGGAAGGCATCGGCGATGAATACCTCGGAGTGGGCTTGGCCGACGCGCTCGTGGCGCGGCTGTCGAACGTCCACCGCTTCATCGTGCGGCCCACGAGCAGCGTGCTCCGCTATCAGGGCGCCGACACAGACCCGCTCGCCGCGGGGCGTGAGCTGGGCGTTGACTTCGTCGTTGACGGAACCATCCGCCGCGCGGGCCCGACGCTGCGAGTCATGGCGCAACTGCTCTGCGTCGAAGAGGGCGGCACGCGCTGGACGGGCCGCTTCGACGAGGAGTACACAGACGTTCTCCAACTCGAAGACATCGTCAGCGAGCAGGTCGCCTCCGCGCTGCTCCCGCACCTCTCGGGCGACGAGCGCAGCCGCCTTCACAAGCGCGGCACAGACAACGCCGAAGCCTACGAGGCTTACATGCGCGGCCGTTATCACTGGTACACGATGAGCGCCGACGGCTTCGCCAAGTCTTACGCCTGCTACCGTCGCGCCGTCACGCTCGACCCGAACTTCGCCGCCGCGCACGCAGGCATCGCCGAGTATCACTGCTGGCTCGCCGTCTACGGCCTCGCGCCCCCGGCCGAACAGCTCGCCACGGCGCGCGAGTCTGCTCAACTTGCAATTGAGCTTGACGAAGGTCTGGCTGAAGCGCATACGTCGCACGGGCTCGCGCTTCTTGCCGACGGGATGCAGTGGCAACTGGCCGAGACGCGCTTCCGCCGCGCGATAGAACTCAACCCCGGCTACACGCAGGCGCACGCGCACTTCGCGTGTCAACTGGCGATGGAGGCGCGCTTCAACGAGTCGGTCGCCGAGGCGCGCCGCGCGTGCGAGTTAGACCCGCTCAACCCTTTCAACTTCTACTTCCTCGCGTGGTGCCTCTATCAGGCGCGTCGCTACGAGGAGTCGGCGGTTGAGGCGCGAAGACTTCTACAGGGCGAGCCGCGCTACGGCTCTGCGCGCTTCGTCCTGAGCTGGCTGCTCAGGCGCACGGGCGCGTTCGACGATTCGGTTGCCGAAGCGCGCCGCGCCATCGAGTTGCTCGGCGAGATACCGATGCTCAACGCCACGCTCGCCTGCGCCTACGCCGCCGCGGGCCGCACGGGCGAGGCGCGCGAGCTGTTGGACAGGATGAACGCGGAGGCGCGCGTGCGCTTCGTCACGCCGTACCATCGCGCGCTCGTACACCTGCAACTCGGCGAGCGCGAGCGCGCCCTCGACCTTCTGGAAGAGGCGCACGCCTCGCAAGACCCTTGGGCCGTCTGGCTCGGGACGGAGCCGCAGCTCGACCCTCTGCGCGGCCACGCGCGCTTCCGCGAGCTGCTGCGACTGACGAAGAACCCCGCGGGCGCGCAGCTCGCCGCTGCGGGCGCCTCGCGCCCCTCCAACCGTATCCACACGACCGACGAGGCGGCGCGCGCCGCGACGACCGGCGGCGGCCTGCTCGGGCAGGCGCGCGACACTGGCGACCCCGGCTCGGGCGCGACGAGCGCCGACGACGAGGAGGCGCGCAAGCTCTACAAGGCCGGCCGCTACTTCGTCACGCGCCGCACGGCCGAAGGCTTGCGGCAGGCCATCGAGCGCTTCGAGCGCGCCGTCAAGCTCGCGCCGAACTTCGCACTCGCGTGGGCCGAGATGGCCGACTCCTATTCTCTTTTGAACTGGTACGTCGAGCCGCCGCCGCCGGGCGCTTGGGCCAAGGCGAAGGAGTCCGCGCTGCGCGCCGTCGAGGCCGACGAGAGCTGTTCCGAGGCGCACGCCTCGCTCGGCTTCGTCCTCTTCAACTACGAGCGCGACTTCGACGCGGCCGAGCGCGAACTGCGCCGGGCGATTGAACTCAACGCCGACAACGCCGTCGCGCGACGCTGGCACGCCTTCAACCTCTCGGCGATGGGCCGCCACGACGAGGCCGTGACCGAGATTCGCAAGGCGCGCGAGATCGCGCCGCGCTCGCCCGTCATCGCAACGGCCGTCGCGAACATACTGCTGCTCGCCAGACGTTTCGAAGAGGCGGAGGAGGCTTGCCGCGACGCGCTCGAACTCGACCCCGGCTCGGTCGCCACACACATCATGCTGCGCTGGTCTTACGAGATGCGAGGGATGTGCGACGACGCGCTCGCCGTCTTCGAGCAGGAGCGCGCGTTCGCGGGCGACACGCCGACGACGCGCGCCAAGCAGGCGCACGTCCTCGCCTCGTGCGGCGAGGCCGAGGAGGCGCGCGCTCTGCTCGCGGAACTCGTCGCCGGGCGCGAGCGCGAGTGGGTCACGGCCTACGAGATCGCCGTCATCAACGCGCTGCTCGGCGAGCGCGACGCCGCCTTCCAGTGGCTCGCGCGCGCCGAAGAGGAGCACTCGGTCGGCCTCACATACCTGCGCGTTGACCCGCGCCTCGACAACCTGCGCGCCGACCCGCGCTTCGCCGAACTCCTCCGCCGCTTCGGGAAGTAAAAGCAGTAGACAGTAGTCAGTAGTCAGTAGTCAGTAGGGAAAACAAATTCGGCGGGCGTCGGATTTTAACCGCAACGCCCGCCGAAGTTTTTCTACTGTCTACTGTCTACTGTCTACTTTTCTCTCACGCCGCTTCGGCGGCGAGGCGTTCGCCCTGCGCGCGGAGGGCGCGTCGGCGCTCCTCGCGGCGGCGCGACTTGAGCCGCTCGGCGCGCGTGCGCGCGCGCATCGCCATCGCGTACTCGGCGCGGTCGAAGCCCGCCTCCAACACGCGCGAGACTGCGAACGCGAAACTCTCCGACGTGAGAATCCCCAAAGCCATCAGCGCCACCGAACCGGCCGCCACCGCCGCCATCTGAATCAGAATCAACATCTCCGTTCCTCCCTCTCTGGCGCCGTCCGTTCCACACGCGGCGCGAAACTTTTTAAATCACTTCCCCGTCTCTCAGGCGGCGCAGCCCGGCAGCTTGAAGCCGACCTCGCCGAGCAGCGCCGAGTAGTTCCGGCGGAACTCGTCGGAGCGGCGGCGGTGGTCGCGCACCCAGTCGGAGACGACGGCCCTCACCTCGCGGACGGGCGCGGACGCAACCTTGGCCTCGGCGGCGCCCCCCGCCGCCTGCGCCGCGCGACCGCCCTTGATGATTCGCACTCGTTTCGTCTCAGCCATCGCGTTTCCACCTCCACCCAGTAACGCGCGAAAACGCGCGCCCGAGGATTAAACTTTTTTTCGCCGCCGCCGTTTTTTTTCGCCCCGCCCGCGAGCCTTGTCCCGCCCCGCGCCCGGTGTTAACGTTCAAGCCCGGAGGATTCGATGGGACTGAAGACTGCCGCCGCCTCCCTCGCGCTTCTCGCCGCGCTCGCCTTCGCCGCCGACTCGCGGACGCAAGCGCAGGCCGTTGATTCGCCGCAGCCCGCGCGCCCCGCGACCGCGACCGCGCAGGCGCGGAAGGCTCTGACCGCCTCGACCGCCTCGCGCTGGAAGCTCAGGCGCACGCTGACGGGGCATCAGGGCGCCGTCTACTCGGCCTCGTTCTTCCCCGACGGCGGCCGCGTCGTCACCTCGGGCGACGACGGCAAGATACGCGTGTGGAACGTGAGGACGGGCCGACTCTTGCACTCAATTGACGGGCCGGGCGGCACCGTCAGCGACGTGGCCGTCTCGCACGACGGCCGGCTCATCGCCTCCTGCACAGACGGCGACGGCGCGACCGTCCAGCTCTGGGACGCGGCGACCTACCGCCTGCGGCGCACGCTCGCGGGCCACGAGGAGGGCGTCTTCGAGGTCGTCTTCTCGCCCGACGGCCGGCTGCTCGCGAGCGGCGGGCGCGACAAGGTCATACGCGTCTGGAACGTCGCGACCGGCAGGCTCGTGCGGAAGCTCGAAGGGCACGAGGACGCGGTCACGTCCCTCGCCTTCACGCCCGACGGGCAGCGGCTGGCGAGCGCGAGCGGCGAGAACGACGACACGGTCAGGATTTGGGACGTGCGGACGGGGCGCGTGCTTTACAAGCTCGAAGGGCACGACGACTGGGTGACTTCCGTTGCGTTCGCGCCCGACGGGCTGACGCTCGCCAGCGGCGGCCGCGACCGTCGCCTTATTCTGTGGGACGCGCGGACGGGCAAGAAGCTGCGCGAGCTGCGCCAGCCCGAGATGGTCTACGAGATTGAGTTCTCGCCCGACGGACGCGCCGTGGCCGAGGCCGGCGGCGGCGGTCTGGTTCGGCTGCACGACGCGCAGACCGGCAAGCTGCTCTCCACCATCCGCGCACACCGCGAGGAGATTAACGAGGTCAAGTTCGCGCCCGGCGGCCTCTCGCTGCTCACGGCCAGCTACGACTCGACGGTCAAAATCTGGGAGCCCGCCCCGCCCGCCGAGGAGAAGAAGACGCCCGCGAAGTGGTTGGACTGAGGGGCGGTAGGCAGTTCGGAAATCCCCGAAGGGGATACAGACAATAGCCGGGGGTAAGCGAGGGCGCGTGAGCGACCGCAGCGTCACCCCCGGTAGGCGAGACAAAATAATTCCGACCCTGAAGGGGTCGCACATGCGTCACACGGTGCGACCCTTACAGGGTCGGAATATTTGCGTCACATGTTCCGGGGGCGGCGTGCCTGCATCGCTCGCTTCCGCTGGCGACTCCGGCGCTCTGCCCCCGGCTATTGTCTTCATCCCCTTCGGGGATTACGGACGAGTCTTACTATCTACTGCCTTCTCCCTTCCTCTGCGACGCGTGCGACCATCTGGCGGAAGGCGAGGAGGTCTGTGATGGGCTTCGTCCAGTGCTCGTCGCAGCCGGCGGCGAGGGCGCGCTCGCGATCGCCGGGCATGGCGTGGGCCGTGAGCGCGACGACGGGCGTGCGGTCGAAGCGCGGGTCTGCGCGGAGCCGCCCCGCCGCTTCGAGGCCGTCGAAGGCGCCGCCCAGAGAGATGTCCATCAGGATGACATCCGGCTCGTGCTCGTTCGCCGCCGCCAGCCCTTCCTCGGCGGTCTCGGCCGAGAGGATTTCGTGCTCGTCTTCGAGCGCGAGGCGGACGAGGTCGCGTATGTCTGTGTCGTCCTCGACGAAGAGAATCTTAGCCATCCGACGGTTTCACCCCCAAGTCTTCGAGCGCGTCGCGCAGCCGCGCCTCCACGTCCGACAGAAGCAGTTCGCCCTTGCGTATCACGTCGGCGATCTCGCCCGAGATTAGACGGCGGTCGTCGTGCGTGATGTCCTTGCCCGTCACGACGACGACGGGAATCCGGGCGGTGCGCGGGTCGGAGCGGAAGCGAGCGATGAACTCGAAGCCGCTCATCCCGTTCGGCATCATCAGGTCGCAGAGCACCGCGCGCGGCGGGTGCTCCGAGGCGAGTTTCAAGGCCGTCTCGCCCGACGGCGCGCTGCGCGCGTTGAAGCCGGCGTGGCGCAGCGCCGTCGTCAACAACTCGCGGACGCCGTGCTCGTCGTCAACGACGAGTATGTAGCCGTTGCCGTTGCCGTCGCCGTCCGCTCCGCCGCCGCGGACGCTCACGCGGTCGAGCGCCGTCGTCAGCGTCTCGGGGTCAATGGGCTTGACGAGGTAGTCGGACGCGCCGAGGCTGTAGCCGAGCGGGCGGTTGTCAACAATCGAGCAGACGATGACGGGGATGCGCGCCAGACGCCGGTCGGCGCGCATCGTTTGCAGCACGCGCCAGCCGTCCATCTCGGGCATCATCACGTCGAGCGTGATGGCCGCCGGCTCGTGCTCGCGCGCGAGCCGTAGGCCCTCGTCGCCGCTGCGCGCGGCGAGCGTGCGGTAGCCCGCGCGCCCGAGCGTCTCCGTGAGCAGGGCGGACGCGTCCTCGTCGTCCTCTATGACGACGACGACGGGGCGCTCGTCGTCCTCATCCTCGGCGGGGCGCGCGGCGCCGTCGTCCCGCGCGGGGGCGGAGGCGCCGTCGCCCGCGGCGAAACGCGGCTCGTCGTCAGAGTCCCTCGCGCCGCTCGTCGCGTCGGGCGCGACGAGCGGCAGCGTGACCGTGAAGACAGAGCCCTCGCCGACTTTCGACGCGACCTCTATCTCGCCGCCGAGCAGGTCAACTATCTGGCGCACGATTGAAAGCCCGAGCCCGACGCCGCTCGCCGAGCGCGTCATCGAGCCGTCCACCTGCCGGAAGCGCTCGAAGATGATTGGGAGCGACTGCTGCTCGATACCTATCCCCGTGTCGCGGACGACGATGCGGAAGTGTTGCTCGTCCCAAGGTTGAAGCTCGGCCACGACCTCGCCGCGCGCCGTGAACTTCGCCGCGTTCGACAGGAGGTTGATGACGATCTGGCGGACGCGGAGCGGGTCTGTGTAGGCGAGCGGCAGGCGCTCGGGGACGCTCAATCTGTACTGCAAGCCCTTGCGCTCGGCCAAAGACTGCAACTCGGCGAAGGCGCCCTGCACGACCTCTGTCACGTCCACGTGCTCGCGGTGAATCTTCATGCGGCCCGCCTCTATCTTCGACACGTCGAGCACGTCGTTGATGAGCGCGAGCAGGTGCTGGCCGTTGCGCTGGATGCGCTCGAAGGCGTCGGCGTAGCGCTTCGGAATCTGCTCGTCGCCGGGCCGCGCGAGCTGCGCCAGTTGCGCGAAGCCGATGATGGCCGTCAGGGGCGTTCGCAGCTCGTGCGACATGTTGGCGACGAACTCGGCCTTGAGGCGGTTGTACTCTTCGAGCCGATGGTTGGCCTCGCGCAGCTCGTCGGCCTGTTCGCGGTAGCGCTCAGCGCTCTCGCGCAGCTCCTCCTCGTTCCCGCGTATGCGCAGGAAGGCGAGGACGTGCGCCTTGAGCGCCAGCGTCTCGATGGGCTTGACGAGGTAGCCGTCGGCGCCCGCGAGCAGCGCCTCGGCCTGATGCTGGGCCGTCGTCGTCAGTCCCGAGAGCATGACGACGAAAGAGCCGTTCAACCCGGCGTCGGCCTTAATCTGCTGGCAGACGGCGACGCCGTCGGCGTCCGGCAGCCTGACGCTGAGCAGGACGAGCGCCGGGTGCTCCACGCGCGCGAGCTGGAGGGCTTCGTCGCCCGTCGAGGCCCGCAGAATCTCGTAACCCTCGGACGCGAGCATCGAGGCCTGTTCTTCGAGCTGGTCGGGGTCGTCTTCGACTACGAGTACCTTCTGTTTTCTCATTCAGTCGTCGGGTGTTGCGCCCCGCCGGGCCGCGTCTCCACACTCTTTCGCCCCGCGCGCACGTGTGCGCATGAGCGGATTACTGCCGGGGAGAATGAATCAGGGGACTTAAGTGGACTTCATGTTAAGGCTTTTCGGCCGGAAGGTCTAGGCGGGTAGTACTTTCAGAGACAAAAAGGGCGGGCGAAGTTCCCTTCACCCGCCCAAAGGAGTGTGCAGACCCTTCCGGGCTAAGGAGTGTGTAAACCCTTCCGGGCTTCAGACGGCCTTCCGCTCGGCCTCCTCGCCGACGACCCAGCCGTCGGCGAGCTGCACGACGCGGTTGCCGTAAGACGCGTTGGTCTCGGAGTGCGTGACCTGCACGATGGTCGCGCCCTGCTGGTTGAGCTGCTTGAACAGCTCCATGATCTCGCGCCCCTGACTCGAATGGAGGTTCCCCGTCGGCTCGTCGGCGAGGATGAGGCGCGGGCCGTGTATGACGGCGCGCGCGACGGCGACGAGCTGCTGCTGGCCGCCCGAAAGTTGATTCGGGAAGAGGTCTTTCTTGCCGACGATCTGGAAGCGGTCGAGCGTGTCGGCGACAAGCGATTCGGACTCGGCGCGCTTCATGTCGCGGTACGAGAGCGGGACTTCGAGGTTCTCCTTCACCGTCAGGCCGTCAATGAGGTGGTAGCTCTGGAAGACGAAGCCGACGTGGCGCTTGTGCAGCTCTGCGCGCTGCTTGTGGTTCATCTTGTGGACGGGCTGGCCCATGAAGAAGTACTCGCCGCCCCAAGCGCTGTCGAGGAAGCCGAGGATGGAGAGCAGCGTCGTCTTGCCCGAGCCCGAAGGCCCCATGATGGAGACGAACTCGCCCTCGCGCACTTCGAGGTTGATGCGCCGCAGGACGTAGGTGCGGCCCGCGCCCGTCTCGTAAAATTTTTCGACGTTTCTCAGTTCGATCATGTGGAGCGGCCTCGCGTCAGTTGACCCGGAAGGGTCTGGATGTGTTGACGGCCCCGGAGGGGCGGCGTTTTCGCGCGTGTCAGGAGCGCACGCGCGCTGGCACCGCGCCCCTCCGGGGACGAGCAGGAACCCCTTCCGCCCCGGTGTGGAAGGAAACGGCGTGCCAGCGCGGGAAGTCTCGTTTTCGTGGGAAACGCGCTCGGCACCCTACGCCGCCCGTCCACTTGCGGGACTGCCGCGTCCCAAAAGCGGGATTGCGGCGGCCGTCCCTGAACACGAGCGGGATTCCAGAGCGACGGCGAACCGGACTAGAGCGGCAGGCGCAGACGCGCCTCGCAGCCGTGCGCGCCGCGCCGGTTCTCCAAAGTCAAAGCGCCGCCGTGCGCCTCTGCAATCTGGCGCGAAAGGACGAGGCCGATTCCCGACCCGCCCGGCTTCGTCGTGAAGAACGGGACGAAGAGGTTCGAAGTGTTCGCCAAGCCGAGCCCCTCGTCCTCGACCCAGATCTCGACGTGGCCGTTGCCAGTCCCGCGCCAGCCAAGGCGAACGCCGCCGCCCGTGACGAGCGAGGCGTCGGCGGCGTTGCGGACGAGGTTGATGAGGAGTTGTTCGAGCTGGTCTGCGTCGGCGCGCACGGTCTGCGGCGGGCCGGGCACGACCGCGACGCGGACGCGCTGCTCAAGTCCCGCCACGCGGCGCACCACGCGCCCGACCTCGACGGGCTTGAGGCGCGGTGGCGGCAGGCGCGCGAGGCGCGCGTAAGCCTCCATGAAGCGGCTCAGAGATTCGGCGCGCGACGAGACCACGTCGAGGCCGCTGCGAACGTCGTCGCGCCAGTCCTCGGGCAGAGGCTCGCGCCCGAGCAGACTCAGAAGGCTCCCGGCGATTGACTTAATCGGGGCGAGCGAGTTGTTCAGCTCGTGGCCGATGACGCGCACGATGCGCTGCCATGCCTTCAGCTCCTCCTCGCGGAGCGGCCGGCTCAGGTCGCCGATGACGAGCAGTTGGTGCGGCACGCCGCGCTCGCGGAAGGTGCTGCGGCGCACGCCCCAGCGGCGCAGGTGCCCGCCGCCGCCGGGGAAGGCTTTCGTGAGCGTGTGCGTGTCGTCCGTCTCGCGCACGCTGAGGCAGTCGGCGAGTCCGAGCTCTTCCGCCGTGCGCCCCGCGGCGCGCTCCTCGGGGCGCGCGAGCAGGCGCTCGCCCGCGCGGTTGACTAGGCGCAGACGCCGCTCCGGGTCGAAGGCGAAGACGGCCACGTCAATCTCGGACATCACGGTGCGCAGCAGCGCCGTCGCTTCGAGTGCGCCGATGCGCTGGTCGCGCATCGTCTGCCCGAGCGCGTTTATCTCGCGCACGACCTCGCTCAGCGCGTCGTCGCCGCGTCCGCCTCGCGCGCGGAAGCTGTAGTCGCCCTCGCCGAGCGCCGCAAGTAAATTCGAGACGGTCTGCAAAGGTCGCACGACGCGCCCGCGCACGGCGAACGCGAAGCCGAGCCAGAAGCAGACGACCAAAGCCGCCAGCGTCCAAATGACCTTCGGCGTGTACCCGCCCGCCCACAGAAGCGCCAGAGACACGACCACGCCCGGAGCGCCCGCCGCCAGCGCCATCAGCAGCACGCGCTGCTCGTGGTTCAGGGGCTCGTGCCGCGCTCGGTGCTCCACGGCGCGCGGCCTCGACGTGCCGACAAGAGAGCCTGACGGAGGCGAGTTTGACGAAGGCCGCGCGGGCTGAGCTGTCGTCCTTCGTGCCGGAGGAGGAGCGGTGTGCGTCGCGTCGGCCGGCGCGTGAGGCGCGTCGGCGTGCGCGACCGTCGCCGTGCGCGGCGGGGCGGCCGCCGCGCCCTCGGCCTCAGACGGCGCCGTGGCCTGCTCCTCAGATTTCATAAGCTCAGCCATACGCGCGGGGACTCACTCTTGTAACACAGTTCGTCGCGCGGCCGGACAGGGCACGCGGCCGGTGGCGGTTTCAGATGTCGTACTTCTGCATGCGCCGGTAGAGGGCGCTGCGGCTGAGGCCGAGGGTCTCGGCCGCCTGACTGACGTTGCCGCCGAAGCGCTTGAGCGCCTTCTGTATGAGGAGGCGTTCGACCTCTTCGAGGCTCATCTCTTCGAGGCGCCTCTCGCCGCCCTCGCCGCGCGCCGCCTGAAGCCCGAGGTCTGCGGGCTTCACCTCGTCCGTGCGCGCGAGCAGCACCGCGCGCTGGACGACGTGGTCGAGCTCGCGCACGTTGCCGGGCCAAGCGTAAGAGCGCATGACTTCGAGCGCCGCGGGGTCGAAGCCGCGCAGCTCCTTCCTGTATCGCTGCGCGTGGCGCGAGAGGAAGTGCGAGGCGAGTGCGGGGATGTCTTCGGGGCGCTCGCGCAGCGGCGGCAGGTGTATCTCGACCGTGTTGAGCCGGAAGAACAAGTCCTGACGGAAGCGCCCCTGCGCCGACTCTTCTTTGAGGTCGGAGTTGGTGGCCGAGAGCACGCGCACGTCCACGCGGCGCGTCTGCGAAGAGCCGACGCGCTCGAACTCACCCGTCTCAAGCACGCGCAGGAGTTTGGGCTGAAGGTTGACGGGGACGTTGGCGATCTCGTCGAGGAAGAGCGTGCCGCCTTCGGCCAGCTCGAAGCGGCCGACGCGGTCGGTCTTCGCGTCGGTGTAGGCGCCTCGGACGTGGCCGAACAACTCCGACTCGAAAGTGCCTTCGGCGAGCGCGCCCGCGTTGACCGCGACCATCGGCTTCTGCGCGCGCGGCGAGAGCGCGTGTAGCGTGCGCGCGACGACCTCCTTGCCCGTGCCGTTCTCGCCCGTGATGAGGACGTTGGCGTCCGAAGGGCCGACGTGTTTGATTAACTCAAGCACGGGCTGCATCGCGGCCGACTCGGCGATGAGCAGCGGGCGATCGCCGTTGCCGCCGTCCTCGCGCAGCATCTTGTTCTCGGCTTCGAGCCGCTCGCCCTTGCGCAGCGCGCGCGCCAGTTCCGAGTGCGTGCGCAGAATCGTCAGCAGCCGCTCGTTGTCCCAAGGCTTCTGCACGAAGTCGCGCGCGCCGCGCTGCATCGCCTCGACCGCGAGATCCACGTTGCCCCACGCCGTCATCACGACGACGGGCAGCGTCGGGTCTAGCTCGCGCATGCGCGCGAGCAAATCCAAGCCCTCCTGCCCCGACGTGGTGTCGCGCGTGTAGTTGAGGTCAATCAGCGCCACGTCGAAGGTCTGGCGCGCGAGCGCCTCGGCCGCGTCCGTCGGCGACGCGACCGCGCGCGTCTCGAAGCCTTCGCCCTTGAGCAGGAGGCGCAGGGCCTCGATCACGGCCGGCTGGTCATCTGCGATGAGTACACGAGGCATAACTTTGGCTAGACAGTAGTCAGTAGTCAGTAGTCAGCAGTCAGTAGAAGGAACTATATCAGCCCGCCCGCCGTCGTGTCAGCGTCAACGTCTAACATGCGGAGCCTACTGTCTACTTCCTTTCACTCATACCTGAGAGCGACGACGGGGTCTACCTTCGTCGCGCGGCGCGCGGGGACGTAGCAGGCCGCGAGCGCGACGAGCGAGAGGAAGAGCGAGACGCCGACGAAGGCCAACGGGTCGAGCGGGCTCAAGTCAACGAGCGCCGCGGCGAGCAGTCGCGAGACGGCCGCGCCGCCCGCGAGGCCGAGCAGCAGCCCGAGGCCGACGAGCCGCGCGCCCTGACGCAGGAAGAGCCCGACCACGTCGCGCGGCGCCGCGCCGAGCGCCACGCGCACGCCTATCTCGCGCGTGCGGCGGCTGACGACGAACGACATCACGCCGTAGAGCCCTGACGCCGCGAGCAGAAGGGCGAGCGCGCCGAGCGCCGCCGCGAGCGTCGCCATCGCGCGGAACGGCGCCGCCTGAAAGTCGAGCGAGTCGCCGACGGCGCGCGCCGAGACGAGGAGGTTGCCGAGCGCCGCGGCCTCGCGCCGAACGTACGGCGCGAGCGCGTGTGGGTCTCCGCCGTCCGTGCGCACGAGCAGGTATTGCCCCGCGTCGCTCTCTGGCCGGAGCGGCACGTAGAGATACGTCTCGTCCTCGCGCCAGACCCAACCGCTGCGCGTGTCGCGCGCGACGCCGACGACCTCGAACTGCGTCGCGGACTCAATCCCCTCGCCCGAAGCTCCGGCGACGTTCACGCGCCCTGCGTCGGCGCCTTTCGTCCGCGTCGCCTCTGCGTCATTCGTGTTTGTCGCGGCGGCGATGCGTATGCGCTTGCCGAGCGCGTCCTCGCCGGGCCAGAAGCGGCGCGCGGTCGCCTCGCTCACGACGACGACGGGCGCGCCCGAGTTCGCTTCCTGCGCCGTGAAGGTGCGGCCGCGTATGAGGCGCACGCCGAGCGTGTCGAAGTATTCGGGCGAGACGAAGTTGTACTGCGCGTTCAATCTCGCGCCCGCGGCGCCTTCGGGTTGAACGTCAGTCGAGGGCGCGGGGCCTGCGAGCGGCTGCCTGTAAGCCTGACTCACCGACTTCACGCCGGGCAGAGCGCGCAGGCGCTCGGCGAGTTGCCGGCGGACTTCGGCCGCGTCGCGCCGCTCGCCTTCGACCTTGCGCAGGTCAACGGCCGCGGCCAACACATTCCGCGTGTCGAGCCCCGTGTCGAGCGACCCGAACTTCGCGGCGTTGCGCACGAGCAGTCCCGCGCCGACCAAGAGCGTCATGCAGACGGCCGTCTGCGCCACCACGAGCGCGTCGCGCAGGCGCGAGCGGCCGAGGCGCACGCCCGCCACTGAACCTTCTTCCTTGAGCGCCGACGTTAAATCCGGCCGCGACGATTCGAGCGCGGGCGCGAGCCCGGCCAAGACGCCCGCCGCCAGTGACGCGAAGAGCGTGAAGGCGAAGACGCGATAGTCCGGCGAGAGGTCGAGCGCGAAAGACTCTTTCAGCCCCGAGGGCAAAGGCAGTCCCGACATCACGACCGGCATCAACGCGTCGAGCGCCCACGCCGCGAGCACCAGCCCCGTCGCGCCGCCCGCGACGCTCAACAGCACGCTCTCCGTCAACAACTGCCGCACCAGCCGAGCGCGAGTCGCGCCGAGCGCGAGCCGCACGCCGATCTCCTTCTGCCGCGACGCGCCGCGCGCGAGCAGGAGGTTGGCGACGTTCGCGCATGCGATCAAGAGCACGAAGCCGACCGCGACCAGCAGCGGAACGACCAGCGGCATCTCCTCCTCCGTCAGTGTGACGAAGGTCATGCCGCTCACGAGACGCGCGCCCGTCTTGCGCCCCTCGCCCGGATACTCGCGCGCCAGTTGAGAGACGAGCAGGCCCGCTTCGGCCTCTGCGCGCTCGCGCGTGACGCCGCCTCTGAGCCGGCCGACGAGCGAGAACGAGTCTGCGTCGCGCCCTTCGAGCCAGCGCCCGTAGTTCCAAGAGCCCGCCGGGATGAGCCGGTCGCGCGCCGCGAGCGGCACCCATCCCGCGGGCGCATCGGGCGTGGTGCCGATGAAGCCCGCGGCCGTCACGCCGACGACCGTGAACGTCTCGCCGCGTAGACGTATCTCGCGCCCGACCACGTTCGGGTCTGAATCGAAGTGGCGCCGCCAGAACCAATCGCTGAGGACGATGACGGCGGCCCCGGCGGGCGCGCGCTCCTCATCGGTCGAGAAGGCGCGGCCGCGCGCGAGGCCGGCGCCGAGCGCGTCGAAGTAGTTGGACGAGACGAGTTGGAGCGGGACGTAGTCTGCGTCCGTAGCGAGCACGTCGGCGCCGACGCCCGGCAGCGCCTCGCCGAGCGGCGCCGCCACCTTGTTCATCGCCGCCAGCGCCTCGAACGAAGAGGCGCGCTCGCGGAGGTCAACGTAGTCCGGATACGAGAAGAGGTTGCGGCGCTCGCCCGCGGGGCCGCGCCCCTCGACGTAGACGAGCCCCGAAGGGTCTCTCAGCGGCAGCGGCCTCAGCGCGAACGCGTCGAAGACCGTGAAGAGCGCCGTGTTCACGCCTATCCCCAACGCGAGCGTCGCCACCGCCACGGCCGCGAACCCCGGCCGCCGACGCAAAGCGCGCACCCCGTATCTAACGTCCTGCCAGAGCGTCCTTATCATTGATTACTCGTATCTGAGAGCGACCATCGGGTCTACCTTCGTCGCGCGCCTCGCCGGGATGAGACAGGCCGCGAGCGCCACGCAGGCGAGCAGCACGGCGATGCCGACGTAGGTCAAAGGGTCTGCCGCCGAGACGCCGAAGAGTTGGCTCGACATCAGACGCGTGAGCGCGAGCGCGCCCGCGAGTCCGAGCAAGACGCCCGCGAGCGCGAGACGCATCCCCTTGAAGACGACGAGGCGCAGCACGTCCCGTGGGCGCGCGCCCAGTGCCATGCGGACGCCTATCTCGGGCGTGTGCTGCACGACGAAGAAGGCGAGCACGCCGTAGATGCCGAGCGCCGAGAGCAGCAGCGCCAGCGCGGCGAACGCCCCGAGAAGAGTCACGCCGACGCGCCGCTCGGATGTCTCGCGCCCGAGCACTTCGTCCATCGTGCGCACGCCCTCGACCGGCTGATAAGCGTCCGTCTCGTGCACCGCGCGCCGCACCGACGGCACGACCGACGCCGGTTCGACCGACGTTCGTATGACAAGGTCGCGCGGCATGAAGAAGGAGTAGGGCGGCCCCTTCCAGAAGGGCATGGCCTGACGATAGGGCACGTACATCTCGGGCTTGACGGGCGCGTCCGCCCCCATCTGCCGCACGTCTGCGACGACGCCGACGATTGTCAGCCACGGCTGCTTCTGTTCGGGCGAGCCGATCTTGAAGCGCTTGCCGACGGGGTTCTCGCCCGGCCAGAAGGCGCGCGCCATCGTCTCGTTAACGACCGCCACGGGCAGAGCGTTCTCGTCGTCCGCTTCCGTAAAGTCGCGCCCCTCGCGCAGGGCCAGCCCCATCGCGCGGAAGTAGTCGGGGCTCACCTGCCTGTGCAGCGCGTTCCAAGGCGAGTTCGGGCCGTTGTCTTTTCCTTCAATAGAGAGTCCGTTCGAGCCGCCCTTGCGCATGAGCGGGACGGCCGTGGTGTACCCGGCGGCGACCACGCCCGGCAGACTCCGCACGCGCCCGAGCACACCCTCGTAGAAGGCCGCGCGCCGCGCCGGCTCGCCGTACCTCTTCCCGTCGAGCAGCGTCCGAGCCGTCAACAGACTCTCGGGACGGAGAGACGAGTACTGGTCGCGCAGACGATAAAGCGTCTGCACGAGGAGCCCCGCGCCGACGAGCAGCACGAGCGCCAGCGCGACCTGCGCGACGACGAACGCGCCGCGCAGACGGCGGCCCGCGCCGACGCCCCCGCGCCCACCCGCCTGCTTGAGCGCTTCGCCGAGGTCTGTCTTCGAAGCCTGAAGGGCAGGCGCGAGTCCGAAGGCGACGCCGGCCATAAGCGAGACGAGCGTCGTAAACGAGAGCACGGCGAAGTCGAGGCGAGGCTCGGCCATCCCGCGCAGCGCGTAGGGCACGAGCTGTTGCAGGAAGCCGAACGCCCACAGCGCGAGCAGCGCGCCCGCCACTCCGCCCGCGAGCCCGAGCAGCACGCTCTCCGTCAACAACTGCCGCACGATGCGCCAGCGGCTCGCGCCGAGCGCCGCGCGAACCGCAATCTCTCGCCGACGCGCCGCCGCGCGCGACAGAAGTACGCCCGCCACGTTCGCGCACGCGATGAGCAGCACCAGCGCGACCGCCGCCAGCAGGATGAGCAAAGGCCGGCGCGAGTCGCCCGCCAACTGCTCGCGCAGCGGCACGACTGCCGCGCCCACGCCTGCCGACTCGTCCGGGTGTTCGGCCGCGATGCGACTCATCACGGCGCTCATGTCCGCGCGGGCCTGCTCGAAGCTCACGCCCGGCTTCATGCGCGCGACCACTTCGAGGCTGTGGCTGCCGCGATCCGCGAGCTGTTCAGGCGTGAACGCTATCGGCACCCACAGCCCGAAGTCCGGGTACTCGAACTGGAAGCCGGCGGGCATCACGCCGACGACCGTATACTTCTCGCCGCTGAGCAGAATGTCGCGGCCGACAAGCCCCGGGTCGGAGCCGAAGCGGCTTCGCCAGAGCTCTTGGCTGATGACGGTCACGCGGTTCGCGCCGGGTTTGTCGTCGTCCGGCAGGAGTCCTCGGCCGAGCGCCGGCTCGACGCCGAGGACGTTGAAGAAGTTGTGCGTGACGGCGAAGGCGTAGACCTTCTCGGGCTCGCCCGCCCCCGCGAGGTCGTAGACGCGCTGGTCGAGGGCCGCCACGTCCTCGAAGACTTTGTTCTGCTCCTTCCAGTCGGCGTAGTTGGCGTTGGCCACGTCGTCGCGCGGGATGCCGGCCGCCGTGGCGTCCTCCCACACCACCACCAGCCGCTCGGCGTCGCGGTACTGAAGCGGCCGCACCAGCACCGCGCTCACGAGGCTGAAGATGGCCGTGTTCGCGCCGATGCCGAGCGCCAGCGTCAACACCGCCACGAACGTAAACCCCGGCCTCTGCGCCGACACGCGCAAGGCGTAACGCAAGTCCTGAAGAAGAGTCGTCATAACTCACCTCTCACTCGTACCTGAGTGCTTCCATCGGGTCTACCTTCGCCGCGCGGCGCGCGGGGAGGTATGAAGCGAGGAGTGCGGCGAAGGCCAACAGGAGCGCGCCGCCCGCGAAGGCCAGAGGGTCTGAGGCCGAGACGCCGTAGAGCAGGCTCGCGAGGAAGCGCGTCAGCGCCAGCGCGCCCGCGAGCCCGAGCCCGACGCCCGCGATGACGAGCACGACGCCGCGCAGCATGACGAGGCGCAGGATGTCGCCCCTCTGCGCGCCGAGCGCCACGCGGATGCCTATCTCGCGCGTGCGGCTGCCGACCGTGTAAGAGACGACGCCGTAGACGCCGAGCGCCGCCAGCAGCAGACCGACCAGACCCAAGGCGCCTACGACCGTCGCCGCCAGACGCAGAGGGATGAGCGAGAAGCCTATGGCCTCGTTCAACGGCATCACGCCCGTCAACGGCAGGTTCGGGTCGAGCGCGCGCGCCTCGCGACGGACGGCGGCAATCAGGTTCGCCGCGTCCGCGCCCGGCGCGGCGCGCACGTGCAAAGTCATCATCGGGCGGTAGTCCTGCGCGGCCGGCAGGAACATGAACGGCTGCGGCTCTTCGCCGAGCGTCCCGTAGCGCCCCGTGCGCACGACGCCGACGACTTCGACATCGGTGTCCGCGCGCGGCGTGCGGTCGCCGGGAGCGGGGACGCCGATGACGGTGAAGCGTCTGCCGACCGCGTTCGCCGTTCCGCCGAAGAAGCGCTCGGCCATCGTCTGATTGATGACCACGACGCGCGGCGCCTTCGAGTCGTCGGCGGACGTGATGCCGCGCCCCGCGAGCAGGGGCACGCGCATCACTCGCAGGTAGTCTTCGTCAACCGTGTTCGACGCGACGAAGAGCGGCGGACGGCCCGGCTCGGGCTCGTGCCCCTCGACGCGTATGGAGTTTCCGAACTGCAAGCCGCTCAGCGGGACGGTGCGCCCGAGCGCGACCGACTCCGCGCCCGGCTCGGCGGCGACGCGCTCCTTCAGACGCCGGAAGAACTCGCGGCCGCGCGCCTCTTCGTAGCCTTGCAGCCCGAGGTCTGCCGAGGCGAGCCAGACGCCTTCGGGGTCGAAGCCGGGGTCTATGCGCGCGGCGCCGCGCAGGCTCAAAACGCAGAGCGCGGCGGCGACGAGCAGCACGACCGAGATTGCAATCTGCCCTACGACGAAGGCGCCGCGCAGACGCGCGCGCCCGCCTCCGGAAGGGGCCGTGTCCTTGAGCGCCGGCACCACGTTCGTCTTCGACGCCGTCAGCGCGGGCGCGAGCCCGAAGACGACGCCCGTCAAGAGCGAGACGGCGAGCGTGTAGCCGAGCACGCGCCAGTCGAGTTCGAGCTGGAAGTTGACGGCGAGCGAGCCCGTCGGCAGAAAGGCGAGCAGCAGTTCCTTCATCCACACCGCGAGCAGCGCGCCCAACGCCCCGCCGCAGAGGAAGAGCATGACGCTCTCGGTCAACAGTTGCCGTACGACGCGCCGTCGCGTCGCGCCGAGCGCCGTGCGGATGGCGACCTCGCGCCGTCGCGACGCGGCGCGCGCGAGCTGCATCCCTGCGACGTTCGCGCACGCGACCAGCAGGACGAGCCCGACGACGACCGACAACGTCGCCATGAAGGCGACGACCGCCGAGCGCACTTCGCCCGGCACGTGGCTAGCGGGTCGCACGAACGCGCCCTGCCCGCGCTCCACGTCGGCGAACTCCGACGTGAGACGTTCGGCGAGCATCGTCATCTCGGCCTGCGCCTGCTCGAAGCTCACTCCCTCCTTCAGACGCCCGCGCACGCCGAGCCAGCCCGCGCCGCGGTCGGCGAGCATGTCGCGCCCCGGCATCGCCTCGGCCTGCGCGTGCAAGGGCACGAACACGTCGGGCGAGATGTAGACGAACGGCGCCCTGAAGCCCTCGGGCGCGACGCCGACGACCGTGAAGGCGTGGCCGTTGAGCGCTAACTGTTTGCCCACCACGTCGCCGGCCGCGCCGAAGGCGCGCGTCCAGAGTTCGTGGCTGATGACGGCGACGGACGACGCGCCGCCCGCGCGGTCTTCGTCGGCGACGAAGAAGCGGCCGCGTTCGGCGCGCACGCCGAGCACGTCGAAGTAGTTGCCGGAGACGAGCAGGCCGTCGGCGCGCACGGCCTCGCCGCCCGCGCCGACGTGCATCGGCATAAAGGTGTATGCGGCCAGCCCCTCGAACGTGCGCGCGTTGTCGCGGAAGAACTCGTAGTCGGGGTAGGAGAGTTGCGCGAAGGTGTCGCCGTCGGGCCGCGTGCGGTTCACGTCCGCCAGCCGCGACTCTTCGCGCACGGCGGGCAGCGGCCTCAAGAGCGCCGCGTTGACGAGGCTGAAGATGGTCGTGTTCGCGCCGATGCCGACGGCCAAGCTGACGACCGCCACCAGCGTAAACCCCCTGCCCTTCCGGAGCGAACGCGCCCCGAACCGTACGTCCTGCCAGAGAGACATGTGCTCACCCCTTATTCGTATCTGAGAGCGACCATCGGGTCTACCTTCGTCGCGCGCAGGGCGGGGACGAGGCAGGCTAAGAGTGCGACGAGGAGGAGGACGGCGACGACGAGCGCGAAGGTCAGCGGGTCGGTCGCCGAGACGCCGTAGAGCAAGTCCTCCATGAAGCGCGTGAGCGCCAGCGCGCCCGCCAGCCCGAGCGCGATGCCGACGCTGACGAGCAGCATCCCGCGCCCGGCCACGAGCCGCAGTACGTCGCGCGCCTGCGCGCCGAGGGCCATGCGTATGCCTATCTCGCGCGTGCGCTGCGCCGCCGCGTAAGAGACGACGCCGTAGACGCCGACGGCCGCGAGCAGCAGCGCAAGCAGGCCGAAGCCGCCGAGCAGCGTCGCCGCCAAGCGCGCCGGGAAGAGCGAGACGCCCATGTGCTCCTGTATCGTCTTCACGTCGAAGACCGGGAGCGTCTGGTCGAGCGCGCGCACCTCCGCGCCGAGCGCCGGGGCGAGTGCGCGCGGGTCGCCCGTCGTCCGTGCGACGAGCGTCACGGACGGGTTGTAGCTCTGCGTGAGCGGCGAGTAAACGAAGAGCTGCGGCGCCTCGCCGAGCGTCCAGTACTTCCCGTCCTTCGCCACGCCGACGACCTCGGCCCACGGGCCTTCGTCGCTGCGGAAGCTGATGCGCTTGCCGACGGCGCTCTCGCCCGGCCAGAGGCGTCGCGCCGCCGTCTCGTTGACGACGACGACGCGCGGCGACTTCTCCTGATCGCGCTCGTCGAAGCCGCGGCCCGCGACGACGGGTATCCCCATCGCGCGGAAGTATTCGTGCTCGACCGAGGCGACCATCGCGCCGGGCGCGTTCGAGCCGCGCTGGACGGGGCGCCCCTCGACGTGCACGTCGTTGGTGCCGTAGTTCAGGCTGAGCGGGAAGAGGTCTGTCAAAGACGCGGCCTTCACGCCCGGCAGCGCGCGGACGCGCTCAAGCACGCGCCTTTCGAAGTCGAGGCCGCGGGCCTTGTCGTAGCCTTGCAGGCCGAGGTCGAACGAGGCGATGAGTCCGTGCTCGACCTCGAAGCCGGGGCTCGTCGTCTGCAAGCGCCCGAGCGCGCGCAGCGTCAGACCGGCCGCGACGAGCAGCACCAGAGAGAGCGTGACCTGCGCGACGACCAGCCCCGAGCGCAGGCGCGAGCGCGTGCGGCCCGACTGCGCGCCCGCGTCCTTGAGCGCGGGCACGAGGTCTGTCCGCGTCGCCTGCAAGGCGGGCGCGAGCCCGAACAGCACGGCCGTCAGCAGCGATGCCCCGAGCGCGAACGCGAGCACGCGCCAGTCAACCGCCGTCTCGATCCAGACGGGCACCTCAATCGGCGGCCGGTAGACGTTGACCAGCTCAAGTATCCACAGCGCGAGCAGCAACCCGCCCGCGCCGCCCGCGAGCGCCAGCAGCAGACTCTCGACGAGCAGTTGCCGCACCACGCGCCAGCGCGACGCGCCGAGCGCGACGCAGAGCGCGATCTCCCTGCGCCGCGCCGAGGCGCGCGCGAGCAGAAGGTTGGCGACGTTCGTGCAGGCGATGAGCAGCACGAGCCCCATCACCGCCATCAGCACCGCGGCGAAGCCGACGACCGCGCCGCGCAGTTGCGGGACGATGAAGCCCGGCGGGACGAGCACTATCTTCTTCCCGTCGTCTGTGTCCGGGTGCTCGCGCCCGAGTTGTTGCGCCAAGAGGTTGAGGGAGGCTTGCGCCTGCTCGGTCGTCACGCCGTCCTTCAGGCGACCGACGGCGAAGAGGTTCTGCGTCATGCGCTGTTCGAGCCACGCGTTGCCGGGCTCGATCCACTCCTGCATCGCCATCGGCACCCAGACCTCGGGCGTGTAGACGACCTCCGTCCCGGAGAAGCCCGCGGGCATGACGCCGACGACGCGGAAGGGGTGGCCGTTGAGCAGTACGTCCCGCCCGACGACGTTCGGGTCTGCGCCGAAGCGGCGTCGCCAGCACGCGTCGCTGATGACGGCGACGGGCGAGGAGAGCGCGGCGCGGTCTTCCTCCTGCGTGAAGACGCGGCCGCGCGCGGCCGAGACGCCGAGCATGTCGAAGTAGTTGCCGGTGACGAGGAAGCCCCAGACGCGCTCGTTGCCGCCGTTGCGGCTCAGGCTCATCGGCGCCAGCCGCTCGGCGAAGAGGCCCGAGAGCACGTCGCCGCTGCGGTCTCGGAAGTCTCGGTAGGCCGGGTAGGAGAAGGCCGATATCGAGTCGTCGCTCAACAGCGACGAGACCGAGACGAGCCTCGCGGGCTTCGCCACCGGCAGCGGCCTGAGCAGAACTGTGTTGACGAGGCTGAAGATGGCCGTGTTCGCGCCGACGCCGAAAGCGAGGCTGACGAGCGCGACGAGTGTGAACCCCGGGCTCTTCAACAAACGCCTCACCGAGAACCGAACGTCTTGCAGCAGTGTCATGGCTTACTCCGTTCGCGTGAACCGTGAGCCGTAAACCGTGACGAGTTGAAGACAGGTTTTTCTCGTCACGGTTTACGGCTCACGGTTCACGCTCATTCGTAACGAAGAGCAATCATCGGGTCTACCTTCGTCGCGCGGCGCGCGGGGATGTAGGAGGCCAAGAGCGCGACCAAAGTGAGCAGGAGCGCGATGCCGCAGAAGGTCAGCGGGTCGGTCGGGGCGACGCCGAAGAGCAGGCTCGACATCAGACGCGTCAGCGCGAGCGCCGCCGCTAGCCCCGCGCCTACGCCGAGCAGCACGAGCTTCATGCCGCCCCCGAGCACGAGCCGCAGCACGTCGCCGCGCCCCGCGCCGAGCGCGAGCCGCACGCCGAACTCGTGCGTGCGCTGCGCGACGGTGTAGGCCATCACGCCGTAGATGCCTACTGCCGCCAGCACGAGCGCGACCGCGGCGAGCAGCGCCAGCAGCGCCGCGTTGAAGCGTCGCGGCGCCGTCTCGCGCCTGAATATCTGCTCAAGCGTCTCGGCGTCCGGCGCGGGCATGTCTTTGTCAATCGCCTGAATCTCGCGCGCGACCGCCGAGGCCAGCGCTTCGGCCCCGCCCGACGAGGCGCGCACGCCGAGCGTCGCCCCGCGCGAAAGCCCCGCCCGCCCGAGCGGCGTGTAGATGCGTATGCGCCCCTCGGCCTCGCTGCCGAAGTTTTTGACGTTGCCGACGACGCCGACGATCTCGTGCGGCGTGGGGCTGTCGTACTTGATGCGCTTGCCGACGGCGTCCTGCCCCGGCCAGAAGCGGCGCGCGAGGTTCTCGTCCACGACGACGACGGGCGAGCCCTCCCGCGCTTCTCTTTCTGTGAAAGTGCGGCCGCGAAGGACTGGCACGCGCATCACGCGGAAGTAGTCTTCGCTGACGATTGACCAGTCAACGTTCAGCTCCTCGCCCGCCTTGATGGGGGCGCCGCCTTCGACGGCGATGTCGTTCTGCCACGCCGGGAAGCCGGGGAGCGAGTTCGAGATGCACGCCGCCTCGACGCCGGGCAGCGCCGAGACGCGCGCGAGCAGTTCGCGCTGGAAGCGCGTGATCTCTTCCTTGCCCTGATACCTCTGGCGCGACAGCGTGACCGGCATCGTCAAAACGTTCGTGGGGTCGAAGCCGGGGTTGGAGTTGAGGAGTCGTACGAGGCTGCGCGTCAGAAGCCCCGCGCCGACGAGCAGCACGAAGGCGAGCGCGACCTCCGTCACGACGAGCGCGCCGCGCAGGCGCCCGCCCGAAGCCGCGCCGCCGCCCGCCGCCGTGCTGGTTCCCTTCAAAGCGTCGGACACGTCCTCGCGGTTCGCGCGCCACGCGGGCGCGAGCCCGAAGACGACGCCGGTCAGAAGCGTCAGCCCGAAAGTGAAGAGCGCGACGCGCGCGTTAACACCGGCGCCCGCGACGCCCGGCAGCCCCGGCGGCTCGGCCGCGCACAGCAGGTCAACGCCCCACCACGCGAGCAGAAGCCCCGCGGCGCCGCCGAGCGCCGCGAGCAGGAGACTCTCGGCCAGCAGTTGCCGCGCCAGCCTGCGGCCGCTCGCGCCGAGCGCGGCGCGGATGGCGAACTCCCTCCGGCGCGTCGTCGCGCGCGCGAGCAGGAGGTTGGCGACGTTGGCGCACGCGATGAGCAGCACGAAGCCGACGGCGCCGAACATCAGGAGCAGCGGCGTGCGCGACTCGCCGACGATGCTCTCTTTCAGCGGCACGACGCGTATGACGTGCCCCGCGTTCGTGTAGGGCGACTCGCGCGTCAGAGCGTCCTTCAAGTTGGCCATGTCGGCGCGCGCCTGCTCAATCGTGACGCCGTCCTTCAGGCGCGCGACGACGTTGCCGGCCACGCGCACGTCGCGCTGCATCCAGTTGTCCTGCCCCGTCCACTGCCCCATCAGCACCCAGAGCGGCGGCGGCCCCTGATGCCGAAACTCGGGAGGCATCACGCCGACGACCGTGAAGGGCTTGTCGTCGAGCGTGATGGTCTTGCCGACGATGTCGGGGTCTCCGCCGAAGCGGCGCTGCCAGAAGCCGTGACTCAGGACTGTCACGGGCGCGGCGCCCGGCCTGTCCTCTTCGCGCAGGAAGGCCCGGCCCACGAGCGGGCGCACACGCATCACGTCGAAGTAGTCGGCCGAGACCATGCGCGCCGTCAGGCTCTCGGGCGGCCCGCCGTCGCCCGTCAGCGTCAAGTCCCAGCCGCGTATGGTGGACATCGCCTCGAAGCTGCGGTTGCGCGCGCGCCAGTCGAGGAAGTTCGGGTACGAGACCCAGCGGTTCTGCACGTCGCGCCCGTCCTCGTACATCAGCACGAGTTGCTCCGGCCGCTCGTAAGGCAAAGGCCGCAGCAGCACGGCCTCGACCACAGAGAAGATGGCCGTGTTCGCGCCGATGCCGAGCGCCAGCGCCAAGACCGCCACGGCCGTAAACCCCGGCCGCTTCCTGAGCACGCGCGCCCCGAACCGCAAGTCTTGAAGGAAGGCCCGCATCACTCGTACCTCAGAGCCTCCATCGGCTCGACCTTCGTCGCGCGGCGCGCGGGGACGTAAGCCGAGAGCAGCGCGACCGTGGTGAGCAGCAGCGCGACGCCCGCGAACGTCAGAGGGTCTGTCGGCGAGACGCCGTAGAGCACGCCCTCCGCGAGGCGCGTGAGCGCGAAGGCGCCCGCGAGCCCGAGCGCGACGCCGACGAGCGCGAGCGTCATCCCCTGCCGCAAGACCATCCGCAGCACGTCGCCGCGGTCGGCGCCCAAGGCCATGCGTATGCCTATCTCGTGCGTACGCCGCGCCACAGACCACGCCAGCACGCCGTAGAGCCCTATCCCGGCGAGCACCTGCGCGAGCAGCCCGAAGAGGCTGAGGAGCTTGGCGAACAGACGCTCCATCGCCAGCGACTCTTCGGCCTGCTCCACTTGCGTCTTGACGCTGTTGAGCGGGAAGCGCGCGTCCACCTCCTGCACGGCGCGGCGTGCGGCCGCGATGGAGGCCGCGGGGTCGCCCGCGGTACGCAACTCGAAGACGGCGCCGCTCAGCGAGCGAAGCTCCTGCTGCCAAGGCAGGTAGGCGGTCGGCGGCGTCTCGGCGCGCACGGTCGTGTACTTGGCGTCGCGCGCGAGGCCGACGATCTCGACCTCGTCGGGCTTCTGCGGGTTGAAGGTGATGCGCCGGCCGACGGGGTTCTCACCACCGAAGAACTTGCGCGCGAAGGTCTGGTTGACGACGGCCACCTTCGGCGCGCGCGCGTCGTCGCGCTCGGAGAGCGTGCGCCCGGCGAGCAGGGGAATCTCCATCGCTTCGAGGAAGTTCTCGCGCACCTGATGTATGTAGACCTCGCCGGTCGCCGCGGGCGTGCCGTCGGGGCCGGGCGGCGCCTTCGCGGCCTCGGGCAGGAAGAAGTCGCGGCTGCTCGAAGAGTGCGACAGGAGCGTCGTGCGCGAGAAGGTGACCGAGCGCACGCCGGGCAACGACTCAAGCCGCGCGCTCAGGTCGCGGTAGAGCGCCGCGAGCTTCTCGTCCTTGTAGCCGATGAGCCCGGGCTCGACGTTGAAGAGCAGGAGGTTCTGCGCGTTGAAGCCCATCTCGACGCGCTTGAGGTTGACGAGCGTGCGCAGGAAGAGGCCGGCGCCGACGAGCAGCAGCATCGAGAGCGCGACCTGCGCCACGACCAGAGACTTCGACAGCCACGAGCGGCCGAAGGCGCTCGAAGACTTCGAGTTGTCTTTGAGCGCGGGCGTCAGGTCAACCTTCGTCGCGCGCCAAGCGGGCGCGAGCCCGAAGAGGATGCCGGTGAGTATCGAGAGCCCGGCCGTGAACGCGAGCACGCGCAAATCGAGCTGCGGTTCGAGCGCGCCCATGAAGCGCCCGCCCCAGACGCCGACGGACAACAGCCCGTCCTTTATCCAGAACGCCAGCAGCACGCCGAGCGCCCCGCCCGCCGCCGAGAGCAGCACGCTCTCGGTCAACAACTGTCGTATCAGCCGCCGCCGCCGAGCGCCGAGCGCCAGACGCACTGCTATCTCCCTCTGCCTCGAAGCCGCGCGCGCGAGTAGGAGGTTGGCGACGTTGGCGCACGCTATCAGCAGCACGACGCCCACGACGCCGAGCAGTATGTAGAGCGGCTTCTGGTAGTTCTCGCGCGTCTCCATCTCGCCCTGCGCGCCCGAGTCGGAGTCGAGGCTCGGAATCTCTTCCGGGGCGAGCGGGCGGAACGAAGCGCGCTGCGCGTCGGTCGTCGCCTGCGCGAGCTTGGCCGCGCGGTGCTCGACGACCGACTGCCGGAAGACCGCGGCCATCTCGTCGCGCGCCTGCTCCGGCGTCGCGTCGTCCTTCAACCGCCCCATCACGCGCAGCCACCAACTCCCGGCCGCCAGACGCGAGCGCTCGCCGCCGACCTGCGGCTCCCAAGCGACGGGGATGGTCACGTCGGGCGACGCCCCGATCTGCATCGTCCCGTTGAAGCCGGGCGGCGAGACGCCGACGACCGTGAAGGGCACGCCGTTCAGATTTATCTGGCGGCCGACGACGCCCGCGTCCGAGCCGAAGCGCTTCTGCCAGTAACGATGACTGAGCACCGCGACGGGCGCGGCCGACGGGCGGTCGTCCTCGTCCGTCAGCAAACGCCCCGCGTAAGGCCGCACGCCGAGCGCCGCGTAGTAGTTCCCAGACGCGGCCTGACCCGAAGCGAACTCGGCCTCGCCGCCGACGTTCACGTTCAGAGTCACGCTGCCGAAGGCGAACACGTCCGAGACGGTGCTGCTCGACTGCCCGCGCATCCGCTCGTAGGTCTGGTACGGGAACGAAGACCTCACCGTGCGCCCCGCGGCGTCGAGGTCGCTGTTGCCGCTGTAGCCTCCGGGGCTGAAGCTCTGCGACGAAAGCGACTTGAAGAGCACGAGCCGCTCGGGCTCCTTAACGGGGAGCTTCTTCAACAGCACCGCGTCCACGACGCTGAAGAGCGCCGTGTTCGCGCCTATCCCCAGAGCCAGCGACAGCACCGCCACGGCCGTCACGCCCGGCGTCCGCGCCAACGTCCGCGCCCCGTAGCGCAGGTCTTGCCAGAGAGACCTCATCGTTTACCCCTTTGTCATTCGTAACGGAGCGCGACCATCGGGTCTACCTTCGTCGCGCGCCGCGCGGGGACGAGGCAGGCGAGCAGCGCGACCAGAATCATCAGGAGCGCGACCAGCGCGAAGGTCAGCGGGTCGCTCTCGCCGAAGCCGAACAGAAGGCTCCTCAGCAGCCTTGTGAGCGCGAACGCGCCCGCGAGCCCGAGCCCGACGCCCGCCAGCGTTAACAACATCCCGCGCCCGACGACGAGCCGCAGCACGTCGCGCGCCTGCGCGCCCAAGGCCACGCGCACGCCTATCTCGTGAGTGCGCTGCGTGACCGAGTAACTCATCACGCCGTAAATCCCGACGGCCGCGAGCAGCGCCGCCAGCGCCGCGAACGACGCCAGCAGCAGCGTCGAGAAGCGCTGCGGCGTCATCCACTCGGCGACCGACTCGTCGAGCGTCTTGAAGCTGTGAATCGGCTGATCCTTGTCTATCGCCGCAAGCTCGCGCCGCACGGCCGGCGCCAGCCGCAAGGGATCGCCCGACTGCGCGCGCACCACGAGCGTCATAGACCACCAGTTCTCCTGCGTGTACGGCACGTAGAGGCGCGGGAACGGTTGCTCGGTCAGGTCGTAGCGCCGCGTCGCGCCGACCACGCCGACTATCTCGCGCGAGGTGTCGCTGATGGTCAGGTGTTTGCCGAGAGGGTCTTCGCCGGGGAACTGCTTGCGCGCCAGCGTCTCGTCAATGATGACGACCGGCGTCGAGCCCTTCACGTCGCGCGCGTCGAAGAAGCGCCCCGCACGCAACGGCACGCCCAGCGCGCGGAAGTAGTCGGGGCTCACCTGATTGCTCCCGGCCTGCGGCCTCTCCTCTTTGGGCACGGGCGCGTGCTCGTCCACCGCGACGGGCATCGTCGCGTCGAGGCTGTTGATGAGGCCGACGTGCGTCACGCCCGGAACGGAGCCGACGCGTTCGAGCAGTTGGTTGTAGAAGCCTACGACCTGCTCGAACTCTTTATAGCGTTCGCCCGAAGGGTCAACCTGCGCCGTCAGCACGCCCGAAGGGTCGAAGCCGGGGTCTGTGTGGTTCAGGCGCCAGAAGCTCTTGACCGTCAGCCCCGCGCCGACCAGAAGCATCATCGCCAGCGCCGTCTCGGCCACGACGAGCCAAGAGCGCAGACGGCTCTGCCGCGAGCCCTGCGAACCGCCGCGCCCGCCCTCCTTGAGCGCGTCGTTGAGGTCTACCCTCGACGTTTGCAGCGCGGGCACGAGCCCGAAGACGACTGTCGTCAAAAGCGAGAGCCCGAACGTGAAGGCGAGCGCCCACGCGTCGAGCCTCAGCCCCGCCACGCGCGAGTTCGCCGCCACGAGATTTTCCGGCAGCCCGCCCACGAGGAACTCCGTACACCAGCTCGCCAGCAGCAGCCCGGCGATGCCGCCCGCCGCCGCCAGCATCGCGCTCTCGACGAGCAACTGCCGCACGAGCCGCATCCGACCCGCGCCGAGCGCCGCGCGCACCGCCAACTCCCTGCGGCGTGCGCCGCCGCGCGCGAGCAGGAGGTTGGCGACGTTGGCGCACGCTATCAGCAGCACCAGCCCGACGGCCGCGAAGAGTATCAAGAGCATCGCGCGCACGCTCTCGGTCATGATTGATTGGAGCGGCTTGAGGGTTGCGAACTGTTCCGCCTTCGGGTCGCCAGCGTGCCGGCGCGTCAGGTTCTCGACCTCGGCGCGCGCTTGTTCGAGCGTGACGCCGTCTTTCAAACGCGCGACCGGCACGAGGTAGCTGCTCTGCGCGTCGTGCGTCTCCTCGGGCGTGAACGCGAGCGGCGTCCACACGTCCGTCTTCGAGACGAAGCGGAAGTCTTGCGGCATGACGCCGACGACCGTGTGGGGCTCGCCGTTGAGCGTGAACGTCTTGCCGACTATCGCGGGGTCTCCGCCGAAGCGCCGCTGCCAGAGTTCGTGGCTGATGACGACGACGCGGTTGCTGCCCGGCCTGTCCTCTTCGTCGAGGAAGGTTCGCCCGCGCGCCGCCGAGACGCCGAGCACGCGGAAGAGGTTGGCCGAGACCTGAAAGCCTTGCAGACGCTCGGGCTCGCCCGCGCCCGTCAGGTTGGCGGGCCAGCCCTTGTTGCTCAAAGCCGCCACGTCTGCGAAGGAGTTGTTGTGCCCCTTCAGCTCAAGGTAGCCCGCGGGCGCGAGCGGCCACTCGAACTCGGCGCGCGGGTTCGTGTTGTAGAGCGCCACCAACTCGTCGGCGTTCTGGTACGCGAGCGGCCGCAGCAGCACGGCGTTGACGACCGAGAAGATGGCCGCGTTCGCGCCGATGCCGAGCGCCAGCGTCAAGACCGCCACCAGCGTAAAGCCCGGGCTCTTCGCCAGCACGCGTAGACCGTACCGCACGTCCTGAAGCAGAGTTCTCATCGCACACCTCTCATTCGTATCGAAGCGCAATCATCGGGTCTACCTTCGTCGCGCGCCGCGCCGGCACGAGGCAGGCGAGGAGCGCGATGGCGGCGAGCAGCACGGCGACGCCCGCGTAGGTCAGAGGGTCTGCGGCCGAGACGCCGTAGAGCAGCCCCGTCATCAGGCGCGTCAGCGCGAGCGCCGCGCCGACTCCGGCGACGACGCCGACGAGCGCGAGCACCATCCCCTGCCGCAGAATCATCCGCAGCACGTCGCCGCGCTGCGCGCCCAAGGCCATGCGGACGCCTATCTCGTGCGTGCGCTGCGCGACCGAGTAGCTGATGACGCCGTAGATGCCGAGCGCCGTCAACAGCACCGCCAGCACGGCGAAGCAGCCCATCAGCGAGAGTATGAAGCGGCGGTCGGCGACGTTCTGCGCGAGTATCGTTTCGAGCGTCTTAATCTTCCACATGGGCTGCTCCGGGTCTACAGACCAGACGGCCCGCTTCACAGACTCCGTCAGGCTCAAAGGCTCGACGCGCGAGCGCACGACGAGCGTGGCGAAGATGTGCGGGTTCTGCGCGTAAGCGGTGTAGACCTGCGGGCGCTGCTGCTCGGCGATGTCGTACTGCTTCGCGTCGCCGACGACGCCGACGACGGTCGCCGTCACCTTCACGTCGGGAAACTCAAGCCGCTTCCCGAGCGGGTCTTCGCCCGGCCAGAGGTTCTCTGCCATCGTCCGGTTAACGAGGATGACCGAAGGCGAGTCGGCCGTGTCGTGCTCGTCGAAGTTGCGGCCGCGTATGAGCGGGAGGCCGACCGTCGTCAGGTAGTTCGGGTCAATCGCATTCTCAAGCGCCTTCGGCTCCTGCCCCTTCGGCGGCGCGGGACGTTCGGGCACGGCGTACGTGACGCTCCCGCCGTTGCCGCTGAAGGGTAAGCCGCGTATGACGGCCGCCGACTCGACGCCGGGGACGCGCCCGACCCTCTCGACCACTTCGCGGTGGAAGGCCCACTGCTGCTCGCCCTTCGGGTACTTGTTCTTCGGCACGCGGTACTCCATCGTCAGGAGGTTCCGCGGGTCGAAGCCGGGGCTCACCTTCAGCAGTCGGTAGAAGCTGTTGAGCAGCAGCCCCGCGCCGACCAGAAGCACCAGAGAGAGCGCCACCTGCGAGACGACGAACGCGCCGCGCAGGCCCGCGCGTCCCCTCCCCTCTCCGACGGCGCCGCCCCCGCCCTCCTTCAAGTTCGTGTTCACGTCCGTCCGCGACAACTGCAAGGCCGGGACGATGCCGAAGACGAGCCCCGTCAACAGAGACAGCGCCAGTGAGAAGCCGAGCACGCGCGCGTCAACGTGCACGCCCTGCGGCGCGGGCAAGTTGACGGGGCTGAAGGCGAGCAGCGCGTCCACGCCCCACTCGGCGAGCAGTACGCCGGCCGCGCCGCCCGCGAGCGCGAGCAGCAAAGTCTCGGTCAACAACTGCCTGAGCAGACGCGCGCGGCTCGCGCCGAGTGCCGCGCGCAGCGCGACCTCCTTCTGCCGCGCCGCGCCGCGCGCGAGCAGGAGGTTGGCGATGTTCGCGCACGCGATGAGCAGGATGAGCGCGACCGCGCCGAGCAAGACGAGCAGCGCCGGGCGTATGTCCTCGACGATCTGCTCTTGCAGGCCGACGACCGTCACGGTGCGCCCGCGGTTCTCCTCGGGGTAAGCCTCTTCGAGACGGCGCGCGACGGCGCGCAAGTCCTCTTCGGCCGCCTCGCGCGTCACGCCCGGCTTCATGCGCCCGATGACCCAAGAGTTGTGCATCCCGCGATCAACCTTGTAGTTGGGCCACTTCCGCGCGGGCATCAGCACGTCGGGCGTCGAGCCGCTGAAGTTGAAGCCCGCGGGCATGACGCCGACGACCGTGTACGGCTCGCCGTTGAGCGTGAGCGACTTGCCGACGACGTTCGCGTCGCCGCCGAAGCGACGGCGCCAGAACTCGTTCCCCAGCACGACGGCGAGTTGGCTGCCCTCCGCGTCGTCTTCCGACTGTAGGAGGCGCCCCCGCGACGCCTCGACGCCGAGCATGGGGAAGAAGTTCGACGTGGTGAACGCGCCGATGACGCGCTCGGGCTCGCCCGTGCCCGTCAGGTTCACGCTCTGCGGGACGAAGGTGGCGAACGTCTCGAACGTGTGGCTCGCCTCGCGGTAGTCGCGCAGGTTCGGCACCGAGACGAAGTCGCGCGGCACGGCCTGCGTCGTCTCGTAGACGATGACGAGGCGGTCTGCGTCCCTGAACGGCAGAGGCCGCAAGAGCACCGCGTCCACAACGGAGAAGATGGCCGTGTTCGCGCCGATGCCGAGCGCCAAAGTCAGCACCGCTACAACCGTGAACCCCGGCCGCTTCGCCAGCGTCCGCAGCCCGAAGCGCAAGTCCTTCAGCAGAGTTCTCATCGCACACCTCTCATTCGTATCGGAGCGCAATCATCGGGTCTACCTTCGTCGCGCGCCGCGCCGGCACGAGGCAGGCGAGCAGCGCGACCGAGGTGAGCAGCAGCGCGATGCCTGCGAAGACGAAGGGGTCGCTCGCCGTCACCTCATAGAGCAGCCGCGTCATCGCGCGCGTGAGCGCGAGCGCGGCCGGGATGCCGAGGGCGACGCCCGCGAGCGCGAGTTTGAGTGCGCGCCCGGCCACGAGCCGCAGGATGTCTGCGCGCCCCGCGCCGAGCGCGAGCCGGACGCCTATCTCGTGCGTGCGCTCGGCGACGAGGAAGCTCATCACGCCGAAGACGCCCACGCCCGCGAGCAGCAGCGCCGCGCAGGCGAAGGACGCGACGAGCAGCGCGTTGAAACGCTCAGGCGCCACCGAGTACTCGACGCGCTGCTGCATCGTCATCACGCTGTAGACGGGCAGGTCGCCGTCCACTTCGAGCACGGCCTTGCGCAGAGGCGCGGCGAGCGCCTGCGGGTCTGCGGCCGTGCGCAGCGCGAAGAACATCGAGCCCTGCGGGTGCTGCGCGAACGGGACGTAGACTTCGGGCTCCCTCCGGGCGGCGAGGCTCTCGTGCTTCACGTCGGCCACCACGCCGACGATCTCGCGCTTCAACTGCCCGCCGTCGCCGTCCGAGTAGACGAGCCGCTTGCCGAGCGGCTCTTCGCCCGCGAAGTAGCGGCGCGCGCACGCCTCGTTGATGACGGCCACGGGCGGCGCCGCCTCGTCGTCCCGCTCGTTGAAGCCGCGGCCGCGCACCAGACGAATCCCGGCGGCGCGGAAGTAGTCGGGGCTCGCCTTCCTGTAGTCCGCCTGCGGCGTCGGCGACTCTTCGCGCCCTTCGAGGTCGAAGGAGCGAGAGCTGCGCGAGCCGCTCAGCGGGAGGTCGTTGACCACGCCGGCAGCCTCGACGCCCGGCAGCGCCCTGAGGCGTTCGAGCGCGCGGCGTGCGAAGGCCGCCTGCGACGCGCGCTCGCCGTACCTGACCTCGGGCAGGTCGAGCCGCGCCGTCAGCACACGCCCCGCGTCGAAGCCCGGGTCAACCCCGCGCAGACGCGCGTAGCTCTTGAGGAGCAGCCCGCCGCCCACCAGAAGCACCAGCGCCAAAGCAATCTCGGCGACGACGAGCGCGCCCTGCGAGCGCGACTGCCGCCGCCCGGCCGAAGCGCCGCGCGCGCCCTCTTTGAGCGCGCCGTTCAGGTCGGGCGCGGAGAAGTTGAGCGCGGGCGCGAGGCCGAACAGCAGCCCCGTCAGGACGGACGCCGCCAGCGTGAAGAGGAAGGCGCGCGAGTCAACCCCCACCTCGGAGGCGCGCGGGACGGCGCCCGCGCCCGCCGCGAGAATCAGGTCTACGCCCCACACGGCCAGCAGGAACCCTAAGCCGCCGCCCGCGAGCGCGAGCAAAAGGCTTTCGGTCAGCAGTTGGCGTACGAGCCGCGTCCGGCTCGCGCCCAGAGCCGCGCGCACGGCGAACTCCCTCCGCCTCGCCGAAGAGCGCGCGAGTAAAAGATTAGCGACGTTCACGCACGCGATGAGCAGCATGAAGAGGACTGCGCCGAGCAGCACGAGCAGCGCCGTCCGAGACTTGCCGACCAACTCCTCCTGCAAGGGGACGAGGCGCACGCCGCTGTTGCGGTTGGTGTCCGGGTACTGCTCAGCCAAACGGCGCGCGATTACGTCCAGTTCGCCCTGCGCCTGCCCGAGCGAGACGCCGTCCTTCAGGCGCGCGACGCCGAACATGAAGTGGTCGCCGCGCGGGCGGGTCACGTCTATGGACGGCACCCACACGTCGAGCCTCGGGCTCGGGAAAGAGAAGTCTGCGGGCATCACGCCGACGACGGTGTGGCTCAGGCCGTTGAGCGTGACCGACTGCCCGAGCACGTCCGCGCGCCCGCCGAAGCGTCGCCGCCAGAGGCGCTCGCTCAAGACCGCGACGCGGCCCGCGCCCGCCGCGTCCTCGCCGGGCAGGAAGCCGCGGCCGAGTGCGGGGCGTACGCCGAGCACGTCAACAAAGGCCGACGACGCCTTGATGCCGACGACGCGCTCGGGCTCGCCCGCGCCCGTCAGTACGAAGCTCTCGTACTCGTAGGCGGCCATCGCCTCGAACGAACGGCTCTGCGCCCGCCAGTCCTCGAAGTTCTGCGGCGAGATGGTGTCCTGCTCGCCGCCCTCCCTCGCCTTGTCCTCCCAGACCTGCACGAGCCGCGCCGGGTCTCCGTAGGGCAGCGGCCGCAAGAGCACCGCGTTGACGACGGAGAAGATGGCCGTCGTCGCGCCTATCCCCAACGCCAGCGTCAAGACCGCCACCAGCGTGAAGCCCGGCCGCTTCCAAAGCGTCCGCGCACCGTAGCGAATGTCCTTCAGCAGCGTCCTCATCGCTCACCTCTCATTCGTAGCGAAGCGCCACCAACGGGTCTACCTTCGCCGCGCGCCGCGCCGGGACGAGGCATGCGAGCAGCGCGACGGCCACGAGCAGCAGCGAGATGAAGGCGAAGGTCAGGGGGTCGGTCGGCGTCACGCCGTAGAGCAGGCCCGACATCACGCGCGTCAGGGCGAAGCTGGCGGCCAGACCTATCAGCACCCCCGCGAGCGCGAGCGCCGTGCCCTGACCGACGACGAGGCGCAGCACGTCGCGCGTCTGCGCGCCGAGCGCCACGCGCACGCCGAACTCGTGCGTGCGCTGCGTCACCGCGTAACTCATCACGCCGTAAATCCCGACCAACGCCAGCACCAGCGCGAGCACGGCGAAGACGCCGAGCAGGTACGTGCGGAAGCGCGGCGCGGCGACCGCCTCCGACATGACGGCGGGCAGCGTCCTCACGCCGTAGACCGGCAGGCCGCGGTCAATCGCCAGCACCTCGCGGCGCACCGCGGCGGCGACCGCGTCCGCACGCTCCGTCGTCCTGACCATCAGCACCCTGCCGGGCTCGGGCTGCTGCGAATAGGGCATGTACAGCTCGGCCGCGGGCTCGCCCGAAAGCTCGCGCGGCTTCGTGTCCCTGACGACGGCGACGATGGTGGCCCAGTCTTCCTCCTTCGTCTCCACGTCGTTCAGAGTTATGCGGCGGCCCAGCGGGTCTGAGCCGGGGAAGTATTTGCGCGCGAGCGTCTCGTTGACGATGGCGACGCCCGGCGCGTTCCTCACGTCGTGCTCGTCGAAGACGCGGCCACGCAGCACCGGAATCTGCATCGTCCGGAAGTAGTCGGGGCTGACGGCGTTGTAGAAGGCGACGTTGCGGTTCGCGGGGTCGGGCGCCTGCCCCTCGACCGCGAAGGCGAGGCGCGAGAACGCGGCGTCGGGCGCGACGGGCACGGCCGACGCGGTGGCCGCCGACTCGACGCCGGGCAGCGCCCTGACCCGTTCGAGGAGTTGGTCGTTGAAGGAGATGGCCTGCGCGCCCTTCTGATAGTTCGGCCCCGTCAGGTCGAGCTGCATCGCCAGCACGCCCTCCGGGTTGAAACCGGGGTTGACCGCTTGCAGCCGGAAGAAGCTCCTGAGCAGGAGCCCCGCGCCGATGAGCAGCACGAGCGAGAGCGCGATCTCGGCGACGACGAGCGCCGAGCGCACGCGCCGCCCCGCGCCGCCGGCCGCGCTCCGCCCGCCCTCCTTCAGCGTCTCGTTCAGCTCGGGCCGCGAAGTCTGGAGCGCCGGCACGAGGCCGAAGACGAGGCCGGTCAGCACGGAGACCGCGAACGTGAAGGCGAGCACGCGCGCGTCCACCGCCACCTCCTTCACGCGCGGCAAGTCCGTTGGGCCGAACGCGACGAGCAGGTCAACGCCCCACAGCGCCAGCAGCAGCCCCGCCGTGCCGCCCGCGAGCGAGAGCAGAAGGCTCTCCGTGAGCAGTTGCCTCATGATCCGCCAGCGCCCCGCGCCGAGCGCCGTGCGGATGGCTATCTCCTTCCGGCGCGAGGCCGCGCGCGCCAGCAGCATGTTCGCCACGTTCGTCGCGGCGATGAGCAGCACGAAGGCGACCGCGCCGAGCAGAACCAGCAGCGCCAGCCGCGCGTCGCCCACGACCTGCTCCTGCAAGGGGACGAGCCGCAGCCCGCGATCCGCGTTGGCCTCCGGGTACTGGCGCGACAGCGCGGCGGCGAGGTTGTTCACGTCCGCCTGCGCCTGCTCCAGCGGGACGCCCGGCTTCAGCCGCGCGATGACGTTGAGGAAGTGCGCGCGCCGTTCCGTGAGCGCGAAGCCCTGCGAGACCGGCGCCCACAACTCCGTGTCGTCCGACAGCCCGGGCAGGTCTGCGGCCCCGGCGACGACGCCGACCACGGTGAAGCTCTTGCCGCTCAGGTCAAGGCCGCGGCCGACGACCGCGGGGTCGGAGTTGAAGCGGCGCTGCCACAGTTTTTTACTGATGACGACGTTGAGGTCTTTGCCCGGCTGGTCGTCGCCGGGCAGGAGCGTGCGGCCGAGTACGGGCTTGATGCCGAGCGCCTGAAAAAACTCGGGCGAGACGATGGCGCTGCGAATCCTTTCGGGCCCGGCCGCGCCCGTCAGGTTAAACGACCAGTCGGAGTAGGCGACCGCCTGCTCGAAGACGTGATTCTGTTCGCGCCAGTCGGCGAAGTTGGGGAACGAGGCGGGGATTTCGTTGCGCCCGAGCTTCGCGCTCGTCTCCCACACCTGCACGAGTCTTTCGGGATGCTCGAACGGCAGCGGGCGCAGCAGCAGCGAATTCACGACGCTGAAGATGGCGCTGTTCGCGCCGATGCCGAGCGCCAGCGCGACGACCGCGACCAGCGTGAAGCCGGGGTTCTTCAGCAGCATCCGCAGGCCGTAGCTCAAGTCTTGAAGCAAGGTCTTCATAGCTCAGCCCCCTTTCTCACCCGCGTCTGACTGATTGACTACTCGTATCTAAGAGCAACCATCGGGTCTACCTTCGTCGCGCGGCGCGCGGGCAGGAGGCAGGCGAGGAAGGAGACGGCGACTATCAGGAGCGAGACGGCCGCGAACGTCCACGCGTCGGTGGCCGTCACGCCGAAGAGCAGGCTCGACAGCACGCGCGTCAGCCCGAACGCCGCCAGCAGCCCGCAGCCGACGCCCGCGAGCGCGAGCACCATCCCCTGCCCGACGACCATCCGCAGCACGTCGCGCGTCTGCGCGCCCAAGGCCATGCGGATGCCTATCTCGTGCGTCCGGTGCGTGACCGAGTAGGCGATGACGCCGTAGATGCCGACGCCCGCCAGCAGAAGCGCCACGCACGCGAAGGCCGCCAGCAGGAACGTGCGGAAGCGCTGCTGCGCCACCGAGCCCGCGACGACCTCCTCCATCGTCCTCACCGACGAGACGGGCTGATCCTTGTCAATGGCCGCCACCTCGGCGCGCACGGCCGACGCGAGCGCCGTCGGGTCGGACGAGGTCGTGCGCACGACGAGGTTGGTGCCCCCGATGCGCAGGGTCGGGACGTACATCATCTGGTACACGTCGCCTTCGAGCGAGCGGTGGAGCACGTCGCCGGCGACGCCGACGATCTCGTACTCTTCCGCTTTGCCGAAGTCTATGACGAGATGTTTGCCGAGCGGGTCTTCGTCGGGGAAGAAGGTTCGCGCCAGCGTCTCGTTAACGACGACCGCACGAGCGTTGCTCGTCACCTCCTGCTCGGTGAAGCCGCGCCCGCGAAGCACGGGGATGCGCATCGCGCGAAAGTAGTCTTGGTTGACGCGGCGGTAGTCGGCCGTGACTTTCTGGTCGGGCGTCTGCGGCGGGCGGCCCGCCACGGAGAAGTACATGTCGTTGGGCTGTCCGCTCAAGGGGAGTTCGCTGACGAGCCCCGCGGCCTCGACGCCGGGCAGGCCGGCGACGCGCCGCTGCAACTGGTCGAAGAAGGCGGCCGCCTGCTCGGGCTTCGTGTAGCGCGAGCGCGCGAGGTCTACGCGAAGTGTGAGGACGTGCGCGGGGTCGAAGCCGGGGTTGACGTGGCGCAGGCCGACGAAGCTCTTGATGAGGAGGCCCGCGCCGGCCAGAAGCGTCAGCGCCAACGCTATCTCCGCGACGACCAGCGCCGAGCGCACGCGGCCGCGCCCCGGCCCCGAACTGCCGCGCCCCGCGTCCTTCAGCACTTCGTTCAGGTTCGGGCGCGACGCGCGCAGCGCGGGCAGAAGCCCGAAGGCGATGCCCGTCAGGACGGAGAGCGCGACGGTGAAGGCCAGCACGCGGCCGTCAACGCCTATCTCGCGCGAGCGCGGGATGTCGCCCGCGCCGAGCGCGGCCAGCACGTCCACGCCCCACGCCGCCAGCAGAAGCCCCGCGGCGCCGCCCGCGACGCTCAACAGCACGCTCTCGGTCAACTGCTGCCGGACGACGCGCCAGCGGCTCGCGCCGAGCGCCGTGCGCAGCGCGAGTTCCCTGCGCCTGCCGGCCGCGCGCGCCAGCATAAGGTTCGAGACGTTGGCGCAGGCGATGAGCAGCACGAAGCCGACCGCCCCGAGCAGAACCCACAGCGAAGTCCCGAAGCCGCCGATTACCTGCTCCTGAAGCGGGACGAGGTTAAGGCTCCAACGCGCGTTCGACTCGGGGTACTGCTCTTCGAGGCGGCGCGCGATGAGGTCTGTCTCGGCCCGCGCCTGCTCAATCGTAACGCCGGGTTTGAGCAGTCCGATGGGGCGCAGGAAGTGCGCCGGGCGTATCTTCATGTCGGGCTGGTCGAAGTCGAGCGGCAGCCATAGCTCCGCGCCGGACGGGTACTGAAACTCCGGCGGCGCGACGCCGACGACCGTCACGGCCTTGCCGTCGAGCGTCAGAACCTTCCCGACGACCGAAGGGTCTGCGCCGAAGCGACGACGCCAGAGCCCGTCGCTGAGGACGGCGACGGGCGCGGGAGCGGCGCGCTCCTCTTCGGCCCCGAAGGCGCGGCCGAGCGCGGGCGCGACGCCGAAGGCGCGGAAGTAGTTGGCCGTCACGAGCGAGCCCGCAAGGCGCTCGGGCTCGCCCGCGCCCGTCAGGTTGACGTTGAACGGCACGGAGGTCGAGGCGGCGAACTCCTCGAAGACTGTGTTCTGCGCGCGGTAGTCCAGATAGTCGGGCGGCGAGACGCTGGCGCGGCTGGTGCCGCCGCGGACGTTGCCCGCGACCCAGACCAGACGCTCGGCGTTGCGGTACGGCAGCGGCTTCAGGAGCACTGCGTTGACGGCCGAGAAGATGGCCGTGTTCGCGCCTATCCCGAGCACCAGCGTCAACACCACCACGGCCGCGAACCCCGGCCGCTTCCGCATCATCCGCACCCCGTAGCGAATGTCATTCAGCAGCGTTCCCATCGCTTCTCCTCCCCGGCAACAGCCGGCCTTATCTCACTCGTAGCGCAGAGCAACCAACGGGTCTACCTTCGTCGCGCGGCGCGCGGGGATGAGGCAGGCCGCGAGCGCGACCAACGCGAGCAGCACGGCGATGCCCGCGTAGGTCAGAGGGTCTGCCGCAGAGACTCCGAAGAGCTGGCTCTGTATGAAGCGCGTGAGCGCGAGCGCGCCCGCCAGCCCGAGCCCGACGCCGACGAGCGCGAGCCGCATCCCGCGCCGCAGCACGAGCGCTAGTATCGAGTTGCGCTGCGCGCCGAGCGCGAGCCGGACGCCGATCTCCTGCGTGTGCTGGACGACGAAGAACGAGAGCACGCCGTAGATGCCTAGCGACGCGAGCAAGAGCGCCACCCCGGCGAAGACGGCGAGCAGCGTCATCCCCGTCTGCCGCTGCTCGGCCTCGTCGCCCAGAATCGCGGCCATCGTCTGCACGTTCGAGACGGGCTGCTCCGGGTCAACCGCGTAGACCTCGCGCCGCACGGACGCCGCCAAGCTCTCAGGCTCGACCGTCGTGCGTATGACGAGGTACGAGGGCGCGAACCACTGGTGATAGTCCACTTGGCTGTAGGGCAGGTACATCTCCGGCTTCACAGGCGCGTCGAGCCCCATCTGCCGCACGTCCGAGACGACGCCGACGATGGTCAGCCAAGGGCGCGTCGAGTCCGGCCCGCCGATCTTGAAGCGCTTGCCGACCGCGTCCTGTCCCGGCCAGAAGGCGCGCGCCATCGCCTCGTTAACGACCGCCGCGGGCAGCGTGCGCGGGCCGTCCGTCTCCTCTATGTATCGCCCCGCCTTCAGAGACACGCCGAGCGCTTGCAGGTAGCCGGGCGTCACTAAGCGCTCGTTGGCGTCGTTGCCGAGGCCCGGCGGCGGCGGCTGGCCCTCGACGGTGAAGCCGCTCGTCCCGCCCTTCCAAGCCAGCGGGACGGCCGTCCCGTACCCGACCGAGACGACGCCCGGAAGAGCGCGCACGCGCCCGAGCACGTTGTCGTAGAAGGACTCGCGCTGCGCGTGCTCACTGTAGCGGTTCTGCGGCAGCACAGTCCGAAGCGTCAGGACGTTCTCGGGCTTTATCCCTTCGTACTGCCCGCGCAGCTTGTTGAGCGACTGTATGAGGAGGCCCGCGCCTACGAGCAGCACCAGAGAGAGCGCCACCTCTGCGACGACGAACGCGCCGCGCAGTCGGCGGGCCGCGCCGCCCACGCCGCCGCGCCCGCCGCCCTGCTTGAGCGTGTCGCCCGGCTCGAACTTCGAAGCCTGTAGCGCGGGCGCCAGCCCGAAGAGCGTGGCCGTTATCAGCGAGACGACGAGCGTGAACAGGAGTGCGCCCGCGTCTAAGCCGAGCGAGGTCGCGAGCGCCATCGAGGGCGGAATCAGTCGCCGCAGGAAGGCGAAGCTCCACAGCGCGAGCAGCACGCCCGCGGCCGCGCCCGCCAGACTGAGCAGCGCGCTCTCCGTCAACAACTGACGCACGATGCGCCAGCGCCCGGCGCCGAGCGCGACGCGCACGGCAATCTCGCGCCTGCGCGCGGCCGAGCGCGAAAGCAGAAGCCCCGCGATGTTCGCGCACGCGATGAGCAGCACGAACGCGACCGCGACGACCAGCATCAGAAGCGGCCGACGCACCTCGCCCGCCAACTCGTCGCGCATCGGCAGGACGTAGGCGCCCAAGCCTTCAGCCTCCTCGGGGTTGTCGCGCGAGATGCGCGCCATGACGGTCTTCACGTCGGCGTCGGCCTGCTCGACCGTGACGCCCGGCTTCATCCGCGCGACGACTTCGAGGTAATGGCCGCCGCGGTTGGCCCAGTCCTCGGGCGCCTGCGCGAGCGGCACCCAGAGGCGCACGTCTCGGTCGAGGAACTGGAAGCCCTCGGGCATGACGCCGACGACCGTGCGCTTCGCGCCGTTGAGCATGATGTCGCGGCCGACGAGCGCGGGGTCTGCGCCGAAGGTGTCGCGCCAGAGGCCGTCGCTGATGATGACGACGCCGTCCGAGCCCGGCTTCTCCTCCTCGGCCGTGAAGACGCGGCCGCGCGCGGGCTTGACGCCGAGCAGCGGGAAGAGGTCTGCGGTGACGGCGTGCGCCGTGAGCCTCTGCGGCTCGCCCTGCCCCGTCAGGTTGTAGTCCGCTGGCATGAGCGCGGCCATCCCCTCGAACGAGCGCGTCTGCGTCTTCCAGTCAACGTAGTTGGCGGGCGCTGGCGTGTTCTTCGGGAACCCGAGCTGCGCCGCGTCCTCCCAAACCATCACCAGCCGCTCGGGCTCCCTGAACGGCAGCGGCCGCAAGAGCACCGTGTTAACCAGACTGAAGATGGCCGTGTTTGCGCCTATCCCCAGCGCCAGAGTCAGCACCGCGACCAGAGTGAACCCCGGCTGCTTCCAGAGCGTCCGCGTCCCGTACTTAACGTCCTGCCAGAAAGTCCTCATGCCTCACCCCTCATTCATATCTGAGAGCCGCCACGGGCTCGATCTTCGTCGCGCGGCGCGCGGGCGCGAGGCAGGCGAGGAGCGCGACCGCCAAGAGCAGCAGCGAGACGAGGCCGTAGACGGCCGGGTCTGCCGCCGAGACTCCGAAGAGGAGCCCGGAGATGAGTCGCGTCAGCGCCAGCGCGCCGGCCGCGCCGATGGCGACTCCGGCGAGCGCGAGCAGCATCCCGTGTCTGAGCACGAGCCGCAGCACGTCGCGGCCTCGGGCCCCGAGCGCGACGCGGACGGCGATCTCGCGCGTGCGCTGCGCGACCGAGTAACTGATGACGCCGTAGATGCCGACGAGCGCGAGCAGCAGCGCCACACCTGCGAAGACGCCCGTGAGGTACGCCGGGTAGCGGCGCATGAAGGTCGCGCGCGACGACTCGACCACCTGTTCTAAAGTCTGCGCGGCGAAGACCGGCACTTCGGCGTCGAGCCCGCGCACGGTGTCGCGCACGGCCGGCGTCAGAGACTCGGGCGCGACGCCCGAGGCGCGCACGAGCAGCACGGCCGCGCCGTCGGGCGACTGCTGCTCGGGGAAGTAGATGACGGGCGTCGTGCGCGCGTCGAGGCTCAAAACCTTCTCGTCGCCGACGACGCCGACTATCTCGAAGGGCGGCCGGTCAGCCGTGAACTTGAACGTGACGCGGCGGCCCAAGGGGTCTTCGCCGGGGAAGACTCGCTCGGCGAATGTCTTGTTGACGACGAGCACGCCGGGCGCATCTTGCGTATCGCGCTCGCCGAAGGCGCGGCCTTTGACGAGCGCGATGCCCATCACTTCGAAGTAGTTCGCGCTCACGGTTCGCATGTGCGACTCGCCGACCGCGTCGCTCTCGGCGGCGGGGCGGCCGACGACCTGCGGCGTGCCCGTCCCGCCCTCGCCCGCGAGCGGAAGGTTGCTCGACTCGGCCACGCCCGCGACGCCCGGCAACGCGGCGACGCGCCTCTGAAGCTCCGCGTAGAAGCGCGCTGCCTTCGCGTCCGTGTCGTAGCGCGCGGGCGGCAGCGCGACTCTTAAAGTAAGGAGGTTGCGCGTGTCGAAGCCGGGGTCTACGCGGAGCATCGTCACCAAACTCTTCATCAGGAGCCCCGCGCCGACGAGCAGCACGAGCGCGAGCGCCACCTCGCCGACGACGAGCGCGTCGCGCAGGCGGCGCGAGCCGCGCGTCCCCGATGAACGACCGCCGTCCTTCATCGCGCTCTGCAAGTCTGTGCGCGAAGCCGCGAGCGCGGGCGTCAGCCCGAACAGCACGCCCGTCAGAAGCGACAGCCCCGACGCGAACAGAAGCACGTTCGTGTTCAGCGTCAGCCCGCGCAGGTAAGGCATCTGCGAGAGCTGCCCGGCGGGTATCGCGGCGACGAGCAGGTCAACGCCCCACAGCGCAATCACAAGGCCGGCCGCGCCGCCGAGGAGTGCGAGCAGCACGCTCTCGGTCAACAACTGCCGCACGACGCGCCAGCGGCTCGCGCCCAAGGCCGCGCGCACGGCCATCTCCCTGCGACGCGCCGCCGAACGCGCGAGCAGGAGGTTGGCGACGTTCGTGCAGGCGATGAGCAGCACGAACCCGACCGCGCCGAGCAGGAGCATGAGGACGGGCTTCACAGGCCCGACGATATCCTCTTGCAAAGGCACGACGCGCATCCCGACTCCGGCGTGCGCCGCGGGGTCGTCGTGCTCGATGCGCGCGGCGACCGTCTGCATCTGTGCGCGCGCCGCGTCCAAAGTGACGCCGGGGCGGAGGCGCGCGATTACTTGCAGCCAGTGTTGATAGCGTCGCGCCGCGAGGGTGGGCGACGGTATGACCGGCGTCCAAACGTCTACCTCGCCGAGCTTCGCGAACTGGAAGTCTGCGGGCAGTATGCCGACGACCGTGTACGAGTCGCCGTCGAGCACGACCTGTCGGCCGACGACCTTCGGGTCTCCGCCGAAGCGTCGCTGCCAGAGGCCGTTACTCAGAACCACAACGCGCTCGGCCGTGGCCGCGTCCTCGCCCGCGACGAAGGTGCGCCCCGAAGCGGCGCGCACGCCGAGCAGGTCGAAGAAGTTTGCCGTTACCGAAGCGCCGCGCGCGCGCACGGCCTCGCCGCCCTCGGAGAGCGTGAAGGCCGCGCGCGCGTAGCCGGCCACGCCCTCGAAGACCTCCGCGGACTGCGCGCGCCAGTCCTGAAAGTCCGGGTACGAAGCCTCGCGCTGCTCGAAGTCGCGGCTGCGCTTCGTCTCCCACAGATGCACGAGGCGCGCGGGCTCCGCGTAAGGCAGCGAGCGCAGCAGCGCCGCGTCAATCACGGTGAAGATGGCCGTGTTCGCGCCTATCCCCAGCGCCAGAGTCAGCACCGCGACGAGCGCGAACCCCGGCGAACGCCGGAGCATCCGCGCCGCGTACCGCACGTCCTTCAAGAGTGTCCTCATCAACCACCCCTCACTCGTATCTGAGAGCGACCATCGGGTCTACCTTCGTCGCGCGGCGCGCGGGCGCGAGGCAGGCGAGGAGCGCGATTGCGGCGAGGAGCGCGGCGGTCGTGGCGAAGGTCAGAGGGTCGCGCGCGCCGACGCCGAAGAGCAGGCTTGAGATGACGCGCGTGAGCGCGAGTCCCCCGGCGAGCCCGAGCCCGATGCCTAAGCCCGCGAGCATGAGCCCGCGCCCGAGCACGAGCCGCAGCACGTCCCGAGGCCGTGCGCCGAGCGCGATGCGCACGCCTATCTCGCGCGTGCGCTGCGCGACCGAATAAGAGATGACGCCGTAGATGCCGACGCCCGCGAGCGCCACGGCCACGGCGGCGAAGACGCCGAGCAGCAGCATCGCGAAGCGCCGCAGCGCGACCGAGTCCGCGAGCAGTTGCTCCATCGTCGCCACGCCGAAGACGGCGAGTTCCTTGTCGGCCGCGGCGACCTCGCGTCTGACCGAGCCGAGCAGCGACGACGTGTCCGTCTTCGAGCGCACGACCAGCGCCATGAAGGAGACCGGGAACTGCGCCTCGGGCAGGTACATCTGCATCACGTCCTCGCGGTCGAGGCCGTACTGCTTCACGTCGCGCACGACGCCGACGACCGTCCGCCAAGGCTGCTGGTTCTTCTCCGAGCCGGGGAACTTGACGCGCTTGCCGAGCGGAGACTGTCCGGGCCACAGCCTGCGCGCCATCGTCTCGCCGACGAGCGCGACCTGCGGCGCATCCTTCGCGTCTCGTTCGTCTAAGGCGCGGCCGTCCACGAGCGCGATCTGCATCGCGCGCAGGTAGCCGGGCGTCGTGATGTAGAGGTCAACGCTTATCTCCTGCCCGCGCGGGACGGGATGGTCTTCGACGGCGAGCGAGCGCCCGTCGAAGTTGCGGCTCAAGGGAAGGACGCTCGTGAAGGCCGCGGCCTCGACGCCGGGCAGCTCTTCGAGCCGGCGCGTGAGGTTGTCGAAGAAGGCCGCACGCGACGCGCCGTCAGGGTAGCGCGAAGAGGGCAGCGAGAGGTTCATCGTCAGAAGGTTCGACGTGTTGAAGCCAGCGTCCACCGCGCGCAGGCGCATCACGCTCTTGACCAGAAGCCCCGCGCCCGCGAGCAGCACCAGAGAGAGCGCGACCTCCGAGACGATGAGCGCCGAACGCAGGCGGCCTCCGCGCCCGCCGTCGCCCGAGCGCCCGCCCGCCTTTAAAGTCTCGTTCAAGTCCGGACTTGAGACTTGCAGCGCGGGCGCGAGCCCGAACGCCAACCCCGCCAGCACCGAGACGACGACCGTGAAGGCGAGCACGTTGTAGTCCATACGCACGCCCGCGAGCAGCGGCGTCACGCGCGAGCCGAGCGTCTCCACCAGCCCGATTCCCCACAGCGCGAGCAGCAGCCCTGCGGCGCCGCCCGCCAGAGCCAACAGCACGCTCTCCGTCAACAACTGCCGCACGATGCGCGCGCGCCCCGCGCCCAAGGCGGCGCGCACGGCGAACTCTCGCTGCCTCGCCGAAGAGCGCGCGAGCAGAAGGTTGCCGACGTTGGCGCACGCGATGAGCAGCACGAAGACGACCGCGCCGAAGAGCGCGAGCAGCGCCGCGCGCAAGCCGCCCACGGTGTCCTCGCTGAGCGTGACGAGGTGGACGCCGTAGTCCGTGTTGTACTCGGGGTGCGCGCTCTCAAGGCGCGACGCGATGACGCTCATCTCTGCCTGCGCCTGCTCAATCGTGACGCCCGGCTTGAGCCGGCCGATGGCGCGCAGGTGTCGGGAGCCGCGCTCGGTCTCATCGTGGGCTTCGGCGACGGGCCTGTAGAACTGCCCGGGCGGGTCGTTGAGGCTCGGCGGCAGCGGCCGGAAATCTTCGGGCATCACGCCGACGATGGTGTAAGGCTTGCCGCCGAGGCTCACGCTCTGCCCGACGACGTTCGGGTCTGAGCCGAAGCGGCGTTGCCAGAGGCCGTGGCCGAGGACGATGACGTTGTCCCTGCCCTCCTCCTGCTCTTCGGGCAGGAACGTGCGGCCGAGCATGGGCGTCCCGCGCATGACGCGGAAGAAGCCTTCGCCGACCTGCGTGCCCGGCACGCGCTCGGGCTCGCCCGCGCCGAGGAAAGTCGCGCTCCAATCGCCGAAGGTCGAGACCTCTTCAAAGGAAGCGTTCTGCTTTCGCCAGTCGTCAACGTCGGTGGCCGAGACCTGATTGCGGTGGTTGCCCTCCGAAGGCGAGTCGCCCCACAACAGCACTATCCTGTCCGGCTCCGCGTAGGGCAGCGACTTCAACAGTATCGAGTTGACGACCGAGAAGATGGCCGTGTTCGCGCCAATGCCGAGCGCCAGCGAGACGACCGCCGCCAGAGTCACCGCCGGACTCTTCCGCAACATCCGCAGCCCGTAACGCGCGTCCTGAAGCAGAGTCTTCATCGCACACCTCTCATTCGTAACGGAGCGCAACCATCGGGTCTACCTTCGTCGCGCGCCGCGCGGGGACGAGGCAGGCGAGCAGGGCGACGCCGAGCAGCGCCAGCGAGACCGAGGCGAAGGTCACGGGGTCGGAGGCGGAGACGCCGAAGAGCAGGCTCGCCATCAGCCTTGTGAGCGCCAGCGCGCCGGCGAGGCCCGCGCCGAGGCCGACGAGCGCCAGAACCATCCCACGCCGAAGCACCAACCCGAGCACGTCGCGGCGGCTCGCGCCGAGCGCGACGCGGACGCCTATCTCGCGCGTCCGCTGCGCCACCGCGTAGCTCATCACGCCGTAGATGCCGACTGCCGCCAGCACGAGCGCCACCAGCGCGAAGAGCCCGAGCGCCAGCATCGCGAAGCGCCGCCGCGCCAGAGACTCCGAGAGCCGCCCCTCCATCGTCTTCACGTCGAAGACGGCCACGTTCGGCTCGATGGCGCGCGCCTCCCTCACGAGCGCGGGCGCGAGCGAGGCGGCGTCGCCCGAGGTGCGCGCCACCAGATACAACGTGCCCGCGGGGTTCTGCCCGTGCGGCAGGTAGACGGTCACGCGCGAGTCTGTGTCGAGCGCGTACTGCTTGACGCCGCCCACGACGCCCACGACCGTCAGCCACGGCGCCTTCTCGCCGCCCGTCTTGAGCCGCCGCCCCACGGGGTCAACGCCGGGCCAGTAGGTGCGCGCCATGTTCTCGTCAATGATGGCGGCGGGCGTCGAGTCTTTCGTGTCGCGCTCGTCGAAGTAGCGGCCCGCCTTGAGCGGCACCTTCATCGTCTCGAAGTACCCCGCCCCGGCGATGCGGTAGTCGGCCTGAATCAAGTCCTGCCCCGTAGTCGGCACGTAGCCCTCGATGGTGACGCCGCCCCACCCGATGCCGCCGCTGAGCGGGAGAATCGTGGACAGCCCCGCCGACTCGACGCCGGGAAGACGACGCACGCGTTCGAGCAACTGCCTGTAGAACTCCGAACTCGGCTCGCCCTGATAGGGCGTCCCCCCGACCGACAGGCGCACCGAGGCGACGCCGCGCGGGTCGAACCCCGGCTCGACCTGCTGCACGCGCATGAAGCTGCGGATGAGGAGCCCCGCGCCCGCGAGCAGCACCAGAGAGAGCGCGACCTCCGAGACGACGAGCGCGTTGCGCAGGCGTTGGCCGCCGCCGCCTGCCAGCGCGCGCCCGCCCTCCTTGAGCGTCTCGCTCAGGTTGATGCGCGAGCCGCGCAGCGCCGGGGCGAGCCCGAAGAGCACGCCCGTACATATCGTCACCGCCGAAGTAAAGAGGAGCACGCGCCCGTCGAGCGCGACCATTTGCAGGCGCGGGATGTTGCCGGGCGAGAGGGCGCGCAAGCCGTCCAAGCCCCAGAAGGCTACGAGCAGCCCGAGCGCGCCGCCGACCGCAGAGAGCGCGACGCTCTCGGTCAGGAGTTGCCGCACGATGCGCCAGCGCCCCGCGCCGATGGCCGTGCGCACCGCCATCTCCTTCTCGCGCACGGCCGCGCGTGCGAGCAGGAGGTTGGCGACGTTGGCGCACGCTATCAGCAGCACGAACGCGACCGCGCCGAGCAGCACGAGCAGCGCCGGCCGCACGTCGCCGACGACCTGTTCGAGCAGCGGGCGCGCGCTGAAGCTGAAGGCGCGGCTCTGCGGGTACTCTTCGGGGAACTGCTGGCCGAGGCGGCTCGCGACGAGGTCGAGTTCCGTGCGCGCCTGCTCGAAGGTCGCGCCGGGCTTGAGCCGCGCGACGATGTTGTAGTTCTCGTCGCCCTGACTCGCCATGCGCGCGGCGCTCAAGGGGAGCGGCAGCAGCACGTCGGCCTGCTGCACCGAGCCCACGGTCGGCATCACCTCGTAGCCGAGTTGAAAGTCGGGCGGCATCACGCCGACGACCTCGTAGCTGTCGCCGCTGAGCGCGAGCGTGCGGCCGATGACGTTGGGGTCTGAGCCGAAGCGGCGCTGCCAGAGGCCGTAGCTGAGGACGGCGGTCGGCGGACGCCCCGGCGCGTCCTCTTCGGGCAGGAACGTGCGGCCGAGCGCGGGGCGCGCGCCGAGCAGCGCGAACATGTTCGAAGTGGTGCGCACGGCCCCGATGCGCTCGGCCCCGCCCTCGCCCGCGAGGTTCAGGCTTTGCCCTTGGGCGAGCGCGAGGTCTTCGAAGACGGTCGTCCCCGTCTTGACGGCCGAGAACTGCCCCGGCGACGGCCAGTCCTGCGCGACGTTAGCGCCCGGCGAGTGCGTCCAGATGATCGCCAGCCGCTCGGAGTCGGCGTAAGGCAAAGGCCGGAGCAACAGCCCGTTGACGACCGAGAAGATGGCCGTGTTCGCGCCCACGCCGAGCGCCAGCGTCAAGACCGCCACAGCCGCGAACCCCGGGCTCTTCGAGATCATCCGCAGCCCGAACCTCAAGTCCTGAAGCAGAGTCCTCATTGTGCCCTCCCCTCACTCGTATCTGAGTGCTTCCATCGGGTCTACCTTCGTCGCGCGGCGCGCGGGCAGGTAGCCGGCGGCGAGCGCGACCGTTAGGAGCAGCAGCGGCACGAAGGCGAACGTCAGCGGGTCTGACGCCGTGACGCCGTAGAGGAATCCCGCGACGAGTCGCGTCGCGGCGAAGGCGAGCAGCAGCCCCGTAGCGAGTCCCGCGGCTACCATCTTCAAGCCGTCGCCGAGCACGAGACGGAGCACGTCGCGGCGCGTCGCGCCCAGAGCGACGCGGACGCCTATCTCGCGCGTCCTTTGTGCGACTGAATAACTGACGACGCCGTAGACGCCTATCGCCGCGAGCGCCAGCGCCAGCAGCCCGAAGCCTCCGAGCGTCCACGCCGCGACGCGCGAGGGCAGGAGCGAGAGGTCGAACTGCTCTTCGAGCGTCCTCACGTCGGCCACGGGCAGGTTCGGGTCGAGCGCGCGCAGTTGCTCGCGCACCGCGCCCGCGAGCGCCGTCGGCTCGCCCGCCGTCCGCACGACCAGAGTCATCTTCGGCTCGAAGGACTGCATCACGGGGCGGTAGACGTAGGGGCGCGAGCGGTCGCCGAGCGAGCGGTAGCTGCCGTCGCGCGCGACGCCGACGACCTCGTAGAAGGGGCCGCCCGCGCCCGCAAAGCTCAGGCGCTTGCCGAGCGCGTCCTCGTCGGGCCAGAGCATGCGCGCGAGCGTCTCGTTGACGACGACCACGCCCGGCGAGCCCTCGCGGTCGTTGTCGGTGAAGTCGCGCCCGCGCACGAGCCGCGTGCCCATCGTCCCGAGGTAGCGCGGCCCGACGATGTTGAAGCCCGTGCTCGTGCCTTCGTCGCCGTCGCTCGTCCTCCCTTCCGCGAAGACCTGCCCCTGCGCGAAGGAGGTGCCGAGCTGCGCGAACCTGACGAGGCTCGCCGACTCGACGCCCGGCTGCGCCGAGACGCGCGAGAGCAATTCGCGGTAGAAGGCGCGGCCTTCGTCTTCCTTGTAGCGTAGGAGCCCGAGGTCTACGGGCACGGTCAGCGCTCGCTCGACGCGGAAGCCGGGGTCAATCGTGTGCGCGTTCTGCAAGCTCCTGATGAAGAGGCCCGCGCAGACGAGCAGCACGACCGAGAGCGTGACCTGCGCCGTGACGAACACGGCGCGCAGACGTGAGCGCCTTGAACCGGCGCGCGCGAGCGCGTCTTCCGTCTTCAGGGCCGTCACGATGTCGAGGCGCGAAGCCTGTAGCGCGGGCGCGAGCCCGAAGACAATGCCTGCGCCGGCCGAGACGAGCAGCGTGAAGGCGAGCACGCGCAAATCGAGCCCGAGGTCGAGCGAGGCGAGCGGCGTCGCGCTCGCGTAGGAGACGATGAGGTCGTTCGCCCACAGCGCGAGCAGGAGGCCCGCCGCGCCGCCCGTGAGTCCCAACAGCACGCTCTCGGTCAACCACTGCCGCACGAGGCGCGTGCGGCTCGCGCCGAGCGCCTGCCGCACGGCCGTCTCGCGGCGTCGCACGGCCCCGCGCGCGACGAGCAGCCCCGCGATGTTCGCGCACGCGATGAGCAGCACGAGCCCGACGATTCCCATCACGACGCCCGCGATGGGCAGAGCCTCTTCGCGGTCGCGCGGGTCGAGGCCGCCGCTGAGCGCGAGCGGCTGCACGCGCCGAAGCATCTCGGCCGTGACGCGGTCGCCCGCGGACGCGGCCACGCGACGCGCGACCGCCTCCATCTCGGCGCCGGCCTGCTCGCGCGTCACGCCCGACTTCAAACGGCCGAAGACCGCGAGCCAGTAGCTATGCCTCTCGCGCAAAAGCGATTCGCCCATGTGCCCTTCGCGCGCCTGTCGCTCGGCCGTCTGCGGGTTGAGCACGGGCTCAAGCGAGAGCGGCACCCAGAGCTCCCTGTCGAGCCCGACCTCAGTGCCGACGAACTTCTCCGGCGCGACGCCGACGACCGTGAAGCCCAGTCCGTTGAGCGTGACCTGACGGCCGACGATGGAAGGGTCTGCGCCGAAGCGCGTCCGCCACAGGCGGTCGCTGATGACGACGACGCGCGAGGGGTCGCGCCCTTCGTCTTCGAGGAAGGCGCGGCCGAGTTGCGCGCGGACGCCGAGCACGTCGAAGTAGTTCGCCGTCACCAGCTCGCCCCTCAACAGCTCGGGCTCGGCGCCGCGCGTGAGGCTGAACTCGCGCGTGCCCGTCGCCGCCGCAAGGCCGTCGAAGCTGCGCGCCTGCTCGCGGTAGTCCAAGTAGTCCGGGTAAGAGTTGGGCGCGCGCAGCCAGACCAGACTCCCCTGCCCCGCCACGACCGGCAGCGGCCGGACGAGCACGGCGTTGAAGAGGCTGAAGATGGCCGTGTTCACGCCGATGCCGAGCGCGAGGCTCACGACCGCCACCAACGTAAAGCCCGGCGAACGCCAGAGCATCCGCAGCCCGTAACGCAAGTCCTGAAGCAGCGTCCCCATCGCTCCTCCTCGCTGGGAGCGCGGGCATCTCTGCCCGCAAGCGTGCGCGAGCACGCTGACCGTCTCCCGCTTCAACTCAACGTTGTGACATAACGTCTCTCTGCCTTCGCGCTTCGCGCTCATGGCGGGCTGCAGGGTGTCCCGCGCTCCCGGCGTTAAGCGGCCTTATCTCACTCGTACCTCAGTGCAATCATCGGGTCTACCTTCGTCGCGCGGCGCGCGGGGATGAGGCAGGCCGCGAGCGCGACGCCGAGCAGCGCCAGCGAGACCGAGGCGAAGGTCACGGGGTCTGTGGCCGAGACGCCGTAGAGCAGGCTCGCCATCACGCGCGTCAGTGCGAAGGCCGCGACGAGCCCGGCGACTACCCCGACGACCGCGAGGCCGAGCCCCTGCCCGACGACGAGCCGCAGGATGTCCGTCGCACGCGCGCCGAGCGCCATGCGGACGCCTATCTCGTGTCGGCGCTGCGCGACCGAGTAAGAGATGACGCCGTAGATGCCGACCGCCGCCAGCAGCAGCCCGACGCCCGCGAAGGCCGCAATCAGAAGCATCTGGAAGCGGCGTCGCGCGATGGAGTCGGCGAGCACCTGCTCCATCGTGCGGACGTTGTAGAGCGGCAGGTCTTTGTCGAGCGAGGCGATGTCGCGCCTGAGCGCAGGCACTATCGCGTTCGGGTCGCCAGAGGTGCGCGCCACCAGTGTCATCAGACGGCGCGGGAACTGCGCGACCGGCACGTACATCTGCGGGTAAGGCTCTTTGTCTAGGCTCTCGTGGTGTATGTCGCGGACGACGCCGACGATGGTGCGCCAAGGGTCTTTCTCGGGGTCGCCGAAGCCGAGGTTGACGCGCTTGCCGATAACGTCTTCGCCGTTGAAGTAGCGACGCGCGAACGCCTCGTTGACGACCGCCGCGGCCGGCGTGTTCGCGCGGTCGCGCTCGGTAAACGTCTGGCCGCGCACGAGGCGTATGCCCATCACGTCGAAGTAGTCGGGGCTGACGACGCGGTACTCGGCGTCCTGCGACTGCTCGGGCGGCGGGTCTGGGCGCCCTTCGACCACGAACGAGAGGATGTCGCCGCCGCCGCTCAGAGGGATGTCGCTGATGACGGCCGCGCGCTCGACGCCGGGCATCGCCGAGACGTGCGCGAGCAACTCGTCGTAGAAGGCCGCGACCTGCGGGTTCTCTTTATACTTGGCGCCCGACAGCGAAATCTCCGAAGCGAGGATGCGGTCGGCGCGGAAGCCGGGGTCAACGCCCTGTATCGCCTCGAAGCTGCGTATCATCAGCCCCGCGCCCGCGAGCAGCACGACGGCAATCGCAATCTCCGAGACGACGAGCACGTTGCGCAGGCGGCTCGCGCCCGCGCCCGTGGTCGCGCCGCGGCTGCCGCCCTCCTTGAGCGAGGAGGCGAGGTCAGTCTTCGAAGCCTGCAAGGCGGGCAGCAGCCCGAAGACGACGCCCGTCACGAGCGACACGCCGAACGTAAAGAGCAGCACGCCCTTGTCGAGCCCGACTTCATCGAGCCGCGGTATGTTGCCCGGACTGAACGAGACGAGCAGCTCGACGCCCCACCACGCGAACAGCAGTCCGAGCGCGCCGCCCGCGAGCGCCAGAATCACGCTCTCAGTCAAGAACTGACGCACGAGCCTGCGTCGGCCCGCGCCGAGCGCCGAGCGCACCGCTATCTCCTGCCGCCGCGAAGTGGCGCGGGCGAGGAGAAGGTTCGCCACGTTCGCGCACGCGATGAGCAGGAGGAACCCGACGACCCCCATCAACACGAGTAGCGCCGTCCGCACGTCGCCGACGACCTTGTCGCGCAGCGGGACGAGCGAGACGCTCCATCCCGTGTTCGACGCCGGGTAGTCGCGCGCGAGTCGCGCGCCGATGCCTTCAAGCTCCGCGCGCGCCTGCTCGACGGTCGCGCCAGCCTTGAGCCGCGCGAAGACGTTCAGGAAGTCTGCGCGGCGGCGCGCGGGGTCGAAGTTGAAGGCGATGGGCACCCACACCTCGGCCTGCTTCGCGCCGGGCACGGGGTTCTTGAAGCCGGGCGGGGCGACGCCGACGACCGTGAACTGGCCGCCGCCGAAGGTGAGCGCCTGCCCGATGACGTTCGGGTTCGCGCCGAAGCGCCGCTGCCAAAGCCCGTAGCTGATGACGACGACGCGGCTCTTGCCCTGCGTCTCCTCTTCGGGCAGGAAGTCGCGTCCGAGCACGGGCGCGACGCCGAGCACGCGGAAGAAGTTGGCGGAGGTGGCCGCGGTCGGGATGCGCTCGGGCTCGCCTTCGCCCGTCAGCGTCATCGCCGTCTCGGCGTAGGCGCCGACGCCGTCGAGCGTGCGCGCGTCGGTGCGCCAGTCGTTGAAGTTCGGCGCCGACGCGGGCTCGTCTAAGATGTTGTTGGCCGGGTTAATCTCGCGCAGCCAGACGAGCCGGTCGGATTCCGGGTACGGCAGAGGCTTCAACAGCACCGCCTTCACGACCGAGAAGATGGCCGTGTTCGCCCCCACGCCCAGAGCCAGCGCCAACACCGCGACGAGCGTGAAACCGGGCTGCCTCGCCAGCACACGCACCGCGTACCGCACGTCCTTCAACAGTGTCCTCATCATTCACCCCTCACTCGTATCTGAGAGCGACCATCGGGTCTACCTTCGTCGCGCGGCGCGCGGGGATGTAGCTGGCGAGCAGCGCGACCGCGCAGAGCAACAAGGCGACCCCGGCAAACGTCAGCGGGTCTGTGGCCGAGACTTCGTAGAGCAGGCTCGACATCAGACGCGTCAGCGCGAGCGCCGCGACGAGCCCGAGCCCGACGCCCGCGAGCGCGAGCGCCATCCCCTGCCCGACGACGAAGCGGAGCACGTCGCGCGTCTGCGCGCCGAGCGCGATGCGGATGCCTATCTCGTGCGTCCGCTGCGTGACGGCGTAACTCATCACGCCGTAAATCCCCGCGGCCGCGAGCACCAGAGCCATCCCGGCGAACAGTCCCAGAAGAAGAGAGTTGAAGCGCGGCTCGGCCGCCGCCTCGCCGACCAACTGCTCAAGCGTTCGCACGTCCGAGACCGGCTGCGCCCTGTCCACACCCCGCACGGCCTCGCGCACCGCCGGCACGAGTGATTCGGGCTCGACCGCGGAGCGCACGACGAAGGACATGCCCGCGAAAGGGTCTTGCAGGTAGGAGGTGTAAATCTCGGGCGTGGGCTCGGTGCCGAGTTCGGTGTTGCGCACGTCCGAGACGACGCCGACGATCTGGAACCAGACGGGCTGCTGCTGCGCGTTCACGCCGAAGCTGATGCGCTTGCCGACGGGGTCTTCGCCGTTGAAGTCGCGGCGCGCGAGCGACTGGTTGACGGCGAGGACGAGCGGCTGGCCCGCCACGTCGCGCTCGTCGGGCACGCGTCCTTTAATGACGGAGACGCCGGCCGCGTCGAAGTAGCCCGCGCTCACGCTTCGGTAGTTGACCGAGGGCATCTGGTCGGGCCTGAGCGCCGGGCCGCCCTCGACGCGGAAGCCCGTGGTCGGCCCCTTCGCGAGCGGCAGAGTGTTGATGACGCCGACGGCCTCGACGCCCGGAATCGCGCGCACGCGCTCGGACACGTCGCGGTAGAAGTTCGAGTACGACGCGTTGTCGCCGAAGTTCGTCCCCGACGGCGTCAGGCTGAAGGTGAGCACGCGCTCCGGGCGGAAGCCGAGTTCGACCGACTGCAAGCGGAGGAAGCTTTGGAACAGCAGCCCCGCGCCGACGAGCAGCACGAGCGAGAGCGCCACCTCCGAGACGATGAGCAGCCCGCGCAGGCGCCCGCCGCGCGCGCCGCCCGTCGAGCCGCGCGCGCTCTCTTTAAGAGAGGCGTGCACGTCCGGCTTCGTGAACTGAAGCGCGGGCGCGAGCCCGAACGCGACGCCCGTCGCGCACGAGACGAGCAGCGTGAAGCCGAGCACGCGCGGGTCAACGCCGATGTCCGCGAGGCGCGGGAACGCCGCGGGCAGCAAGGTCTTCAGAAGGTCAACGCCCCACCAGCCGAGCAGCAGTCCGGCAGCGCCGCCCAAGAGCGCGAGCAGCAGGCTTTCGACTAACAACTGCCTGACGAGACGCAGGCGTGTCGCGCCGAGCGCGACGCGCACGGCCATCTCCTTCTGACGCCCGGCGGCGCGCGCGAGCAGAAGGTTCGCGACGTTCGCGCACGCTATCAGCAGCACCAGCCCGACCGCGCCGAGCAGGAGAAGGAGTGCGCGGCCGCTCTCGCCGACGAGGTGCTCGTGCAGCGTGACGACGCGGTTGAAGCGGTTGTTATTCGACTCGGGGTACTGCTGGCGCAGGCGCGAGGTGATGGTCTCCATCTCGGCGCGCGCCTGCTCCAGACCGACGCCCGGCTTGAGCAGCGCGACCGCGCTCAGGAAGCCCCAGCCGCGCGTGCCCTCGGGGTTCATCTGCTCGCTGACGGTCGGCACGCGCGCGAAGGGCGGCACCCACGCCTCGGTCTTGTCCGGGTAGCGGAAGCCTTCGGGCGCGACGCCGACGATTGTGTACGCGCGGCCGTCGAGCGTGACGCTCTTGCCGATGATTGAAGGGTCTGCGCCGAAGCGACGCCGCCAGAGGTTGCTTCCGATGACGACGACGGGCGCGTGCCCCGCGTTCTCCTCTTCGGGACGGAAGAAGCGCCCGGCCGCGGGCCTGACGCCGAAGACCTCGAAGAAGTCTGCCGAGGTCATGGCGAGGTCTATGCGCTCGGCCTCTTCGCCCGCGGAGAGGTTCGCGGTGCGCGCGTAGATGGCCGCGAGATGTTCGAAGACTGTGTTCTGCGCGCGCCAGTCGAGGAAGTTGGCGGGCGTCACCTGCCCGCGCCGGCCCGCGCGGTTCAACTCCTGTATCGCCACGAGCCGCCCGGCGTTCGGGTACTGTAGCGGCCTCAGCAGGACGGCGTTCACGACCGAGAAGATGGCCGTGTTCGCGCCCACGCCGAGCGCCAGCGCCACGACCGCCACGGCCGTGAACCCCCAGTTGCTCCGCATCGCGCGGAGCCCGTACCGCACGTCCTGCCAGAGAGTCATTGTGCTCACCCCTGTTCGCGTGAACCGTAAACCGTGACAAGAGGGTGAACCGCGAACCGCCGACCGGGACGAGAAGGAGTGTTCATTCACTCGTCACGGTTTACGGTTCACGGTTCACGGCTTTACTCGTATCTGAGAGCGACCATCGGGTCTACCTTCGTCGCGCGGCGCGCGGGCAGATAGCAGGCGAGCAGCGCGACGACGAGGAGCAGCGCGGGCACGGTGACGAAGGTCGCCGGGTCTGTCGCGCCGACGCCGAAGAGCAGGCTCGACATCAGGCGCGTCAGCGCGAGCGCCGCCAGCAGCCCCGCGGCCGTGCCCAGAAGCGTCAGCGCCATGCCCTGCCGTATGACGAGGCGCAGCACGTCGCGCGGGCGCGCGCCGAGCGCGACGCGCAGGCCGATCTCGTGCGTGCGCTGCGCCACCGAGTAGCTGACGACGCCGTAGAGCCCGAGCGCCGCGAGCCCCGCCGCGACGGCCGCGAAGACGCCGAGCAGCAGCACCGAGAAGCGTCGCGACGCGACCGACTCCGCGACCCAAGCCTCCATCGTCTTGACGTTGCCGACGGGCTGGTCTCGGTCTAGCTCGCGCACGCGCTCGCGCAAGGGGCCGGCCAGCGCTACGGGGTCGCCCGACGTGCGCACGACCAGCGTCATCTGCCGCGAGGGCGTCTGTAGGTGCGGGAAGAACATCTCGGGGCGCGTATCAACGTCGAGCCCGCGGTGGCGCACGTCGCCGACGACGCCGACGACCTCCGCCCACGGCGCCTTGTCGCCCGTGCGTATGCGCTTGCCAACCGGGTCTTCGCCCGCGAAGAAGGAGCGCGCCATTGATTCATTGATGACGACGACGGGCGGCGCGTCCTGCCTGTCAGCCGCCGTGAAGGCGCGGCCGCGTTTGACGGGGATGCCGAGCGCGCGGAAGTATTCGGCGCTCACGTTGCGGCGCCCCGCGCGCAGAGCCTGCCCGGCCGGCTGCGGCGCGCGCCCTTCGATCTGGACGAAGTTTGAGTTGTCGCTGCCCGCGAGCGGCAGCACGCTCACCGCGCCCGCCGACTCGACGCCGGGCAGCGCCGCGGCCTGCTCGATCAGACGTTCGTAGAAGGAGGCGAGCTGCTGCGGCTCGGGGTACTTCGTACGCGGGAGCGACACGTCCAACGTCAGCACGCCGCGCGGGTCGAGGCCCGACTCGACCGCGAGCAGTTGCCGGAAGCTCTTGATGAGAAGCCCCGCGCCGACCAGAAGCACCAGAGTCAGCGCGACCTCCGAGACGACGAGCGCGCCGCGCAGGCGGCTCCGGCCAAGGCCCTGCGCCGAGCGCCCGCCCTCCTTGAGCGATTCGACGAGGTCGGTCTTCGAGGTTTGCAGCGCGGGCGCGAGCCCGAAGAGCAGCCCCGTCAGGAGCGAGAGCCCGAGCGCGAAGCCGAGCACGCGCCAGTCGAGCGTCACCTCGCCCGCGCGCTGTACGCCCGACGGGTCGAGGCTCACAAGCAGGTCAACGCCCCACACCGCGAGCAGCAGCCCCGCCGCCCCGCTCAGCACGGAGAGCAGAAGGCTCTCGGCGAGCAACTGCCGCACGATGCGCCAGCGCGACGCGCCGAGCGCCGAGCGCACCGCGACCTCGCGCCGACGCCCGGCCGCGCGCGCGAGCAGAAGGTTTGCGACGTTGGCGCACGCGATGAGCAGGACGAGCCCGACCGCGCCGAGCAGCACGAGCAGCGCCGCGCGCGCGCCGCCCACGAGCTGCTCGTGCAGAGGGACGAGCACGACGAGGTGGCCTGCGTTCGCGTCGCCGAAGTCCTGCTCGACCCGGCCCGCGACCGCCGCCATCTCGGTCTGCGCCTGCTCCACCGTCACGCCGTCTTTGAGTCGGCCGTAGACGCTGAGGAAGTGGCTGCCCGCCTTCGCGTGGTCTTCGGCCGTGAACACGACGGGGCGCGCGAGCGCCGAGTCGTCCGGCAGGCGGAAGCCGCGCGGCATCACGCCGACCACCGTGCAGGGCACGCCGTCGAGGTTGAGGGTCTGGCCGACGATTGAGGCGTCAGAGTTGAAGCGGCTCTGCCATAGCTCGTGGCTGAGCACGACGACGTTCTCCCGGCCGGGCTGCTCTTCTTCGGGGAGGAAGGCGCGGCCGTGCAGTGGGTTCACGCCGAAGAGCGGGAAGTAGCTCGCGCTGACGAGCGCGGCCGTGACGCGCTCGGGCTCGCCGCGCCCCGTCAGGTTGTACTCGGCAGAGTCGGCGGCGGCGAGCTGCTTGAACGATTGGCTCCGCTCGGCCCACGCCAGAAACTCGTGCGGCCCGACCGCAGCCCGCGTCATGTTCATACGCGGGCGCGACTCCCAGAGCTGAACCAACTGCTCGGGCTGCGGGTAAGGCAGCGGCCGCAGGAGCACCGAGTTGACGACCGAGAAGATGGCCGTGTTCGCGCCGATGCCTAGCGCCAGCGCCACGACCGCCACGGCCGCGAACCCCGGACTCTTCAACAGCCGCCTCACGGCGTACCGCACGTCTTGCAACAGAGACCTCATCGCTCACCCCTTGAAGCTGTCAGCAGTCAGCTATTCGTATCTGAGAGCAACCATCGGGTCTACCTTCGTCGCGCGCCTCGCCGGCAGGTAGGAGGCGAGCGCGGCGACGGCGAACATCAGGAGCACGGCGAGCGAGACCGAGACCGGGTCGGCCGGGGTCACGCCGTAGAGCAGCCCAGAGGCGAGTCGCGCGGCCGCGAGCGCGGCGGGCAGCCCTACGCCTACGCCGACCGCGACGAGCAGCGCCGCCTCGCGCAGAATCAGCCAGAGCACGTCGCGCCCGCGCGCGCCCAGAGCCATACGGATGCCTATCTCGTTCGTGCGCCCCGCGACGCCGTAGCTCATCACGCCGTAGAGGCCGACGCACGCGAGCAGGAGCGCCAGCAGCCCGAACGACGCGGAGAGCGTCGCCATCAGGCGGTCGCGCAGCAGCGACTTGTCAACCACGTCCTTGTAAACGTCGAAGACGATGTCCATGTCGGGCGAGACTTCGGCGAAGGCCTGCTTGACCGAGGGCGCGAGCGCGTCGGGCGAGACGGCGCTCGAACGGATGACGAACTGCGCGCCCGCGTTCTGGCGCGACGACTGCGCCGAGGCGAGGAAGGCCACGGGGACGAACTCGTCGCGCAAGTCCTGATACTTCGCGTCGCGCGCGAGCCCGACTATCTCGTAGACGGTCTCGGGCTGCGAGGGCGTCGGCTCGACGCGGAACCTGCGGCCCACGGGGTTCGCGCCGCCCGCTATCAGGCGCGCGAACGACTCGTTGACGACCGCCACGTTCGGCGCGTTCGGCGCGTCGCCGCCGTTGAAGTCGCGCCCGGCGAGCAGAGGGATGCCGAGCGTCTTGAAGTAGCCGTCGCTCACGCGGCTGAAGTAGGAGTTCTGACCGGCGGCCGGGTCTGCGCCGTCCATCCAGACACGGTTGTTCCACGCGCTGCCGGTGAGCGGCAGCATGATCGTGTCGGCGGCCGACTCGACGCCCGGCAGGGCGCGGACGCGTTCGAGCAGGTCGCGCTTGAAGGCCAGACGCCGCTCCGGCGGCAGCTTGAGCTTCGAGAAGCTGAAGCGCGTGACGAGAATGCCTTCGCGCCGCAGCCCCGCGTCCTGCGTCGCGAGCTTCGACAGACTGCGCGAGAAGAGCAACGCGCCCGCCACGAGCACCAGCGACAGCGCGACCTGCGAGACTACGAGCGCGCGGCGCAGGCCGAAGCGCTCGCGGCTCGCCGTCAGTCCGCGCCCCGCGGCCTTCATCGCCGCGGCCGGGCCGACGCGCGTCGCGCGAAGCGCCGGCGCCAGCCCGAAGAGAGCGCAGGTCAGGACGGCCGCCGCGGCGCTGAAGGCGAGCACGCGCCAGTCCATGTTCAGGTTAACGAAGAGCTGGTTGCCCTGCGTGCTGAGGAGCGAGACGAGGACTTCGCTGAGGTACTGCGCGAGCAGCGCGCCGAACCCGGCGCCGCAGACGGCGAGCAGCATGCTCTCGGTCAACAACTGCCGCACGATGCGCCGTCGCGACGCGCCGAGCGCGAGCCGCGTGGCGATCTCGCGCTCGCGCGTCGTGGCGCGCGCGAGCATAAGGTTGGCGAGGTTGGCGCACGCGATGAGCAGAACCGTCCCGGCGATGGCGAGCAGGAGCCAGAGCGGGTTCTCGTATGTGTCACGCAAATCCGAGACGCCCGCGGCCGCGGGGAACGTCCCGAGCCTGAGTTTTTTGTAATCCTTGATGCTGTCGGGCGGGTAGTTCGCGGGCAGCGACTCCTCGAAGACGCCGGGCGAGATTGAAGAGAGTTGGGCCGCCGCGCGCTCCTCAGTCCAGCCGGGCTTGAGGCGGCCCATGACCGTCAGCCACCACGTCGTGCCCGAGTTGAGCATGCTGTTCTCGCCGCCGAGCAGAGGCTCGGCGCAGAGCGGCAGCGCCACGTCGAACGAGCGGCCGACCTCCATCCCGTAGAAGCTCGCGGGCGTGACGCCGACGACCTCAAAGGGGCGGCCTTCGAGCACGACGTTCTTCCCGACTATCCCGGCGTCGCCGCCGAACTCGCGCTTCCAGAAGGCGTGGCTCAGGACGGCTACGGCCGTGCCGCAGCCCTTGCGGTCGTCTTCACGGTTGAGGACGCGCCCCATCTGCGGCCCGACGCCGAGCGTGTCGAAGAAGTCGCCGCTCACCCACATCGCGCGCGCGAAGCGCGCCTCGCCGCCGCGCGAGAGGTTGAGCGTGTCCGGCCCCCAAGCGAAGACGCCCGAGAAGCCCTCCTGCCGGTCGCGCACCTGCTCCCAGATGGCGTTGGTGAGGATGGGGTAGTCGCTCTGCCAACTGCCGCGCGCGCCCGTCGTGTCGGCGAGTTTCACGCCGACCAGCGCCCGCGGGTCTTTGACGGGGAGCGAACGCAGGCGCACGGCGTCTATTAACTGGAAGATGGCCGTGTTCGCACCCACGCCCAAGGCCAGCGTCAGCACCGCCACCGCCGTGAAGCCCGGACTCTTCCGCAACATCCGGAACCCGTAACGCAAGTCCTGAAGCAGCGTCTTCATCGCGCCTCCTTGCCGGCCTTATTTCATTCGTACCTGAGAGCAATCATCGGGTCTACCTTCGTCGCGCGTCGGGCCGGCAGGTAGCAGGCCAGCAGCGCCGCGACCGCGAGCACCAGAGCCACGCCGAAGAGGACGAGCGGGTCTGTGGCCGAGACGCCGTAGAGGATGCTCGCCATCAGTCGCGTCAGCGCGTAGGCGCCCACCATCCCTATGCCGAGCCCGACGACGACCAACGTCAAGCCCTGACCGAGCACGAGCCGCAGCACGTCGCGCGCCTGCGCGCCCAAGGCCATGCGTATGCCTATCTCGTGCGTGCGCTGCGCGACGGCGTAGGACATCACCGAGTAGAGCCCGACCGCGGCCAAGAGCAGCGCGCCCAGCGCGAAGAAGGCCATCATCAGCATCGCCAGACGCTTCGGCGAGACGGCCTCGTCAACTATCTCGGGCATCGTCCGCACGTTGTAGACGGGCAGGCCCGAGTCGAGCGAGTGCACGGCGCCGCGCAGGGCGGGCGCGAGCTGCGCGGCGTCGCCGCCGTCGGCGCGCGCCACGAGCGCCATCGTCCGCCAAGGGTCTTGCCTGAGCGGCCTGTAGAACTCCCACTCGGCCTTCTCGTCGAGGTCTTCGTTCTTCACGTCGGCCGTGACGCCGACTATCTCCCACGGGTGCTCCGTGTCCACGATGAGGCGGTGGCCCACGGCGTCGCCGTTGGGGAAGTAGTGGCGCGCGAGCGACTCGTTGACGATGCAGACGCGCTGCGCGCGCTCGTCGTCGGCCGGGGTGAAGCCGCGCCCGCTAACGAGGCGGACGCCCGCCGTCTGGAAGTAGCCGGGCGAGACGACGAGGAAGTTGGCGTAAGGCCACTGCCCCTTCGGCGGCTCGGGCAGACCCTCGACGTGGACGTTGGAGCTGAGGTTGCCGTCGCGGCTCATCGGCACGTAGTTGATGACCGCCGCAGACTTCACGCCCGGCAAGGCGGACGCGCGCTCGACGAGTTGCTCGTAGAAGTCCGCGCGCCGCTGCGGCTCCTCTTCGTAGCCTCCTTCGCGCGGCAGAGACATCTGCATCACCAGCACGCCCTCGGGCCTCAGCCCGATGTCCGATCGCATCATGTTGACGAAGCCGTGCACCATCACGCCCGCGCCCGCGAGCAGCACGAGCGAGAGCGCCACCTCCACGACGACCAGAACGGCCCGCATGGGGCTGCGCCCGGACGCGCCCTTCTGCCCGCCCTCCTTCAGCGCCTCGTTGAGGCTCTGGCGCGTCGCCTGAAGCGCCGGGATGATGCCGAAGACGACGCCCGTCAGAACGGACGCGCCGAACGTGAAGAGCAGCACGACCGAGTCAACCTTCATGTTCTTCCAGCCGGGGATGTACTTGGTGAAGGTCGGAGGTATCCCCTTCGACATCAGGTCGAGCCCCCAGACGGAGAAGAGGAGCCCGAGCGCGCCGCCGAGGAGCGCGAGCAGCACGCTCTCGGTCAACAACTGGCGTATCAGGCGCCAGCGGCTCGCGCCGAGCGCCGCGCGCACCGCAAGCTCGCGCTGCCGCGCCGACGCCTTCACGAGCAGGAGGTTGGCGACGTTCGCGCAGGCGATGAGCAGCACGAAGCCGACGGCGCCGAGCAGCACGATGAGGTAGGGGCGCGCGCCGCGCGTGAAGGCGGCCGTCAGCGTCTCGACGAAGGCCGTCCGGTTGCCGTTCGTGTCCGGGTAAAGCTGGCGGTCGCGCTCGGCCACGGCGCGCACCTCGGCGTCGGCCTGCGCGACGGTCGCGCCGGGCCTGAGCAGCCCGACGACTTGCAGGTAGTGGTCGGAGCGCTTGTCCTTGTCGTTCGGGTCGAGGACGAGCGGCGCCCACAGGTCGTTGAAGGCGAGCGGGAACTCGACCTCGTCGGGCATCACGCCGACGACCGTGTGCGGCTTGCCGTCAACGCGTATTGTCTTGCCGACGATGTCGGGGTCTGAGCCGAAGCGTCGCTGCCAGAGGCCGTGCCGGAGGATGACGACCTGCTCACGGCCCGCGGTCGCCTCGTCGTCTGCGAAGGCGCGGCCGAGTTCGGCGCGCGCGGCGAGGACGCGGAAGAGGTTGGGCGTGACGCGCGCGCCGGGCACGCGCTCGGGCTGGTCGCCGTCGTTGAGGCTGAAGTGTTGCGACGAGTAGGCGGCCAACTCTTCGAAGACTTTCGTCTGCTCGCGCCAGTCCTCGTAGTTGCCCGGCGAGACCGAGTTGCGGTTGTTCGTCTCGTTGACGCCGCGCTCCCAAGCCATCACGGCGCGGTCGGTCGTCGCGTACGAGAACGGGCGCAGCAGCAGCGCCTTGACGCAACTGAATATCAACGTGTTCGCGCCCACGCCCAGAGCCACGGCCAACACAGCCACGGCCGTGAACCCCGGGTTCTTCCACAGCACCCGCGCCGCGAAACTCAAGTCACGCAAGAAAGACATCATTCACTCCTGACTACTTCAACTCCGAGACGCCCACGACGCCGAGCGCCCAGCGCGCCTGCTCGCGCACGGACTTGTCGGCGTCGCGGAGCGCTGCGCGCAGCGCGTCTGCCGCGCGCGCGTCTCCGATGGCGCCCAGAGCCCACGCGGCCTGTTCGCGCACGCGCGCGTCCGCGTCCGACAGCGCCGCGACCAGCGCGGGCACTTCGCCGCGGTCGCCGATGGCCCCGAGCGCCCAAGCCGCCTGCGTC
>DATFHD010000060.1:0-54439 GCA_035248785.1 Pyrinomonadaceae bacterium | reverse complement strand
GGGCGCGGGCGCGTCGAGTGGCGGCGCCGCTGCGCGTGTGCGGCGGGCGCGGCCGTCGTCAACAGAAGGAGTACGGCGCAGAGCTGCGACGTGAGGCGCGTGTAGATGTCAGGGGATTTCATCTCTTCCAGATAAAGGTGCGGCCGTGGATTCGGTTCGGGGAGAACTGGGAAGAGAGCGGCCGAGTCGTCTTCGGCGGCCGCCCTTCCGGCGTCCGCGATTGTAACTCACGCCCGCCGCGCGCGTGAACGAATAAACGCGGGGGCGGCCGCGACGCCTTTGTACGTTTGACTTCAAACCGGCGCGCGGCGAAACTCTCAAACGCACCCATTTCTCTTCCAAAGCGAGGCACGAACAGACGATGAACAGACGTTCTTTGACGCTCTTCGCGCTGGCCGCCCTGCTCTCGTTCGCGGGCGCCTGCACGACGACGCAGCCGACCAATCAGACCGCCGCGACGACGCCGACGCCCGCCGCAGCGGGACTGCCCGCCGAACTCAAGCCCGCGCTCGACGCGATTGACGCGAACGGGCTGCTCAACCACATTAAGGTGCTCTCCTCGGACGAGTTCGAGGGGCGCGGCCCCGGCACAAAGGGCGAGGAGCTTTCGGTCAAGTACATCACCGAGCAGTTCCAGAAGCTCGGCCTCAAGCCCGGCAACCCCGACGGCACGTACGTCCAGAAGGTGCCGCTCGCGGGCTTCACGACCGCGCCCGAGGCCACCATCAAGGCCGGCGACAAGGAGTTGAAGCTCGAAAACCTGAAAGACTACGTCGCCGTCTCGCGCCGCTACGAGCCGCAGGTTGATGTCAACGACTCAGACATCGTCTTCGTCGGCTACGGCGTCGAGGCGCCTGAGTACGGCTGGGACGACTACAAGGGCGTGGACGTGAAGGGCAAGACCATCGTCATGCTCATCAACGACCCGGCCGTGCCCTCGGCGTCTAACCCGAACGAGTTAGACCCGAACGTCTTCAAGGGCAAGGCCATGACCTACTACGGCCGCTGGACGTACAAGTACGAGGAGGCTTCGCGCAAGGGCGCGGCCGCCTGCATCATCGTCCACGAGACCGGGCCGGCCGGCTATCCTTTCGAAGTCGTCTCGGGCAGTTGGGGCCGCGAGAACTTCGACATCGTCTCGCCGGACAAGAACGCGGGCCGCGTGGGCGTCGAGTCTTGGATAACGCTGGACAAGGCGAAGGAGCTGTTCGCCGCCGCGGGTCAGGACTTCGACGCGCTGCACAAGGCCGCGACGACGAAGGATTTCAAGCCGGTCGCGCTGAACGCGAAGGCGACGTTCCACGTGAAGAACACGCTGCGCACGATTGACTCGCAGAACGTCGTCGCTAAGCTCGAAGGCTCAGACCCGAACTTAAAGAACGAGTACGTCGTCTACACCGCGCACTGGGATCACCTCGGCAAGGACGACAAGGCACAGGGCGACGGCATCTACAACGGCGCGATTGACAACGCCTCGGGCGTGGCGACGGTGCTCGAAATCGCCGAAGCCTTCACGAAGCTGCCCACGCCGCCGAAGCGCTCCGTCCTCTTCATGATGGTGACGGGCGAGGAGAAGGGCTTGCTCGGCGCGAAGTACTACGCGGAGCACCCGCTCTACCCGCTCAACAAGACGCTCGCGAACATCAACATAGATGGCGTCAATCAGTGGGGGCGCACCTCGGACATCACGCTCATCGGGCTGGGGAACTCGACGCTCGACGACCTTGCGACCGAGGTGGCGAAGATGCAGGGGCGGACGATCACGCCCGACCCAGAGCCCGAGAAGGGCTTCTTCTACCGCTCCGACCACTTCGAGTTCGCCAAGCAGGGCGTGCCCGCGCTCGACCCGGACGCCGGCACGAACTACGTCGGCAAGCCCGCGGACTACGGCCAGAAGAAGCGCGACGAGTACACGAACAACGACTACCACAAGCCCTCGGACGAGGTGAAGCCCGATTGGGATTTGTCCGGCGCGGTCGAGGACGCGCAGTTGTTCTTCGTCGTCGGCTACAGGGTCTTGCAAGGCGACAAGTACCCCGAGTGGAAGCCCGGCACAGAGTTCAAGGCCAAGCGCGACGAGTCTTTGAAGGGCGCGGCGCCGGGCGCTTCGCCTTCCGCGTCGCCGACGCCGAGCGGCTCGCTGTAGTATGCGAACGGCGAGGCACTTCATAAACGCGCTCCTGCTCGCCGCCGCGTGCCTCGGCGCGGCGGCGCACGCGCAGGAGCAGAAGACGGAAGCGCCATCGAAGCAGGAGACGGCTCCTGCTTCGATGGCTCCGAAGCAGGAGGCGCCGCCCGCGAAGAAGAACGCGCGGCCCGAGGGAGAGCAGCCCGGCCCGGCCGAGCCCTTCGACCACGCGACGCCCGCCGAGATGTCCGCGCAGTGCGTGACGCTCGACACGGAGGCGGGCGCGATCGTCGTCGAGATGCTGGCCGAGGCCGCGCCCGAGTCTGCGCGCAACTTCCTCAACCTCGCCGCCGAGGGCGCCTTCGACACGACGACCTTCAGCCGCGTCGTCAAAGACTTCGTCATACAGGGCGGCAACATCACGACGCGCGAGACCGTGCCGCCCGAACTCCTGCACCGCGCCTCGCGCAAGGTGCCCGACGAGCCGAACGCCGTCAAGCACCTGCGCGGCGTCGTCTCGCTCGCGCGCCCCGCCGAAGCGAACGCCGCCACCACGCACTTCTTCATCCTGCTCAACGACGCGCCGCACCTCGACGGCACCTTCGCCGCCTTCGGCCGCGTCACCTCGGGCATGGACGTGGTGGACAAGATCGCCGCCGGAGAGTTGGACGGCGAGAAGCCCAAGCACCCCGTCCGCGTCCGACGCTTCACCGTCGCCAGATGCCAGACGCCGGAGCGGCCTAAACAGTAGCCCGGGCGCATGCTCCGACCCGCGCTCTAATCGCCTACGAGGATGCCGAACAGGAGCGTGCCTTCCTTCATCTCTCTTCCCTCCCGAATCTGAAACCGAGGCGGCGCGTGCGGCCTGACTTGAGGCCGCACGCGCCGCCCGCTTCTGTCTACTTCACAAGCTCGACCTTTGCCACGCCGAGCAGCGGGTTGTAGGTGACGCGAAGGAGGCTCGTGACGAGCGAGCCCGCCGAAGCGGACGACGTTCCGCCGCCCGAGGCGGACGTGCCGCCGGAGGTCGAGGTGCCCGCCACCGTCATCGTCCCTCCCGCGCTTGAACCGCGCGGGAGTTGGCCGACGATCTGGAACTCGGCCGTGAAGGGCTCGTTCGAAGGGTTGTTGAAGCGCAGGCGGCGCGCGCCGGAGAGTTCGCCGCCTGTGAGCGCGCCGTCAGCGCCAGCGAGTCCGTCGTAGGCGAAGGAGGCGCCCGCGCCCGCCTGACCGTTGTCGGAGTTTACGACCGTCACGCCGCCCGACGCCGAGGAGAGCCGAGACAAGCGAGCGCCGAGCGGCGTGAAGATCGTCTGCGCCGAGGCGTTCCTCAGCAGCAGGTCGTAAGAGACGACGCCCGACGCGACGGACGTGTTGCGCGTCTCAAGACTGACGAGCGAGGTCACGTCGCGCTCCACGTTGTCCGAGACCGTGAAGGCGACCGCGACGACGGCCGAAGGTTGACGACCTTCGACGCGCTGGCGCACGTAGGCCGTGTGCGTGCCCGGCGAGAGTTCCGACGCCGAGAGCGGAAGCTGCCAACGATTCGCCGTCACGTCGGCCGAAAGATTCGCCAAGCGCGGCGAGGCGAACGAAGGGTCATCGAGAGAGACTTCGACGACACCCGCCGACTTCGGCCCGCCGTCGCCCGCCGTGTAGGTGGCCGCGCCCGAGGCGTCGAGCATGACGGGGAGCGAAGTCGGGTCTGCGACGAGGCTCGTCGTCTTCGGCGCGGGCGCGGGCGCGTTCGGGAGCGTCGCGCCGTCGGGGATGAGCGGCGCACGCTCCGAAAGTGCGTAGCCCGTCACCGTGTGGAAGGGCGCGCCCGCCGCGGGACTTCCCACAGACACCTTCGGAACGCTGACAGTTATCGTGTTCCCCTGAATCTGCCCCTTCACGCCCTGCGACTTGACGAGGTCGGGGTTGTAGGTGACGAACTTCTTCGATGTGGCCGAGCGAATCATGCCGAGCGTGCCGGTGTAGAAGTTCGTCGTGCCGGCCGCGCTCACCTCGGCCGCGAGCCAGTATATGTTGTCCGCGTAGTCCCACTGCGTCAGGTAGAGCACGCTCGTCCCTTCGGACGCCGTGGCCGCGTTGGTTATCGCCGACGAAGAGAGGTCTGCGACCTGCATGTTAAGGACGAGCGAGTCGCCTTCATCTTTCAGAGAGACGGCGCGCAGGTCTGCGCCGGGCAGATTCGCGCCGGGCGTCTTGCTGTAGAAGGCGTCGCCCGCCTCGTCGCGGTCGAAGTTCTTCGGCGGCAGCGTGTGCGTGCCTTCGAGCGTCAGCGTGTCCGTGCGGACTGTCGAGTTTGAAGAAGGAGACGAGACGGCGACTGCGCCGGCTTCGGTGCCGAGCGTGCCGACAGAGGCGAGCAGGCTCGGCCCCGTGGCCTGCTTGGCGAGCATGACGTACGGGCCTTCGGACTGGTTCGTGTTGTCGTTGTAGACGATGACGGCCGCGCCCTTCGAGTCCATGTCAATCGAGGGGTATTCGAGGAAGCTTCGGTCACGCCCCTGCGCGTCGCAGAGCGTGCCTTCCAGACAAATCTCGCCGCGGTGTATGACGTTCTGGCTGACCTGCACGGTCTGGAACGCGGGCGCGGAGTCGAGCGCGTTCAACGTCTGCGCCATGTGTATCGTCCACTCGTTGGCGAGCGAGTTCGGGTTGCCGGCCATCGAGCCGCGATACCACGTGACGGCGACGCGGCCCGGGTCGCCCGCGACGACCCAAGGCATGATGATGCTGCCGGTCATACTTGCGGGGCTGACGCGCTTCGGCTGCGACCAAGTGTCGCCGCGGTCGGTGGAAGTGACCATGTAGATGGCGCCCGCGCTCTGCGACCAGACGGCGTAGAGGTTGCCGGCGCGGTCTACGGAGATGACCGGGAAGACGTTGTTGACCGAGCCCGAGGTCGAAGTGTAGATGAGCTTGTCTTCGACCGACGGCTCGGAGCCGTCGTCGAAGTCCGTGACGCGGAACATGCGGATGCTGTTGCCGCTGTAATAAATCTGGTAGAGCAGTATCGCGTCGCGCTCGACGCCGTTCACTTTAACGCGCCGCTTCGTCTTGTCGGCCTTCAAGGGGCCGGACTGCGAGACGCTTCCGAGCTGCCGCCCCTTGTCCCATGTCAGCCCGCCGTCGCGTGTGCGGAACATGTAGAAGCCGCCGCCCGAGAAGTTGCGCCAAGTGACGAACCCGCGGCCGTCGCCGAAGCCGGCGACCCACTGGCGGTCATCCACGGCCGCCTCAGTCGTCTCGTCGCTGACGCAGGTGACGTAGTTGGTGCGGTTCGTCGGGAAGGTCTGCCCGCCGTCCTCCGAGACGGCCGCGGTGACGCAGGCGGCCGAGAGGTCAACGTAGTAGACGCGCCCCTTCGCGTCGAAATCAACGTCGGTGTCGCCGCCGCCCGGCCCCGTCACGGCGTCGCGCAGGACGGGCGCGCCCATCGCGCGGTAGGTGCGCCCGCCGTCGTCCGAGCGCCAGAGCAGGCTGAGCGTCGTGCTCACGCCGAAGGGCGAGGTGGCGAAGATTCTGTCTCTGGGGTCAACTTTGACGATGGGCTCGCCGCTCGTCGCGGAGAAGTCGGCCATCGTGTTATTGAAGAAAGTGATGGCGTTCGGGTCTTGTGCCGACTGCGGCGCGGGCTCGACTCCGGAAGCCTCGGCCGAGCGTCCGGCGAAGAGCGCTGCCGCCGTGAGCGTCAACGCGAGCACGAGCGCGGCCAACACACGCGCGGGGTTTCCTCTCGGCATGAATCCTTCTCCTTCGACACTCAAATCAGAACCGCGAACGTTAGCGAGCGGGTCGGGTTTACGACGTGCGCGCTGTACATCGCAGCACGCACCCGCTCGCTAACGTTCGCGGTTCTGTCTGGCCTACTTCAGCGCCCTAGCAAGTTGCACCGTGACGCTCTTCGTCAGCGGGTTGGCCGTGAAGCGCAGCACCGTCGTCGGGGCAAGCCCCGAGAGGAGCGACTGCGACGAAGAGCCGCCCGATGAGCCGCCCGACGTGCCGCCCGACGCGGCCGACGAAGAGTCGCCGCCGCCCGCCGAGCCCTGATAGGCCGTCACCTGCACGTCGTACGTGAACAACTCGCCGCGCGCGTCGGTGAACTTGAGCGTGCGCGCGCCCGTCGTCTCGGCGGCCGAGAAGATTTGGTCGGCGCCGAGCTTGTCCGAGTAGCCGAAGAGCGCGGGCGACGTGGGCGTGCCCGCCCCGCCGTTGTCGGCGTTCGAGACCTTCACCGTGCCCGAGGTCGAGCTGACGCCGACGACCTTCAGCTCGACGCGCGGCAGGTAGTTGTTCGCCGAAGTGTTATTGACGTTCAGGTCGAGCTGGAAGACGCCGCCCGCGAACGTGACGTTCGACATCGCCGTCTGCACCGCGTTCGTGATGTCAACCAGCGTGCGGCGGCTGACGACCACGCCCTGCGCGGCCGACGGTGCCGTCACGTAGCAGCCGACCTTGCCGTCGTGGACGCCGTGGATGCGGTAGAGCAGCGCGCCGTCGGGCTGGTTGTTGAGCGCGAGGCTCGAAGCGTCGGGGCCGGTCTGCGCGATCACGTCCCACGTCTGGCCGCCGTCGGCCGAGCGCTCGATCTCGAAGCCGCGCTCGCCGCCGACGGGGTGCCAGATGAGCGGGAACGCGCCGTCGAAGTCAACCTGCCGGCTCTGCGCGTCAACGAAGTCGCCCGCGACGGCGTCGAGCGCGGGCGCGGTCGGGCCTTTCGTCAGGACGGTGTTGATGGTCACGTCGGTCGCCGCGTTGGCGAAGCCGACGATGCGGTGCGTGTAGGTGCCGGGGCGCGAGACGCGCACGCTGACGTGCTCGGGGCCGCCCGACGCGCCCGAGCTGGCGATGACGTTGCCGTCGGGGTCGAGCAGTTGGTAGTCAACGTCGGGCACGCCGCCCGCGGGCGCCTGAAGCCAGTCGGCAGTGGCGTCTATCTGGAAGGTCGCCGCGTCAACGTCGAAGGGCACGTCCTGATAGGTCACGCCGCCGACGAGCTGCGAGCCGGCGTCGCCGGCAGGAACCGTGACGGTCTGCGGCGGCAGGTTTTCGACGAAGAGGTTCGCGGGCTGGCTCGCCGCCGGGCGGAAGTAGAAGGGCATGCGGACGGACTCGCCGCCGTCGCCACGCTTGGCGTTGACGAACCATTGGAGTTGCAGCCGCTCGAAGTTCACCTCCGAGCCGTTGGTCTTCGCCACCATCACGTCGCGGAGCGCGTTGCCGTCAATGGTCGCGCTCACGTTGAAGGTCGCCTCGCCGTTCGGCGGGACGGTCACGCTCGTCTGCGAGACCGAGACGTTGATGCCGGCGATTTGCAGGTCGCGGTTGTTGGCGACCGAGAGGTTGTAGGTGCCGCCCTGACCCGAGAGGTCGCGGATACGGACGGGCACGCTCTCTGTGTGCGTGACGCGCGTGTTGATGACGGGCACTTCGCCGAAGCTGTGGCTTCCCAAGATGCTCGGCTCTTCGACGCCATCGCCGGTGACGCCCATCAAAGCCTTCGCGTTGACGGCGTGGTACACGTCAATCAGCCCGCCGCCCTGCGCGATGATCGAGTCGGCGGTCGCGGGGCCGTCCGCCTTGCCCGCGCCGTTGCTGTCGCGCAAGTTCGTGGCCGTGTTGATGAGCGCGGTGCGGACGACATCGGCCGTCCAGTCGAGGTGCGCCTGACGTACGAGCACGGCCGCGCCCGCCGTGTGCGGCGAGGCCATCGAGGTGCCGTCGAGGTGCGCGTAGTTCGGCGTGCCTTCGAGCGCGCCGAGCGCGCCGACGACGGACGCGGGCGGCGCGGCCGCGAGCACCGCGACGCCGGGCGCCGACACGTCGGGCTTAATCTGCCCGAAGCCTTCGACGGGGCCGCGCGAGCTGAAGCCGGCCATCTCGCCGACGAACGAAGTGTTGAAGAAGGGGTTGATGCGGATGGGCAGTTCGGAGATGGTGCCGCTCGGCGGCTCGACGGCGTCCGAGTCGTTGTCGGTCGAGGAGATCGCGTCTATGAGTCGCTTGCCGTCGGCCTCCGTGACGGCGCCAGCGGGGATGGTCGTCTTGACGCCGTTCACAGTCCCGCGGTCGTCAATCATGATGACGGCGACGGCGCCCGCCTGCGCGGCCTGAAGCGCGAGGTCTGCGAAGAGCGCGCCCGTCCAGCTCCGGACGAGAGCGATGCGGCCCGAGACGGACGCAGGCCACTGGCCGGGGAGCGGGCCGTCAACGAAGACGTAGTGCTGCGCGATGGCGCCCGCGGGAAGCGCGGACGTGCCCGACATCGGGAAGAGCACGGTGCGGACGTTGCCGTCGGCGGCGGCGAGGTTGTTGGCGGGCGTGACCGCGCCCGTCGTCGTCGCGGGGACGGCCGAAGGCTTGAGCATGTCAACAGACCAGTTGGAGGTGCCGCCCGGGTGCGTCGTGGCGCCGACCGAGATGACGTGGACGCCCGCGGCCGGTGAGCCGGTCGTCCCCTCGCCGGGGCCGGAGTTGCCGGAGGCGGCGACGACGGTTGCGCCCGCGAGCGCGGCGTTGCTGCAAGCGATGGCCGTCGGCTCGTTGGGGCCGCCCGAGCCGCCGAGTGAAAGGTTGATGACGTGCGCGACCGGCTTCGCCTGATTCGTCAGGGTGAAGGGCGACATCGCGTCTTCGAGCGCCATGATGGTGTTAGAAGAGTCGCAGCCGCCGATGGGCTGAACCTGACTGACGGTGGACTCGATGTCGCTGCACACCTTGTAAGACATAAGCCGTGCCTGCGGCGCGACGCCGTGGAGGCGTATGTCGTCGGCGGTGCCGGGCAGGCCGTCGGGGCCGGGGTGCTGCGCGAGGTAGCCCGCGGCCGTCGAGGCGACGTGCGTGCCGTGGCCGAAGCCGTCCTCGACGGCGAGGTCTGTCAGCGGCAGGTAGTAGACGACCTTCTGGTTCGTAGGCACGGAGGCCGAGGCGGGCGCGACGCCGAGGCGCGGCGGGGTCGGGTCGCCGCCGAACATCGGGTGCGTCCAGTCAATGCCGGTGTCAATCACGGCAAGGTACATGCCCTGCCCCTCGTAGCCCTCGCGCAGGTTGTCGAACTGCGTCAGCTCTTCGTACTTGCCGTAGACCTTCGGCGCGTTGATGTAGGGGACGCTGCTGTTGAGCTGCGTCGTAAGCTTCCGGTCGGGGCTCACGCTCTGCACCTCGGGCATCGCGCGAAGCGCCGACACGGCCGCCGCGGGCACCGTGAGCGCCAGCCCGTTGTAGACGAGCGTGTAGCGCAGCGGCACCGTGGCGGCGAGGCTCCCGTCGTAGTTCTTCACGGCGCGCGTGACGACCGTGGCCGAGACGCCGCGCGAAGAGAGCGCGGCGAGGAACTTGTCCTGCGCGGCCGAGAGCTGGCCGCGGTAGGCTTGAACCTCTTCGGTCGAGAGTGTGCGGCCCTGCTGGCGCGCGCGTGCCGAGTAGACGGCCGCCGGGTCGCCTTTGAACTGGACGATGACGGGGACAAGCGTGCCGGAGCCGGCCGCGGCCGGGCGCGTGAACGTACCGGCGAGCGCCGCCAGCGCGAAGAGGGCCGCCGCGAGCAGCAGGCAGGCCGTTTTGCGTCGAGTGATCTGGAAGGTGCTTGAGATGGCCGACATGATTTTTATTCTCTCCTCATCAATCTGGTGGCGAGGCGTTTTCAACCTTCGGGCGTTTTCCTGTTCGTTGACGCGCCCGGGAACTTTGGGCCGACTTACGCGCGGAGAATAAAGGTCGGGGATTGAGCCAAACTTGAGGGGCGAAAACTTTTTCGGCCGGGCGTTCGGGCGCTGATTTTTCAACAGCTTAAGGGCGCTTGAGGAAAACTTGAGGCGGCCCGGCCGGTTGCTTCAGGACGTGAACAAAGTGAGGGCCGCGGGCGCGACCCTCATCTTCGTCCGATTCGGGGAGAGAAAGCGGGGAGAGAAAGCGTCCCCGGTTACTTCAGCAGGCTCACCTTGCCGGTCAGCGGGTTGACCGTGAAGGTCAGCGCCTTCGTCGTCGTGCCGAGGAGCGAGCCGCCGGACGTGCCGGTCGTGGAGCCGCCGGTTGAAGAGCCCGTGGAATCGCCGCCCGCGGCGCCCGAGGTCGAGCCGGCCGAAGTGCCCGCAGGGGCGTAGGCCGGGTCGGGCACGTGCGCGTAGACGACGGCCGTGAAACGGAAGAGCTCGCCCGCCGGGTTCGTGAACTTCAGCCGCTTCGCCGCGCTCAGCTCGTTCGGCGCGAAGTCTGGGCCGAAGGTGGTCGAGTAGTCGAAGACCGCGGGCGACGCGCTCGTGCCCGTCCCGCCGTTGTCGGCGTTCGAGACGTTGACGCGCCCGCTGGACGATTGCACGGAAGTAATCACGAAGCGCAGCGGCGCGTAGAGCGACGCGGACGAGGCGTTGCGGAGCGTCTGGTCGAACTGCGCGACGCCGCCGGAGAGGCTGAACGTGCCGTCGGCAATCGCCGACTCGACGAGCGCCGTCACGTCCTGCTCGACGCGCCGGTCAACGCGGACGGACTTCGCGGCGCTCGCAGGCCCCGGCAGCAGTCCGTACTGAACCGGGTAGAGCGCAACGGTGCGGTACTGGAATGTTCCGTTGCCGCGCCCCGCGATGTCGTAAGCCGTCTGCCCTGCGTCAACGTCCGCGAGCGTCGCCCACGTCGCGCCATTGTCCGCGGACTCCTGCACGCGGAGCTTCGAGGGCGTCGTGCCCGAAGTCGGCCGCGCGAAGGCGAGCCGGTACGCGCCGTTGATGTCAACGGGCGTCGTGTCGGCGACCTCCGTTCCCGTCACGTCGCCCATCGTCGGCGCGGCGGTCGTCAGCGTCGGCTTCACGGCGCGAAAGTAGAAGGGCATGCGGAGGCGCTGGCCGCCGTCGGTGCGCGCGGCCGTCACGTACCACTGAAGCTGCGTCGGGTCTGCGAGCTTCGCACCGTTGACGGTGACGTTGACGTTGAAGCTCGCGCCGCCGGCCGCCGGGACTTCAACGGACGAAGCGGGCTCGCCCGCCGCGTTGGTGATGGTCACACGTACGTCCTGTCCGTCAACGCCGTTGACGTTGCTGGCGGAAAGCTCGTAGGTGCCCGCGCCCGCGCCGTCGCGTATGTCGTAGATGTTGACGGCCTGCGTGAGCGCGGCCGTGCCCTCGACGCCCGCCACGGGCACGGCGCCGAAGCTGTGGCTGGCGATGAAGTCGGGGTTGCTCGTCGTCCCGCAGAGAGGCTGTGGGCTGCCGCCGTAGTTCGGGCAGATGTTGTTCGGGCGCGCGACGGGCGCCGAGCCCGAAGGCTGAATCGAGCCGACTCCCATCAGCGCCTTCGCGTTCGCCGCCGCGAAAGCGTCAACTAACCCCGCGCCCTGCTGGTTGAGCGTCTGCGCGCCGTCGGGGACGGACGAGCCGTCTTCGAGGCGGAGGTTCGTCGCCGTGTTCATGAGCGCCGCGCGAATCTGCGAGGGCGTCCAGCCGGGGTTCTTCTGCTTGACGAGCGCCGCGACGCCCGCCGTCATCGGCGTCGCCATCGAGGTGCCGGAGGCAGAGATGTAGCCGGTCGGGTCGAACATCGTCGCCGTGTTCGTCTCGGCGCCGCCGACGCGAACGGTCGAGGAGAGAATCGAGACGCCCGGCGCGCTCACGTCGGGCTTGACCTGCCCGAAGCCCGTCACCGGCCCCTTCGAGCTGAAGTCGGCCATCGCCGGCTCGAACAAGAGAGCCTTGTTGATGCGAATCCTGTTGACCGAGACGGCGCCGAACGTGGTCGAGCCGACGGCGTCGCGCAGGTACTCGCCGTTGGCCTTCGAGATGCCGACGACGGGGACGGTGGACTTGCGTACGGTGGTGGAAGTCAGCTCGCCGTCCACGTTGTTGAAGAAGACGACGGCAATCGCGCCCTTAGCGACGGCGAAGGCGGCCTTGTTCGAGAAGAGGCCCGTGCCCGCAGAGACGGGCGAGGCCGAAGGCGTGTTGACGGTGCCGCCGCGCGCGATGAGCGCGATCTTGCCGCTGACGGAATCGGGCACTTGGTCGGGCGTCTCGGCCAGCCCGCAGTAGACGTAGTTGTTCGTGATGTCGGAGAGAATCGCAGCGCCGCCGTCCATCGGGAACGCCTTCATCGCCGTCCGATTGCCGCCGCCGAGTTCGTCCAACTTGTTCGGGGCCGAGCCGGGGTCGAGCGTCGCGCCGACCGTGAGCACTCGGCGGCCCGAGCCGGGCGAGCCGATGGTCGCTTCGCCGGTCGGGTTGGTCGGCGTCGGCGCGCCGGAGTTGCCGGCCGCGGCGACGACCGTAGTGCCCGCGAGCGTCGCGTTGTCGCAGGCGACGGAGGTCGGGTAGTCGGGGTCGTTGCTCGTGTTGCCTAAAGAGAGGTTGATGACGTGCGCGACCGGCTTCGGGAAGCCGGCGATGGTGAAGGGCTGCACCGCGTCCTCAATCGCCATGATGATCGCGGGCGAGACGCCCGTGCCGACGGCCGAGAGAACCTTGTAGCCCATCAAACGCGCCTGCGGGGCGACGCCGTGGATGGGTATGTCGTCGGCCGTGAGCGGCAGGCCGTCCGCGCCGGGCGCGTTCGCCAGATAACCGGCCGCGATGCCGGAGACGTGCGTGCCGTGGCCGAAGTCGTCCTGCACGGCGCCGGCCGTCAGGTTCAGGTAGTAGGGAACTTTCTGGTTGTAGTTGACGGCCGCGACCGAGGGGCCGACGCCGAAGCGCGGCGGGGTCGGGTCGCCGCCGAACATCGGGTGCGTCCAGTCAATGCCGGTGTCTATGACGGCGATGTTAATCCCCTCGCCGTGGACGCCGCCGGTCTGTAGCGCGTCCCCGAGTTTCACCTGCGGCGGGTCGCCGTAAAGCTCGGGCGCGCGTACGTACCTGACGGCGTGGTCGAGGTAGGTCTGCACGCCCTCGTCGCGGTGGACGCTCTTGACGCCGCTCATCGCCTTGATGACGGGCACGGCCGCGTCGGGCACGGCGATGGTCACGCCGTTGTAGACGTAGTTGAAGCGGAACTGAATCTTGGAGACTTCGCCCGCGGGGCCGTTCGGCGCGTCCACGCCGACGACGCTGAAGACGACGCCCTTCGCCGCCAGCCGACTCAGGAAGTCGTTCTGCTGCGCGACGACCTGCTGGCGGTAGGCTTCAACGTCGAAGGGCTGGCCCGCGGCTTCGGCGCGGAACTTGGCGACGACGACGGGGTCGGCCGAGAGTTCGACGATGTAGGGACTGACGGCCGCCGAAGCCTTCTGCTGCCAGACGAGCAGGAGCGACGCGGCGGCCGCCACGACGAGGATTAAAACAAGACTGCGGAACGTGACGTTGCGTTTCATCATTAAACCTCCGGCCGGCTGACTCTTAAACTTTCGGCGAACTAACTCGCCGCCCCTTTCCGTCAGCGGCCCGGGTGCGCCCCGTTCCCCCTTCGGGGCGCCCCCGAACCGCTCACCGCACCGTCGGCCGACGCGCCTTGCCCAGCGCGTCTGTCGGCGGCAAACCGAATTCTGCTCCGTTTGAAAATTGCGTCTCGGTCGGCCCGGAGGGCGGCGTGTCTCTGCCAAGCACGCCGCCCCTCCGGGCCGTGGCCTCGCCCGCGCCCTCCGTCCCGACTTCGTCGGGCGCTGACGAGAAGCTCGAAAACTTCCCCGGCTGGTGCGCCCCGTTCGGGGCGACGGTCAGAAGATAGAAAAAAGTGATTGAGCGAAACTTGAGGCGGGAGAAAATTTTTCGGCCCTTCCGTTGACGCGCGAGAGCGGCCGTTTTTTCAACGGTTTAGAGCGGCTTGAGGAAAACTTGAGGAGGCCGGGAATTTCAGAAGAGGACGGCGGCCGGTCTCTGGGGAGGACAACAAAGCCCCGCCGTCGTACGCGGGGACGGCGACGAGGCTCGCGGTGTCATTAATCGGCTCAGGCCGTCTTGCGGCCGTAGACGGCGTCGGGGCGCAGGCGGTAGAGGGCGATGCGGTTGAGGCGCGTCCACGGGCCGATCTTGGTGCGGTTGATGGCGGGCGTGAGCGAGGGGTTGCGCTCGGAGACGAGGAGCATGGCGCGCTCGACCTCGGCAGGGTCTGTGAGCAGTTCGGCGCGGCCTGTGAGCATCACGCTCTGCCAGTTCTGGCCGTCCAGCACCTCCTCGACCTGAAAGCAGACTTCGTGGTTGGCCGCGATGAACTCGGTCTTCGTCCCCTCGGTGGTAAAGAAGAAGAGTTCGGGCGCCTCGTACGCGTAGCACATCGGCACGACGTAAGGGTGCCCGTCGCGCGCGCAGCCCAAGTGCCCGTACCACATGCGCCCCAGCAGCCGCGCAGTCTCCTCCCGCGTCATCTCCCTGACTTCGATCATTCACGCACTCCCTTACGAATGCTTCGCCTGCCAGTAGCGCTCGTGGACGCGCTTGGCCCAGCCCCAGAAGAGGCCCCAGCTAACGCTCCTGTCCGACTCGTCCCAGAGGCGTTTGCGCAGGAAGACCGAGTCGCGGCTGCCCGCGTCAACGACGAGCGTCATCTCGTGCTCGTAAGTGGACGTGGGCTGGCGCCCCTCGATCTCGGCGGCGAGGTTTTCGGCCGCGACCTCGGCTTGCCGAACCGCCATGTGACCCATCTTCGGGCCGGAGAAGTAGACGGCGTCGCCCGCCGCGTAGACTCTTTCGGCGCCGAGCGCGCGCATCGTCTGGTCAACGCGTACGAAGCCCTCGTCGTCCACGAGCCCCGTCCACGCGAGCGCGCTCGTGCCCTCGAACGGCGGGACGAGCATGAGCAGGTCGTAAGCGACCTCGCGCCCGTCGCGCGCGCGCACGAGGTTCGACGTGACCTCTGCGACGGGGAAGTCGTAGAGCGTCTCGATCTGCTGGCGTTCGAGCGCGGGGCGCAGAGCGCGCGCGAGGTCGCCGCCGCCGACGTGCTCGCTCGGGTAGTCGGGGCCGAGGACGGTGATGCGCGCACGCGCCCCTTCCTCTTCGAGCCTGCGCGCGAGCGCGAAGGCGGCCTCGTAGACGGGGACTTCCAGACGCGCGCCGGGGCACGAGCCGAAGACGGCGTGGCCGCCTCGCAAGTCCTTCACGCCCTCGCAGAAGTCTTTCACGGCCCCGCCGAAGCGCAGCGCCGACTCGACCGAGAGCAGGTGGTGCGCGTGCTCGAAGAAGCCCTTCACCTGTTCGGTGGCGAGGCGTCGGCCGAGCGCGTAGACGAGGTAGTCGTAACCCATCTCGCCCGCGAACTCGGCGCCCGTCACCGTCACGCGCCGCAGGTGCGGGTCAACGCGCGCCACCGTCGCCTCGACGAAGCGGACGCCGCGCGCACGCATCGCTTCACGCAGGTCGTAGGAGATGTCGTCCGTGTAGCACTCGCCGAACGCGAGGCGGACGAGCGCCGGGTAGAAGGTGAAGCGCCGGCCGCGCGAGACCAGCGTCACCTGATGCTCCGCCGGGTCGAGCGTGCGCGCCAGACGCTCTGCCGCCACCACGCCCGCGAACCCGCCGCCGAGGATGAGTACGTTCGCCATAGCGTTGTCGAGAGGTTAGAGGTTGGAGGTTAGTAGTCGCGGTCAGCGCGTCGCCGATTTTGAACTCGGGCCGCGGCCTCCGGCATTCACTAACCTCCGACCTCTAACCTCAAACCTCCTCCTCCTTCTTCCTGCACCGGACAATCTCGACCGAGCAGAGGGCGTGTGCGGCGACCGATTGGGAGACCGAGCCGAGGAGCATACGCTCCCAAGTGTGGTAGCCGTGCGAGCCGACGACGATGAGGTCTGCGCCCCACGTCTCGGCCTCCTCGACGATGGTGCGTTTGGGCGCGCCGGCCATCACGTCGGTCGCGACGCCCAACGCGGCCGTCCCCGCGCCGCCCCTCAGGAGTTCGGCCGCGCCCGCGACCACCTCTTCGGCCTGCTGCCTTTTGAGCCGTTCGACCTCCTCGAAGTAGCCGCCTAGCCCGAGGTAAGGCTCGGCCGTGAGCGCGCCGGGTGGCTCGACGACCGAGATGACGCGCACCTGACTGTCGTCCGGCCACGGGCGGCGCGCGACCTCCGCCACCGCGGCGTCGCTGCAAGGCGAGCCGTCAATCGCCAAAAGGATTTTCATCGCTTCGCTCCTTTCCCGAGCGCCGCCGCGACGGCGAGGAGAGCGAGGGTTCGCGCGCGGCGGCACGTCGGCATAAACACGAAGAGCACGCTTCGTGCCAACAGGTCGGCGAGGTTTTTCAGGCGTCTTCTTGTTAGATGAGCGTGCGAGGGCTGCGTGTTTTTCACGCCCGCTGCGGACATTTACCCACGCGCGGCGGTCGGCTATTCCTTCGCGCCGCGGAGCAATTGTGCGAGGGCTTTGAGAAGTTTCTCGGCGGTGTAGGGCTTGGGCAGGAACATCTGGACGCCCGCGGCCGACGCCTCGGCCGCCTTGTCCTGCCCGGCGAGGCCCGAGGCGGCGATGATCTTCACCTGCGGGTTCATCTTCTGCAAGGCGCGGATGGTAGAGGGGCCGTCCATGAACGGCATCATCATGTCCGTGATGACGCCGGCCACCTCGTCACGGTTCTGCGCGTAAAGCCCCAGCGCCTCGGTGCCGTCCGCGGCCGTCAAGACGCGGTAGCCGAAGGTTTCGAGCGTCGCCTTCGTAATCTGTCTAATCGAGTCCTCGTCGTCCACGACGAGAATCAACTCGCCGCGCCCCGTAGGCAAGTCACTCTGCAAACGCGCGCCCGCCTCGGCCGCCGCCTCGACCGCGGGCAGGTAGACGGCGAACTGCGTCCCCCGACGCGGCTCGCTGTAGACGTTGACGAAGCCGCCGTGGCTGCGGACGATTGTCAAAGCCGTCGAGAGCCCGAGCCCAGTCCCCTTCCCGACCTCCTTCGTCGTGAAGAAGGGCTCGAAGATGCGGCCGACGATCTCGGGCGGGATGCCGCTGCCGGTGTCCGAGACGGTGACGAGGACGTAGCGGCCGGGCTGCGCTTCGAGGTGCATGCGCGCGTAGTTCTCGTCGAGCTTGACGTTCTCGGCGCGGATGGAGAGCTCGCCGCCGTGCGGCATCGCGTCGCGCGCGTTGACGCAGAGGTTCATCAAGACCTGATGTATCTGCGTCGCGTCGGCAGAGACGACCCAGAGGTCTGCGTGCACGTCGTACTTGATGGCGACGGACTTCGGCAGCGTGTCCTTCAGAATCCCGACCACGTCCTTGATGAGATGCTTCGGCTGGACGGCGACGCGCTCGCCCTCGACGCCGCGCGCGAACGACAAGACCTGCCGCACCATGTCCGCGCCGCGCTCGGCGTTCGACTGAAGCATACTCAACCACTGGCGCGAGCTGTCGTCCTGCGCCTTGAGTTGGAGCATCTGGATGGACATCAGGATGGGCGAGAGGATGTTGTTGAGGTCGTGCGCGATGCCGCCCGCGAGCGTGCCGATTGATTCCATTCGCTGCGCGCGAAGGAGCTGTTGCTCTATCTTGCGCCGCTCGGTGATGTCCGTGTTGATGACGAGGATGGAGCGCGGCTCGCCGGAGTCTGAGCGCACGAGCGTCCAGCGGCTCTCGACCGTGCGGGGCTCGCCCGTCCTTGTGCGCTGGCGCAGCTCGCCGCTCCAATCGCCGCGCTCGCGTATCGCACGCCAGCCCTCCTCGAACTGCGCCTCGTTCAACTCATTCTGCAAGTCGAGCTCGCGCGCAGTGCGCCCCACGGCCTCTTCGGAAGTCCAGCCGTAGAGGCGCTCCGCCCCTTTGTTCCAGAAGAGAATCTTGTGGTCGAGCCCGCGTACGACGATGGCGTCGCGCGCCTCGTCGAGCAGCGCGGCCTGCTCGCGTATGCGCTCCTCTGCGCGCTTGCGCTCGGTGATGTCGTAGCGGATGGCGACGTACTGGTAGGGCTTGCCCTCGGCGTTGAGGAAGGGGACGATGGTCGTGTCCACCCAGTAAAGCGAGCCGTCCTTCGCGCGGTTGCGCAGCTCGCCGCGCCAGACGCGACCCGAAGCAATCGTCGTCCAGAGCTCGCGTATGAACTCCTTCGGGTGGTAGCCCGAGTTGATGATGCGGTGGTCTTGGCCGAGCAGCTCCTCGCGTGAGTACTTCGAGATTTCGCAGAACTTGTCGTTGACGTAGTTGATGCGGCCGGTCTGGTCTGTGATGGCGACGATGGCCGACTCGTCGAGCGCGAACTTGAGGTCGGCCAGCTCCTTCAGGGAGCGGCGCAGCGCCTCCTCCGTGCCGCTCGTCTGTGCCTCTCTCAGCACTTCACTCATCCGTCAACCTTCTCCTCGGCGGACTCGGCCGACTCGTGGCCGGCCGTCTCGATCTTCTTCAGGCGGTAGCGCAGTTGGTCGCGCGAGATGCCGAGCAGTTCGGCGGCGCGCGTCTGGTTGCCGCCGCTGCGGCCGACGGCCTGCCGCACGAGCGAGGTCTCAAGCTCTTCGAGCGAGAGCCCGCCCGCGGGGAGCGTGAAGGCGCCGCCGTCGCCGACGGCGCCGGACGCGGACGCCCCGACGGGCGCGGACGTGGGCGCGACGAACCCGGCGGCGGCGGCGAGGTCGCGCGGAAGGTACTCGGGGGTTATCACGTCGGCGTCTTCGAGTATGAGAGCGCGCTCGATGACGTTGCGAAGCTCGCGGACGTTGCCGGGCCAAGGGTAGCGCCGGAAGGCTTCGGCGACTTCGGGTGAGAGGCCGCGAATCTTCCGCTTCAGCTTCAGGCGCTCGCCGAACTGCTTGATGTAGTGCTCTGCGAGCAGCAGTATGTCGTCGCCGCGCTCGCGCAAGGGTGGGATGTCAATCTGTATCACCGAGAGGCGGTAGTAAAGGTCGAGGCGGAAGCGCCCGGCCTCGCTCTCGGCGCGCAGGTCGCGGTTCGATGCGGCGACGATGCGCACGTCGAGAGGGATGTCCTTCAGCCCGCCGACTCTTCTGAACGTCCCCTCTTCGAGCACGCGCAAGAGCTTCGCCTGAAGCCCGAGTTCGAGTTCTCCAATTTCATCGAGGAAGAGCGTGCCGCCCTCGGCCTGTTCGAATAAACCTTCCTTGCGCGCCTTGGCGTCGGTGAACGCGCCCTTCTCGTAGCCGAACAGCTCCGACTCGATGAGCGTCGCCGGTATCGCCGCGCAGTTGATGGCGACGAAAGGGCCTTCCGAGCGGTGCGAGCCGTAGTGAATCGCCTTCGCCACGAGGTCTTTGCCCGTGCCCGACTCGCCCTGCAAGAGCACCGACGAGACTTCAGACTCGGCCACCTTGCGCGCGAGCGTGAGCATGCGCCGGACTGCCGCGCTGTCGCCGATGATCTGGTCGAAGCTGAACTGGCGCGCTCGCTCGCGCCTGACCTGCCTGACCTCCTGACGGAGCTGGTGCGCCTCGATGCCGTTGCGGATGGTGACGCGCAGCTCTTCGAGGTTTACGGGCTTGCCGACGAAGTCGTAGGCGCCGCCGCGCAGCGCCGAGATGGTGTTCTGGATGACAACGGCCGCCGTGATCATGATGACGACCGCCTCGGGCCGGCGCGACTTTATCTCGCGCAGCGCGTCGAGCCCCGACCCGTCCGGCAGGTCTATGTCGAGCAGGACGGCCGTCGGCTCCTCCGCGTCGAAGGCGGCGAGGCCCGTCGCGACGGTGCCGGCCTCGGCCGACGCGTAGCCCCAGCTCCGCAGGGCTTCCGACAGAGCCCAGCGGATGGACGCGTCGTCGTCAACGACGAGAATCTTTTCCTTGCCCTGTTTCAGAAGTCGCCTCCAGAAGTGTCGGCCGTAAGGCTTCGGGTTCGGGCGAAATTATAATTCACAACCGATTAAGAACAGAACCGCGAGCGTTGGCGGGCGGGCCGTGCGGCGGCCGAAAGAATAAACAGGGATGGACAGGGTGTTCGGGATTGGGATTTAAGATTTCAAATCCCTAATCCTATTCATCCTGTCCATCCCTGTTAATTTTACCCTCGCTCAGTGCGAAGGCGTGGCGACCGGCGCGGGCGGGGGGCCGGCGGGCTGCGGCGGGATGCCGCCGCGCACGGAGAGCTGGCCGAGCCGAGAGAAGTTGACCGACTCGCCGAGGATGCGCACGGCCTCTTGGTCTGCGTGGAAGCCCGTGGAGTTCTCGGTCTCTACGAAGTCGAGGTAGAACTGGGCGCGGCGCTGGAAGTCGCGCGCCTGCGCGAGTTCCTCGTCGGACTTGCCAGAGTCCTTCGCCGACTTGATGTCGTTAATCAACTGGATGAGCGCGTCCATCGCGATATTGCGCATCTTGAAGGTGCGCCCCTGAATCGTCTCGACGCGCGCGCGCAGTTCTTCCTCGGGCCACTTGTGGCAGGTCTGGCAGGCGTTGTTGATGTTCAGGAGCGGCGACCGCACGTGGTGGTCGCTAATCTTCAAAGCGCCGACGCGCATGTAGGGCATGTGACAGTCGGCGCAGGCCACGCCCGAGCGCGCGTGCACGCCCTGATTCCACATCTCGAACTCTGGGTGCTGCGCCTTCAGTACGGGCGCGCCCGAGTCTGCGTGCACCCAGTCCTTCTGCTGCACCTCGTCGTAGTAGGCCATGATCTGCTCGACCTTCAAGCCCTTGAACCACGGATAGGTCAGGCGCTTCTCAGGCCCCTTGAAATAGTATTCGACGTGACACTGGCCGCAGACGAAGGCGCGCATCTCCTGTCTGGTCGCCAGAGCGTTCACGTCGTACTTCCCCTTCCTCCCCTCCTGCCGCCAGCGCTCGACGCTCGGCATGTTCGGCACAGGGTCGTCGGAGCCCGCGAGCGCCTGTATGCCTTCGAGGAAGCCGGGGCGCGTCACGCGTAGCTGCATCGTCTTGGGGTCGTGGCAGTCTATGCAGGAGACGGGGTGCGAGATGAGCTTGCGCGCCTCGGCGTAGGGCATGTGGTTGACGATCTCGAAGCCCCTGATGAGGGCGGCCTCATCGTTGCCGCCGCCCGCCTTCTTGTAAGGCAGGTAGACAGAGCCGTGACAGTGTATGCACGCGCCGGGCTGCGGCGCGAACTGCTGCCGCTCGGTCATCTCCTGATCGGTGAGCATGTAGGCGTGGCCGCGCTCCTCTCTGAAGTCGCGCGAGAAGGCGTAGCCGGCCCACATCTGCCTGAGCCGCGGGTCTTCTTCCAGACGCGACTGCGCGACGACCGTGCGCGGGTCGGCCTCGGTCGGCGTGTGCGGCAAAGCCTCGCTCCCGCCGTAGCGCGTCCGCACTTGGTCAACGGTGCGCAGGTACGCGTCGTACTGCTGCGGGAAGTTCTTGCCCCAGACGGCCGGGTCTTCGGTCTCGTCGGTCAGCTCGACGACGCGGTAGAAGGGGTTGCGCGCCTCCTCCTTGTGCTGAAGTATGTTGACGAGCAGCGCCACGCCCGCCACCGCCGCCAGCAGAGTAATCAGCGCCGTCAGCACGACCAGCTTCACGCCCCGCGCACGCGGCGCCTTCTCCCTCTCAACCTTCTCTTTCTCTTCGTCAGCCATCTTCTTTAAGTCTCAATGAGTGTAGTGTCCCACGTCCCTGTGGCAGCGCGTGCAGGAGAGCGTGCCCATCTGCGCGTGCGTGCCCTCGATGGCCTGCGTGACGGGCTCGTGGCATGAGCGGCAGGCGCTCTCGGTGACTTCGCGGTTGTGCTCGCCGATGCGTATGGGCTCGGGGAAGCCGCCGAAGGTGAAGTAGAACGAATGCCAGAAGCCGTTGCGCGCCTTCGTGTAGTACTTGCCGACGAGGTTGTGCGGCGTGTGGCAGTCGTTGCAGGTGGCGACCGAGCGGTGCGAAGACTTGACCCAGCCGTCGAACTGCTCGCGCATGACGTGGCAGTTGACGCAGGCCGCCGGGTCGTTCGTCAGGTACGAGTAGCCGCGCGCGTAGATGAAGGTGAAGCCGCCGATGCCGACGACGACGCCGAAGGCGACGCTTATCATCACGCTCCTCAACGTGTACCAGTCCATAGACTCCCGCGCGCAGACCTGCGGCCGCGCTCATGTGATTCGAGCGCCGACGCACGCCGCGCGTTGTGAATGAAAACTCCGGCCCGAATATAACGCGCCGCGGCACGCGCGGCGGTTGCAATTCTATGACAAAAGGGGCGTGAGGCAGTGTGACGGCCGTCACATCGCGCGGCCTCAGCCGGACGCCGTGCTTCGACCTTCGTCAGACACGGCGTCTCCGTTAGATTCCGCGCGCAGGCGCTCCTCGAAGAGGCGCGCGGAGGCCGCGAGGAAGTCGTGCGCGGTGACGATGCCGACGAGCGCGCCGTCCTCGACCACGGGCAGGCAGCCCACGCCGCGAGCGCGCATGAGGGCGATGGCTTCGAGCGTCGGCGTCGAAGGCCCGACGGTGACGGGGTCTGCCTTCATGATGTCGCGCACGGTGACGGGCTCGGCCGAGAGCGAGCCAGTGCCGCGCCTTGAGAGCAGCCGCAGCAGGTCGCGGTGCGAGAGCAGGCCGACGAGCCGCCCACGCTCGTCCTCGACGGGCACGTGGCGTATGTGCTGCCAGTCCATCACGGAGGCGGCGAGGTCTACGAGGTCGTCGGGCCGCACGGTGAAGAGGTCTGTGGACATGAACTGCCCGACCGTGCGGTAGCTCTCCTGCCATTCGTCCGGGGCCTCGTGCCGCACGAGCGCCCAGCGGTGGACGGGCTCGCCCGACTGCTCGCGTTCGAACATCGCCTCGGCCAGCGCGCGGTGTCTCATGTCTCTCGTCCCCTCCTGCCCGAGCGCTGCCAGAGACTTCAGAGTCCACTGCGCGCCGGTCTGACCCGTGCGCACGCGCTCTTCAATCGTGCCGAGGTAGCGCTCGATGTCCGCCTCGTCCACCTTCTGACTCTTCAGCCCCTCGCGCGCGAGCGGCAGGAGGTGTTCGAGGATGAGCGCGGCGGCCGTGTAGGTCTTGCCCGAAGTCCAGTTGAGCTGCGCGCCCAAGCCGAGACGCGCGGCGTTGACGAAGTTCGCCTTCGCGTCGTGGAACGTCAACAGTCGCGTGATGTCTCCGTACTCCTGCGGGAGCGCGAGCAGGAGGCCGGCGAAGAAGGCGGCGTTCGCGACTTCGTCGAGCGGCGTCGGCCCAGAGGGCAGCACACGGTTCTCGATTCGGAGGTGCGGCACTCCTTCGCTCACGCCGTAGCAGGCGCGGTTCCACCACCAGACCGTGCCGTTGTGCAGTTGCAGCGCCTTCAGCCGCGGCACGTCGCCGCGCGCGAGGACTTCCAGAGCGTCCTCGACCTCGGTCGTCAGGATGACGCGGAAGCGCGCGATGTCTTCGCGGAAGATTTCGAGGACGGAGCCTTCGAGCCAGCGGTCGCCGAAGCCGACGCGCGTCGGGAAGCCGCGCGCCTGCTGCGCCGACGTGCGCGCGTCGGCCGAGTGCTGGAAGAGCGCGATGCGCGTCTCCTGCCACAGGCGGTTCCCCAACCACAGCGGCGAGTTGACCGACGCGGCGAGCACAGGCGCCGTCACCGCCTGCGCCATGTTGTAGAGCGCGACGTACTCGTCGGGCGCGGCCTGTAGGTGAACCTGAAAAGAGGTGTTAGAGGACAACATCATGATGTTGTCCGTGGCGAAGTTCACGTCGTCCACGCCCTTGATGTGGACGTTGAGTTGACCGCCGCGCGTGCGCATCACGGCGTCGTTGAGCGCGAGGTAGCGCGCCTGCGGCGTGATGCTTTGGAGCCCGAGGTCTGACTTCTGAAGCGTCGGCAGAATCCCCGCGAGCAACACCTCCGCGCCCGACGGGCGCGCGGCCTCGCGGACGAGATTGACGACCTCGTTGATCTCATCTTCCATCCGCCGGAAGCAGTCGGCGGCGAGCGTGCGCGGCGTGAGGTTGGCTTCGATGTTGAAGCGGGCGATCTCGGTGGTGACGCGCGGGTCTGACGTGCGTTCGATGACCTCGGTCGCGACCGGGGCGGGCGACATGTGACGGCCGACGAGGAACATCTCCTGCTCAGCGCCCACGCGGCGCACGCCCGCCTCGAAGCGCCCCGCGTCGAGCATCTGTTCGAGCGCGCGCAGGTCGTTCAAAAGCGCACGCATGAAGGCGCGTAGCTTTCCGGGGTCGGAACCGTCTTCTACCTGATGCTCACCCATGACTCGAAGGCTCTCCGGAACAGGCTTTGGCAAAAGTCGTGCCCGCCGCCCGCCGCCACATCTTACCCCGCCGCGCGCGCGCCCCACGCGCAATTTTCCGCAATCCCCTCCGCCCCTGCGGAAACTCCCGCACCGCCGACGCCTTTAACCTCCGAACAACAGGGGGAAGAACCGTCCGCCCATCGGCTCGCCCTTCGGGATGGCGGGGACGCCTTCGAGGGGCGGGGAGTCGGAGTTTGAGCGGACGCCGTCGCGGAAGACGTTGATGACGGTCGCGCGGCGCGGGCTGTCCGTGTCGTTGGCGTAGGAGCCGTGAATCGTGCGCGGGTGGTGGAAGGAGGCTTCGCCCGCCTTCAGCTCGACGGCGACGGGCTTGAACTTTATCTTCTGTTCGTCGGTCAGCACGGACTGAATCGCGTCCATGTCGCCCGCGAGTCCGGTGACGGGCAGGTCGGGCCAGAGGTGGCTGCCGGGCACGTAGCGGACGCAGCCGTTCTCGCGCGTCGAGTCGTCTAAGCCGGCCCAGCAGGTGAGGTGCGCGAGCGGCGTCGTGCGCGTCCAGTAAGAATAGTCTTGGTGCCAAGCGACGACGCCCCCGTGGCGCGCGGGCTTGCAGAACAACTGGTCGTGCCAGAAGCGGACGGCGCCGCCGAGCAGTTGCGACGCGGGGACGGTGAAGCGCGGGTTCCAGAGCGCATCGTGAAAGCCCGGCGCTATCCTCCACGCGCCGAGCGCGTGAAAGAGCACGCGCTCGGGGTCGGCCGACTCGTTCGTGTGAAACTCGTACCAGAGCCCGCGCGCCGTGTGCCCGGGGTTCAACAGTTCGGCAAGCTCCGCGCGCAGCGCCTCGACCTGCTCTTCGTCGAACACGCGCACGCCCGCGAGGTAGCCGTTCTCCTCGTAGAACTCGACCTGCTCGTCCGTCAGGCGGTATCGGTCGAACTCTTCCGGCGTGGCGGGCGCGTCGAAGAGTCGCGTTAAAGGCGAGTGATACTTGGAGAGGTCTTCCGGCATCTCGGTTCGGGCTACGCAATCCCGTTGTTCGGCTACACAATCGCGTCGGCTTCTGTTAAGTTCCGGGCGCGGCAATTCTAACCTACGGGGGCGAGGGGGCAACACGCGTGGCGAACCAGCAGGGCGGGGCGGACATTTCCGAGGGGATGCACTCGCTGCTCGACAGCAGCAAGTCTACGTCCGAGGCGTTTTCGATCATCGCGACCGAGTTGATAGAGGTCAAGGCGATGCTGATGGCTCTGATTGACTTGCAGAAGTCGGCGCTCTTCGCGCGCGGCGTCTCGGAGGACGAGTTGGAGGATAACGTGCGGAACCTTATCGAAGGCTACCGGCGGCGCTTCCTCTCGGGGCTTGAGAGTCAGGTCAGAGAGGCGGCCGACCAGCAGTAAGGGAGAAAATTGAGCGACGACGGCCGACCCTTTCTCAGGACGCTCGCGCGCGGCTTCGCGCTGCGCTGCCCCGTCTGCGGCCGCGCCCGTGTCTTCCAGACACCCTTCCGCGTGCGCCACCACTGCCCCGCCTGCCTCGCGCTCTTCCAGCGCGAGGAGGGCTTCTTCGTCGGCGCGATTATGATTAACGTCGTCACGACCGAGGCCGCGGTGATGGCCGCGGCGGGCGTCGCCCTGCTCCTCTTCGCCGTCCGCGACGCGCTCCTGCTCCCGCTGCTCTTTACGGTCGCGCTCCTCTTCCCCGTCGCCTTCTACCACCACAGTTGGAGCCTCTGGCTCGCCGCCGACCACCTCGTCGAGCGCCTGCCGAAGCACACGCCCGGCAACCAAAGCCGCTCTTAGCCGGGAGCGCAGGACACCCTACAGCCCGCCAAAGCGTGCGAGAGCACGCTTAGCAGAGAAGCGCCGACACTCAATCATGAGTGTCGGCGCTTCTTCGCTTTCGCGCTTTCGCGCTCATGGCGGGCAGGGATGCCCGCGCTCCCAACGATAAGGGGGTCTTATTCCGATTTGCAGGCCGGTATCACTTCGGCGCCTTCGCCAGTTCGGCCAGCTTGGCGGCGGCGCGCGGGCGGACGACGGCGTAGCCGGTGTCGTCGAGCGAGTTCCACGAGACGATCTTCTGGTAAAGCTCGGCCGCCTTCTTCCGGTCGCCCGAAGCCTCGTAGGCCGCGGCCGTGTAGTACCAAGTGTAAGGGTTATTCGGGTTGCCCTTCGCGAAGTACTCTATCGCCTTCGCGTAGTTCTTGCGGCCGAGTTCGAGGTAGCCGAGCGACTCGTTGTAGCCGCGCTCCCAGTTCGGGTTCTTCTTCGCCTCGACCAGCTTCCACGTCTCCGCGAGCTGCGCGCCGGCCGGGTCGAACTGCTGCCGCATGATGAGCAGGAAGGCGCGCGTCTGCGCCTTGCCGAAGCGCGTGTTCTCGCGGAAGGCTGCCGGCAGAGACTCGTCCTCGCGGAGCTTGTCGGCCGCGTCCAGCTCCTTCGCGGCGTCGTCGAAGCGGCCGGCCTCGGCGAGCAGGAAGGCGGCGTTGGCGTGGAGGCCGATGAGCGCCTGCGAGTCTTTGCGCGCCTCGGCCAGCGCGAGCCGCCGCTCGTGCGCCTTCAAAGCCTCGTCCGTTTTGCCTTCGAGCACGTACGAGTTCGAGAGCGAGGCGAGCGCCGTATCGCGCCAGTTGTCGTCGGGCGCCTTGTCGTACATGCGCTGGAACGCCTCGCGCGCCTTGGCGTAGTCGCCCTTGTAGGCGTAGTTGTCGCCGACGCCGCGGTACGAGTTGACGAAGCCGGCGTCCTTCGAGAGCGCCATGTTGTACTGCTTGATCGAGTCGTCGTAGCGCCCCATCTTCATCAGCAGCTCGGCGTACGAGTCGTAGGGGTTCGGGTTGTTCGGGATGAGCTTGATGTAGGTCTGAAACGCCTTCTCGGCGTCGGCGTACTTACCCAGACGGAAGTTCGCGTAGCCGATGTTGTTGTAGGCCGGCGCGTAATTCTTGTCGAGCGCGACGGCGTCCTGAAAGTGCTTGAGGGACGACACGTCGTCGCCGATGTTGCCGTAGTAGTTGGCTATGAAGACGTGCGCGCGCACGTCGCCGGGTTGGAGCTTGAGCAGTTGGTCGAGGTGCGCCTTCATCCCCGGCAGGTCGCCCTCGGCCTGCGCCTTGGTGGCGAGAATCCACTCGCGCTCGCCGGGCGAGACCTTGTCGGCAAGGGCCACGGCCTTCGAGAGGTTGTTCCAGAAGTCCTGATTCGTGCGGCCCGCGAAGAGGTATGCGATGGCGAAGTTCGGGTCTTTCTGAATCGCCTGCTCGAAGAGCGTGCCGGGGTCTTCGAGGTTCTCGGTCTTACTCCGGCCCTGCTCGAAGAGCGCGAGCGCCTCCTTCGAGGCGGTGAGTTTCATCTCGCCCTTCTGCTGCGCGCGCAGCGCCGGCGCGCAGGTGAGGAGGAAGAGGGCGGTCAGGAGAAGGGCCCTTGTCGTTAAGAGGGGCTGTCTTTTCATCGGTGTGCCTCCGTCTGGGGGGAAGGTGGACAAGAGAGCCGGCGGCCTTTCTGAAAGGCCCGGCGGGAAATACTTACCACGGCAGGAGGCTTGCTTTTACTCCGGCGTCGGCTCGATGTCAACAAAAAAAGCGGCACCGACTTTGACTGTCGGTGCCGCTCCGTACATTTATCTTTGACCGTTCTGAACGCGCTCGCCTTAACCCTTGGCCTGAGTCGCGCGGCCGCGCGTGCGACGCTCTTCGAGGACTTCCCAAGCCTCTTTAACGCGCGTGTAGATGCCGTCGGCGTCGAGGCCGTACTTGGCGAGCAGGAGCTTGGGGTCGCCGTGTGTGATGATGCGGTCGGGCACGCCCATGCGGACGACGCGCACCGAGTCGAGCAGTCCGTTCTCTTCCAGCAGCTCGCAGACCGCCGAGCCGAAGCCGCCCGCCAGATACGCCTCTTCGACCGTCACGATGAGCCGCTTCGTGCGCGCGAGCGCGAGCAGCAGCTCTGCGTCGAGCGGCTTGACGAAGCGCGCGTTGACGACCGTCGCTTCGATGCCTTCCTTCGCCAGATGCTCGGCGGCAGACGCGGCCGGGTGAGCCATCGAGCCGTAGGCGATGATTGCGACCTCGCCGCCGTCGCGCAGGATTTCGGCCTTGCCGACTTCGAGCAGCCGCGGCTCCCGGCGGATGTCCGCACCGACGCCGTTGCCGCGCGGGTAGCGCATCGCGGCCGGCCCCTCGTGCTCCAACATCGTGTAGAGCATGTCGCGCATCTCGCCCTCGTCCTTCGGCGCCATCACAATCATGTTCGGCACGCCGCGCAGGTAGGCGATGTCTAAGAGGCCGTGGTGCGTCGGGCCGTCGCCGCCGACTATGCCGGCGCGATCCATGCAGAACTTGACGTTGAGGTTCTGCAAGCACACGTCGTGCACAATCTGGTCGAAGGCGCGTTGCAGGAACGTCGAGTAGATGGCGCAGACGGGCTTGAGCCCTTCCGTTGACATGCCCGCGGCGAAGGTGACGCAGTGCTGCTCGGCGATGCCTACGTCGAAGGAGCGCTCGGGGAACTTTTCGAGCACCTTGTCTATGCCGGTGCCGTCGGGCATGGCGGCCGTGAGCGCGATGACGCGCTCGTCCTTCGCCATCAACTCGCACATCGTCTGGCCGAAGACGGCCGTGTACTGCGGCGCCGACGGCGCGGCCGACTTGACGGCGGCGCCGGTCTTCAGGTCGAACGGGCCGGTGGCGTGCCACGCGTAATAGTTCTTCTCGCGCGCCGGATAGCCTTTGCCCTTCTGCGTGAGCGCGTGGACGATGACGGGCGAGTCCTTGACCTGCTTCGCCTCTTGGAGCGCGCGGACGAGCGCACGCGGGTTGTGGCCGTCCACGTAGCCGATGTACTTGAAGCCCAACTCGTTGACGAGCGCGCCCGGAAGCACCGCCGCCGCGATGGCGTCCTTGACGGTCTTCGCCGCCTGATACAGGCGCTCGCCGAACGAGGGGATGTCGTGCAGGAGGTCGCCCACCTCGTCCTTGAAGCGGTGGTAGCCCTGCGCCTCGCGTATGCGGTTGAGGTAGCCCGTGAGCGCGCCGACCGCGGGCGCGATGGACATCTCGTTGTCGTTGAGTAGGACGATGAGGCGCGTCTTCAGATGTCCCGACTGGTTGACGGCCTCCATCGCCATGCCGCCCGCTAAGGACGAGTCGCCGATGACGGCGACGACGTGGTGGTCTTCGCCGCGTTCGTCGCGCGCCACGGCCATGCCGAGCGCGGCCGAGAGCGAAGTCGAGGCGTGGCCCGCGCCGAAGGTGTCGTACTCCGACTCGTCGCGGCGCAGGAAGCCCGAGATGCCGCCGTACTGCTTCACCGTCGGCAGAAGCTCGCGCCTGCCCGTCAGAATCTTGTGCGCGTAAGCCTGATGCCCCACGTCCCAGACGAGACGGTCGCGCGGCGTGTCGAAGGCGTAGTGCAGCGCCACCGCCAACTCGACCGCGCCGAGCGACGCGCCCGTGTGGCCGCCCACACGCGACATCGTTTCGAGTATGTACTGGCGTATCTCGTCGGCGACCGCCTGCAACTGTTCCGGGCGCAGGCGGCGCAAGTCGGCGGGCGAGTCTATCTGCTGTAAGAGGCTCATCGGCGCGTATTCTACTTTAAAAACGCAGTAGACAGTAGTCAGTAGACAGTAGACAGTAGAAGAACTTTTAAGCCGGGCGGCCAATCTGTCAGCGTCAACGTCCGCCGGGCGGAGCCTACTGTCTACTGTCTACTGACTACTGCCTACTTCCAGCACCAGCTTGCCGAACTGCGCGCGGTCTTGCATGAGTTCGTGCGCGCGGCGCGCTTCCGAAAGCGGGAGCGTGCGGTCTATGACGGGGCGAATCTGTCCGCGCTCGACGAACTTCAACGCGTCGAGCAGCTCCGCCTTCGAGCCCATGAACGAGCCGAGCAGGTTCAGGTGGCGGTAGAAGACCTGCCGCAGGTCTGTGCGCGCGTCGTAGCCGCTCGTCGCGCCGCAGGTGACGAGGCGGCCGTCCTTCTTTAGAGACTGGATTGAACCCGGCCAAGTCTCGGCGCCCGTGTGCTCGAAGACCACATCAACGCCCTGCTTGCCCGTCAGACGCCTGACCTCCTTCGGCCAAGTATCGCGCGTGTAGTCAACCACCTCGTCGGCGCCGAGCGTGCGCGCACGTTCGCGCTTCTCTTCGGAGCCCGCGGTGGCGATGACGCGCGCGCCGCGCAGCTTCGCGATCTGAATGCCTACGGAGCCGACGCCGCTCCCGGCCGCGTGGACGAGCACGTCCTCGCCCGGCTCGACGCGCGCGCGCGTGACGAGCATGTGCCAAGCCGTCACCAAGACGAGCGGCAGCGCGGCCGCCTCGGCGAAGCTCAAGTTCTTCGGCTTCGGGACGACGTTGACGCCGGGCGCGGCGACAAGTTCGGCGTAGCCTCCGTCGCGGCGGTAGCCGAGGATGTCGTAAGCGGGGCACTTGTTGTCGGCGCCGCCGAGGCATTCGCGGCAGTGGCCGCAACTCACGCCCGGCTGCAAAAGAACTTCGTCGCCGGGCTTGACCCAGTCAACCAATTCCCCGGCCTCGCGGACGACGCCGGCCACGTCGTTGCCGAGTATGTGCGGCAGTGGAATCTCGATGCCCGGCAGCCCTTTTCGCGCCCACACGTCCAGATGGTTCAGCGCGCAGGCGCGCACCTCGACCAGCACCTCGTTCGCTTTCGGCTGCGGCTCCGGGCGTTCTTCTAGGCGGAGGACTTCCGGCCCCCCGTGCTCGTGGAAGACGACGGCTTTCATGGTTTTCGATTGTAGATTTTTGGTTTGCGATTGCAAGGACGGAAGGCGGCCGGGAAGCGATGAACTTCCCGGCCGCCTTCTTCTACTGACTACTGTCTACTCTTCCCCTACGGCTTCGGCGCGGCGGCCGCTTTGGCGAAGTCGCCGGACTTGACGATGACGAGGCGGGAGGGGTCTATGTACTTGCGCATGGCGGCGTTGATCTGCTCGGGCGTGAGCGCGGTGACCTTCTTCTCCAACTCCTCGTCCCACGCGAGCGTGCGGCCGACGAAGAGGTACTGGTTCAGGCGCGAGGCGAGCTCGCCGTCCTGCGCGCGGCTGACCTCGCGCGACTGTAGCCAGCCCTTCTTGGCCGCCGCCACCTCTTCGGCCGTGAAGCCGTCCTTGAGCATCCGCGCCAGCTCGTCCTTGAACGCCGCCTCAAGCTTCTCGACGTTCTGCGGCGCGTAGATGGCGCTCGCCGTAAAGCGGCCCCACTGGTCGAGCGGGCTGACGTTGATGCCCGAGCCCACGCCGTAGCTCAGGCCCTCCTTCTGGCGGATGCGCGCCGCGAGGCGCGAGCTGAGGAAGCCGCCGCCGAGCATGTAGTTGCCGAGCACGAGCGCCGGGTAGTCCGGGTTGTCGTCGCGCAAGGAAAGGTTGAAGCCGGCGACGAAGAAGGCGTTCGCCTTGTCGGGCGCGGGGAGCGTCTGGTTGGCCGCCGCCACCTCCTTGTAGACGGAGGGGACGCGCGTGAAAGGCTTCGGGCTCTTCCAGTCGCCGAAGAGCTGTGTGGCGAGCGAGCCGATCTCCTTCGGGTCGAAGTCGCCGACGACCGTCAGCGTCGCGTTCGAGGCGCCGTAGAAGTCCTTGTAGAACTGCTTGGCCTCGTCGAGCGTCGCCGCCGTGATGTTGGCCACGTCCTCGTCGGAGGTGGTCACGTAGCGCACGTCGCCCTTCGGGTAGGGGCTGAGCGTGCGGTTGAAGGCCGTGAAGGCCATCTGCGTCGGCTCGCTCTTGTTCTGCTCGATGGAGGCGAGCTGTTCGCTCTTCAGCAGCTCGAACTCCGCGGCCGGGAAGGCGGGCTCGCGCAGGACTTCCGCGACGAGGCGCATCACGGCCGGCAGGTTCTCGCGCGTCGTCTCGATGGAGACGAACGCCGAGGTCGCGCCGCCGCCGACGAAGACGCGGGCCTTAAGTTTGTCCAGCTCGTCCTGTATCTGCTGGCGCGTGTGCTTCGCGGTGCCGCGCATCAGCATCTGGCCGGCGAGCGCGGCCGCCGTCGAGCGGTTCATCAGAGTCTTCTCGTCGCCGAAGCGCAGCGTCATCTGCGCCACGACCTTGCCGCCGCGCGTCTTCTTCGGCAGCAGCGCCATCTTGATGCCCGCGGCCTCCGAGCGCGTCGTGCGCGACTCGATGTTCGCGGGCGACGGGTCGAAGGCTTCGCCCGCCGCGACGACCGCGTCGCCCTTGTAGTCCTTGAGCGCGGCCTGTAGGTCGGGCGTCGGCGGAATCTCGGCGCGGTCGGGCTTCGGCGTCGGGATGAAGAGGCCGAGCGTGCGGTTCGCCGGCTTGAAGTAGGCGGCGGCCACGCGCGCCACGTCCTCGGGCGTCACGCTGCGCAGGCGGTCGCGGTGGAGGAAGAACAGTCGCCAGTCGCCCGCGCCGATGAACTCGCTCAGGGTGAGCCCGACGCGGTCGGAGTTGTTCAGCGTCAGCTCGATGTTCTTCAGGAGCTGCGTGCGCGCGCGCTCGATCTCCTCCTTGGTCGGCGGGTTGGCGGCGATGCCTTCGACGGTCTGGACGAGGGTGTCGCGCGCGGCTTCGAGCGAGTCGCCCGTGCGGACTTCGGCGCCGAAGATGGCGAGCGTCGGGTCGCGCCACTGGAAGTCGAAGCCGAAGGCCGAGCTGGCCTTCTTCGTCTCGACCAGAGCCTTGTGCAGGCGGCCCGAGGGCGTGTCGCCCAAGACCTGCGCGATGATGTCTATGGCGGCGAAGTCGGGGTGCCCGCCCGAGGGCACGTGGTAGAGCGCCTGCACGAGCTGCGTGTCGCCGACGCGGCGCAGCGTCACCTGCCGCTCGCCGTCCTGCGTCGGCTCCTGCGTGTAGATTTTCTGGATGGTGCGCGCGGGGCGCGGGATGGGCGAGAAGTACTTGTCCACGAGCCCGAGCGTCTTCGCCTCGTCGAACTTGCCGGCGACGAGCAGCACGGCGTTATCCGGCTGGTAGTAGTTGTGGTAGAAAGCCTGAAGCCGCTCGATGGGCACGTTCTCGATGTCGGAGCGCGCGCCGATGGTCGTCTTGCCGTAGTTGTGCCAGATGTAGGAGGTCGCCATCATGCGTTCGAGCAGCACGTTGCCGGGGCTGTTCTCGCCCAGCTCGAACTCGTTGCGGACGACCGTCATCTCGCTGTCGAGGTCTTTTCTGGCGACGAAGCTGTTGACCATGCGGTCGGCTTCGAGGTCGAGCGCCCAGTTGAGGTTCTCGTCCGTCGCGGCGAAGGTCTCGAAGTAGTTGGTGCGGTCAGTCCAAGTGGTGCCGTTGGGGCGCGCGCCGTGCGAGGTCAGCTCGGCCGGGATGTTGGTGTGGCGCGGCGTGCCCTTGAAGACCATGTGTTCGAGCAGGTGCGCCATGCCGGTCTCGCCGTAGTTCTCTGTGGCCGAGCCGACGAGGTAGGTGATGTTGACGGTGATGGTCTGCTTCGTCTGGTCGGGGAACATCAGGACGCGCAGGCCGTTCTTCAGGCGGTACTCGGTGATGCCCTCGACCGAGGTCACGCGCTCGACGCCCGCCGGAAGTGCGACGGCCGCCGTCTGCGCGGCGACGCGCGCGTACGGCGCGGCGACGAGGATGCCCGCGAAGGCGAGCGCGAGTACGAGGCGGAGCGCCGCGGCGCACGTCCTCGCAAGGGGGTGGGTATTCATCTGTTAGCCTCCGATGATGCGGTTTTATCCTGAGTGAGTAGTCGCCGGCCGTTGCGGCCGTCGGGACTGTGCTGTGCGTAGTTAAAGACGGTCGGGGAGCCGAAAAGTTTCAGAAAGAAGGCAAAAGGAAAACTTCAAAAGGCAAAAGTGTGGACGCGCTCCGCGCGCAAAACTTCTATTTACCTTCGGGCTTCCTCTTCGCCTTTGCCTTTTGACTTCACGCCGCGCCGTCGGTCTGCTGGCGCGCGTGGTAGGAGGAGCGTGTCAGGGGGCTCGACTCGACGTGTTTGAAGCCGAGTTCTAAACCCGCCTCGCGCCAGCGCGCGAACTCCTCGGGCGTGACGTAGCGCTCGACGGGCAGCCGTCGCGCGTGCGGCTGTAGGTACTGCCCGATGGTCATGATGTCGCACGAGACAGAGCGCAGGTCGCGCATCAGCTCGACCACCTCGTCGAACGTCTCGCCCAACCCCACCATGATGCCGCTCTTCGTGAGCATCCCGCGCCGCTCGCGGTCGCGGCGCGCGGCGGCGCGCTCAAGCAGCGTGAGCGTCTGCCGGTAGTTCGCGTCCGGGCGCACGCGTTTGTAGAGGCGCGCGATGGTCTCGGTGTTGTGGTTGAGCACGTCGGGCTCCGCGTCGAGCACGGCGTTCAGCGCGTCTTCGTCGCCGTTGAAGTCGGGTATTAAAACTTCGACGCGGCAGTCCGGGTTCAGGGCACGCACCTGTCGGACGGTCTCGGCCCAGTGCGCGGCGCCGCCGTCCGCGAGGTCGTCGCGGTTGACCGAGGTGATGACGGCGTGCGCGAGGTTCAGGGTCTTCACGGCCTCCGCAACGTGGCGCGGCTCTTCGGGGTCGAGCGGGATGGCCTGACCTTTGGAGACGGCGCAGAAACCGCAGTGGCGTGTGCACACGTCGCCGCCGATCATGAAGGTCGCGGTGCGGTCAGTCCAACACTCGAAGATGTTGGGGCAGCGCGCCTCCTGACAGACCGTGTGCAGGTTCAGGTTCTCGATGAGCTTGAGAACGTAGTTCTGGTTGGAGGGGTCGCCGAGGCGAATCTTCAGCCACTCGGGCTTCGGCCCGCGCGGCGGCCTCGTCGAAGGGGGGTTGTTCAGGACTCTCAGCTCTCGGCTCAAACGCTTACGGCTCCGTTCTGTTGTGCACACATTTTACCAAACGGCGTCGCGGTTTGTCCCTTCAGGCCGGCGCCGCGCCGACGAAGCGCGTGAGCGCCTCCGGGTCAACGTTTCCGCCCGAGATGACGACGCCGACGCGCTTCAGCTCCTTCGGGAGTTTCCCGAAGAGGACTGCCGCGGCGGCGACCGCGCCCGTCGGCTCGACCAGAATCTTCATGCGGAAGAGGATGAAGCGCAGCGCTTCGACAATCTCGTCCTCCGAGACCGTGAGCACGTCTTCGGCGTTGCGTTGGAGGACGGGAAAGGTGAGCGCGCCCGGCGTCTGCGTGCGCATGCCGTCGGCGATGGTCGCGGGCGGCGGGATGTGTACGCGCTCGCCCTTCAGGAACGACTGCCGCGTGTCGTCGGAAAGCTCCGACTCGACGGGGAAGCAGCGCACGTCCGCCTTCAGCGCCTTCAACGCAGTGGACGCGCCCGCGAAGAGTCCGCCGCCGCCGCAGGGCGTCAGGAGCGCGTCGAGCTCGGGCACGTCCTCGAACAGTTCGAGCGCGCAGGTGCCCTGCCCCGCGATGATGTCGTAGTCGTCGAAGGGCGGGACGACCGTCAGCCCCTCGCGCTGCGAGAGCCTGCGCGCGACCTCTTCGCGGTCTTCGCGCTGACGGTCGTAGGTGACGACCTCGGCGCCGTACCCCTTTGTCGCCTCCACCTTGCTGCGCGGCGCGTCGGTCGGCATGACGATGACCGCGCGGAGCCCCGCGTCGCGCGAGGCGAGCGCGACGGCCTGCGCGTGGTTCCCCGACGAGAATGCGACGACGCCGCGCGCGCGTTCTTCGTCCGTCAAAGACAGAATCTTGTTCGTCGCGCCGCGCATCTTGAAGGCGCCCGCGCGCTGGAAGTTCTCGCACTTGAAGAAGACGCGTCGGCCCGCGGCCTCGTCGAACGTGCGCGAGGTGACGACGGGCGTGCGGTGGACGAGCGGCCGCATGCGCGCCTCGGCAAGGCGTATCGAGTCGAGTGTCAGCATGAGAGAATTAACGACGGCTGTTGTCATGTAAGTTATGAAAGCATCTCGGCGACGATGGCCCGCACGTGAATCTGCGTGGTGTCGAGGAAGGGGACGCCGGCCTCTTCGGCGTCCGCGTCGCGCAGGATGAGCGGCAGCTCCGTCCCGCCTAAGATGAGCCCTTCGACGCCCTCCTCGTCTCTCATGCGCCGCGCTATCGAGAGCAGACGCCCGCGCGTCTCGGGCAGGAAGAGGTCTTTCAGAAGCTCGTTCATGTACTTGTCGTGGACGTATTCCTGCTCGTCCTCGCGGGGCAGGACGAGCGACAGCCCCGCGTCCGCGAACGTCCGTTGGTAGAAGCCTGCGCGCATCGTGAAGCGCGTCGCGAACAGCCCGAGCCTCTTCATGCCGAGCCGCGCGGCCTCTTCACACGTCGCGCGCACGATGCTGAGGAGCGGGACGGGCGAGTCGCGCTGCACTTCGTCGAAGACGATGTGCGGCGTGTTGGCGGCGACCACGGCGAAGTCGGCGCCCGCGCCTGCGAGCCTTTGCACTTCGCCGGTCAAGTACTGCGCCGCCTCTTCCAGACGGCCTGACGAGAAGCAATCAATCAGCTTCGTCAGGTTGACGCTGTTGATGATGACCGGCGGATAACTGCCGTCAGGTTTCAAACGGCGATACGAGGCGATGATCGAGCGGTAGTACTCGATGGTTGACTCAGGCCCGACGCCGCCGATGATTCCGACCGTCTTCACGCCGCGCCCCCCGTGTGGACTAAGTCCCGCGCCGCTTCTTCCTGTTCGTCCGGCTCCATCTCGAAAACTTCGGCAAAGCGCGCGACGAGGCGGTCTTCAACTTCGCGGAGCGGGAGTTCGCGGCCCAGCAACTCCTTCATCGAAGTCACGGGCTCGCCCTCGCAGGCGACGATGAGTTGGAAGTATGAAAGGTCTGTGTTGACGTTCAGAGCGAAGCCGTGGGTCGTGACCCAACGCGCGATGTGGACGCCGATGGCCGCGACCTTACCGCGTTCGGTGTGGACGCCCGTCAGCCCCTTGATGCGGAAGGCTTCGATGTCGTAATCGAGCATCGCGCGGATGAGGACTTCTTCGAGGTCGCGCACGTACTTGTGCACGTCCTCGCGGTCGGGGCTCAAGTTCACAATCGGGTAGCCGACGACCTGCCCGAGTCCGTGATAGGTCATCTTGCCGCCGCGGTTGGTCTCGTGGACTGTGACGCCGCGCGCGGCGAGCACTTCCGGAGGGGCGAGTATCAGCTCGGGCGTGGCGCGTCGGCCGATGGTCAGGACATGCGGGTGCTCGACGAGCAGCAGCGTGTCGGGCTCACGCCGTTCGCGCACCGCCGCTTCGGTCTCCTTCTGTACGCGGTACGCCTCGCCGTACTCAAGCCGGCCGAGGCGGCGAACTTTCAAACGTCTCGCGTGCATCGCAGTGTGCGTTACTGTTACTCTTCCCTCTCTGCCAGACATTGTAACAGAGCGGCGCGGGCTTGACCCCGCGCCCGCGCGCGGGCGAAGCTTGCGCCCGGAGGACTCCGACAACCTAACCCGTACGACTTGAGGAGGGACTTGTGAAAACGCTCATCGCCACGGCCGCCGTCTGCCTGCTCCTGCTCTCTTACGCCGCGCCGCACGCCGGGGCGCAGACGCGCACGCGCCGCTCGACTACGACGCAGAAGAGGAAGGGCACGTCCTCGACCGCCTCGCACCTAGACCAGACGCGCTTCAACGCGCAGCGGCTCGAACTCGCGGGGCTGTCGAAAGACCTGACGCGCTTCCTATACCTCTACGGGCGTTTGTCGAAGGACTTGGAGCTGACAGGCGCGCAGTCGGGCTCGGCCGACGCGGCGGCGCAGACAAAGGCCGGGCTCATCCGCAGCATGGGCGACATGCGCGACCGCCTCGACCAACTCGAAGGACACTTCCGCTTCGCCGAGGGGTTGCAGACGCAGTACCAGACGCTGCAAGGCGTCTCGGCCAGCGCCGATCAGGCCATACAGCAGGCCAACGCCAACCGCTTCGACCAAGCCGGCCGCATCCTCCTCGAAGTCGCGAGTAAGTTGACGGACGTGCTGCTCGAAATACAGTAGGCAGTAGGCAGTAGTCAGTAGAAAAGAGAGGCGGCGCGTCTCAGCCATCGGGCCGGGCGCGCCGCTTCGTATTCCTACTGACTACTGACTACTGTCTACTGTCTACCCCTTCTTAAAGTACCCCTGCCGCGCGCGTATGCGAAGGTCGGGGCGGGCGGGCGTGGCGACCTTGATGCGGAGGAACTTGCCGGTCTGCGCCTGATTGTTCGAGAGGTACTGCAAGAGATACTGTGCGCGAAGCTCGGCGGCTATCTGGCGGAAGATTCCGTCGAGGTCGTCCTGACGCGCGGGGACGTAGGCCGCGCCGCCCGTCGCGTCGGCTACGGTCTGCATGCCTGTCTGCGCGCGCATGCTTATCTCGTTGAGGCGGACGGAGGAGCCGCCCGGGTTTATCGAGTAGAAGACGGCGTCGGCGCCCTGCACGGCGCGCTGGACTCCGGCGACGGCGCGCGCGTGCCGAGCCTGTAGGTCGCGGCGCGCGGCGGCGCGCTCGCCGAGTGGGCGCGAAGCCTCCTGCGCCTCCTCCTTCTTCTCGGCCTCGTACTCGGCGACGGTCTGCTCGCGCACGGCCGTGCTGAAGTTGTCGTCGCCGTCCGAGATGGCGAGGATGACGCGGCGGTTGCGGCCCGGCGCGTTGTCGGCGAGGTACTTCGCGGCGAAGCTCACCGTGTCGTAAAAGGCGGTCGGCGTGGATTTCGTCGCGGGCGGAATCTTGAGGAGCGTCGCCGTCGCCGCGTCGGCCGGGGCGAGCGGCTGGACGAGCGTGGGCTTGTCGGCGATGGTGACGACGGCCGCGCGGTCTACGGGCTTCAGGACTTGTCGCAGGAAGCTCGCGGCGGCCTGCTGCTGAAGCTCGAAGAAGTTCCGGGCGGTGACGCTCGAAGAGATGTCGAAGAGGATGACGATGTCGAGCGGCACCTGATCGGCGTCGCCCACGGCCTGTAGCTCCTGCGCGCGCCCCTCCTCCTCAAGTCTGAAATCCTCCCTCTTCAAACCCTGCACCGCGTTCCCCGACGCGTCCGTCACCGCGACGGGCACGACGACGAGGTTCGAAGTGGTGCGCACCACGTCCGTCTCGTCCAGAGTCTCTTCGACGCGCTTCGGCGTCGGGGTCGGCTTGGGCGTGGGCGTCGGCGTGGGCGGAGGCGGCGGGGGCGGCGCGTCGTCCTGCGCAGTCGGGACGTTGACGATGGCGGGCGTCGGCGTCGGCGTCGCGCCCTTCTGCGCGGGCGGCCGGCGGGGGACGACGATGGGCGTCGGCGTCGTCTTCGCCGTCGCGCGCTGTCCGGCGCTGCCCGTCCGCGCGGACGCCGCCGCGATTGCCGAGAGCGCGACGGACGCCACGACCAACGTCAACAGAAACCTTCTCGCCGCGTCGGGTAAGCGGAACACTTTTCGGCCCTCCTCGAAATCTAAACGAACAGTACCGCGAGCGTGAGCGAGCGGGTCGGTCTTACGCGATGCGGGCGCATGACGTAGCCCTGACCCGCTCGCTCACGCTCGCGGTACTGTTCAAACCGGGCGGCGCTACAGGCCGCCGCCGGGGTTGTCGCTGGCCGGCTTGCTCATCGTGGGCGCGCCCTGAATGAGGCCGCGGCTCACCAAGACCTTGACCTCGACGCGGCGGTTCTGCTCGCGCCCCTCGCGCGTCGTGTTGTCGGCGACCGGCTGCGCCTCGCCGTAGCCGTACGGCGTCACGATGCGGCGCAGCGGGATGTTGTGGTTCTCGACGAGGTAGCGGATGACGGTGTCGGCGCGGCGCTGGCTGAGGCGGCGGTTGGCTTCCGTGCTGCCGTCGCTGCTGGCGAAGCCCGAGACCTCAAGCACGTAGCCCTTCGCCTGCAAAGCCTGCTGCGCGATCTGGTCGAGCTTCGACTTGCTGTCGGCCGAGAGCACGGCGCTCCCGACGCGGAAGAGGATGCTCGTGTTGTTCTGCACCTGATAGTCGTCGAGCGCCGAGATGCGCTCGTTGGTCGCGTTCACGCCCGCGACCGCCGCGTCTGCCGTCTCCTGCGCGGCCTTAGCGCCGCCGCGCGCCGCGTTCGAGACGGCCGCCAGCTCGTCCAACTGCCCCGAGAGGCGCTGCGCGTTCTGCTCGACCTGACCGATCCGGCCTTCGGCCGCGCCGACGCGGTTCTCGACCGGCGTGACGTTGGCTTCGACCGTGCGCGCCGTGCGGAGGTCGCCCTCCTTGAAGCGAATCTTCTCGGCGACGAGGTTGGTGCCGTCGCCGCGCCCTTCGACTTCGAGGTTGAGCCCGCGAAGTATCGCGGTCACGCCGTAGTTCGTTCCGCCGCGCAGGAAGCCGCCCTCGGTCTTGACGCTCGTCGCGTTCGTCAGCGTGACGGTCGTCTGCACGCCGTTGGCGTCCTGTATGACGAAGGAGTCGGGCTGACGGCTGGTCACCACGCCCTTGATCTTCATCTTCTGGCCCGAGGCGACCGTGCGCGTGTTGCCGCCGCCGACGCCGGTGCCGCCGCCCTGTCCCTGTGCGAACACCGCGGGCGACGCCGCGAGCGCCAGCGCGAAAGTAAGTGCGATGAATCTAACCCTTCTCATTTTTTTCTCTTCTCCGTTCCAGCGAAAGTCTGTCGGGAACCTTCGCGCGCCCTGCCGGCATTGAACGCAATCGTTCGCCTTCACTCTGACCTGTCGGGTCAGCGCCCAAACGTTTGGGCGGCCGGAGCGCTCAGGAGTCCCTCCGAGATTGTCTACCTAGCGAGGTTGTTCTCTCCAAAAATTCCCGAATGAACCGGATTCTACCGCCAACCGCGGAAAGCAAGTCAAGCGGTTTGACTAAACGAAAGACCATTTTGGTTGTGCAAAAGCGATTTATTATCCAATCGCTACGACTCCGCAACATTTCTAAGCTGAAGCGCTGCCTTTGGAAAGTAGGAGAGGAGGCGGATGAAGGACACACCGGCCTTCATCCGCCTCCTCTTTCAACACGCCCCGCGATGGCGGGACACAGGCTCACTTCTTCCGACCCTTCACTTCTTCTGACTCTTCGGCACGGTGACTGTCGTGCTGCCGCTCGACGTGTTCGTGCCGTCGGTGCACGTGACGTTGACGTTGTAGACGCGCCCCGTTCCCGTGCCCGCTCGCTCGGCGCGAAGTCGCACGAGGAACGACGGGTCAACGATCTCGAAGTCGGGCGCGGCCGCGCCTCATGAAAGCCGTCGGGAGCAATGGGGAAAGTTACGCTTACATCGAGCGGGCTCTCTTCTACGGCACGCGGGCGCGGGCTGTCAAGAAAAACGCAGGGCGGACTTCATGGCTTCTTCAACACACGCGCGTTCGGAGTTCGTAAGGCATATTTGGACGGCGCGCGCGCCCGCGTCCACTTCATCACTCAAAGCGGCCCGCTCATCACAAAGTTTTCCGCGGGCCGCGCGCGCTTCATCAAAATACGGAAGACCGCCGCGCGTGAATACGACATCCTGACTCGCGCCGCGGCGCAGACTTCCGCAGGCGGCCAACCCTCGACGGCCGCGAACGCATACACATGTCGAGTCTGAAGGCACAAACGAGCGGGAGAACTGACGCGGCCTTGCGCACGGGCGCGCGGCGCGGGCCGGGCGCGAGCTACGCGGCGGCGCCACTCGGGCGCGTCGAGCGCGCGGCCGAGCCGACGCCGCTGCGACTGCTGACGACGCCGCGCACGGACGAGCCAAGGGGCGACGCGCTGCCCGTGCTGGCGACGCCGGGCGACCTGCGCGAGGCCGTGCAGTATTTGAAGAGGAAGCCCGCGGGCGCGTCGTTGGCCGAGGCGCTCGCCGATTCGAAGCGTCGCGCGTTCGAGCCGCGCAAGGTTGCGGCCTACGAGGCTTGGGGGCTCGTCGCGCGACGCGGCCACAAGATTCTTTTGACGACGACGGGGCTCGCGTTCGCGCGCACGCTCGAACCCGCGACGCGCGCTTACCGCACGATGCTCGACGCGAACCGGCTCTACCGCGCGACGCTCGAATGGGTTCACAGGCAGGGGCTCGACCTCGTCACCTGCGCGGACGTGGCCGCGTTCCTGCGCGACGAGTTCGGGGCGCTCGTCGCGTCGGCGGGCGCGAAGGCGACCGGAGAGGGCGTGGTATGCTTCTTCCACCTCTGTCAGGCCGCCGAGGTCGGCACCGTGACCATCGGCAAGCGCGGACAGCCCGCCCGCATGCGTGTCGAGCGCGAAGGGCTCGACGAATACATTGACGAACGCGGCGCTTCGCCTACGCGTAACTCTCGGCCGTCGAGCGGCGAGGCGCGTGCTCACGAGGACGCGTACGAGCCGGCGGGCGACGAAGAAGAGACGACGGCGGGCACGCGCCTCTTCATCACGTACGGCACGCAGCCCGCGCACCTCGTCGCGCAGATTCAGACGGTCTTCGAGCTGGCCGGCATCGGGAGCCACGCCTCGGAGCGCGCGCCCTCGGGCGGCGGCGCGATGCTCGTCGCGGAAGAGGCCGCAGAGGTGATGCGCCGATGCGACGCGGCGCTCGTGCTGCTCTCGGCGGAAGACTGCCGGCCCGACGAGTCGGGCGCGCCCGCGGTCGCGCGCCGCGCGCTGGTCGAGATAGGCGCCGCTTCCGTACTATACAAGGGGCGCGTGCTGCTGCTGCTCGACGGGCCTTTGGAAGTGCCCGCGGGGCTCGCGGCGCTGCCGCGCGTGACGCTCGCGGGCGGCGGGCTGACTTGGGAGGCAGGCATCGAGCTTCTGAAAGCGGTCAGGGGATTCGCCGTCCGCGCGTGACGCGACCGAAGTGAGTTTTGAAGTTGAGTTCTTATTGAAGCGAGGTTTGAATCATTACTGAAATGAGTCTGATGTCGAATCCGTGGTCGCGGCGGGGACGGAGCCTGTGAGGCGGCGGCTGTTCGCACTAATCGCGTGCTGTGTGGGCTGCTGTCTGTTGCAGGCGTTCGCGCCCGCGCGCGCCGCGGCGCAGTCTACGGCCGCCACGCCCCATCCTCCGCCGAACATCGGCGGCACCGCCTCACCGGCGGAGGAACTCCCACGCGGCCGCGTCGTAGAATCCGTGCCCACGCTGAAAGACCCGAAGCAGACCTACGCGCTCTACCTCCCTTCGAACTACACACCCGCGCGCCGCTGGCCGACGCTCTACTGCTTCGACCCCGTAGCGCGCGGCTCGGTGCCGGTCAAGCTCTTCAGCGACGCGGCCGAGCGCTTCGGCTGGGTCGTCGTCGGCTCGAACAACTCGCGCAACGGCCCCGTCAAGCCTTCGGTCGAAGCGGCCTTTGCGATGATGGAAGACACGCAGGCGCGCATCAACGTTGACGGCGCGCGAGTCTACGCGGCGGGCTTCTCGGGTGGCGCGCGGCAGGCCGTCTGGATTGACAACCTCTGCAACCACTGCCTCGCGGGCGTCATCGCCTCGGGCGCCGGCTACCCGCCCGAGCTGAGGCTGGCCGCGCCCGTCACCTTCGCCTTCTTCGGCGTCGCGGGCACGGACGACTTCAACTTCCCAGAGGTGAAGTCGCTCGACGCGACGCTCGCCGGGTTCGGCGCGGCGCACCGCTTCGAGAGCTTCGAAGGCGGCCACGCGTGGCCGACGCCGGAGCTCGCCGCTGCGGCCGTCGAGTGGATGGAGCTTCAGGCCGTAAGGTCTGGGCGTCGTCAGAAGGACGAAGCCTTCCTGTCGGGCGTGTGGGAGCGCAGGCTCTCAGAAGCGCGGCGGCTCGAAGCGGACGCGAAGCCGTACGCGGCCTTCACGGCTTACGAGAATCTGGCAGCAGACTTCCGAGGGCTGCGCGACGCTTCGCAGCTCGGTGAAGTTGAGAAGCGCGCCGCCGCGCTCGCCGCGTCGAAGGAGGTGAAGGCCGCGCTCAAAGACGAGTCGGAGCAGGCGCGCCTTCAGCAGAGGCTCGCGGCGGAACTCTTCGACCTCGCGGCGAAGCGCGGCGGCGGCGAGCTAGACGTGAGCGCGCAGGCCGTCCACGACTTCCGACAGAAGGTCGAAGCGTTGCGCGCGAAGTCGAAGGCCGAGGCGGATTCGGGCGAGCGGCGCGTCGCTCGCCGCGTGCTCAATCAGGTGATGGGCTACTACTACGAGACGGCCGCCGGCCTGCGCCAGCGTCGCGCGCGCCCGGCCGAGGTCGTCGCGGCGCTCGAAGTCGCATCCGAAGTCGCCTCACGCAGCCCGCAAATCTTCTACGAGCTGGCCGTCGCCTACGCCGAAAACTCCGACCGGAAGAGAGCCCTCGCCGCGCTCCGCAAGGCTTTCGAACTCGGCTTCAAAGACGTTTCCGCGCTCGAACGCGAGCCCGCCCTCCAACCCCTGCGCGACGACGCCGAGTACAAGCGGCTCGTCGAGAGCCTGCGTTAACTCCTCACAGAACTATTTATCCTTCGGCTTGAGGCCGGCGAGGACGGCGCGGACTTGCGCGGCGTCTGGGGCGTCGGGCGCGAGGCGCAGGTACTCTTCGAGTTCGGCGGCGGCGCGAGTGTCGTCGCCGCGCTCGACGTAGAGCGCGCCGAGGTAGCGGTGCGCGAGGGCGGCCTGCGCGCCGCCGAGCTTGAGCGCGAGGCGCAGTTCCGTTTCGGCCTCGTCGCCGCGGCCGAGGCGTATGAGCGCGTGGCCGCGTTGAAGATGTGCGGCGGCGTTCTTCTCGTCGAGTGCGACGGCGCGCGCGAGCTGCTGTTCGGCCTCGGCGTACTGACGCCGGCGGATGAGCAGTATGCCGTAGTTGACGCGGAGCACCGGCTCGTCGGGCGCGAGTCTGACGGCGGCGTCGAAGGCTCTGGCCGCGTCGTCGAGCTGGCCGAGCTTCACGTACTCCGCGCCCAGCTCGTTCAGCGCGAGCGTGTACGGCGGGTGAATTTCGAGCGCGGCCTTCAACTCCTTCACGGCCCGTTTGTGGTCGCCGGCCGCGGAGGCTTCGAGCGCCTTCTCGTAGCGTGCGCGCGCGGCCTCCGGCGCCGCCGCGGCCGAAGCGCTGACGACTCCCGCGCGCGATTCACTCGTCGCCCCGCCCTTCTCCGCGAGGCGAATCTGGACTGTGTAGACCTGCTCGTCACGGCGTGAGCCTTCGAGGATGTCAACGGTCTCGCTCGCGCTGCCGAACTCGCGCCCGCCCTCGACCGTCACCGTGTACGTTCCGACCACGAGGCGGCGGAAGACGAAGGCGCCGTTGTCGTCTGTGTAGGTCGTGTTGTCGCCGCCGCGCGTGCCCGACAGACGCACGCGCAGGCGGCGGTCGAGCCTGCGCCCCGAAGGCAGGTAGACCCGCCCCTGAATCGTGTGGCGCCCGCCCGTCCCCGCGTCGCCCGGGTCGGGCAGGCCGTCGTCGGTCTGCGCCCTCGCCGTGACGCAGACGAAGAGCGCGAGCAGCGCCGCGATTGTCGTAGCAGTTCGCACACGCATGTGGTTAAGAGTCGTTAACTACGGAGGCACAGAGGCACGGCCCGTTGACTTAACGTCTTCGAAGCCGTGTCTCTGTGCCTCCGTGGTTCAACCCGTCGAGGTCAGAAGATGAACTTGGCCGCGAGCTGCACGTTGCGCCGCTCGATGTTGCCGGACGGGAAGACGCCCCGGCGAGCCGAGACGAAGTTGAAGCCGCTGGCGTCGAGCTGGTTCGGGTCGAAGAAGAGGTTCGCGTGGTTGAGGACGTTGAACGCCTCAAGCCGGAGTTGCAGGCTGTACCTCTCCGAGAACCTGATCCGCTTGTAGAGCCCCGCGTCCACGTTCCAGTAGCCGGGGCCGCGGAAGGCGTTGCGCGCCGTCATCGCCGCGGGGAACGGCCCCACGTCCGAGACGAGGGCGACCGGGTTGTTGTAGTCCACGCGCGGCGGCAGCGCGATGTAGACGAAGCTGTTCGGCGTCGTCGCGTCGGCCGCGGGCGGGTTGCCGTTGCCCGAGAAGCTGACGGCCGCGGACGGCACGTAACGCGGGCAGATGAAGTTCGCGTGCTCGCAGTCGTAGACCGAGAAGGGCAGGCCCGTCCGCGCGTTGACGATGCCGGTCAGCGTCCAGCCGCCCAAGACGTTCTTGGCGAGCCCGTTGGTGTAGTGGTTGAAGAAGGGCACCTCGTAGCTGAAGCTCCCGACGAAGCGGTGGCGGATGTCGAAGTCCGCGTAGCCGTAGTCAATCGCCGGGTTGAAGGGGTCGAGGATGCCGAGGTTGCCGTTCTGCGCGTTGGCGTCGGAGAAGGTCGAGCTAAGGTTGTCCTTCGCGACGCCGTACGTGTAGCGCGCGGTGAGCTGAAGGCCCGTGTGGCGCAGGTCGTTGCTCGCGAGGCCGAAGACCAGCGCGTTCGAGTTCGAGTAGCCGTTGTTGCCGCGCGAGTTGATGCTCGTGAACTGGCCGTTGAGGCGCGTCGAGACGGCGCCGGCTGGCGTCGTCGTGCTGCTCCCGAGGAAGACGGGGCCGGAGCCGACGAGGTTGATGTTCTCGATGGAGTAGAGCGAGCGCCCGGCGGAGCCCGAGTACTCGACCGAGGCCACGGTGCCGCGCCCCAGCTCGCGCTCGAAGGCCGCGCTCCAGAAGTGCGCGTAGGCGTTGCGTATGTCCTCGCGCACGTGGCGCAGGGACGTGCCCGGCAGGCGGATGGTGGTGCCGCTGCCCGCGAGCGGCCCGGCGTTGTTGGCCGAGAGCGCGAGCGAGGGCACCTCGTTGCCGGCCGTGATGGCGACCACCGCGTAGTTCGGCGGGTTCTGGATGACGTTGAAGGTGACGTTGCCGAAGTTGCGCTCGTAGGCCATCCCATACCCGGCGCGCAGACTCGTGCGGCCGTCGCCCGTTACGTCCCAAGCGAAGCCGACGCGCGGCGCGAAGTTGTTCCGGTCGGGCGCCCAGAGGCCGCCGACGGGGCTGTCCTCGGCGATCATCACGCGGCCGTTGCGGATGCGCTCCTGAAGCGTCGAGCCCGAGCCGAAGTAGAAGTTAGAGTCGAGCCGCGGGTCTTTGTTGTGCTGGACGCCGTAGTACTCGTAGCGCAGGCCGAGGTTCAGGGTGAGCGTCGGCCGCACGCGCCAAGAGTCGTTGAAGTAGGTCGCCCACTCGTGGTAGCGGTTGCTGCGGCTGAAGCTCGGCGGCCCGAGCGGCGTGGTCACGAACTCGCCGGGGAAGTGGCCCTGCGGGTCAACCGCGCCCTGAAACCTGAACAACTGCCCGGCGAGCAGGTTGGCGAGGCCCGTCTCGTTCGACGAGCCGAGGTTGAGCACGGAGTTCTGGAAGGCGCCGAACGTGTTGTTGATTTGAATGTAGACGTACTGGCCGCCGAAGCGGAACTGGTGGTTGCCGCGTTGCAGGTTGAAGTCCTGATAGACCTGCGCGTTGTTGACGGGGCCGCCCGCAGGGATGGCGAGCCCTTGGTTGTAGGGCAGGTAGCCGGGCAGCGCGACGAGCGTGCCGCCGAAGGAGGCGCGGCCGAGGTTGAGGTAGAGGGTCGGGCCGGGCGCCTGTTCGCCGAGCGGCTGGTCGTTGATGGTGCGGTTGAAGGCGAGCTTGGTCTGCGAGACGAAGTTCGCCGAGAAGGTGCGCGTGAGCGAGGCGAGCGCGTTCTGGTTGAAGCGGTGCTGGCCCGTGTTGAAGCCCGCGTAGGGGCTGTTGCCCACGACGCCCGCGAGCAAGTCCTGACTCTCAAGCGCGTAGCGCCCGTAGACCTGCGTCTTGTCGTTCAGGTTCCAGTCCACGCGCGTCACGGTCTGGTAGGCGTTCTGCGGGTTGCCGCCGCCGAGGTCAACGGGGACGTTGTAGGCCACCTCCTCGAAGATGGGGGTGGAGGCGGGAAGCGAGAGCCCCGTCACGCCGAGGTCGGACGCCGTGAGCCGGCGTCCGACGGGGGTCGCGGCGAGCTGGTAGCTGCCGAAGAAGGCGCGCGTCGCCGGGCTCGACGCCGCGAGCAGCTCCGCGGTCGGGACGAGCGCGGGGACGGGGCCGGTGCTGCGCACGCGTATCCACTCGGTCGAGTTGAAGAAGAAGGCTTTGTCTTTGACGACGGGGCCGCCGAGCGAGTAGCCGAACTGGTTGCGCGTGAAGACGCCGCGGCGAAGGCCGCGCGCGTTGTTGTCGAAGCCGTTCGAGGCGAGGCGCGAGACGCGGTTGAACTCGTAGGCGCTGCCCGAGAAGGCGTTACTCCCCGAGCGTGTGGCGACGTTGACGATGCCGCCGGTCGCGCGCCCGTACTCGGCCGAGAAGTTCGAGCTGATGACGCGGAACTCCTGCACAGAGTCGAGCGGGATGTTGTTGCCGACCTGCGCGCGGTAGACATCGTTGTTGTCGGCGCCGTCGAGCAGGATGTTGGTCGAGGCCGCGCGCTGGCCGTTCAGAGAGACGCCCGCGCCGCGGTAGGTGGCGGTGCCGCCCGCGTCGTTCTGCGAGGTCGAGGGGTCGTCGGTCGCGGCGTTGCCCGAGAGTTGGACGAGGTCGTAGGGGTTGCGCGTGATGGTCGGCAGCGTGCGAATCTGCTCGCCCGAGACGACGTTGGAAAGCTCCTGCGTCTGCGTGTTCACTTCGACGCCCGCGCCCGCGACGACCACGACCTGCTCGCCCTTCAGTTCGGTCACCGAAAGCTGCGTCTCAAGCGAAGCCTTGGCGCCGACCGTGACCTGCACGCGCTGCGTTGACTTGGCGAAGTTCTGCGCCTGCACCGTCACCTCGTAGAGGCCGGGCTGAAGGTTCGTCACCGTGTACGCGCCCTCTTCGTCTGTGGTCGCGGCGCGCTCGGCGCCGGTCTCGACCGACTTGACGGCGACGGCGGCGCCGGGCACGACCGCGCCGTTCGGGTCTGTGACGCGTCCCGTGATCTGCCCCGTCTCGACCTGCGCCGAGGCCCCGGGGCCGAGCGCGGCGACGAGCAGCAGGCCGAGGAACATGCTCTTGAATTTTATCCTTGCCATATCCACTCCTTACGCTTTGGGGTTCGACGCACGAGGCGTCGGCGTCGCCGACTCGTCCTTGGGAGTTCAGGCCCGCGCCCCTGCTTCGGCAACGCACATGCCGCCCTTCCCCGCCCCCGCGTAAGTTGTGATTGGCCGTGAGATTAAGGCTTTATTCTTTAGAGTGAGGCCCGTACGAACTTGGCGTTTATGGATGCCACTTTCTTATTCAATAACATTTATTGAATGCGCGCGGAGGAGTAAACAGTAGGCGGTTGAAAGACTGGAAGTTCTATTAGAATTCGGGCTTTTGTATCGCGATACAAGGCTTTAGTACCGCGATACGAAGCCTTCGTATCGCGGTACTAAAGCCTTGTACTACGGTACGGTGCCTTCGTATCGAAGTACGAGGGCTCTGTATCGCGGTACTAAAGCCTTGTATCGCGACGTAAGAGTCTTGTATCGCGTTACAAGGGCCTCGTACCGCGATACAAGAAGCCTGTACCGCGATTTAAAGCTTGAGTATTCCGTTACGAAGTGCTAATAATCCGATTCCTACAGCGAAAACCCCGCACGACGGGGCGGGTTCCTTAAAGTCCTCGCGAGGGATCGCACCTTCGAGCGAACAAGGGCGGCGCGTTACACCTCATCGGGCGCGACTTGAGAGCGCGCCCCCGACGCAACACCAGACGCAGACGTGCCTCACGAAGCACGGCCAACCCGAACGCCCCTAACTCCGCGCCGCGTGCGCGCCGAAAGGAGTCCTTACATGCCGACCAGTCCGAAAACCATAGAGGAGAAGATCGAGAGGATGCTGAATGCTTGGGGCACGCTCGCGCCCCAGAAGAGCTTCGGCGGGATGACGCTGGCGCAGTTCGAGGCGGCGGTCGCGCCGTCGCTCGAAGCGCGGCGCCGCATCGAACAACTCGACGACCAGCGGGTGCAGGCCGTCTCAGCGCGCGAAGACGCCGACGAGATATCCAACGCCAGAGTGCAACTGGTCGTTAACGGCGTCCGCGCCGACCCGACCGAAGGCCCCGACAGCGCCCTCTACAAAGCCTTCGGCTACACGCCCGACAGTGAACGCAAATCCGGCCTCCACCGCAAACGCACCGACAAACCGCCCACCACCTGACCCACCCAACCACCGCGGGGGCGGCGTTCAAAGGAACGCCGCCCCCGCGCGAAACATTATAACCGTATTGTCTCGTTCATCGGTATGGCACGTTTGTAAATATTAGGATTTAAGCGGCCAGTGGATGGGAAAAAGTCAACCGTAATGTCCCGCTGACCCCTTGGGTCAGCGGGTGATTAAATGACTTTCACACGATTTACTTACTTGCTCGCGTCTAGTTGCACCGGCATCTCCTTCTTCTCGCTCTGCTTCAAATGCAAAGGCCCGAGCCTGCGGGTTTTATGACCCGGTGCTGACACTTCCATTGTGAACGGGACTGTCGGCACCACAATTCTGAAATTCCCTGACACGTTTGGCGCCGTAGTTAAAAATTGATCAGGATTGTCAGCACGGCGAAGGGTGATTTGCGCCCCTTCGATAGGCTTGTTCATTGTGATGTCGGTGATGTGCCCGGTGAGGATGGCTGAAGGAGGAGGCAGTTGTAAGAGAACGTCCGGCAGTATTTCCCCTTCGTTGATTGTCACACGCGCCACCGAATCAACACCCCCCGAGTAAAAACTTAAGACCGGGGAGGGGTAGCCGTCCTCCTCTTTCTCGGCGTATACCTTGTAGGCCCCGGGCGCTAAACCTCCAATAAGGAAATTACCCTGCTCGTCGGTTGTGCCGGAAGGTAATGCCCCTGAAAATTCACCTTCCTTCTCTGCAAATACTGTGGCACCTGACACAGCAACCCCCTCACTATCGAGGACACGCCCTTTTATGCTTTTCACCGCATCCGAAGCGCAACACGCGCGCTCTTGCTGTGCACCCGGGCTTAGGCTTCCGGCGTTACGTTCGGGAGAGTGAGCGCCGGAGGGGCGTAGATTATCTGGCCGCCGGACCGGCGTGGCTGCCTTAGCTGCTCCACCGTAATTCCTGTTCCGACTTACCACATATATGGCGCTGGCCGTAGTTACCATCGCCATCACTACAAGAAGAGCTATCAGGCTGTTTTTCATCACACCCCTCCAACGCACAAACAAATCATTGCACCCTCGCCGTCGTTTCATTAACTAACCGTGGGGCGTGGTGTGTACAATGATGTACCTTCACCACGCCGGATATAATAAGGTACCTTCAGGATACGGTGAAGCGTTACCTCCTATAGACACGGAGCCGAACCGTACGTCATAGTTTAAGACAAGTAAATTTTTGTTCACTTCGCCGGGCTGGCACCACACCCACCGGTTGGGATTTACACTGAAGCCGCAAGATCCCCCCAAAACGACCTTATCACGTCGTCGTTTTTACGAACTTCCCCCCAATCGTCGAAGCAGTAATCAAGAGTATTCAATGAATGAGCAAGGAGTCCTTACATGCCGGCTACTGTTACTGGTTGCCGCCGCGTTCTCCATGCTTCGCGCTCGCGGCCGCGCGAGGGCTATACCCTGTCCAGCGCTTGAAGGCGCGCGAGAACGCGGCATAGTCTGAGTACCCTAACAGGTAGGCGGTCTCGTTCACCGAAACCTTCTTTCCGCTCAAGTAGTGTAGTGCGAGTTTGTGACGCAACTCGTCCAACACCTGCTCGAAGGTTGTGCCCTCCGCTTTCAGCCTGCGAAAGAGCGTCTGGCGGCTGAGCGCGAGTTTTCGGGCGACCGCGTCCATGCTCGCCCCGCCTGTGTGCAGAACGGGAATCAAAAGGCTCTCGACGCGCCCCCTGATGGTTTTCGAGTCTTCCAGACTCTTGAGCAGTGCCTCCGCGCGTTCGCTCAGCAGGCCGGAGAGGTAGCGGTTAGTCGGCTGTAGCTGGATGGACAGAAACGCCTCGTCCATCAGCAGCGCGTTCATGTGGCTGCCGAAGAACAGAGGCACGCCGAATATCCGGTCGTATTCGGCGCGGTAGCTCGGCTCATCGTGTGTGAAGTGGATGGCCTTCGGATAAGGCCAACTCGTGAAGCCGCGGGACGTGACGAATGCCCGCACCCCGCAGACAGTCCGCGCGAAGGCGGATTCCGTCAGCAGCGGGTTGGCGACGTAGGCGGCGCTCGTGGCCTTCAGCCAGACCTTGTCGCCCTCGCGGATAATCTCAAGAGGCTCCGAGGTGCCGCCGTCATCCTCGTCCAGCGCCAGACGCGCGTAGCGGTTCAACCGCCGCCCCTCCTCCACGGATTCGACGGACTGTCCCATCAGCCCCACGATGGATATGTCCGGCAACGTGACCGCCTCGCCGAAGAGTAGCGCGAGGGCGGGTTCGTCGCACAACTCGATACCCGCCTTCAACAAGTCAAGGTAGTTCGCCAAGGGAACGCGTTTGTCTTGATCGTCGAGGTCTTCGGGGCGAATGTGCGAGCGCGCGAGCAGCGTCCGGCGGTCGGCGCCTCTTGAGACGGCAAAATCCAGAAAGGCTCTCGGATAGCCGGCGGCAATCGTCGGGTTAGCCATCCTCTCCAACCTCCTTGCAACCTGCGGCCATGTTTTTGATACGCGGTGCCATGTCAAACGGTTTCCGCCGCGGGTAAGTTAAGCGTATTGACCGCCGAGAAGGAGGACGAGTATGAGCGCAGGAGCGTTGACGCGCCGGATTAAGGAAGCATCGCCGCGCCTGACGGCGAGGATCGCCGGCGTCTTTTATCTTCTCATGATGCTGGCCGGAGGATTCGCCCTCTTCGCCCGCCGCGGGCTTGTCGTAAGTGGGGACGCCGCGGCCACGGCGTCCAACATTCTGGCGCACGAGCCGTCGTTTTTCTTAAGCTTCGCGGCCGAAATCCTCGTGGTCGCGTTCTATCTCGTCGTCACGGCCCTCTTCTACGAGTTATTCAAGCCGGTGAACAGGAGCCTCTCCTTGCTCGCGGCCCTCTTCGGCCTCGCGGGGTGCGTCATTCAGGCGGGCGCCTGCGCCTTTTATCTCGCCCCGCGGGTCGTCCTCGGGGGCGCGCCGTACTTGAACGTCTTTCGGGCGGAACAGCTACAGGCGCTGGCGTTCATGTTTCTCAAATTGTATTCCCAGACCTACGGCATCGCTCTGGTATTTTTCGGACTCTTCGACCTGCTAATCGGCTACCTCATTTTCAAGTCAACCTTTCTGCCCCGAACCGTGGGCGTGCTGATGATGATTGCCGGTCTGGGCGGGCTGGCCTTTCTGTCACCGCCTTTCGCCACAAAGTATTTCCCCTACCTTGTGGCCACCTTCATCGGCGAATTCGTGCTGATCCTGTGGCTCATCGTGAAGGGCGTGAACGTTCGACGGTGGGAGGAGCGGGCCGGCGCGGGAATTGACTCTCAGTAATTCCACGAAGTAACTCTTCAGCACGATTCCGACCCGGAAGAAGGGGCTCGGCTTATCAGTCGGCGGACGACACGAGAAAGGGCAGCCAAGCGGCTGCCCTTCTTCGTCGGATTGTTATGCCTTCCCCGGCCCGTCAGACGGTGAACTGGCCGGCTTCGAGAATCTCCTTCACATAAGAAAGGAAGCGCTCGGCGTCGGCGCCGTCTATGATGCGGTGGTCGAAGGAGAGCGCGAAGTAGGCCATGTGGCGGACGGCGATGAGGTCTTCGCCCTCGTCCGTGGTGATTACCTTCGCGCGCTTCTCGATGGTGCCGACGCCGAGGATAGCGACCTGCGGCTGGTTGATGATCGGCGTGCCGAAGAGGCCGCCGAAGACGCCGGGGTTGGTGATGGTAAACGTCCCGCCCGCGACCTCGTCGGGCTTGAGCTGCTTGGCGCGTGCGCGGTCGGCGAGGTCGTTGGCGGCCTTGGCGAGCCCCGCGATGGAGAGGTCGTCGGCGCGCTTGATGACGGGGACGATGAGGCCCCAGTCGAGCGCGACGGCCATGCCGAGATTGATGTCGCGCTTGTAGATGATCTGGTCGCCCGCGACCTGCGAGTTGAAGACGGGGAACTTCCTGATGGCCTGCGTGACGGCCTGAAAGATGAAGGGCATGTAGGAGAGCTTCGTCCCGACGCGCTGCTGGAACTCTGACTTCTTCTGTTCGCGCAGGCGGTGGACGCGCGTCATGTCTATCTCGTAGACGGTCGCGACGTGCGCGCTCGTGCGCTGCGACATCGTCATGTGCTCGGCAATCTTCTTGCGCATAACCGACATCGGCTCGACGCGGTCGCCCTCGCCGGGCTGTGCGGGCGGCGGAGTCGGTTGAGCCGGCCCGCGCAGCGCGGGACTTTCGGACGGCGGCGCGTACCCTTGCGGCGCGGCGGCCTGCTGCGGCGAGAGGGCCGCGCCCGACTCGATGTAGCTCAGGATGTCGTTCTTCGTGACGCGGCCACTGGCGCCCGTGCCTTCGAGCCGCGAGATGTCTATGTTGTGCTCGGCGGCGATCTTGCGCACGAGCGGGCTCGAACGCGAGCGGCGCAACTCTTCGGCCGTGCGCGCGCCGTGCGAGGCGTCGGCGGGCGGCGCGCCCGAGGTCGCGTGCGGCGAACCCGAGACGGACGTGACGCCGGCAGACGACGTTCCGCCCGAAGGCGGCGCG
>DATFHD010000059.1:0-107301 GCA_035248785.1 Pyrinomonadaceae bacterium | reverse complement strand
CGCGAGTCTCCGCGCCCCAGAGGTTGCCAGCGGCCCCTGACTGCGGCAGCGGGAAGAGCACGAGCAGTGCGCGCTGGCGCGGCGCGGCGCCGAAAGTCTCCTGATGAAGTTTCAGAATCTCTTCGGCCGAGTCGGCGGCCTCGGCGTCGTTGAAGGCCCAGTCGCCCGCGGCCGCGAGCGTGAACGCCATCCCGCCCGCGCGCGTGCGCTTCTCTCTCAAATCTCGTCCGACGGCGAAGACCGCGCGCTCGGCGTCCGCAACGTCGAACGCGCCGGCCCTCTTCCCTTCCTCGACCGTCGAGACGTTCCAGCCCGCGGGCAGGACAAGTTCGAGCCTCAAGTCTTTCAGCGGCAGCGGCAGAATGTCGCCGGGCATCAAGAGCCCGCGCTCGGGCGTGAGCCACGAGATGTGCGGGGCGTCGCTGACGAAGGCAGGCGGGTCGAGCTTGAGGTCGTAGGCGAAGCGGGACGCGGGCCGCTCGGCGGTGAACTCGCCGGGCGCGATTTTTTTGACGTTGACGGCGGCGCCGTTGTCATCCGTCAGCGTGAAGTTCTCGACGCGCTCGGCGAGTCCGGCGGCGCTCCCGTAGAAGTTTCGGAACGACCAAGCGCTCGCACCGCCTTCGCGCCTCCCTTCGACGCGTACGCGCGGCGGGCTAAGCCCGACGACCTTCATCTTCACGTCCAAAGCCTGCGCGGACGCCACGCCCGCGACGCACCAGAACGCAAGAACGGCTACTGAGAGCTTGCAGAGGATTGACGAAAGCCGCACGGTCGGCATTTAACCACAGGCGCGACGTTCGGACTAACTTCAAAACAGTTCGGGCGCCGTGTCTCGGAAAGAACGCGGCGCCCGACTTTCTTCGTCAAGCTTCCATCCGCTCAGAAGTAGCGGATGGTGTAGGTGAAGCGCACGCCGCGGCCGATTTCGGGCGCGAGGTCTTTGATGAAAGAGAGGTGGTTGCGGTAGACGCGGTCGCCGAGGTTGAAGGCGTTGACCGAGAAGATTTGCGCGTAGTGCTGGTGCGGGATGGTGTACGACGCCGTCAGGTCAAACACGGTGTAGCCGGCCGTGCGCGTCTCGGTCGGGAAGATTCGATCCTGATCTTTGACGAAGGTTGCCTCGGGCTTCACGTCGAAGTTCCCGTGGCGCCAATCCACCCCGAAGCGTCCGCGCATCGGCGGGATGCGCGGCAGAGGCGTACCCGTCTCCTTCAACTCGGCGTTGACGTAGTCGTAGCCGAAGTTGAGCCAGAGATTCTCCCGCGCCGCCACGTCGAGGCTCAGTTCCGTCCCGGTGAAGCGGCTGTCGGCTTGGTCGTAACGCGCTTCGATTAAGTTCTCGGTGATGTTGCCGGTCGGCGCGAGGAAGACGAAATCTTTGATGTTGTAGTAGTAGAAGTTCGCCGTGCCGCGCACGCGCTTCGAGTCGTGGCGGAGCGAGAAGTCTATCCCGTCGTTGCGCTCGCGCGTCAGCGAGGGGTTTCCGATCTCGAAGGTCAGATTCCCGACGTGCGGGCCGTTGTTGTAAAGCTCTTCAAGCGCGGGCGCGCGGTAGGAGTGCGTGTAGTTGGCGACGAAGGCGCCGTCCTTCCACAGGCCGATGCGGACGCCCGCCGCGCCCGAGAAGCCCGTGAAGGAGCGGTCAACCGCGCCTTCGGGGTTGTAGCCGTTGTGCTCGACGCGCCCGCCGAGTTGGAACTTGACGCGCTCGAAGTCAATCTCCTGTAGGCCGAAGACGGCGAAGTTGTCCTGCACGGTCGGCGGCGCCAGCGTCTCTTCGCCGGTGGACGAGAAGTCGCGTCGGAAACCCGAGAAGCCCCAGCTTCCCGTGAAGCGGCCGGTCTTGTGCTGGTCGAAGACGCCGCGGTACATGAAGTTCTTGTTGCTGAAGTGCGTGCCGACATCTTCGCCTTCGAGTTCGTCGTGTGCGTAGTCGCTGTAGTCGAGCGTCAGGCGGAAGCCGTTGACGAAGCCGCCGAGGTCGCGCCAGCCGCCGTTGAACTTGAAGTCGTGGCGCCGCGCCTGTATGGAAACGTCCGAGCCGAGTTCCGTGCCGCCCGACTCGAAGAACGAAGCGAAAGGAATGCCGTAGCGGCGCTGGTCGTAGGCGTAAGTGAAGCTGACGAACTCTTTGTCACTGTAGCGCCCGATGCCGAGCAGGCCGTTGCCGTCGCGCGTGAACGACTGCTCGACGCGCCCGAGCGGCGTGTCGTAGTCGCCCGTGCGTTGGAGCGTGCCGTTACCCCAGAACATCCACTTGCCCGTGCCGTATTCGAGCCCGCCGCTCGCGCCCGCCTGACTGTTCGTCGTGCCGCCCACGCCCGTGAAGTAGCCGCGCCAGCCCTCGTGCGCGTAGTCGTGGCCCGTGACGGCGTTGACGACGCCGCCGATGGCGCTGCTGCCGTAGAGAAGAGTCGCAGGGCCTTTGACGACTTCGAGACGTTCGAGTGAGAGCACGTCAACCGGCTCGGCGTGGTCGGCCGACTGCGAGCCGAGCGAGCCCGTCGAGGCGCCGTCCTGCGTCACCATCACGCGGTCGCCGTCGAAGCCGCGCACGACGGGGCGCGCAGGGCCGGGGCCGAAGCCGCGCTTGGCGACGCCCGGCTCCCTGTCGAGCACTTCGCCGATGGAGGTGTGCGCCTCCTGCGCGAGCCGGATCGAGTCCACCGTGTTGACGGACTGGAACGACTCGAAGACCGACTGTTCGCTGCCCGTCGCCGTGACCGTCACCTCTTCACGCAGCCCCGTGAGCCGCATCTGGAAATCGAGCGTGGCGGAGGCGCCGGTCGCAAGCGTCACCGGCTGCATCTGGTCTGGGAAGCCCTCCATGTGGACGAGAATCGTGTACGAGCCCGGCGGCACGTTGGCGAATTCATAGACGCCGTTGTCGTCCGTCTGCGTCGAGCGCTTGAGCTGGACGAGGTTGACGATGGCGTTGTGTATCGGCGTCCCGCCGTCAGCGAGGATGACCGTGCCGCGCACGCTCGCGCCCGACTGCGCCTGCGCGGGCTGAGCGTCGGACGGGCCTGACTGCGTCTGTGCAAACAGATTGCCGGCGTACTTCGCCTGCGCGAATCCGCGCGCGGGCGACATTAAAGTTACGAAAGCGAGGATTAAGCCTGTCGAGTATTTGAACCTTCTCATCACCTGACTCCTTTTCTAATTGTCGAGCCGCCGCCGCGTCGTGCCGGAGCACTCAAAAGCCACGCTTCAGGCGGCCGCGCACGCCGGGCCGGGGAAACTTCAGGCGCCGCCCGCGGCTAAAAGCCGAGGCCGACGCTCCCCGCGCAGGGCGAAGCGCAAACACTTCTGTTATTGAATCGGATTAGGGTTAGGACTCAGGCGAGAGGCGGCGCGCGGCCCGCGCGCATGAGCAGGCGCGTGGTGCGTACGGGAGCTTCGCGGACGGATTCGTGCTCGACGGTGATCGTCGGCGGCGGCGCCAGCGCGGGCGCGGCCGGCTGGACGCCGCCCACGAAGTCGCGTTGGAGCCTGCACAGGAGGCAGTTCGCGTCGGATGACGGCGTCGTGCGCTGCCCCGCGTCGTCGCGGCTCTCTAAGACGGCCTGCGACGCACCGTTGGCGGGGGCGAAAGAGGCGTGAAAGTGCGTCGCGCTGGCGACGAAGGCGTGCAGCGCAAGGACGAGCAGTACCGCCCCGACCGCCTTACGCGACCGGACAATTCTCTGCCCCTCTCTGTTCAGCTTTCCGCCCAACGCTCCCGTGCTATCCGTTGAAGAATCGTCAAGGCAGACTATAGCATCAAGGCATCTTTTGCTGAAGCCGGGCGCCATCCTTTGCTGAAGCCGGGCGCCATCCTTTGCCCGGCGCGGCGGCGCGCGAAGGACGGAACCGGCCGCCCGTTTTACGCGTATTTTTTGAAGAAAAGAACAAGGCGAGGCGCGACATCCCGCACAGGATTCCACATTGACACGCCGCTCGACGCGCCGATAGAATGGCTGCCCTGAATAAGGCGCGGGCGGCTGCTGCAACCCCCGGAGGTATAGGCTGTGACTCTCATCAAGGCTATCATCATCACGCTCGTCTTCATCCTTAGCCTTCTCTTCCTCGGGCGCTTCCTGTTCTAAACGCCCCTGATGTTCTTCCCTCGATTGGCCGGCACACGGCGGCCCGACTCACGACACGGCCTCCCCGTAAAACTCTTCGCCGTACTCTTATTCACGCTCCAACTTCTCGTCTGCGACCGCGTCGCCTTCGCACAGAACGAACCGCCCGAACAGGACGAAGAGGTCGTGCGCGTCCGCACGGACTTGGTCGTCGTCCCCGTCTACGTCACGGACGCGCGCGGCCGGCGCGTCGGCGGCCTGACGCGTGAAGACTTTCAGGTGCTCGACAACGGCCGCCCCGTCGAGGTCGGCTACTTCGCCGCGGGCGCCGAACGCGTCGCGCTCCTCTTCCTGCTCGACGCCTCGGGCTCGACGCGCGACGTGGTCACACAGCAGCGCGAGACCGCACTCGCACTCTTCTCGCGCTTCGGCCAGCGCTCGCGCGTCGCCGTCATGCAGTTCCGCGAGCGCCCCGAGTTGACCGCCCCCTTCACGCGCGACCTGCGCGCCGCGCGCGAAGCCTTTCGGGTCGCGGCGCTGCCGGACAGGCGCACAGCCATCTTCGACGCCGCGCGTGAAGCAGTCCGCGCCTTCGCCAGAGAAGGCGTGCAGACGGCCGAGCGACGCATCGTCGTCCTCCTCAGCGACGGCCTCGACACGGCGAGCACGACCGCGCCCGACGCCGTGCTCGCGGAGGCGCGCGCGGCGGGCGTGAGCTTCTACGTCATACACGTCCCGCTCTACGAGCCGCGCGACGGCCGCCTCGCCGCGCGAAGGCCCGCCAAGGGCTTTCGCGAACTGGCGGAGAAGACCGGCGGGCAGTTCTTCGTCGTCGGCGACGCGCGCACCGCGCTCGACCCGCGCGCCGAGTTCGACCTGACAGGAATCTTCCGCGCCATCGCCGAAGACCTACAGAGCCAGTACGTCCTCGGCTATCAGGCCGGCGAAGCGGGCGCCGGGCCCGGCCTTCATCGAATAGAAGTGAAGCTCAGCTCGCCGCGCGACCGGCGTCTGCGCGTGCGGCAGTTGCGCGACTCTTACGAGAGCAGGGGCGGCGAGAAGTGACGCACGCCGTTCGCGGCATGTGACGCGCGGCGCGTGAAGAGATAGAATCTCGCTCCTGCTCTTATCATTCCTTTTCTTCGGGGACTTATGACTGAACAGAACACGGAAGGGCTCAGGCGCGTCGGCCGCGCGCTGTTGAGCGTGTCGGACAAGACGGGCCTCGTCGAGTTTGCGCGCGGGCTGAAGGACTTCGGCGTCGAAATCCTCAGCACGGGCGGCACGGCGAAGGCTCTGCGCGAGGCTGGAATCGAAGTGCGCGACGTGTCGGAAGTGACCGGCTTCCCCGAAATGCTCGACGGCCGCGTCAAGACGCTCCACCCGCGCATACACGGCGGCATCCTCGCCGTCCGCGACAATCCCGAGCACGCGCGCTCGCTCGAAGAGCACGGCATCGGCCCCGTTGACCTCGTCGTCATCAACCTCTACCCCTTCGAGCGGACAATCGTGCGCGAAGGCGTCACCTACGAAGAGGCGGTCGAGCAGATAGACATCGGCGGCCCCGCGATGGTGCGCTCGGCGGCGAAGAACCACGCCGACGTGGCCGTCGTCGTCTCGCCCGAAGACTACGAGCCCGTGCTCGCAGAACTGCGCGCACACGACGGCGCGACATCCTTCGCGCAACGCTCCCGACTCGCGCGCCGCGCCTTCATGCGCACGGCCTCCTACGACATGGCCATCTCCGCCTACTTCTCGAAGCTCGACGCGCAGGCGGCCGCGAAGTCGGAAGAGGATGAGTCCCAATCCGGCGCTCAAGGCGGGGGCGGCGGGTTCTCTAGCTTCGAGATTCTGACCCTTGATTCGGGACGCGCCGGCGCGGCCGCATACAGACGGCCGGAGGTTCCTCGCTCCATAGAAGAGTGGGACGACCTGCCCGGCTCCGCAAAGTGGACGCTCAACCGCAGCGTCGTCCTGCGCTACGGCGAGAACCCGCACCAGAAGGCGGCGCTCTACCGCACGCTCGCGCGAACGGGCATCGGCGTGGCCGAGGTTCTGGCCGGCAAGGAGATGTCCTACAACAACTACGTTGACGCCGACGCCGCGTGGCAGCTCGTCTGCGACTTTGAAGAGACGGCGTGCGCCGTCATCAAGCACACGAACCCTGCGGGCGTCGCCGTCGCCGCGACACCGGAAGAGGCTTACCGACGCGCGCTCGCCACCGACCCTGTCTCGGCCTTCGGCGGCATCGTCGCCTTCAACCGAACAGTTGACGAGCCGGCAGCGCGCGCCGTCGTAGAGATATTCACCGAGGTCGTCGTCGCACCCGACTTTGAAGAGGACGCGCTCGAAGTCCTGAAGACGAAGAAGAACCTGCGCGTCCTGCGCGCGGGTGAGGCGAAGGCGACGACGGGACTCGAATACAGGCAGATAACGGGCGGCCTGCTCGTCCAGACGCGCGACACGCACCGCCTGCGGCGCGAAGATTTGAAGGTCGTGACGCAGCGCGCACCGACAGACGAAGAGGTCGCAGCGCTCATGTTCGCGTGGACGGTCTGCAAGCACACGAAGTCGAACGCCATCGTCTACGCGCGCGAAGGGCAGACCGTCGGCGTCGGCGCCGGACAGATGTCGCGCGTGGATTCCGTCCGCCTCGGCGCGATGCGCGCGCAACTTCCCGTTAAAGGTTCCGTGCTCGCCTCCGACGCCTTCTTCCCATTCCGCGACGGGCTGGACGAAGCGGCCAAGCACGGCATCACGGCCGTCATACAGCCCGGCGGCTCCGTCCGCGACTCAGAAGTCATCGCCGCCGCGGACGAGCACGGCCTCGCGATGATCTTCACGGGCGTCCGGCACTTCAAGCATTGAGTAGAGGTTAGAGGTTGGTGGTTAGAGGTTAGTTAAGACATAAGCTTTTACTAACCTCTAACCTCCAACCTCTAACCCCTCTCCACCGCTTGCCCTCGCGGCGGGCAATCGTTGATACTTGGCGGCACCGAAACAGGCTTCTTAAAGTTTAGAGTCTCCCCGGCCTGACACACTCGTTTTCTGAAGGGGAAGAGAGATGGTTGATTTGGAACCGGTTGGCGGCGCGGGCGGCGGAGAGACCGTGCGCTGCCGTTACTGCGGGCAGTTGAACCAGACGCGCTCGGACGTTGGGCGCCCCGTGTGCGGGCGTTGCCGCCTCCCGCTCTCGGACGCGCCGCACAAGAAGTTCGCAGACCTCGACAAGTATTCTTACGTCCACCCGCTCGACAGCCGCGCGCTGGCCGCGCTCAAGGCCATCCCGGGCATTGACTCCGCGCTCAAGAAGCTTCTGGAAGTCACGGGCGAGTCGGCCATCCGCGTCATCTTCACGGCGAGCGCCGTCAAGGTCACGCCGCGCCAGTGCCCCGATCTTTACGCAAAGCTTCAGGTCGCCTGCACTACGCTCGGCGTGGACATGCCCGAGATGTTCGTGCAGCAGAACCCGACCGTGAACGCCTTCACGGGCGGCGTCAAACGGCCGGTCATCGTGCTCCACTCGCAGCTAATCGAGCGCCTGAACGACGAAGAAATCCTCGCCGTCATCGCGCACGAGGTCGGGCACATACATGCCGAGCACGTTCTCTATCTGACGGCCGCTCGCCTGCTCGAACTCGTCGCCAACGCGGCCATCGCGGCTGCGCCCATAGCGTCACTGATAGCCCAACTGCTCTCGCTGACGATGCGCTCGGCGCTGCTCGCGTGGGCGCGTCGAGCGGAGTTGTCGTGCGACCGCGCGGCGCTGCTCGTCACGCAGGACGTGGACGTTATCGGGCGGACGATGATGAAGCTCGCGGGCGGCACCTTCGCCTCGCGGGTTGACTACGAAGAGTTCCTCGCGCAGGCGCGCGACTTCCAGAAGAACTACGACCAGAAGGCGCTCGACCGCTTCTGGGCCGACGTGATTAACGCCGGCCTGACGCACCCCTTCCCCGTCTGGCGCGTCGCCGAGGTGATGAGCTGGGTCGAGAGCGGCGACTACGGCCGCCTCATCAGCGGCGAGGCCGAGCCCGCCGCCGCATAAAGAAGATGAAGAGAATCGCTTCCGCAATCCTTCTCGCCTCCGTCCTGCTCGCCGCCGCGCACGCGCAGAAGCGCGAGGAGCAGAGCCCCTGCGGAGACGCGCAGACGCAGGCCGAGCTGAACATGTGCGCGGGCCGGAAGTTCAAGGAGGCCGACGCCGAGCTTAACCGCGTCTACAACCAGCTCACGTCGAAGGTCGAAGCACCCTACCGCGCGAAGCTCAAGGCGGCGGAGGTCTCTTGGCTCAAGTACCGCGACGACAACTGCGACTACGAGACGGCGCTCTACGAGGGCGGCTCGATGCGGCCGATGGTCTACTCGTTCTGCCTCGAACGGATGACGAAGGCGCGCACGGCCGAGCTGCGCGAACAGATTAAGGAACTCGACGAGCAGTAACAGACACCAAACCGGAAAGGGCACGCGCATGCTCAAGCTTCTGGAAGGCAAACAGGGAATAATCTTCGGCGTGGCTAATAAGCGCTCGATCGCGTGGGCGACGGCGCGGGCTTGCACGGAGGCGGGCGCGCGGCTCGCCTTCTCTTACCAGAACGAGCGCCTGCGCGAGAACGTCGAGAGCCTGACGGCCGGGACAGACGCGCCGCTCGTGCAGTGCGACGTGTCGAACCCGGAAGAGGTAGAGACGGCGTTTGCCACGATCAAAGAGAAGTTCGGACGGCTCGACTTCCTCGTCCACAGCCTCGCCTTTGCCCCGCCCGAGGCTTTGAAGGGCGAGTACGTCGCCACGACGCGCGAGGCTTTCCTGACGGCGCTGGACGTGTCGGCCTACTCGCTGGCGGAGCTGGCGCGCGCCGCCGCGCCCCTGATGACGGAGGGCGGGAGCATCGTCTCGATGACCTACTACGGGGCGGAGAAGGTCGTCGCCAACTACAACGTGATGGGCGTGGCGAAGGCGGCGCTCGAAGCCAGCACGCGCTACCTCGCCTCCGACCTCGGCAAGCAGAACATACGCGTCAACGCCGTCAGCGCCGGCCCCCTCAACACGCTCGCCGCGCGCGGCGTCGGCAACATGAACGTGATGCTCAGGCACCACGCCGAGCGCGCCCCGCTCCGGCGCAACGTCGAGGCGCGCGAGGTCGGCAACGCAGCACTCTTCCTCCTCAGCCCCCTCGCCTCCGGCATCACCGGCGAAGTCCTCCACGTGGACTGCGGCTTCAACATCATGGCGTTCTGAAACAGCGGTTAGAGGTTGGAGGTTAGTTGAAGGACTGGCCCCCACTAACCTCTAGCCTCTGACCTCTACTCCTATGGCTAAGACCAAACATCCAGACGAAGAGTTGGAGCCGGGACGGAAGACGACGCAGGACGAGCAGTTGCTCGAAAGCCCGCGGCCGGACGAGTTCACGCGCACGGACACTTGGCGCGTGTTCCGCATCATGGGCGAGTTCATCGAGGGCTTCGACGAGCTGGCGACCGTGACGCGCGGCGTGGCCATCTTCGGCTCGGCGCGGACGCCGCAGGAAGACCAGTACTACGCGGCGGCGCAGGAGACGGCGGCGCTTCTGGCGCGCGCGGGCTTCTCGGTCATCACGGGCGGCGGCCCCGGCATCATGGAGGCGGCGAACCGCGGCGCGTACGAGGCCAACGGCGTCTCGGTCGGGTGCAACATCGAGCTGCCGTTCGAGCAGCAGCCGAACCCGTACCAGACGCGCTCGCTGAAGTTCCGCTACTTCTTCGTGCGCAAGACGATGTTCGTCAAGTACAGCAACGCCTTCGTCATCTTCCCCGGCGGGTTCGGCACGCTCGACGAGCTGTTCGAGGCGCTCACCCTCATCCAGACGCACAAGATCAGGAACTTCCCCGTTGTCCTCTTCGGCTCGGGGTACTGGGGCGGGCTGCTGAAATGGGTCGAAGACGTGATGCTCAAGTCGAAGTACATCTCGGCCGACGACCGCGGACTGCTGCACCTCACCGACTCGCCCTCCGAAGTCGTGGACATCGTCGTCCGCAGTCAGGACGCGCTGAGCCGCATCGGCCCCGACACTTCCGACATTTGAAGGAGAGCAGACAGTAGTCAGTAGGGGAAACGAAGGCGGCGCGCTCGGCTTAAAGCTGAGACGCGCCGCCTGTTTTTCTACTGTCTACTGACTACTGTCTACTGACTACTGTTCCAACTGCGGCGGCGCGGGGACGATTCTCTCGGAGGCCGTCTGGCGCGAGACGAGGGGCGGGAAGGCGTTGGAGGTGAGCCACTCGAAGTAGGGCGCCGAGACGTGCGCGACGGGGAGCGCGATGATCTCCGGCGTGTCGTAGGTGTGCAGGGCGCGCACCTCGCGCTCAAGCTCGTCGAAGCAGGCCGCGGTCGTCTTCGCCAGCAGGAGGAACTCGGGCGCGCGGTGCACCTCGCCCTTCCAGCGGTAGATGGACTCCATCTGCGGCATGATCTGGACGCACGCCGCCAGATGCGCGCCGACCAGCATCTCCGCCAGACGCGTCGCCTCCTCCTGACTCCCGGCCGTCATCAGCACGACAATCGCCGCCGAACTCGCCTCAGCCACGATTCACCTCCAAGTGATGAGTGATGAGAAGGTCGCTGTTCCTAATTCATCACTCATCAATCGTCATCCTCATCCTCTTCCCCTTCTTCTTCGCCATCGGTGGCGCCGGTGAGCGGCGTGATGTCGTCGCCGAAGAAGGAAGCGTAGAGTTCCTGCGCGCGGTCGAAGTCGCGCTCGTCCACGAGGACGAGGGCGCCGGGCGAGGCGGCCGAAAGCAGCGGCGAGAGCACGTCGGCGCCGCCCGACTGGACGGCGGCGCGTACGCCGTTCTGCGTCAGGAGGTCTGCGACCATCTCGGCCTCGGCCGGCGAGCCGACGTTGTGCAGCGGGACGAAGCGCGCCTCGCTCTCGTCGCGGAGAGTGTTCTCGGGCGTCAGGCGCCCGACCAGCTCCGCGCCGTCGTCGGCGCAGTGAGTAATGCCCTCCTCGTACTCGGCCTCGCAAACGGGACAGAACATCGGAAGTCACCCCGGGATTTTGTTGGATAAGCAGGACGCCGGGATTATACAGCCAAAAGGCCCGTAAACGGTAAACCGTAAACCGTGACGAGAAGAAGCGCGTTCTCTCTCGTCACGGTTCACGGTTCACGGTTTACGGCTTTACTGAGTGACGCGGGCGGCGCGCTCGAAGGGAATCTCCTCGAAGTGCGTCATCCGTTTGAACTCGCGGAAGCGCTGGTTAATCTCCTCGTGCGTGAGGCGTCGGACGCGCTCGGTGCCGAACTCCTCGACGTTGAAGGAGGCCATGACCGAGCCGAAGATGATCGCGCGCCGGAGCGTGTCGTCGTCAATCTTCTCGTGGCTCGAAAGGTAGCCCATGAAGCCGCCCGCGAAGGTGTCGCCCGCGCCCGTCGGGTCGAAGACCGATTCCAGAGGGTAAGCGGGGATGGCGAAGTACGCGCCCTCGGTGAACATCGCCGCGCCGTACTCGCCGCGCTTGACGACGAGCGCGCGCGGCCCCCACGACAGGATTTTGCGCGCGGCCTTTATCAGGTTCGGCTCCTTCGTGAGCTGCCGCGCCTCGGCGTCGTTGATGATGACGACATCCACCTCGCGTATCGCGGCCTCGACCTGCTCGGGCACGGTCGTTATCCAGTAGTTCATCGTGTCGAGCGCGACCAACTCGGCGCCGCGCACTGAAGCGCGCACCTCGCTCTGTAGCTCGGGCTGTATGTTGCCGAGGAATACCATCCGCGCGCGCTTCGACTCGTCCGAGAGCTTCGGCTTGAAGTCTGCGAAGACGTTGAGCTGCGTGTCGAGCGTGTGCGCCGTGTTGAGGTCGAAGTCGTAGCGCCCCGACCAGAAGAAGGTCTTGCCCTCCTCGACGCGTTCGAGGTCGTCCGTGTTGATGCCGCGCTCCTGAAAGACGGCCATCTCTTCTTCGCCGAAGTCGCCGCCGACCACGCCGACCACGCGCACGTCCGTGAAGAAGCTGGCCGATAGCCCGAAGTGCGTCGCCGACCCGCCCAGCATCCTCTCGCGCTTACCAAACGGCGTCTCGACCGCGTCGAACGCCACCGAACCGACAACAAGCAATGACACGTTTATGAGTTCTCCCGAATTGTGTTTGATGAAAAAAAGCTTTAGAGCAGCGGCGCGATCTTCTCCGCGGCCTCGCGCGAGGTGACGACGGGCACTATCTCGAACTCGACCAAGTCACGCCAGTGCGCCGTCCACTCGTCCAGAAGGCGCGGGTCGTCGCACTCCATCAACTGGAAGCAGCGGCCGAAGTCCTGCTCGACCCAACTGTCAACGTACTTCAGCCCGTCCGGCGTCATCCGCCCGCGCTCGCGGAAGCGGCGGTAGACGGCCGCGGCGTCGCCGTCCCTGAAACGCTCGATGACCATGAACAGCATCGCGGCGCCTCCTGCGCGTCAGGGCTCTGAGAAGCGTTACTGCTGCTTCTCTTCCTTCGGCTTCTCGCCGCCGAGGCGCGCGAGCGCTTCCTGCGCGTCCTTGCGGAAGTCGCTCTTGGGGAAGTCGTTGACGAGCCGCGAGAGGTAGTCGCGCGCGTTGGCGCGGAAGGTCTCGGGCGTGTAGGTCTCAGACTTGTCGGGCGAGGCGGCGGGCGCCTTCTGCTTGCCCTTCCCTTCCGACAGGTAGAGGCTGCTCATGCCCGCGATGTAGAGCACCTCGTCGAGCTTTGCGAACTCGGGGTAGCCGGCGGCCAACTCCTCGCAGCGCTTGAAGGCCGCGTAGTAAGCCTTCTTGTTCTTGAAGTAGTGGCGCGCGACCTCAAGCTCGTGCTTCGCAGCCGCCTCCGTCTCCACGTCCTTCACGGTCGAAGGGTCGGGCCCCGCCGCCACGTTCCCCGACTGCGCACGCGCGGCCTGCGCGCCCAACCCCAACGCCAACGCGACGCCGCACAACGTCAATGCAAATCTCTTCATCTCAGGCACCTCATTTACTCTTTACTGCTTCCGGTACTTTTTGATGATGGCGTCGAGCTTTTGCGTTGTAGCCTCGGGCCAGAGGTCGGGCGCGGTGAAGATGGCGCTCTTGAGGGCCGAGCCGCATCCGCACTCGCGCTCGGCCGCGGCCAGACGCTTCACGGATTCGCGCATGATGATCTGCGCGTTGCGTACGTTCTTGTTCAGGTACTCGACGACGGTCTCGACCGACACGGCGTCGTGCGCCTCGTGCCAGCAGTCGTAGTCGGTGACGAGCGCGAGCGTCGCGTAGCAAATCTCTGCCTCGCGCGCCAGCTTCGCCTCCTGCAAGTTCGTCATGCCGATAACGTCCATGCCCCACTGTCGGTAGACGTTCGACTCGGCCTTCGTAGAGAACGCCGGCCCCTCCATGCAGAGGTACGTCCCGCCGCGGTGGACTCGCACCTCGGCCGCGCCGCAAGCCCCTTCGAGCACGTCGCCGAGGTCTTTGCAGACCGGGTGCGCGAAGGTGATGTGGCCGACGATGCCTTCGCCGAAGAAGGTTGACTCCTTCGCGCGGGCGCGGGTGCGGTCGAAGAACTGGTCTGGGATGACCATGTCGAGCGGCGCGTAACGCTCCTGCAAGGAGCCGACGGCCGAGGCCGAAAGGATGCGCTCGACGCCGAGCAGCTTCATCGCGTAGATGTTCGCGCGGAACGGCAGCTCGGTCGGGAGAATCTTGTGCCCGCGCCCGTGCCGCGGCAGGAAGGCCACGCGCTCGCCTTCGAGCGTGCCGACGATGAAGGCGTCCGAAGGCTTCCCGAACGGGGTGTCTACGGGGACTTCCTCAACGTCCTTCAACTCCGGCATCTGGTAGAGGCCGCTGCCGCCGATGATGCCTATCTTCGCTGTCGTCATCTTCGTTCGTTCCACCTTCTAACTGTTCTCTCGTCCCGGCTCACTCGCCGGGGATGAAACCGTCCTGCGCCTCTTCGAGCCCGACCGCGCGCAGCTTCCCGTTCTCTTCCAACACGCGCGCGAGCGGCCGTACGGGGTCGTGGTAGAAGAGGCAGAGCCAGCCCTCGCGCGCGGCCCGCGGCAGCAGGCGCCGCTTCGCTTCCAGAGTCTCGACGGGGTAGAGGTCGTAGCCCATCACCCACGCGAGCGGCACGTGCGCGCGCGTCGGCACGAGGTCTGCGAAGCCGTAGAGCGTCCGCCCGCCGCTTTCCAGACGCACGCACTGCATCGTCCTCGAATGTCCGGCGACTGTTTCGAGCGTCAGCCCCGGCAGGACTTCGTACACCGCGTCCTTCAACTCCAACTGCCCCGACTCCGCGAGCGGGCGCCAGTTCTCCGGAAGATAACTCGCGCGGTCGCGCTCGTGCGGCGCCTCGGCGTGCTCGTACTCCTCGCGCGAGACGAGGTAGCGCGCGTTCGGGAACGTCGGCACAGCGCGCCCTTCATCATCCAGCGTCGTGTTCCCGCCCGCGTGGTCGAAGTGCAGGTGCGTGTTGACGACGACGGTCACGTCCTCGGCCCGACAGCCCGTGCGCTCGTACAAACTCTCGGCGAGCGTCTGCCCGGCCCGGACGCCGTACATCTCGCGCTGGCGCGGCGTCCACTTGTCGCCCATGCCGGTCTCGACTATGACGCGCTCGCCCGCGCCCTCTACGAAGAGGCAGTTCGCGTTGAGCAGCACGCGGTTCTCCTCGTCGGGCGGCGCGACCTTCTGCCACAGCGCGCGCGGCACGACGCCGAACATCGCCCCGCCGTCTAAGCGGAACTCGCCGCCGGGCACGACCTCGACGCGATACTCGCCGAACTTCATCGGTTCAAACTGAAGGGAACGCCGCCCCGCTCACATAAGGAGCGCACGCCCGCGGGCGTGCGCTCCTTCGCCGCACACGGCGGCAGTATTCGTGACCTCGCCCGTTCGGTAACTACTTCCTGCCGGGCTCGCGCTTCGGTTTGGCGCCGGCCGAGGGTTTGGCCGCGTTGGGGTTCTCGGCGGCGGGCGGCGGAACCTCTTCGGCGCCCGGCGGCGGGGCGTCCATGCCGCCGTGGGGCGACACGGGCATCTGCGACTGATCAGGGGCCTTCACGGGAAAGTCTTCGGGCACCTGAATCTTGGTGCGCTTGGCTATCTCTTCGACTTCCTTCTTGGTCTTCTCCTCGACGATGGCCTCCTTGGCCTGATCGCGCGGCGACTTCGGCGGGGCGAACGGGTTCTGGCTCTGGCCGCCGGTCTTAATCAGGATGTGGCGCGCGTGAATCTGCTCTTCGGGCTGCGCGTCCTTGCCGCCGTCGGGCGCGCCGGGGACGGCCTCGGGCTTGCCCGTGCGGTGGCCGAGCACCTGAATGATGTGGTAGCCGAACTGGCTCTCGACCACGTCGCTGATCTCGTTGTCCTTGAGCGCGAAGGCCGCGTCCTCGAACGGCTTGACCATGCGCCCGCGTCCGAACCAGCCGAGGTCGCCGCCGCTCTCCTTCGCGCCCGGCTCCTCGGAGTTCTCCTTCGCCAGCTTCTCGAAGTCCTCGCCCGAGCGCGCGCGCTTCAAAAGGTCTTCGGCCTTCTGGCGCGCGGCCTTCGGGTCGAGGTCGGGGTGCGCGGCGAAGTAGGCTTCGATCTCCTGATCGGTCGGCTCAAGCTTCTTGGAAAGCTCCTGCGAGTAGATGCGGCTCAGCGCGACGGCCTGCTGGAACTGCACCTGAAGCTGCGTCGCGCGCTCATTTTCGACACCGGCGGCCTTGCCCTTCTGCGCGAGGATGGCCATCGGCGCCCACTGCTGCCGGAACTGCTCCTTAACCTCGTCGGTGATGGGCTGGGTTTCGGGCACCATGCCCATCTTCTTCAGGTCTTCGAGGTAGCCGTCGGCCTTCGCGACGTTCTGCGGGTCTTTGAGGTAGGCGTCAATCTCCTCCTGCTTGGGCCTGTATTCGTCGGGCTTGGCGTTGGCGTCGCGCTGCTTCTTGACGTACATCTGCGCGACGACGAGCATCTGCATGGCTTCGAGCTGGCGCTTGACCTCGGGCCGGTCGGCCACGCCCTTCTCGCGCGCCTCGGCGGCGACGGCGAGAATCTGCTTGATGTCGTCGGCGAGCTTCTTGCGCTCGCCCGCGTCCGCGGCGAGCCTCGCGCGGTCGGTCGGCGAGAGGCTTTCGGCGATGAGGGACATGTCGTCGGGGGTCAGGCTGGTGAGCGCGGCGTGCGCGGCGCCGTGCCGCGCCTGCCAGACGATAATCCCGACCGCGGCGGCCACCGCGACGAGCGCGGCGATGATTGCTTTCGTGGTTGCCTTCAAAACTGTTGCTTTCCTTTCTGAACTTCTAAAGGGGGAACCGCCGGAGACGGCCAACGCTCCTGACAGCGTGTGAACGACCGTTCAAGATACACGAAAAAGGCGCCCGGCGCATGTCGCCACGGCCCGACTGATGCGTCCGGGCGCGGCCTTCATGGGCGACGCTTCGACGTGGTGCGTCGCGCGGGCGCTTTAGTCGCCGCGGGCGTCTTAGGCTGCGTCTGCGCGGGTGGCTGAGCGGCCGCGGGCGGCTGCGGCTGCGTGGAGCCGCCCGCGGGCTTCGCCCCCTGCGACTCGACCGTGGCGCCGACCGTATAGTCCTCCGCCACCTGCACGCGTCGGCGCGCGACAATCTCTTCGAGCAGGCGCTCGCGCTTCTCCTCTTCGACCGCGGCGCGCGCCTGTTCGCGCGGCGACATCGGCGGCGAGTTCGGCTTCTGCGGCGCGTGGTTGAAGCGGAGGAGGATGTGACGCGCGTGCACTTCCTCGGCGCCGCCCTCGCCGCGGCGCTCTTCGAGCTTGATGATGTGGAAGCCGAACTGCGACTCGACGACGCCGCTCACCTCGCCCGGCTTCAGCGCGAAGGCCGCGTCCTCGAAGGGCTTGACCATCTGCCCGCGGCCGAACCAGCCGAGGTCGCCGCCGCGCCCCTTGCCGCTCGGGTCTTCGGTGAACTCGTCGGCCAGCTTCGCGAAGTCTTCGCCCGCGCGTGCGCGCGCGAGCAGCCCCTCGATCTTCGCGCGCGAAGCCTTCGAGTCCATTTCCGGGTGCGCGGCGATGTACGCGTCAATCTCGGCGTCCGTCGCCTTGTAGCGCGGCCCAAGCTCCTTCGAGTACTCGCCCGCGAGCAGACGCGCCTGCTGAAGCATGACGACGAGCTGCGTCTTGCGCTCGCGCTCCAACCCTGCGGCGACGCCCTTGCGCATGGCGACCATCACGCGGCCGTAGTGCCCGCGCAACTGCTTCCGCTGCTCTTCGGAGACGGGAGCGCCGCGGCCCGGCCCGTTCTTCGTGTAGTCCTGCACGAACGCCTCGAACTGCGGGGCCGTCGTCGGCTCGTTGAAGAAGGCGTCAATCTCTGCCTGCGTGACGATCTGCGCCGGGTCGGTGGCGCCGGCCGCCTGCCTCTGCTTGAAGTAAGCCTGCGCGATGACGAAGGCGCGCGCCAGCTCCAACTGAAGCTTCAACTCGGGGCGCGAGAGGTAGCCGGCCGCCTTCGCCTCTTCGGCCGTGGCGAGCATCTGCCGTATGTCGCGCGCGAACGCCTTGCGCTCGTCGGCGCTCGAATCAAGCTCGGCGCGCGCCTCGGGCGGCAGTTCGAGCCCTTCGATGACGAGCGTCATGTCGCTCGCGGAGAGGTTGACGCCGGCTTGCGCGGCGGGCGTCGTGCGCGCGGCCGTCGGCGACGCGGGACGCTGCGCGGGCGCGCGCGGGGTCGTCTTGCGCGTCGGCTTGGTCTGTGCGTTGGCTGCGAGCGGGAGGGCGGCGATGAGCGACGTGAGCAGAAACGTTCTGAAGTGCAAAGCGACTACCTTTCTTCCTTGTTCTCGCCGGGCTCGCCGGCCGTGTGTTGGACGAGTTCGAGCAGCACGCCGCCCGAAGAGGTTGGGTGTACGAAGGCGACGAGGCATCCGCCGGCCCCGACGCGCGGCTCCTCGTCAATCAGCCGCGCGCCTCCGGCCTTCATGCGCGCGAGCGCGGCGCGTATGTCGTCCACGCGGACGGCGACGTGATGGATGCCCGGCCCACGCTTCTCAAGAAACTTCGCGACGGGCGAGTTCGGCCCCGTCGGCTCCAAAAGCTCTACGCGCGGCTCGCCCGCGGGCAGCATGGCGACGTGGACGCCCTGCTCCTCGACCGTCTCGGTGTGCTTGACTTCCAGCCCGAGCGCGTCGCGCCAGAACTTCAAAGCCTCTTCGATGCTCCGCGTGGCGATGCCGATGTGCTCCACCCTCACCGGGAAGTCCCGCACGGTCGGCACGCCCCGCGACTGTCCTTCGTGCGCGGCCGCGGACACGCCGGCAGATGTTGCGCCGACCTTTTCGCGCGTCGCCGACAGCTCGACGCCGTGTTCGCGCAGGATGGCGTAAGCCTGCGTGCGGTCGTCGCGCAGGAGGCCGAGCAGGAGGTGTTCCGGGCCGATGTGCCGGTGGGACAGTCCTTCCGACTCTTCGTAGGCGAAGGCCAGAACTTTCTTCGTCTCCTCGCTCAGCGGAAGCTCCACCTTCACGTCTATCTTCTGGCGCACGTCGGCGGCCGCCTCGACCCGCCGCCGAACGTCGTCGTCCGTGACATCCGGGGGGAGGAGGGGCTTGAGCGTCTCGTCCTTGTCGCGCAGGAGCGCGAGCAGAAGGTGTTCGGGGCGGATGGAGTCCGAGCCGAACAGACTGGCCTCGTAGCGCGCGTAGAAGATCGCGCGGCGCGCCTCGTTGGTGTATTTCTCGAACATAAAGAGTGCCGTGCGCGGGGCGACGTATTACGCCCGCCGCCCCTCCGAGTGGGTGTCGGCGGCGAGCAGTTCTTCCACCGCCGAGTAAGGGTCGCGCCGCTTCTCTGCGACTTCGAGCGCGAGCGCGTCCAGACGCTCGCGGGCGTCGCCGCGTTCGAGCGCGCGTGCGAGCAGACGTTCGCGCAGCAGTTCGAGTATCCGCCAGCGCGCGACCGCGCCGCGACGGCCGTGCGCGCCGGGGGCGCTCCGCTGAAACTCGCGGTAGCCCTCGACGGCCGCGGCCAGTTCTTCCAGCCCGCGGTTCTCGGTGGCGACCGTCTTGACTATCGGCGGTGACCACATGTCGGGCCTGTGTGCGAGACTCAGCAGCGCCTCAAGCTCCTTCTCCGTCCGCAGCACGCCTTCGCGGTCGGCCTTGTTGATGACGAAGACGTCGCCGATCTCCATGATGCCGGCCTTGATGGCCTGTATGTCGTCGCCCATGCCGGGCACGAGCACGACTACGGAAACGTCCGCCGTCTTCACGATCTCGACTTCGTCCTGCCCGACGCCCACGGTCTCGACGATGACTTTATCGAAGCCCGCCGCGTCGAGAATCGCCACGGCGTCAACGGTCGCGCGGGCGAGGCCGCCGAGGTTGCCGCGCGTCGCCATCGAGCGGATGAAGACGCCGGGGTCGAGGCCGAGGTTCTGCATTCTGATGCGGTCGCCGAGGATCGCGCCGCCCGAGAAGGGGCTCGAAGGGTCTACGGCGACGATGCCGACGCGCTCGCCTCTCTGACGGTAGAGCGCCGCGAGTTTGTCCACCAGCGAAGACTTCCCCGCGCCGGGCGAGCCCGTGATGCCGACGACCAGCCCCCGCCCCGTGTGTGGGAATACGGCCCGCATCAACTCGGCCGCGTCCGCCGCGCCGTCCTCAACTTTAGAGATTGCGCGGGCGACCGCGCGTGCGTCGCCCGCCAGAACCTTCTCGATTAACTTCTGACTCTCCATCAAACTTCAGGCGGCCGGCAGACGTTTCTTGACCTTCTTAATCTCGCTGCGCATGTCCAACAGCTCTTCCGCCACAGCGTCAAATTTATCTTCCACCTTCTCAAGCCGCGTATCCATGCTGTCGAGTCGCGTATCCATGACATCCAGCCTCGACAGCACTGCCTCCCAGATAGGACGCGTGTCGTGCAGCCGCGCTTCTACCTTTTCTTCCAAACTAGTGAGACGACTCTCAAGTCCGCCGAGGCGACTTTCGAGTCTGTCCATGCGGCCTTCAATTCCGTCCATGCGATTTTCGAGGCCGCTTAGATGGTGATTGATGTTCGCCAGTTCGCGCAGGACGCGAATCTCGAACGGAGTGCCGCCCTCAAGTCTGTCTGTTTGCTCTCCACTCATTGGAACCTCCCATGTTGCGAACGTCCAAGTTAAGGGCAAAGTTTTGGGCAGCCGAAAGTCGTTCGGGTTTACGCGTTGCTGAGAATCTGTTTGGCGATGACGAGGCGCTGTATCTCGCTGGTGCCTTCGCCGATGGTGCAGAGCTTCGAGTCGCGCCAGAACTTCTCGGGCGGGTAGTCTTTGGTGTAGCCGTAGCCGCCGTGAATCTGTATGGCCTCCTCGCTGACGCGCACCGCCACCTCCGAGGCGTAGAGCTTCGCCATCGAAGACTCTTTAGTCGTCTTGCGCCCCGCGTCCTTCAACGCGGCGGCGCGGTAAGTTAAGAGCCGCGCGGCTTCGAGCTGCGTCGCCATGTCGGCGAGCTTGAACTGGATGGCCTGAAAGTTCGAGATGGGCTGGCCGAACTGCTGGCGCTCCTTCGAGTATTTAACCGCCGACTCGTACGCGCCCTGCGCGATGCCGAGCGCGAGCGCGGCGATGGAGATGCGCCCGCCGTCCAAGACCTGCATCGAGTGGATAAAGCCCAACCCCTCCGGCCCGAGACGGTTCTCGTCAGGTATGACGCAGTCCTCGAAGATGACGCTCGCCGTCTCGGAGGCGCGGAGGCCCAGCTTGTCCTCCTTCTTGCCGGGGCCGAAGCCCTTCATCCCCTTCTCGAAGATGAAGGCCGTGATGCCCTTCGAGCGCATGGCGCGGTCGGTCGAGGCCATCGCGACGCAGGTGTCGCCGTGTACGGCGTGCGTGATGAAGTTCTTCGAGCCGTTGACGACCCAGTTGTTTCCCCTCCGCACCGCGGTCGTGCGCGTGCCCGACGCGTCGGAGCCGGCCTGCGGCTCGGTCAGCCCCCACGCGCCGAGCTTTTCGCCCGAGGCGAGCGGCACGAGGTACTTCTGCTTCTGCTCCTCTGTGCCGAACAGGTAGATGTGGTTCGAGCAGAGCGAATTGTGCGCCGCCACCGAGATGCCGACCGAGCCGTCCACGCGCGAAAGCTCCTCGATGATGGTGACGTACTCGACGTAGCCCATCCCCGCGCCGCCGTACTTTTCTGGGAAGATGACGCCCATGAACCCCTGCGCGGCGAGCTTCGGAACGAGCTCAACCGGGAAGTGTTGCTTCTCGTCCCACTCGCGCACGTGCGGCGCGATCTCGCCCTCGGCGAACTCGCGCACGCTCATCTTCACTTGCCGCTGATCTTCGTTAAGCTCGAAATCCATTAAGCACTCCGAAAAACTACTGACTGCCGACGACTCATTTTAACTTAACCGCGCCGCCCGGCGTGACCGGCGCGGCGCTTGGCGGGACGCTTCTGCGGCGGCCTCTGAACGCCGCCCGCGCCGCCCTTCGCGGACTTTGCCCCGCTGCCCTCGCCTTTCAGACGCTTGACCTCGTCGGGCTTGAGGTGGCGCCACTGGCCGATGAGTATCCCTTCCGATGTGATTGGGCCGATGCGTACGCGGCGGAGCTTGATGACCGAGTGGCCGATGAGGTCGAACATGCGGCGTATCTGCTGGTTGCGCCCCTCGCGCAAAGTCACCTCGAACCACGCGTTCGTCTTCGTCTCGTCGGTCTTGGTTATCTTAGCGGGCGCGGTCTTCACTCCCTCTTCGAGGCGGACGCCGCGGCGCAGGCGCTCGACCTGCTGTTCGGGCGGCACGCCTTTGACCTTCACCTCGTAGACCTTCTCGACGTGGTTGCGCGCCGACGTGACGTAGTTCGTCAGCTCGCCGTCGTTCGTCAGGATGAGCAAGCCCTCGGTGTTGAAGTCGAGGCGGCCGACCGGGTGGAGGCGGCCGAGCGCCTGCGGGACGAGCTCCGAGACGAGCGGGCGCCCTTCGGGGTCTGCGAGCGCCGAGAGGTAGCCGCGCGGCTTGTTGAGCAGGACGTAAGTATTCTCGCGCGCTTCGAGCAGCGGGTTAATCAGGCGCCCGCGCACCTTGATGTGGTCGCGCGCCGGGTCGGCCTTCGTGCCCAGCTCGCGCACGACCTCGCCGTTCACGGTCACCTCGCCCGCCTCGATCAGCTCCTCCGCGTGGCGGCGCGAGGCGATGCCGGCGGCTGCAATCAGTTTTTGCAGGCGCTCTTCCATTCAGGGCTTCGTGGCCGCGGGCTCAATCGCCCGCAGCATGTCGCGCAACGCGTCAAGCTGCGTCTCACTCAACTCAAACGTGTGCGGCTCGACCCGCACCTTCACGCGCTTGCTGTTAACGATCTGCTCGAAGGAGGCAAAATCCATGTGCGCGAGCGTCATATCGCATGACTCAACCCAGCCGGTGTCGCACGCCTGTTCGGCTTTGAAGTTGAACCGCCTTCCGTCGGCTTCGATGGAGATGTCGCCCCGCCTGAACAGGCGCATGCCTTTTCTGATTCTGAACGTCAACGTGTCCCAACTGAGCTGCACGAGTACAGACTCCGGCCTGACTACCTTCTTGCCCGCGACATTAAAGTGGCAAAAAAGCTCAAGCGGTAGCTGCTGATATTCGTAGACCTGCGGCAGCTCTACGAACACCATTGTCTCGTCCTTGGTCCCGTAATAATTAATCGTGGCGTTCCCCACCTGCCTGACCTCCGTCGCGACGTCCGGCGGGCTACTGCTGATGATGACGCCCTCGCGGGGTGGGGCCGTCCCGCGCTTATTCGATCTCTTCGTCCGCCTGCCCTGTTGCGCGCCGCAGACGGCGGCCAACAGCAGTGACAGCGTCAGGCAGAGGGAGATTCGGGTGAGGTTTCGCATGGCTCTTCTCCTTTGAGTTTATTTCTCAGGGCTCGCCGCCGCCGGCCAAGTCTTCGAAGTCCTCGACGTTCGGCAGCTCGCTCAAGTCCTTCAGGCCGAACTGGAGGAGGAAGTCCTTCGAAGTGCCGTACATCATCGGGCGGCCGACCGTCTCCTTGCGCCCCTTGGCGACGATGAGGCGCTTGTCCAAGAGCGTCTTGATGGCCGACGAAGACTGCACGCCGCGTATCTCAAGAATCTCGGGGACGGTGACGGGCTGCTTGTAGGCGATGACGGCGAGCGTCTCCAACGCGGCCAGCGAGAGCTTGGCGCTCGGCTTCGACTTGAGGTAGGCGCGGACGTGCTCGTGGTGCTCGGGGCGCGTGGCGAACTGCCAGCCGCCCGCCACCTCGCGCAGCATCAGCCCGCCGTTGCGCTCGTTGAACTCCTTGGCCAGCTCCTCGACGGCGACCTGCACCCAGCCCTTGTCCTCGCCGAGTATGTCGGCCATGGCCTTGACGGGCAGAGGGTCTTCCGAGACGAAGATGAGCGCTTCGCAGATGGAAACCAACTCGGCCAGCTCGCGCGGCTGTCCGCCCGGCGCTACTTCGTCGTCCGACGTTTCCGAAACGGCGGCGGACGAAGCCGCGGCGCGCATCCGCTCCAACTCCTCCGCGTGGTCTTCGGCTTCGGCGTCGTGGATGACGAACTCGCTCTCCTCGTCGTCGTCATCCTCGTCCTCGTCGTCATCGTCTTCCGAGTCCTCTTCAGACTCGTCTTCGTCGTCTTCATCGGACTCGTCTTCGGAATACTCGGCGGACGCCTCGGCCTCTTCGTCTTCGGCCTCGAACTCGGCCGAGTCGAAGGAGGTCTCGCCGCTCACGTCCACGTGTGTGAGAGGGTTGTCGTCCGACACGCCGACGGCGGAGTCTTCGCCCGCGTCGTCAACGGGGAGCGCGTCGAGGGCTTCGTCCAGTTCCTCAACGGCCTCCTCGCGCGAGACTTCGTCCGCCGCGGCGTGAGTCGCCACGGTCTCTTCGCCGTTCTGCTTGCTTCTGCGTCTGCTCATTTCCACCTGATTGAAAAACTTCACGCGCCGACGCGCGCGATGATGTCGCCGAAGGTCTGGCGCTGGAAAAGTTTGATCTCGGTCGTGCGTACGAGTTCGAGGACGGAGAGGAAGGCGAGTACCAGCTCGCGCCGCGTCCCGGCGCGCTCGAAGAAGTCGCGCAGGTTCAGCTCGCCCGTCGAGAAGATCATGTTGCGGAGGCGTTCGAGCATCTCGGCCATCGTCACCTCGTCGCGCTCGATCTCCATCAAGACCTCTTCCTTGCGGCGCGCGAGAATCTGCTGGAAGACGCGCAGAAGGTCGAACGCGCCCGCCGACACCTCCGGGTTCTCCTTGTCCGTCTCAAGCGGCGCCCGCGTGTAGACGGCATGCTCGACGGTCGCGCGCGACCAGAGCATTTCCGCCGCGGCCTTGTACTTCTGGTGTTCGAGCAGGCGCTCGACCAGCTCGCGCCGCGGGTCGTCGGCCTGCAACTCCTCCTCGCTGATGGCCGGGTCGCGCGGCAGGAGCATGCGCGACTTGATCTCGATGAGCGTCGCGGCCATGACGAGGAAGTCGCTGGCGACGGTGATGTCCATGCCCTGCATCATGCGTAGGTAGCGCAGGTACTCGTCCGTTATGCGCGCGATGGGGATGTCGTAAATGCTGACCTGCTCCTGCCGTATGAGGTAGAGCAGAAGGTCGAGCGGCCCCGCGAACTCGCCGAGGACGAGCTTCAACTCCTCGCCGCCGCTGCCGGCCGAAATCTCCGGCGTCGCGCCCGCGACCCTGATGGGCTGACCCTCGGCCGCGCTCGCGACCGTGCCCTCCTCCGTCGGTTTCGTCTCCTGCTCGCTCGACAAAATGTTTAAGCCCTCGAAGGCTGAAGTGCGTTTCCGCCTCCGGTCAGCGCAGCCCCAACAGCAACAGCGTGAAGACCAGCCGCGTGACCGGCCTGATTATTGCGCTCACGACTCCCATGTACATCAGCACCATCAGGATGATGAAGCCGTACCGTTCCAGCGCTTCGAGCGTGGGCGACGCGCTGGCCGGGAGGAAGCTGTAGAGCACCTTGCTGCCGTCCAGCGGCGGCACCGGAAAGAGGTTGAAGATGGCCAGCGACAAATTCATCATCAAAAGCTGTATCAGCAGCAGAAAGGCCGGCTCCTCGATAGAGCCGAGCGAGCCGCCGCCGCCCGGCACGATGGCGCCGAACTGTAGACACAGACGGAGGACGACGAACCCGACGATTGCCAGAATCAGGTTCGCCATGATGCCGGCGAGCGAGACCATCACGTTCGCGAGGTCTTTGTTGCGCCAGCGCAGCGGGTTGACCGGCGTCGGCTTGCCCCAGCCGATGAGGAAGAAGCCGCTGCTCGCCATGAAAAAGTTAACGATGGGAATCAGGAGCGTGCCGATGGGGTCTGTGTGCGCGACGGGGTTGAGCGTCACGCGCCCGAGCAGGTACGCCGTGTCGTCGCCGAACTTGTAAGACATCCATGCGTGCGCCGCCTCGTGCGCCGAGATCGCCAGCAGCAGCACGACGATGTAGATGATGAGCTGTCCGACTATATTAGTTTCCGGCATAGGCCCTGACAGAAGCCAGCAAAAGTAGCACGCGAAGTTTGAAAGAGCAATCGGGTAAGGCGGCTACCTCACCAGCGTACCTTTGACGCCAAGGGCCACGCTGTAGACGGCCTCGTTGGTGGCGACGATCATGTCGCCCGCGGCGTTGAAGCAGAGGCCGACGACGTTCATGCCCGCCAAGACGAGCCGCGCCTCAGAGCCGTCGGCCGCGACGCGCACGACGCCGCGCCGGCCGCGGTACGAGGCGGCGACGTAGAGGTTTCCTTCGCGGTCGAACGCCAGCCCGTTCGGCCGCCCGAGCCCTTTGAAGAAGACGGACGCGCGGCCGTCGCGGTCAACGCGCTGGACTGACTCGCTGCTCGAAACGGTCGGCCCCGTGACGTAGAGGTATTCGTCTTCGGGGCCGAAGGCGAGGTGGTAGGCCGCGACCGAAGGCTCCAACAGCGCCCACACGTCCGCCTCGCCGCGGCCGTTGACGCGGTGAATCGTCCCCGTCCGGTCGCCGACGTACATGCGCCCCGCGCGGTCAAACGCGAGCCCCGTCGCGACGCCGAGGTCGCGCACGAACGGCACGACTTCATGAAAAGGCGTCACGCGGTAGACCGTCCCGTCCATGCGCGACGTGACGTACATCTGCCCGAGGCTGTCGAAGGCGATGCCGGTCGGGTTCGTTATCTCGCCCGTTACGCCCGAGATGTCGCCGCGCGGGTCTATGCGGAAGAGCGAGACCGGCATCTTTTGCCCGCGCGAGCCCGAGCGCGTCACGTAGATTGAGCCGTCGTCGGGGTCAACCGCCGGGTTCGCGACGATGTGCAGGTCTTCGGCCAACTCGCGCCCGACGACAAAACGCGCAGGGTCGCTGCGCCGCCCGTCGCGGCTTTCGAGGACGAGCTCGACCTCGCCGCCCTCGACCCCTTCCGGCACAATCGCCATCACGCGCCACGGCGCCGCGCCGATGATGCGCCCCTCGACGCCGCCGAACGTCACGCGGCACTCGCGCAGGTTGGACGTGTCGTAGCCCGCGCACTCCACCGACACCTCCCCGCCCGGTATCGCGGCCGACGGCACCACACTCACGATCTGTTCGCTCGACATCTAAGCTCCTAAAAAGTTGATTCATCATACGACGCCCCCAGAGGGAAGGCAAAAGGCAAACTTCAAAAGGCAAAAGGCAAAGGGGAGGGCGCGCCGCGAGCGAAGGGCCGGCTTAAATTTTTGCCTTTTGAAGTTTGCCTTTTGCCTTTTGCCTTCCCCAAACTGTGCTATACTCCGCCGCAGTTAAAGGAGACATCTGCTGCGGCCTCAAAATCGCGGCTTGTTTTTTTGTCGTGATGTTTTCCGGGGCCGCGGGCGCTCACACCGAAGTGTTTGCGCGGGGGTCAAAAACGAAGCTTCTTAAGCAGCGTCCGTTAGCTACCGCTCGCTTCACTATCTTTCTAACTTGAGCACGCCACCGACGCACCGGCGGAAATCCCGCGCGGTGCGTTTCGCGTTTGGGCGGGCACGCGGCGCGGAGGAAGAGTTATCAGCAACGTACAAGGCAACACGCAGGGCCTCAAACCCAACCAGCTCCGGCGCATCGAAAAGCTCTACTCGCGCCGCATCCCGCCGCAGCAGGTCGTGACGCCCGAGTTCGCGCGCCAGCTCTCCGAGCTTTCGCACGAGACGCGGCGCCAGATCGGCGCGCTCATTGACCGCAAGGGCTACGTCGAATCGGTCGTCGTAGGCGACGCGCGCCGCATCGAGTGGCCCGACCTCAAGCGCACGCGCGTCGGCGAGGGGCGCTTCCGCGGCCTGCGCGCCGTCCACACGCACCTGCGCGGCGAGGAGTTGACGCAGGACGACCTGAACGACCTCGCGCTTTTGCGCCTAGACTTGATGGTCGCGGTGGACGTGGACGAGCGGACGGGGCTGCCCGGCGGCGTCCGCGGCGCGCACCTTCTGCCCACGACGGCCGAGCAGGTCGGCGACGACGAAGGGACGGACGAGCGCGACGCCTACGGCTTCTTCGAGGCGCCGGCCGCGTCGCAGTTGGACGTGAACTTCGTCGAGCTCATCGAATCGCTCGAAGAGGAGATGGCGCGCAACCGCCGCGCCGGCCGTCGCGCTACGGGTCGCGAGCGCGCCATCCTCGTCGGCGTCACGACCGGCTCGGTCGAAGAGGCCGAAGAATCTATGGCAGAGCTTCGCGAGCTAGCGACCTCGGCCGGGCTCGTCGTGATGAACGAGACCATCCAGCGCCGTCAGGCCATAGACCCGCGCACCGTCCTCGGCCGCGGCAAGCTGGACGAGCTTATCGTCCGCGCGCTCCGTCTCGGCGCAGACCTCCTCGTCTTCGACCGCGAGCTTTCACCGGCGCAGGTGCGCGCCGTCTCGGAAGCGACGGACTTGAAGGTCATAGACCGCGCGCAGCTCATCCTCGACATCTTCGCGCAGCGCGCGCAGACGAGTGAAGGCAAGATACAGGTCGAGCTGGCGCAGTTGCGCTACATGCTGCCGCGGCTCATCGCCGGGCACGACTCGGCCTTCTCGCGACTCGCGGGCGGCATCGGCGGGCGCGGCCCCGGCGAGACGAAGCTTGAGACCGACCGCCGACGCGTGCGCGACCGCATCAACCGTTTGGAGAAAGAGATTGAGCACCAGCGCCTTCGCCGTCAACAAAGACGCAAGGAGCGTACGCGGCGCGGGCTTCCAATCATCTCGATTGTCGGCTACACGAACGCGGGCAAGTCAACGCTCCTTAACACGCTCACGTCTTCCGAGGTGCTGGCCGAGCAGCGCATGTTTGCGACGCTCGACCCGACTTCACGCCGTCTGAGACTCCCGCGCGAGCAGGAGGTAATCGTTAACGACACGGTCGGCTTCATACGCGACCTGCCGCCCGACCTCATCGCCGCCTTCCGCGCCACGCTCGAAGAGATTGACGACAGCGACCTTCTCATACACCTGATAGACGCCTCGAACCCGCGCTGGCAGCAGCAGCTCGAATCGGTCGAGAGGATTCTGAACGACCTCGGCCACACGGACATCCCTCGCATCGTGGCCTTCAACAAGTCAGACCTGCTCAGCACGGAAGACCTCGACTCGCTCCTGCGTCAGGCTTGCTACGTCGGCCAGCGCGAGTGCATCGCCGTCTCCGCGCTCAAGCCCGAGACTTTGCGGCCGCTTCTCGAACGCGCGGGCGCCATCCTCGCGCGCGACCTGACGCCCGAAGAGCACACGCGGCGCCGCGCAGCAGACGACGACGCCGAGCGCGCCGAGGAGGCCGTCGCCAGCTAACACCGCAAAGGTCGAACTGAAGACGCGAAGGCCGACGAGACGCCGCACCCCTTAAACATGAAGAGACACGGACGCCGCCCCCGCTTCAAAACGCCTCTCGGACAGGCGCGAGACCGCGCGCTCGACGTGCTCAAGCGCCCGCTCAGGCTCCTGCGCCCGCGTACGCGTTTCGTCGTCGGCTTCCTCCTGCTCGCGGGGCTCACGACCCTCCTGCTCGCGCGCACGCGCTCGTCGCTCACCGCGGCCGAGGTCTATCAGGAGGGCGAGGTCGTGCGCGCCGACGTGGTCGCGCCCGCAGACATCACGGCCGAAGACGCGCACCAGACCGACGCGCGGCGCGAGGAGGCTCTGCGCGGAGTCGCGCAGGTCTGGACTTACGACCCGCGGCAGATTGACGGCGCGGTGCAGAGCTTCCGGACTTCTTGGTACGCACTCCAACGGCAGTCGGACGCGCACGCCAACGGCAACAACAACGCCGCCAACTCGAACGCGCCGCGCGCGGAACTCGTCTGGCCCGGCCCGGCCGACGACCGTCAGGCGGTGGCGCGCGCCGTCGCCGCGCACGGCTTCGACCTGCGCGCGCTCGAAACAATCGCGCGCCTGATGCGCGAGCACGGCGGCGGCTACGTCTACGACGAGGCGGACGCCGAGCACGTGAAGTCGGAAGGTCAGGCGGTCGAGATTCGCGGCCCGCAGGCGTCTGTGAGCGCGACGCAGGCCGGCTTCACTTCCCTCGCCGCGGCGCGCGAGAAGGTGCGCCTGCGGCTGCCCGAACTCGAAGGCTGGAAGCAACCGGAGACTGACGCGCTCGCGTCGGCCGTCCTGCCGCTGCTGAGGCCGACCGTCAGGTTCGACCGCTACTCGACCGAGGTCGCGCGCGACGCCGCGGTGAAGGGCGTGCAGCCGGCGCTCGTCGTGCTCAAGCGCAACCAGACCGTCGCGCGCGCGGGCGACACCGTGACACCGCAGATGCTCGCGCAGTTCGCCGCCGTACGCGTCTACAGCCACACAGAGCGACGGCCGCAGCTCTACCTCGGCCTGCTCGCCTTCGCCTGCGCGCTCTACTGGGGCGCGTGGCGGTTCACGGAGTATCGCTCGACGATAACGACGCTGCCGCTCTCGGCCGCGCGCGGCTTCGCACTCGTCGGGCTCTCGACGCTCGCCGGCCTCGCACTGATGCGCGTCGGCTTCGCCGTCGCCGAATCAATCGCCTCGCAGTCCACGCACGCGCCGACGAACGACGTGAGCCTCTGGACGTTCGCAATTCCCTTCGCCGCGTCCGCGCTGCTCGTGACGATGCTCGTGGACACGCAGCTCGCGTTGATAACGGCCGTGCTGACGACCGTCTTCGCGGGGCTGCTCGCGCCGGGCGGCGTGCTGACGAGTTGTTACGCGCTCGTCTCGTCTTCGACCGCCATCTACGGCATCGGGCGCTACCGCGAGCGGCAGTCGGTGACGAAGGCCGGGCTCATCGTCGGCGCGGTCAACGTCGGGCTCGCGCTCGCCGTGATGCTCTCGTCGCAGAGGCCCCTGACCTTGAACGCCTTCGCGCTGGCCGCCGCGTGCGGGCTGGCGGGCGGTCTGCTCACCGCCATCTTCACGGCGGGACTGCTGCCGGTCGGCGAGTCTCTGTTCGGGATTCTGACGGACGTGCGTCTGCTTGAGCTTTCAAACGCCGACTTGCCCGTGCTCGGTCAGTTGGCCCTGCGTGCGCCGGGGACGAACCAGCACTCGCACGCGGTCGGGCGTCTGGCCGAAGACGCGGCGCGCGCCGTCGGCGCCAACTGCCTGCTCACGCGCATCGGCGCGCTCTACCACGACATCGGTAAGCTCGCCTCGCCCGAATACTTCGTCGAGAACCAGACGGGCACGAACCCGCACGACCGCCTGCGCCCCACGCAGAGCGCGCGCATCATCACGAGCCACGTCACCTATGGCCTGAAGCTCGCTAAAGAGATAGGGCTGCCCAAACAGATTGCAGACTTCATCCCGCAGCACCACGGCACGCGCACGCTCCACTTCTTTTTGAGGAAGGCGCAGGCCGAGGCGGCCGAGGGCGAGGTTGTTGACGAGCAGGAGTTCCGCTACCCCGGCCCCAAGCCGCGCTTCAAAGAGGCGGCCATCATGATGCTCGCCGACAGTTGCGAGGCGGCGGCGCGTTCTTTAGCGCGTCCAGACCCCGAGAACATACGCACCATCGTCAACAAAATCTTCGACGCCATCGTCAGCGACGGACAGCTCGACGAGTGCGACCTCTCTCTGCGCGAGCTGACGAAGATACGCGAGTCCATCACCGCCTCGCTCGTCGCCATCTACCACGCGCGCATTGACTACCCCGGCTTCAACCCGCCCTCGCTCGACCCCTCGCACGCGCCGCTGCCCCGGCCCGAAGACGACAGCGAGGAGCGCGGCCACGTCTACCGGCGCCCCATCGAAGTCCCCATCAGCCGCGGCGGCGAAGTCGAAGACGAGGCGCTGTCGGGCAAAGGCAAAGTTTGATTTGAAATTTCAAATTTGAAATTTCAACTTCTGGTTAGAGCAAGGGGGTTTACACCTACATGCGGCTCGGCTTTTCTCTCAACCGCGCGCTCGCGCTTCTCCTGCTCCTCTGCCTCCCGACCTGCACGCACACGCAGAACGCGCCGAAGCCCGCGACGGCGACGCCGTCGGCGGTCGTCGTCCGCGCCGCGCGCATGTTCGACCCGCGCGAGGGAAAGATGCTCAACGGCGCGACCGTCGTCGTCGAAGGCGAGCGCGTCGTCGCGGCCGGCGCGAACCTCGCCGCGCCGCAGGGCGCGCGCGTCTACGACCTCGGCGACGTGACGCTGCTGCCCGGTTTGATAGACGCACACACGCACATCACCTATCACTTCGACAAGACCGGCCGCTTCGGCCTCACTTGGGACGCGACCGCCGACGAGACGCTGAAGTACGCGGAGGAGAACGCGCGCGCGACGCTCGAAGCCGGCGTCACGACCATCCGCAACCTCGGCGCGGGCGAGCGCGTTGACCTGCGCCTGCGCGATTTGATTAACCGCGGCGACGCGGAAGGCCCGCGGATGCTCGTCTCGGGCGTGCCGCTCACGTCGGACGTGCTCGCGGGCGCCGGTGAAGACCGCGGCGAGCGCGTCGCGCGCATCCGCCAGTTCGTGCGCGCGCGCATCGCCGAGGGCGTGGACGTGATAAAGATTTTCGAGGGCGTGGACGAGACGGGCGCGGCCGTCTTCAGCGCGCAGGAGGTCAACGCCGCGGTCGAGGAGGCGTCGAAGGCGGGCCTGCGCGTCGCCGTCCACGCGCACGAGGCCGCGGCGGTGAAGGCCGCTGTGCGCGGCGGCTGCGCCTCAGTCGAACACGGCTCGTTCCTAGACGACGAGGCCGTGCGCGAACTCGCCAAGCGCCACGTGGCGCTCGTACCCACGCTCTACCTGCCGACGCACTATCTCGAAAACCGCGCGCGCTTCGTCGCCTTCGACCCGTTCACGTGGTCTTTCTTCGAGCGCCTGCGCACGGAAAACCTCGCCAACGCCGCGCGCGCGAAGAAGGGCGGAGTCTGGATCGTCGCAGGCTCCGACGCCGTCGCGGGGCTCCACGGCCACAACCCGCGCGAAATCGAATGGCTCGTCAAGGCCGGGCTCACGCCCGCCGAGGCGCTGCGCGCCGCGACCGTTGACGCCGCGCAACTGCTCGGGCTCGAAGGCAAGGTCGGAGAGATTCGGCCGGGCGCCTTCGCAGACCTCGTCGCCGTCGCCGGAGACCCGACGAAAGACATCAACGCCGTCGAACGCGTCCTGTTCGTGATGAAGGGCGGGCGGGTCTTTAAAGGGGCGGAAGCCCGACCGTGAGGGAGGGCGTAAGTTTCACGTAAAGCGGCCGCGGAGGCGTTCGTAGGTGGTGCGTAGGTCTTCGGGGATGACGCGCGCCTCGCCGACGGTGGTCATGAAGTTGGCGTCGCCGAACCAGCGCGGGAGGATGTGCAGGTGCAGGTGGTCTGAGACGCCCGCGCCGGCCGCGCGGCCGAGGTTCATGCCGAGGTTGAAACCGTGCGGGCGGTAGGTCTCTTCGAGGATGGACTGTGTGCGCTTGGCCAAGTCCATCAACTCGTCGGAGGTCTCTTTCGGTAAACCGGAGAAGTCGGCCGTGTGCTCGAAGGGGACGATCATGAGGTGGCCGCTGGTGTAAGGGTAGACGTTGAGGACGACGAAGTTGTGCGCGGCGCGGTGGAGGACGAAGGTCTTCTCGTCGTCTTCGCGCGCGGCGATGGAGCAGAAGACGCAAACGTCGCCCGTCCCGGTCTTCTCGCCGCTCGTCCCCTTCATGTAGTCCAAGCGCCAAGGTGTGTAGAGCCTGTCCAACTTTCGCCCCCTTGTTCCGGAACGGCCCGCGCTTCACATCAACGGGGGCGTCTGCCCGCCGCCGGACTCGCCGCCGTCGGCCGAAGCGTTTTCGACGGCGCCGGGGTCAGGCGGGTCTGTCGGGCTCAGGTCGGAGTCGGTCGGGCCTGCCGACGCCGCGGCGTCAGCGCCGCGCGCGCCGTTCTCTTCCTCGTTGATGAGTTCCTTCAACTCCTTGCCGGGCTTGAAGTAGGGGACGCGCTTGGCGGGGATGTCCACGGGGTCGCCGGTCTTCGGGTTGCGGCCGCGGCGCGCGCCGCGCTCGCGTACGCGGAACGAGCCGAAGCCGCGCAGTTCAATTTTTTCGCCGTGATTGAGCGTCTCGATGATGCTCTCGAAGACGATCTCGACTAGGCGCTCGGCGTCCTTCTTCGTCAACTCGGCCGCCCGCGCCACGTCTTCAACCAGTTCTGCTTTGGTCATGGTCTCCACCTTTCCAGCCCCCGGTGAACGCATCCGCGGAAAAAACGCAGGACGATTTGGTAAAGGAGTACAAAGCCGAGCCGTAACTTAGCAGATACGGGGAACGCCTGACAAGGGGAAAACGTCGCGCAGCCAACAAGTTAGCCCGCTAAGAGCTTAACCGCGGAGGGCACAAAGATACTCACAAAGAGCACAGAGAATTTCTTCGCGGCCTTCGTGGAGCCCTTCGTGCCCTCCGCGGTTAGTCCTCTGGCGCACACGGCGATGGCGCGGAAAAGAGAAGCCCCGCGCGGAATCGTGCGACTCCGCGCGGGGCTTTCGGATTAAATTCGCGGAAGCCTAGCGGTTCTCTTCGTCGTCGGAGCCGCTGCGCTTGTTGAAGAAGTCGGCCAAGCCCGACAGCTCGCCCATGCTCGCCATGCCGCCGCCCGCGTCCGTGGTGTAGCTCTTCACGTCCACGACCGGCTCGTCGTGCTTGGCGGCGCGCGCCGAAAGGCCGATCTTCTTCGACTCGGCCTCGATGCGAAGGATGCGGAAGTCCAACTCCTGCCCGATCTGCGCCGCGTCCTCGGGGCGCTCGACGCGCTCGTCCGAAAGCTCCGAGACGTGGCACAAGCCTTCGAGCCCTTCGGCCAGCTCGACGAACGCGCCGAAGTTGGCAAACCTCGTCACCTTGCCGCGGACGATGTCGCCCGGCTTGTGCTCGTTGATGAACTTCTCCCACGCGCTCGGCTCGGTGTCCTTGATGGAGAGCGAGAGGCGCCGGTTATCAATGTCAATGTTGGTGATGACGGCCTCGATCTCCTGCCCCTTCTTCAAGACTTCGCCGGGGTGCTTGATGCGCTTGTTCCAAGAGATGTCCGAGACGTGTACGAGGCCGTCCACGCCGTCCTCGACCTCGACGAAGGCGCCGAAGTCGGTCAGGTTGCGGACGCGCCCGCGGACGCGGTCGCCGACGTGGAAGCGCTCGGGCAGAGTCTCCCAAGGGTTCGGCTGCGTCTGCTTCATGCCGAGGCTGATGCGCCGGTTCTTCGGGTCAACGCCGAGGACTTCGACATCAACCGTGTCCCCGACGTTGACGAGCTTCGACGGGTGCTTCATCCGCTTCGACCAAGTCATCTCGGAGACGTGGACGAGCCCCTCGACGCCCGGCTCAAGCTCGATGAAGGCGCCGTAGTCCGTCACCGAAGCTATCTTGCCCTGCATCCGCTGGCCCGTCGGGAAGCGCTCCGACACAGACTCCCAAGGGTCGGGCAGGAGTTGCTTGAAACCCAGAGAGACGCGCTCGCGGTCGCGGTCGAACTTCAAGACCTTGACCTGCACGGTCTCGCCGACCTTGAACATGTCGCCGGGGTTCTGCAAGCGGCCCCAAGACATGTCGGTGACGTGCAGGAGGCCGTCAATGCCGCCGAGGTCAACGAAGGCGCCGTAGTCGGTCAGGTTCTTAATCTGACCTTCGACGATGATGCCCTCTTCGAGCGCGTTGAGCGTCTCGCCCTTCTTGCCCTGATTCTCCTCTTCGAGAATCGCCTTGCGCGAGAGCACGACGTTCGAGCGCTTGCGGTTGAGCTTGATGACCTTGGCCTCGATCTCCTGCCCGCGCAGGGATTCGAGGTTGCGGATGGGCCGCACGTCAACCTGCGAGCCGGGCAGGAAGGCCGCCACGCCGTCAACGTCCACGCGCAGGCCGCCCTTGACGCGCTCGGCGATCTTGCCCTTGACCGGCGTGCCCTCGCGGTAAGCCTTCTCAAGCTCGTCCCACGCGCGCATACGCACCGCGTCGGCGCGCGAGAGGATGGGCACGCCCTCCTGCGACTCCATGCTCTTGATGAGCACTTCGACCTCGTCGCCGCGCTTGACGGTGAGCTCGCCGTTCTCCTGAAACTCCTCGATGGGGACGGCGCCCTCGCTCTTGAAGCCGAAGTCTATGACGACCGAGCGCTCGGTGACGCCGACGACGTTGCCGCGCACGACCGAGCCCTCCTGATACTGCGCCTGCTCCTGCTCGTACTGGTCGAGCATGGCGCCGAAGTCGAAGGCGTCGCCGCCGCCTCCTGAGCGCGGCTCGTCGTCCTCGTCCGCTTCGGGCGCGGCGGCTGCGGCCTGAGCCTGCGGGGCCTGCGGCGCCTCAGCGGGCGCCGGGGCGCTCTCTTCGGCGGGCGCGGCAGCGGCGGCAGAGGCCGCGGGCTGTTCGCCCGACGCCTCGCCGGTCGCGGCGCTCGCGGTCTGTTCGGCCGAGGCAGTGGCGGCGGCGGCGCTGGCGGCAGCCGCGGTCTCGCCGGCCTCGTTGGCAGGAGCGGCAGGCGCGTCCTGTTCGTTAGTGTTCTCGCCGTTGGTGGGCTTCTCGTTTTCGGTTGACATGAACGCTTGTCGGACTCCTGCTGGATTAATCTGGCGCGAGCGTCGGGCTCCCTCCCGCGCCCCAACCCGGCGGCAGAACCGGGGCGAGCCTTATGACCGCGTTGACGGCCGTCGGGCGTCTGCCGACGCTATGCCGAGAGTAGCTTGGGGCGATTGACGGATTCCGGAGGATTGAGGCGGGAGATGCGAGCAGTTGAAAAAAAAAGAGAAGTTTCGATTTTCCTACACGCCCGTGGATCACCCGCGTGATCCGCCAATCACCTCGCTATTCTGCCAGGTAGGGCAGCAATTTACACACCCTGACGACGCCCTGTCAAGGCGGAAACGGGGAAAAAGAGGTTAGAGGTCGGAGGTTAGAGGTCAGCGAAAGCGACTTGCCGCGGGCCGTCGCCGGGAAGACGGGCGCCGCGGCAAGTCGCAGCTACTAACCTCTAGCCTCTAACCTCCGACCTCTTCCCTTCACTTCGACGACGCCGAGTCGGAGCCGCGGCGCGCGACGTAGACGCCGGCCGAGTGCGTGCCGACGAAGATGCGGCCGTGGTCGCGCGGGTCGAAGGCCAGAGACCAGACGCGCCGGCTCGGGAGCGGCGGGTCGAGCCGCTGCCAAGTCATGCCGGCGTCTGTCGAGCGGAAGACTCCGCCGCCCTCGGCCTCGTTGAAGACGCGGCCGCCGCGCTCGTAGGCGTTGCCGACGAAGACCTCGTCAGGGTTCTCGGGGTTGATGAGAACGCTGGTGTAGCTGCCGAGCGGCAGGTTGCCGCCGCGGCGCTGCCAGCTCTTGCCGCCGTTGTGCGAGACGTAGAAGGTCTGGGTGGTGCCGACGTAGACGTTCTCGCCGCGCTTCGGGTCGAACTCGATGACGTTGACGGGCGCCTCGGTCGGGATGTTCCGCACCTGCTCCCAGTTCTTCCCACCGTCGCGCGTGACGAGGACGCCGGAGTTGGACGTGCCGACGAAGACGGTCGAAGGGTCTTGCGGGCTGGCCGCGACGCAGAGCGTGCGCACGTCGAGGTTCGGCCCGTACGGCAGGACTTCCCAGCCCTTGTCCGGGTCGTAGCTGCGGAAGAGCCCCGCGTTGGTCGCGGCGAACATGCCGGGCTTACCGTCGCGCTCGTCGCCCGTGCGCGCCAGCGAGTTGATGGTGTCGGTCAGGAAGACGGGCGCCATCTGTATGGCCGCGGCCATCGCGCCGCCGGCCTGCATTCCGCCCGCGAGCCCGAGCGCGGTGAGCGTCTCCGCTCCGAACTGTCCAGTGACGGCGATGCCCTTGTCGGCCTGATACTTCCTGAGCGCCGCGACCGTTCGCGTGCCCGCGACGCCGTCGGGCGTGCCCACGTCGTAGCCGGCGAGGTTCAAAGCCTCCTGCGCGCGCTTGACGATGTCGTTCTTGGCCGGGCGCGGCGCGACGGTCGGCGCGGCGAGCTGTGCGCCGTTGCTCGAAGCAGCGCCGGAAGACGGCCGTGCGGTCGAGGCCGCCGCGCGCGCGCCGCGTTTACGCCTCACGGGCGCCTTCGGCTTCGGCGCGCCGAGCGGCGCCCAAGAGGCCCCGCGGTCGTTCGAGCGGTAGAGGCCGTAGTTCGTGCCGAGGTAGATGACGTTGCCGTCGCGCTCGTCCTGAAGGATGGAGTAGGCGATGAGCCGCGTGGGCATGTTGCGCCCCGAGAGCTGCCACGTCAGCCCCGCGTCGTTCGAGACGTAGAAGTAGCCGCCGCCCGTCGCCGTGTTGATGGTGGTCGCGTAGACGCGCCCGGGCTGCTCGCGGTCGGGCACGACGGCGTAGGCGCGTCGGCCCGAGTAGCCGCCGTTCGACGGCGCGAAGTTGCGCCCGCCGTCGCGCGAGACCATCACGCCGTAGTTGTTCGTGCCGATGTAGACCACGTCCGGGTTCGACGGATGGACGGCGATGGCGTTGACCTCGAAGTTCTGGCGGTTGGTCGTCACCTTCCAGTCGCCGCCGCCGTTCGTGCTCATCCAGAAGCCCTCGGTCGTGCCGGCGTAGATGGTGTCGGGGCGGCCCGGGTTCTGGATGATGGCGCGCGTGCGGCGCGACTGCGACGGGATGCCGTTGACCTTCTTCCACGAGCCTCCCGCGTCGCGCGTCTCGTAGATGCCGCTGCAAGCCGAGGCGATGACGTGGTCTGGGTTACGGTCGTCTATCTCGATGGCGAAGATGTCCGAGTCGTCTATGATGCCGGTCTTCGTGACGTTCCACGTCCGCCCGCCGTCGGTCGTCTTGTAAGGCAGGTACCAAGTGCCGGCGTAGATGACGTCCGAGTTGCGCGGGTCAACGGCGAGCGACTCGACGTTGATGAGGCTGGGCGTGGCCGACGTGTCGAGCTGCTCCCAGTGGTCGCCCGCGTCGCGCGAGCGCCAGACGCCGCGGTTCGTCCCGGCGAAGAGTGTGTCCGGGTCTTTCGCCGACTGCGTCAGCGAGTGTATGCCGTCGCCCTTCAACTGCTCGGCCTCGCGCCACGTCCGCCCGCCGTCGGTCGTCTTGAAGAAGCCGCCCGCCTCCTTGTGCCGGTGCGCGGCGGCGTAGATGACCTTCGAGTCGCGCGGGTCAACGATGATGTTGTCAATCAGCAGCCCCGGCCGGTTGAAGCCGGCGACGCGCGCCCACGTCTCGCCCCCGTCGGCCGACGTGTAAATCTGACCGTCAATAGTGCCGAAGTAGAGTCGGCGCGCGTCGTTCGGGTCAACGACGAGCGAGCGCACGTCGCCGCCGAGCGGGCCGGTCGCGTCCCAACTCAGCAGCCGCTCGGCGTTCGAGTCGGCCTCCGGGTCGTCGGCGGGGGATGCGACGGCCGCGCTGCCCCAAGAGAGGAGCACGGCCAGTAGAAGGAGCAAGGAGGAGGTCTTCTGCAACGAGCGATTCTTCATTTTTAACACCACGGTCTTCAAATTCTACGAGCTACAGCGCGGCGGGGGGTCTTCGGGAACCGCGCGGCTATTATCCTTATCAACTGTGACTTTGCAAAGCCCGGCCGCGAGGCGCGGCCCGACAACGTAGGATGCCGTGGCAAAATCGCCCGTTGTACAGAAAGCCTGTGAAGACTACGAGGACAGGGTGACGGCGGCCTCGCAGAGCGGTTTGTCGGCGGCCTCGCACACACGCGCCGCACGGCGCGTAAAAGCGGAGCGGGCGGCGCTTCCAATTAAAGGAGGCGCCGCCCGCTCTGGTTTAGGGCCGCGCCCCCCTTTCGGAGGGAGGCGCGGGCTGTGGTTGTTGTTTACTCTTCTTCGTCGTCGTCGCGGCGGCCGCGGCGAGTGCGGCGCGGAGCGCGCGCCGGCTTGACTTCAGACGGGTCAACGGTCGGGCTGGCCGCAGGCGGCGTCGCACCCGCCGGCACGACCCACAGCTCAACCGTCAGGTCTTCCCTGTACCCGCCGTCCACGGTCACGATGCGCGAGGCATCAATGCCGCGGGTCGAGGTCAGGTAGCCCTTGGCGCGGTCGCAGCGGCGCTGGGCCTCGCCCGCGCGGCCGGTGCGGCCGCCGTAGCAGATCAGGTAGCCCTGCGCCGTCGGGTCGTTCTGCAACTCGATGGCGAAGTTGTCGAGACGAGCCTTCTCGTCGTTGAACCGGATGTTGCCGTACTCGTCAATCTTCCTCGACGTCTTCGGCGCGGGGAAGCTGACCGTGCAGCTGTCGGTGACTGTGCACTCGCGGCCGTAGCCGCCCACATCCACCGTGGCGGTAATCGTCGTGCCGCCCGCAACGCCGGTCGTGTCAACCGTGATGGAGCTGGTGCCCTGACCGCTGCTGATCGTGCCGGCCGAGACTGTCCAGTTGAAGGTCGGCGTCACCGCAGGGTCGCCGCCCGAGATTTGCGCCGTGAAGGTGACCGGCTGACCGATGGTGCCGGTGTCCGGGCAGCTCACGTCAATAGTCGGGCAGGCCGTCTGCGGCTTCGGCTTGCAGTTGCAGCGCTCGACCGTCACGGTCGTCGTGTTGAAGGCGATACAGCCGCAGCCGTCGTCCACCTCGACCGTCACCGTGTAGGTGCCGGGCGCGACGCCCGTCAGGTCGAGCGTGGCGTTCGGCCCGTCGCCAGTGACGCGGCCGCCCGTAGTCGAGTAGGTGTAGAGCAGCGTGTCGCCGTCAGGGTCTGTCGCGGTCGCCGAGAGTTGAACCGTCCCGGCGGTCGGCGTGCAGGTCTCGTCGGGAATCTGGTCACCCGTGCATTCGGCCGCCAGCACGACACGGCTTGAAGAGGCCGAGAGCGTGACGGTCGGCGGCTGGTTCGGGAAGATCGTCGGCAGACGCTCGTTGCGGCGGCCGGCCCAGAACTGGAAGATGAACCCGTGCGGGTCGTCCGAAGTCGGGAAGCCCGCGGGGAAGTTGTCGTCGCTGCCGCCGAAGAAGGTCTCACCCTGCTGGTTGAGGTGGGAGCGGTAGGCCGCCCCGAAGCCGAACCAGCGCGCCGGGAAGACGCGGATGCCGCCGATGAACTCGACCGGGTTGTTCGGGAAGGCGTTCGGCGTGCGGCCGCCCACGTAGTGTGTGGACTTCAACTCGCCGATGAACTGCCAGTGCTTGTTGGGGACAGCATCGAAGCCGACGCCGGCCACGAGCTCGTCGGGCCTATCCAGCAGCGAGACCTTGCCCGTGCCGAACGCCTCGGACTGCGGGTTCGAGTTCAGGATGTAGCCGAGGTTGGCGTGCAGGCTCCACGAGCGCGAGAGGCGGCCCGAGACGAAGCCGACGAGGCCGAAGTCGCCGATGTCGCCGCCGGGGCTCGCGCCGCGCTGGAGCTGGTTGAAGCCGGCGAAGTCGTCGGCCTTATCCAGATACCAGCGGTAGAAGGCGACGAAGCCGACGCCGAGCGGGTTGTTCGGGCCGGTCAGGCGCACCTTGGCGCCGGCCTGCATCGTGCCGAAGCTGGACTCGCCGTAGAGCCTGTTGATGAAGGGCGCGTCGGCGATGTAGCTCGGGCAGATGGTGAACAACTGCGGCACCGTCAAGGTGTTGAAGGTCAGGTTGGCCGGGATGGTGCGGGTCGTCAGCACCACGCCGGGCAGGATCGAGCCGCAGGGCGAGCCCACGCCCGGGAAGTTCGAGGCGGCGCTGAAGTTACCCTGCTCCTGACCGGTCGGCGCGCCGATCCGGCTGACGAAGGGCGGCGCGATGCGGTTGCCCGTCAGGCCGAACTGCGGGCCGGGGCCGCCGACGAACGGGAACTGGACGAACGTCTGGTCGCCTACGGGGCGGAAGAAGACGCTGCCGATGCCCGTCAGCGCTGTCGAGCCGCTCACGCGCGTCGGCGGGAGGATGATGGCCGCGGGGACGCGCAGGTTGGCCGTGCCGGCACCGAAGTAGAGCTGCGAGTTCGGCAGGTAGAAGCTCGAAAGGTTCTGCGGGTTGTTGACCTTGACGCCGCGGTAACCTTCGGTGCTGAAGAACAGCTCAAGGTGATCGTTGATGCCGACGTTGGCGCTGAGCGGGATGACCGTGATGTCTACGTTGCCGGGGTCGCGGTCGTAGTTCGAGTAGGCGACGCTGAAGGTGAACTCACCCTTACGCAGCGTGTCGCCGTCGTAGATGGTGAAGAGTCCGGTCGGCCCGCCCGGAGTGCCGCCAGTGCCGACAGTCGGGGCTTGATTGCGCGGGTCGTTGCCCGGGCGCAGAGTCTGCGCCGAAACTGCCGACAGCAGGACCAAAGTGGCGAGCGCGGCAAAGAGCGCTCTTCTCGCGAGTCTCATCGCATTCCTCCTGCGAAATGAGTTTAATTTTTGCGGAAGGGGGCGACCCGAATCCCCGAAGCCGCTCGGGCGGCTCTTCCTTAACGCGGGGCGCGGGCGCTCCAACTACAAGCGTAAACCCTTTAAGTCAAAGAAACTGCTACCGCCCTCGAACTCGAAACGACTTGTAGATTGGAGCGGAGCAGCGAGAGGAGCTTAAACGTCCGGAAAGACGTTCGTGGGCGCTCTTGCAATGCCTCTGTGCGCCTCTCAACTGAGTGTAACTTTGTGCTTTACTTCAGCTCACCTGCTTATACAAAACGGGTGAGCCGCTGTCAACATCCTTGGGGCTTACGCCCTCGCCGCCGCCTCAAAGACCCTACGCGGACGGATGCCGGGGCGTACCAAGTTCCGCCAGACCATACACCTCCTAGCGGCGGAAATCAAGAGTTTTTCGCAACTTAGCGCGAAAAAAAGGTTCACATTTCCGTCACGCGTAGATGCCGCGCATGCGCGTGTCGTAGGCCACGCGGTCAATCGCCAGCATGTAGGCGGCGGTGCGCGTATCAACGTTGTGGTTCTCGGCGTACTTCACCACGTCGTTGAAGCTGGCTACCATTACGTCCGAAAGTCGTTCGTTGACGACCTCCTCCTTCCAGAAGTAGCCCATCCTGTCCTGCACCCACTCGAAGTAGCTGACGGTGACGCCCCCGGCGTTGGCCAGAATGTCAGGGATGACGAAGACGCCGTTGTTGTGCAGGATTTTGTCGGCGTTGGCGGTGGTCGGGCCGTTGGCGCCCTCGGCGAGGATGCGGCACTTGATGCGGTCGGCGTTGGCCGACTTGATCTGGTTCTCGGTCGCGCAGGGCGCCAGCACATCACAGTCGAGTTCAAGCAGTTCGGTGTTCGAGACGTGCTCGACGCCGGGGAACTCCTGAAGCGAGCGCGTCTGTTGCAGGTGCGCGAGCGCGGCGGGGATGTCTATGCCGTCGGGGTTGTAAATCCCGCCGAAAACGTCCGAAATCGCGACGACCTTGTAGCCGGCCTCGTGGAGCAGGCGCGCGCCGATGCCGCCGACGTTGCCGGCGCCCTGCACGACGACGCGGGTCGTCGGCGGCGAGAGCTTGAAGCGCTTGATGGCCTCGTTGATGACGAAGAGGAGGCCGCGCCCGGTGGCCTCGCGGCGGCCGCGCGAGCCGCCGAGCTCCACGGGCTTGCCCGTGACGACGGCGTTGACGGTGTGGCGCGCGTGCATGGAGTAGGTGTCCATGATCCACGCCATCGTCTGCTCGTTGGTGTTCATGTCGGGCGCGGGCACGTCGCGCTCGGGCCCGATGAAGTCAATGAGTTCGGCGGCGTAGCGGCGCGTCAGGCGCTCAAGCTCGCCGAGCGACATCTGCGCGGGGTCGCAGATGACCCCGCCTTTGCCGCCGCCGAACGGGACGTTGACGACCGCGCACTTCCAAGTCATCCACGCCGCCAGCGCCCTCACCTCGTCAATGTGCACGTCGGGCGCGTAGCGGATGCCGCCCTTGGCCGGGCCGCGCGCGAAGTTGTGCTGGACGCGGAAGCCTTCGAAGACCTCGATGCGGCCGGAGTCCATGCGGACGGGGACGTAGACCTTGATCTCGCGGCTCGGCACGCGCATGACGGCGTACAGGTCTGGGTTGAGGTTGAGCAACTGCGCGGCGCGGTCGAAGCGTTCCATCATAGACTCAAAGGGATTCTCCTCCCTTATGCGCCGCGGGTCGTCCATCATAGCCTTTGCCATAGTCTCTCCAATGAAGTCAGGAGTCGGGAGTCGGAAGTCAAAAAAAAAGCAGAGGCGCCCGGCGGCCTCTGCTCATTCCGTCTTATGACTTCCGACTCCTGACTCCTTATTGTTTTTCAAAATCTCGTTCATCGCGCCCGTGCGGTAGCCGTGCAGGTCGAGCGTGACGTAGCGGAAGCCGAGCGCGCGGAAGCGCCGCGCCAACTCGTCCGTGACCTCGCGCCTGAGCGCCTTGTCCAGTTCGGCGGGCGCGACCTCCAACCTCACCAGTTCGCCGTGGTGTCGCACGCGGAACTCGCGGAAGCCGAGCGAGCGCATGATCTCTTCGCCCGTGTCCACCGTCCGCAGCCTCTCAATCGTGACGGGCGTGCCGTAGGCGAGCCGCGACGAGAGACAGGGGCTCGCGGGCTTGTCCCAAGTCGGCAGCCCCGCGCGGCGGCTCAACGTGCGCACGTCCTGTTTGCTCATGCCGGCCTCGACGAGCGGGCTGCGGACGCCGCGCTCGCCGGCGGCGGCGCGGCCCGGACGGTAGTCGCCGAGGTCGTCGGTCGTCGAGCCGTCAACGACAAAAGCAAAACCGCGCGCGTCGGCCAACGGCGCGAGCTTCGAGTAGAGTTCGGACTTGCAGAAGTAGCAGCGGTCGGATTCGTTGCGCAGGTAACGAGGGTCTTGCATCTCGCCGGTCTCGACGTACTCGTGATGAAGGTTAAGACGAGAGACGAGCGCGGCGACCTCCGTGCGCTGATTAGAGGCGAGGCTCGGCGAGACGCCGGTCACACACAGGGTGCGCGGGCCGAGCACTTTGTTGGCGACGTGTGCGAGGTAGGTGCTGTCCACGCCGCCCGAGAAGGCGACGAGCGCCGAGCCCATGTCATTGAGGAGCGCGCGCAACGCCTCCTCTTTCGAGAGGGCTTCGGCCTCTTCCCCGCCCCGGACTTCTTCCTCAACGGCCAGACTGTTCACGCTCGCTCTTTAAGTGTCTCGCGCCGCACGAACGTCGGCGCCGAAGCGTCAGAATTGTACTGCTCGGTTGTTTGCTTTGATGAATCTTACCGGGCTCGAATGTTATCGCACGCAGGCGGGAGGCGCAACCCATACAATTAACAGGATGACGGCGGGAGAGGTGCGTGTTATATTCGACACGAAACTCACGCACAGTCTCCCTGCCGTGAGCAGTCTCGGCGACGAACTCTTTCAGGTGACAACCGCTCGGATGCCCTGTACGCTGCGCCAACTGCGGCTCGCGTTCGCGTTTCTTTTCGCGCTCGCAGTCGTCTGCGCGCCGCGCGTCTGCGCGCAGGACGGCGACGGGTTCGACGAATCGGCCGCAGACCCCGTCAAGCTCTTCAACCGCGCGCAGGAGGCGCACGCCAAGAAGGATTACGAGCGCGCGCTCGAACTCTACGAAGAGGCTCTGCAACTCCGTCCCGACTTCCCCGAAGCCGAATTTCAGAAGGCCGGCGCGCTCGCCTCGCTCAAGCGCACGGCCGAGGCCGAGAAGTCTTACCGGCGCGCGATACTGCTGCGCCCGACTTGGGCGCTGCCGCCCGCGGCGCTCGGGCTCCTGCTCTTAAAGACCGAAGGACGCGAAGGTGAAGCCGAGCCGCTCCTGCGCCGCGCGCTCGAACTCGACCCGAAGAGTCTCGCGGCGACGGTCGCGCTTGCCGAGATGCGCGTGCGCGCGGGCGACGCGGCCGGGGCGCTCGCGCTCTGGCGGCGCGCGACGGAGTTGAAGGCGGACGACGCCTCGCTCTGGCTGGCTCGCGGGCGCGTGGAGGTCGCGTCGAAGGACGCGGCGTCGGCGTTGAAGAGTTTCGGGCGCGCTTTGGAGTTGGAGCCGTCGAACGTCGAGGCGCGGCTCGGGCGCGTTGACCTGCTCATCGCCGCGGGCGACAAGGAGCACGCGCTCGAAGACGTGCGCGCGTTAGAGGCTCAGGCGAAGACCGACTGGAAGTTGGCGGTCGCGGTGGCGAACCGTTACGGGCTGGCGGGGCACAACGAAGAGGCGCGGCGCGTCTACGAGTCTCTGCCGGAAGAGGCGAAGAACTCGGACGAGGGGCGGCGTTTGCAAGCCGCGCTCGAAGACCTGCGCTGCGAAGACTCGCCCGAGGCGCGCGCCGCGCTCGAAAAACTCATCACCACGGATACGAAGAACGCGAAGGCGCTCGCATGCCTCGGCTCGCTCACGCGCACGACCGAGCCGGAGCGCTCGCTCGAATACTACCGCCGCGCGGCCGAGTCGGACGTGCGCAACGTTGATTACGCCGTCGGGTACGCCGCCGCGCTCGTACAGCTCCGCCGTTTCCCCGAGGCGGCCGCGGTGCTCAAGCGCGTCGTCGGGGCCGCGCCCGACAAGTACGAGGCGCACGCGAACCTCGCCGCCGCGCTCTTCGAGATGAAGCTTTACAACGAGGCCGTTGTGGAATACAAATGGATCGCGCAGGCGCGGCCGGAGCTGGCGGTTGTACACTTCTTCACCGCCGCCGCTTACGACCGGCTCGGCCAGTACGAGGACGCGCTCGCGGAGTACGAGACCTTCCTCGCGCGCGCCGACGCGCAGGTCAACCAGTTGGAGATAGAGAAAGTCAACCTGCGACTGCCCTCGCTCCGCAACCAGATTAAGCGCGGAGAGGGGCAGAAGAAAGACAAGAGGGCGCAGTGATGTACACGAATCGCAGCGCGAAGCTTTACGCGGCGCCGACTCGGTGCGGCAGACTTTCCACCCACACGCTCGCGCTCGCAGCGCTCTTCGCCTTCGCCTGCCACGCGGCGCTCGCGCAGGAGCCGGCGCCGCAGCAACAGCAGGACGCGTCGGCACAGCAGCAGCGCGACGAAGGCCCGCCGCCGATGCGCTACCTGCCCGAAGACGTGCGGCGCCGAGTCGAGGCGGAGCGCGACCTCAAAGACCGCGCGAAGCTCGGCATGCTTATCGCCGAGGAGCGCTTGGAGCACGCCGCCCAACTCGTCGAGGCCGACCGCTTCGTGGACGCGACGGCCGAGATCGGCGTCTACGAGGCCGTCGTCGAAGACACGCTGCGCTACCTGCAAAGCTCCGGGAAGAGCAACAGCAAGCTCCGCGACATTTACAAGCGCGTCGAGATTACGCTGCGCTCGCACGTCACTCGCCTCGAAACCATCCGGCGCGGCCTGCCCGAGCGGCACGGCATCTACCTGAAGGACGCCATCGAGTTCGTGCGCGACAACCGCGACCTCGCGCTCGGGGCCTTCTACACCGACTCCGTCATCCGCGAGCCGCGCCGCCCCGCAATGACCACCGCCGCGGGCGCCACGGCCGGCGGCAACACGGCCGCGCAGGCCGACCCCGAGAAGAAGCCCGAGAAGAAGTAGGACGGACGCGGACGACGAACGCCGTGTACGTCGTCCGCGAGACGGTCAGCCCCTCGAACAGATGAGCAACTCAGCCAGCCCCCTTCCCTCCCCGTTCAGGCGCACGGCGCCGCTCCTCTTCGCGCTCTGCCTTCTGTTGGGCCTCGCCGCGCAGGCTTCGGCGCAGACGCGCGAACACCTGACGCCCGAGGAGATAGAACTCATACGCGACAATCAGGTGCTCGACGACCGCACGGGCGTCTTCATCAAGGCCGCCGAGCGCCGCATGCTCGCCGTCACCAACCCGGCCGAGTCGGCGAAGAACGCGGCGAAGGAGAAGGAGAAGTGGGGCGAGCTGAAGGGCACGCGCGAGCAGTTCTTCTACGACATCGGGAAGATTCTCGACGAGGCGGTCGTCAACATTGACGACTCGGCCGAGCACAACCCCGACAGCCCGCTGCTGCGCAAGTCGCTCTACATGCTCTCGCAGGAGGCGTCGAAGCTTTTGCCCGAGCTGACGCGTCTGCGCGAGGGCGCGCAGAGCGAGTCGGAGGCCGACCAGCTCGACCGCGCAATCGAGACGGCGCAGGAGATTGCGGCCGCGGCCAAGGAGCGCGGCGTCGGCGCCGAAGACTTGAAGGTCAAGGTGCCGAAGAAGAGCAACTGAGTCGTCGTTCTAAAAGGCTTAAGGCGGCGCGCCGCTCTCGCGAGGGACGCGCCGCCTTTTTCACGCCCGCGCCGAACCGCGAAAGCGTTCGCGACGTAAGACAGGGCGCGAAAGGAATCTCAGGGAAGACTATGGAGAGCAGATTCTACCCCGGCGTCGAGGCAGACACCGTAAAGCTTCAGAAAGACCTGCGCGCGCTCTTCGACGCCAAGCGCTCGGTGCTAAAAGACAAGCAGACTTACGAAGTGCAGACGATGCAGGTCTCTTCGACCGCGGTCTTGCAGGCGCGTAAGGCCGGGACGGTGCGCGACCTGACGGGACTCTCGGCGGCGCTCACCATCAAGATCACGCCCGAGCACGGCGGGACGCGCGTCGAGATAGGGATGCAGAAGTGGTTCGACAAGGCGGCTGTGGCGGCCGTCGCCCTCGTCGTCTTCCCGCCGCTGCTGGCGCTGCCCGCGCTCGGCTTCTACTGGCAGCACAAGGTGACCGAGGACGCTTGGACGGTCATCGAGGCGCACATCGCGCAGAAGGCCGGCGGCTACGTCCCGCCGATGCCCGGCCGCTGCGGCACCTGCGGCTCGGTCGTCACCTCCGCCGCCGACTTCTGCTCGGGCTGCGGCGCCAACCTCCGCGCAGCGCACACGCCCTGCCCCGCCTGCGGCGCCAGACAGAAAGACCCCACCGCACGCTTCTGCAACCGCTGCGGCAAGCCGCTGACGAGCTGAGGGTGCCGGGTGTCGGGTGTCAGGTGCCGGGTTAATATTCAGGTCTTTCCCGGCACCTGACACCCGACACCCGGCACCCTTTCACGCCGCGTCGGACTCGCGCTCCCTCAGTCTTAGCTCGGCGGCGCAGTCGCGGCAGAGCCAGACGTTGATGTGCGCGGCGTCGGCCCAGAAGAAGGGCGTGACGCGGGCGGCGGCGCGGAGGGCGGCGTCGGAGGGGAGACGTTGGAGTTGGCGGACGTAGGCGGTGCCGCGGTAGAGTTCGCCCGCGGCCCCTTCGGCGCGGTGGACGCACTCGCGCACGCGATAATCCTGCTCGCTCTTCAAGACAGTTACCTCGAATAAGTTCACTATAAGATTGGCAAATATTGGGAGGCGCCGGTCGCCCGCATCGGAGCGCGGGCGTATGTTTACCACGCGACGTTTGCGTCGGAGTTGCATTGTCGTTGCGGAACGATTATTTTGCCACCTTCCATTTGAGAAAATTCGCAGGGGAACCTTACCGACATGCCTGAGCGAGAGCCCGAAGACCTGACCATCCTCGTCGTCGAAGACTACGAGGACACGAGCCTCGCCATGCGGCTCGCGCTTGAGCGCAGGGGCTACCACATCTTAGAAGCCTCGGACGGCGAGCAGGCCGTCTCGACGGCCGAGAGCGTGCGCCCCGACGTAATTCTGATGGACTTGAACCTGCCCGTCCTCGACGGCTTCGGCGCGGCCGAGCGCATCCGCGCCAACCCCGAACTCAAAGAGACGGTCATCGTCGCCGTCACCGCCTACCACGACCAAGACCTCCGCGCGCGAGCGGTCGCCGCCGGCTGCAACGCCTTCGTCACCAAGCCGATTGACTTCGACTGGCTCGGAGACCTCATCAAGAACCTTCTGCCTTAACCTTTCAATCGAATATGAGGTGAAGGCCCGACTGCTCGACGGGCACGAAGGTCGGCTCGACGCCGAAGACTTCGCGGATGCGTTCGGGGGTGAGCACTTCCGCGGGAGTGCCGGCGGCGACGGCGCGCCCGCCGTCGAGCAGGACGATCTGGTCTGCGAAACGCGCGGCGAGGTTCAGGTCGTGGACGACGCCGACCGTCACCACGTCCGCGGCGTCCGCGAAGCCGCGCACCTTCTTCATGAACTCGATTTGATGACGTATGTCCAGAAACGTCAGCGGCTCGTCCAGAAAAAGGTAGCGGCATGCCGCGCGCGGCGTTTGAGAGCCTGCGTCCGCGGACGTGACGGAGCCGGGCGCTGTGTTCGCGGCGGGGCCGTCGTGCCAGAGCTGCGCGAGGACGCGCGCGAAGTTGACGCGCTGGCGCTCGCCGCCCGATAAAGTCTGGTAGTTGCGCCCGGCGAACTCGGTCACGTCAAAGAAGTCCATCAGCTCGTCGGCAATCTTTTCATCCACGGGGCCGGGGCGGACGCCGAAGTGCGGGTAACGCCCCATCATCACGACCTCGCGTACGGTCAGCGGGAACGCGACCTCGACGGCCTGCGAGAGCACAGCGCGGCGCTTCGCCAGTTCTGCCTCGCTCGCGTGGCGCACGTCTTCACCTTCGTAGCGAACCTCTCCGACGTGCGGGCGCAGCAGACGCGCGAGCACTTTAATCAGAGTTGACTTGCCAGCGCCGTTCGGGCCGATGAGCAGGTGCAGCCTGCCCGGCTCGAACGAGACCGACACGCCCGAGAGCAGCGCCTTGTTGCCGACGCGGAAAGTGATGTCGCTGGCTTCCAGCATAAAGGTTGAGCGACGACGCCCGAAGTCATCGCCGCCTTGCACTCACAAACTCAGAACACGTACTGGCGTCGCCGCAGCAGCACGATGAAGACGGGCACGCCGACGGCCGAAGTGACGATGCCGATGGGCAGTTCCGCCGGACGGAGCGAGAGGCGCGCGATGAGGTCTGCGAGGCTGAGGAGCGTCGCGCCCGTCAAAGCGCTGCCGACGATGAGAAAGCGGTTGTCGGCACCGCCCATCATACGCAGGATGTGCGGGACGACGAGCCCGACGAAGCTGATGACGCCCGTGAAGGCCGTCGCGACGGCGACGACGACGACGTTGACGCTCAGGATAATCCACTTCAGACGGTTCACGTTCACGCCGAGGTAGGTCGCCTCCTCTTCCCCGATCATCAGCGCGTTGAGCTGCTTCGCGTAGCGGAGCGCGACGAGCGTCCCGCCGACGGTCGAGACGGCGACGACCTCGACCGCGCGCCAGCTCGCGCCCGAGAGCGTGCCCAGACTCCAAAAAGTAATCGAGCGCGCCTGCGGGTCGCGCGCGATGTAGGAGAGAAACCCGATGGCGCTCATAAAGAGTGCGTTGACCGCGAGCCCCGTCAGCAGAAGCATCACGATGGAGGCGCGGCCGTCTTCGCGCGAGCGCGCGAGCAGGAAGACGAGGTAGGTCGAGAGTATACCGCCGAGGCACGCGGCGAGGGGCAGGCTCCAGAGTCCTGTGCTGAACTGGAAGACGCCGCCGAGGACGAAGAAGAGCGCCGAGCCGAAGGCCGCGCCGCTCGACGTGCCGACGAGCCCCGGCTCGACAATCGGGTTGCGGAAGAGCGCCTGCATCAGCGCGCCGCCCACGCCGAGGCTCGCGCCGACTAGCAGGCAGAGCACCGCGCGCGGCAGACGCAGTTCAAGAAAGATGCGTTGGTCTAAAGTCGGCTCGGGCTGACCGGGAAAGAGAGACGCAAGTGCCCGCCAGATGGCCGGGACGGAAAAGTCTATCGCGCCGTAGCGTATGGACGCGGCCAGCGCGACGAGCGCCGCGAAGGCCAACGCGACGAGCAGCGCACGCCGGCTCCCACTCTGTTTCGTCACTGTTGCCGGCTCGCAGTCTGTTTCGTCAATGTTGGTGGATGGCCGCGGCGACCTTCTCGACGTTCTCGCCCGTGCGCGGGCTGAAGTACATCAGCACGTTCTCTTCGACGCGGTAGATGCGGCCCGTCTTCGCCGCGTTCGAGGTGGCGACGCCCGGCAGTGCTTTGATTTCATCAACGGGCGAGCCGAGGCGGTCGAAGCCGAAGTCCGTCACGAGAATCACGTCAGGGTTCGCCTGCGCGATGATCTCGGGCGAGGCCATACGCTGCATACCCTGCGCGTCAACCGCCATCTCGCCGCCCGCCCATTCTATCATCCGGCTGGCCGCGCTGCCGTCGCCGGTGCCGCCGCCCTTGCCGACGACGAGGTAGACGTTCGACGCGCGCCCGAAGTGTATGACCGCGACGCGCGGACGGTCTGTGTACTTCTTGACCGCTTCGAGCGAGGCCGCCATCTGCGTGTCTAGCGTGCGGCAGAGTTCTTCCGCGCGCGCCTCCTTGTGGAAGTATGCGCCCATCTCGCGTATGAGCGCCTTGGTGCCGTCAACCGAATCGTTCTTCGCGTCGAAGGTCTTCATGGGGATGTTCAGACCTTTGAGTTGTTCGACGACCTGCGGCGGGCCGATGTTGTTGTCGTGGAGAATCGCAGTCGGATGAAGCGACAGTATCCCCTCGGCGCTGAGCGCACGGTGATAACCCACGGTCTGCACCTTCTTCACGTCGGGCGGGTAGGTGCTCGAATAGTCCACGCCGACGACTGTGTCCTGCGCGCCGAGCGCCCAGATGATTTCGTTGTAGACCTGCGAGATGACGACGAGGCGCTCGGCCTTCGCGTCGCCCGCGGGGTTGTTGAAGCGCGTACACGAGGCCGCAGTGATGAGCGCGGCACAGAGCGACGCGGCGAGTAGGATTCTTTTCATTCTCAGAAGATGAAACGCGCTTGCAGTTGGAACATGCGCGGCGGGTCTACGTTGGCGAACGCGGGCAGCGCGTTGGTCGCCGTGCCGACGGCAACGAGTTGACCGAAGGTCGTGTTCGGCGTCGCCGCGTCGCCGTAGATGGTCTGGCCGCGCCCGAGGTAGTTGCCGTGGTTGAAGAGGTTGAAGCCTTCGAGGCGGAGCAGGAGCGCCGTGCGCTCCGAAGTCCGTATGCGGTTCTCGACGAAGATGGAAACGTCCTGCGTCCCCGTGCCGCGGAAGGCCGACTTGCCGATGACCTGCCCGTTGACGACGGGGCGGTCGTTGTTCGCGCCGTCGCCGTTGTTGTCCACGCCGGTCGTGGAATTGAACGGGCGGGCCGAGGCGAACATCGAGACGGTGCCGGCCGTGAAGTTGTAGGGGAAGTGGTAGAGGAACGTCACGACGGCGCGGTGACGCTGGTCAACGACGCTCGGCCCGCGCTCCTCCTCGCCGAGACGCGAGAGGTTGCTCTCGTTCGGCCCCGCGCCGTTGCCGTCCGGCTCGGTCGTGTTGGTCGCCTTCGAGAGCGTGTAGCTGACCGACGCGAACAGCTTGCGGTTGCCGCGGTAGGTGAAGAGCGTCTGTAGCCCGTCGTAGTCGGCGACGCCGAAGTTCGTCAGGACGTTGACCTGCCGCACGCCGCCGTTGACGGGCAGTATCGGGCGCGTGGCGTTGGCCGCCGCGACCGTCCTGACCTGACCGGGCGCCGTGCGGTCGAAGGGCGTCGGGGCGTTCAGGTCAACCGTGCGATCAATGCCCGAGAGGTGCTGGTGCACGTAGTCGGCGCCCGCGAAGAAGCCCTTGAAGACCTCGCGCTCGGCGCCGATGGAGACGACCTGACTGCGCGGGTTCACGAGCGCGTCGGGGTAGTTCGGCAACCGGTCGAAGTTCAGACCGTACTGCGCGAACTGCGTCCGGTAGAAGTCTGCGCGGCCGGCGCGGATGACGATGTCGCGCGCGGGCAGTTGCGAGGCCGGCAGCGTCCGCGGGTCAACGTTGACGGGCACGCAGGTCAAACATGTCGGGAAGCCCGTCTGCCCTGCGACGGCCGTGTAGGTCGTCAGCCCGTCGAGCCCGTTGACGAGAAAGCTGGCGACCGCGTTCGAGCGAATCTGCGTGTAGTACATCCCGTAGCCGAAGCGAATCGAGGTGCGCGCGTCGCCGCCCGGGTGCCAGCCGAAGCCGACGCGCGGCTGGAAGTTCTTCTTCGCGTCGGTCAAGGTCTGCCGGTCGTAGCGCAGCCCGAGGTTCAGAGTGAAGTCCGGGTGCAGCTTCAAATCGTCCTGCACGAAGGCCGTCAGGAGCCACTGCGAAAGCTCGTAGCTGTCTATGCCGAAGTTAATCGGCTGCTGGTAGTTCTGCACGTCGGCCAGCGTAAGCGAGCCGAAGGGCGCGGTCGTCGTGTTCCTGAACGTGAAGGTGCCGAGGACGGCGGTGCCCGGCTCGCTGCCCGTGCCGCCCGAGGTGTGGTGGATGACGCTGCCGCCGAAGCGCAGGTACTGCTTGCCGAGCGCCCAAGACATCGTGTCGCCGAACTGTATCTGGTGACTAAAGATGTCGGAGAGGCGCGACTGGCCGATGGTGAACGGGACGGAGCCTGCGCGCGTGTAGGTGGTCGAGAGCGTCGCGGCCTCCCACCTCGTCACCGGGTCGCCGTGCAGGTACGCGAAGCGCGCCTCGTTGAGAAGGTTCGGGCTGAAGCTGGACGTGAGGTTCGACTGCACAGTCCAAGAGCGGCGCGAGTAACGGCGCGCGACACTCGGCGCGTTCGTGCCACCCACGGCGTCCTGCGGGTTGTCGTCGAAGAACCTGTCCACGTTGAAGCGCACCATCAAGGACTGGTCGGGCGTGAACTTATGGTCGAGCCGGCCGTCGAAGAGGAACTGGCGGTAGTGGCCCGTGTAGTCGAGCCGTCCGTCCGACGGCAGCAGGAAGGCCGGCAGCGAGGTCGAGAGGAACGTCGTGCGGTTCTGCCGCGTGTAGTCGGACGAGACGAAGAAGAAGGTCTTGTCTTTAACAATCGGCCCGCCAATTGAGCCGGAGACCTGCTGCAAAGCGTCGGGGATGTCAACGGGGTTGATGGCCTGTAGCGTCGTCGGCGTGACGCAGCTCGGCACCGAAGGCGGGCAGAAGCCTTCGGTCGAAAAGGTCTTGGCCTGCCAGCTCCCGCCGGGGCGTATGAGGGCGATTCCCTCGCCGTGGTACTCGTTCGTGCCGGACTTGGTAACGATGTTCAGCGCCGGCCCCGAAGTCCAGCCGAACTCGGACGAGAACGCGTTCGAGAGGACGTTGATCTCCTGTATGGCCCCGAGCGGCACGGTGGCGATGGCCGTCTGGCGCCCCCAGCCTTCGTCGTTGTTCGCGCCGTCGAGCGTGAACGTAGTCGCGCGGCGCGAGCCGACGCCCGTGATGAAGTAGGTCGCGTTGACGAAGAGGTCGCCCGTGCCCTTCCCCTGCCGGAAGGCCGAGTTCAGCAGCGGCAGCGTCGTAGACTTGCGGCCGAGTATCGGCGTCTCGTTTATCTGCTCGTCGCGGAGCGGGAGGCCGATCTGCGGATTCGCGCGCACGCCCTCGGTCGTGCCGTAGACGGTCACCTCCTCGGCCTGCGCGCCGACGGCCAGCTTCACCCTCACGGTCGCCGTCTCGCCCGAGCGCAGAGTGATGCCCTTCGCCTCCTCGTCGGCGAAGCCCTGCTTCGAGACGCCGACCGTGTACGTCCCCGTCAGAGGGAGCGCCGCGATGGTCGCGCTGCCGCCGCTGTCCGAGACGGCCTCGCGCGTGTCGCCGGTCGCGTTGTTGACGACCGAGACCTTCGCGTCGGTCACTGCGGCGCCGTTCTGGTCGGTCACGACGACGACCATCGCCGCCGTGTTCGGAGACTGTCCGAACACGGCGGGCGCTAGAAGCGTCGTCAACAGCAGTGCGAAAACGGACGCGGCGGCGCGGCGCATAACTATTGCCAAATCAGACATTTTGATCCTTCCGACGGTGGTTTGTGCGCAAAGTGCAAGGGGGCTGACTTTTGCGTCGAAGTGGCAGAGGAGGCCAGATAATAAAGGAAATTGCTAACTACTACCAGCCGTCGTACAAGCCGTTTCAGACAAATCCGCGGCCTAAACTCCTCTACGACCACGCCGCTTCCCCTTCCTTTCGGCATTAATTTAACCTTCCGTCGTTTCACACGTGAAAATTTCTTGCACGGCTGTTTCATCTGTGATACAGTGCCCTCGATTCGCGGAGCGACTCCCGAAGTTCCGGACGAGTTCCTCCGCCGGTCGGCGCTAAGAGGCCCCCCTCCAAGCATTTACAGGCCGGAACCGGCTTTCGAGGAGAATTTTAGAGATGAGCAATACGACGAAACCGAGAATCAACCCTTTGAGCCGCCGCCCGCGCCAGCAACGTCTGGTGTTGGCCGTCCGCGGCGGCGCCGGCACGGGCAAGAGCTGGTTCCTGCGCTCTCTGGCGGAGGCCGGCCTCGGCCGCCTCTGCATCTTCGACGTGGAGCGCAAGACACGGCTCCTCGCTGGCGTCGGTAACCACTTCGACGGGTTAGAGATAGAGCACCCGGACGAGCTGCCCGAGTTCATTGACTGGGCGCTTTCGGGCGAGGGTCAGGAGCAGAACTACGGCTGTTTCGGGCTCGACTCTTGGGCGGCATACTTCTCCGCCAAGCACGCCGAAACCATCAAGGCCGTGCGCGAGCGCACAGGCGACCCGCTGGCGCAGCCTTCGGCCGAAGAGTTGGCCGCCGACCAGATGGTCTTGCAGGGCGTTCTGCGCCGCCTCTGCATGGAGTCGGGCAAGTCGGTCGTCATCGTTGACCAGATTCCGGCTAAAGGTAAGGAATCAAAGGAAGATAACGAGGTCGGGCGCGTGCTGCCGATGACGGCCTCGGGGCTGGAATACTTCGTGGACGTGATGGTCGAAGTCTCCTTGCAGGAGCGCGACGGCGAGATCGTACGCGTCTTTCAGGTGGTGAAGTCGAACAGCCCGGCGTTCGAAGTCGGCTTTGAACTCACTGGCAGCGTTACGTTTAAGGACTTTCTCGACCACATGAAGCGCGAGCACGGTACGGAGTTGCCGGTCGAGGCGCCGAAGCCCGCGGCCGTGCCCGAGACGATTGAGGAGAAGCAGCCTTTGACGCTCGTGCAGCCGCAGATGACCGTGCAGGAGTTGGTCGAGAAGGCCGAGCGGCTCGGCTTCAAGCAGGCCGACGTGGTGACGGGCGCGCGCGTCTACCACAACCAGCCGAACATCTACCGCCTCACGCCCGAACAGATCGCAGACCTCGACCGCCGCATGACGGCCCGCGCCGAGCGCGTCCGCATGGCGCAGCCGACGGCCGAAGAGGAGAAGCCCGCGCCCCGCGCGCAGGCCGCGCGCAACCTCAAACGCGCCTAAAGCCCGGTCAGAAGCCCGACCGTGAGGGAGGGCGTGGGCTAGACAAAGTAAGGCGGGATGATGAAAGACAGCGTGTCCTTCATCATCCCGCCTTCTGCATTTCGCCTGCGCCCTCCCTCACGGTCGGGCTTCTGCCCTCAAGACCAGAAGGGCAACTATCAGGCACCACCCCGCGACGCTCACGAGCCCCGAGACGAGTGAGAGCGGCGGTTCGCGCAAGACCAAATCAACCGTGACGGCTTCTGCCGGCAGTGAGACGAGCAGCGCGCCGTCCGCGTCGCGGCTCGTCTCAAGCCTCCGCCCCGCACTGTCCGTCGCGACCCAGTAAGGATAATAGAACGTCCGCACGCGCGCGCGCGTCGGCGGCCCTGCTGAGACCTGAAACGAACGCCGCGCGGTCTCCCAACTGTTCACGGAAAAGCTATGCCCTTCGACGGCCAGCTCACGCTCCATCGGCGCCGGCTGAGTGCTGGCCCAGACGGGCAGCCAGTCGGGCATGCTCGGCGCGACGGCCGCGGCCTTTACCTTCTCTTCAAACTGCGCACGCGGCAGGTAGTCTGCGTCTGTAACGACGAAGGAAGCGGAGAGGGCGACGAATATCAGAAGTACCGCGGCGACGGACGCCGTCAGTACCCTACCGTGTTCTCCGAGTTTCTTCGCCCAGATGGGAACGCTCATGGCGACGAGGACGGGGCCGGCCATTGCCGTCACGGCGAGCCAGCGCCAAGGGAACTGCGTCTGTTGCAGAAAGCGCAGTGCCGCCCAGATGGGACGGCTCAAAGGCGTCGCCATCAGAAAGGAGAAGGCTAGGAGCAGTGCGAGGGCTTTGGCCGCGCCGCGGTATTCAACTTCGCGGCGGCTCCGCAGGAGCGCGAAGGCGGGGAGGAACATCGCGAACGTCGCCACCGCGAGAATGTTGACCCAGAGGACGCCTACTGTTTCAGGGTAGATGGTGGATTGGAAGATGAAGTTGCGGCTGTAGTCGGCCCAAGACTCCTGCGGGGCGTTGGCGATTCTGAGCCAAGACTTCTCCGCGAGCATCGTCGCCCAGTAGCAAGCGCTCGCGGCGAGTCCGAGCGCGACCGCGAGAGTCAGCCTGCCGAACGTTGATAACAACGCGTCGCGTCGCAGCCTCAACAGCGCATACATGGCGAGCGAGAGCGCGCCGATGACCGTCAGCGGTAGGTGCGTGAGAACAAGCAGGGCGAAGGAGGCCGCGAGGCCCGCCACGTCGCGCAGACGACGCCCGCGGCAGACCCTCTCGACGAAGGCGAAGGCGAAAGGCAGTACGGCCGCGGCCGCGTACTGTCCGAAGAGCGCCGCGTTGTAAAGGTCGTTGAGGTGAAAAGGGACGAAGGCGTAAAGCGCGCCGGCCCACGCGGCGACGTTCGGCGGCAGAAACTCGCGAGCCCAGAAGTAGACGCCGAGGCAGCCTATGACAGAGAGTGCGGCGAAGCAGACGAGACTCCCCGCGTACCAATTGCCCGTCAACGCGCGCGCGGCGGCGAGCAGGTAGTACAGACCCGGCGGGTAGAAACGCGGGCTGAGGTCGCCGTAACCGCCGTTCGAGCTCGCGAGCCAGCCGGGGTAGAGGTCGCCTTCGCGCGCGGATTCGTAGAACGACTGCGCCACTCGGTAGTGATGCGGCAGGTCGTTGCCCGTGGGTATCCCGCGGAAGGCTGCGGGCAGCAGGGCCGCGACGCCGGAGGCGACGACGAGCAGAAGGGGTGCACACTTCCGCCAAGTCGCCCCGCTCGTGTCGGAGTTAATCCCGTTCTTCACGCCTCGCATACGTCGCGATTGGAAAAAGCTCCGGCCGCCTCCCTTCACTCAATCCAAATTTAGCAAACTCGAACGGGGCAGGACAGAAACTTGATAGTTCGTCTAGAAATCCGTGCCGCGGCCCGCCTATAATCCGCACGTACCAATCCCCTAATTTAACTTCCCCCGAAAAAGCTTTCGGGCACACGTGCGCCCGCGCGCGTCGCGTGCCGTTTCAAAAATTTTCGTCCACAGGGAGATTCGATGGCGAACAGAGCGAACAAGCAGGGTGCAAAGAAGGGCGGCTCGAAGTCGTCCAAGAAGGGCGCGGCGAAGAAGGCCGCGAAGGCTTCGGCCAAAGCGTCGGCCAAAAAGTCCGCGGCGAAGTCTGCGGGCAAGTCGGCCGCGAAGCAATCGGCCGCGCGGCAGTCGGCGGCCAAGAGCGGAGCCGCGCCGCCGCGCGTGCTCGAACAGCCCGAGGCGCCGATGCCGGCGCAGCACGTCGAGAAGCCGGGCATCGAAGCTGAACTCGAACTGAAGCCGCGCTACGAGGCGCCGCACTACAAGGGCGCGGGCAAGCTCGAAGGGCGCGCGGCGCTCATCACGGGCGGCGACAGTGGCATCGGCCGCGCGGTGGCTGTGCTCTTCGCGCGCGAAGGCGCGGACGTGGCTATCGTCTATCTGCAAGAAGAGCAGGTGGACGCCGAGGAGACGCGCGCGGCCGTCGAGCGCGAGGGGCGGCAGGCGCTGCTCATTCCCGGCGACGTGCGCGACTCCGCCTTCTGCCGCGAGGCCGTCGAGCGCACGGTCACGACCTTCGGCAAGCTCGACGTACTCGTCAACAACGCTGCCTTCCAGCAGCACCAGAAGTCCATCGAGGACGTGTCGGAGGAGCAGTTCGACCGCACGTTCAGGACGAACATCTACGGCTACTTCTACATGGCGAAGGCGGCGCTCGCGCGGATGGAGGAGGGCGCGTGCATCGTCAACACCGGCTCGATCACGGGCTTGCAAGGCAGCAAGGAACTGCTCGACTACTCGGCGACGAAGGGCGCGATACACGCCTTCACCAAGTCGCTCGCGCAGAGCCTCGTCGAGCGAAAGATACGCGTCAACTGCGTCGCGCCGGGGCCCGTGTGGACGCCGCTCAACCCGGCCGACAAGCCCGCGGAGAAGGTCGCCGAGTTCGGCTCGGACAAGCCCATGGGACGGCCCGCGCAGCCCGAAGAGGTCGCGCCCGCCTACGTCTTCTTCGCCTCCGAAGCGGATTCGAGCTACATCACGGGCGAAGTGATAACGCTGCTCGGCGGCGAGACGACGGCCGGCTAAAGGTTTTCATTCAACAACGAACGGAGGGACAGATGTCAGACAAGGACAGGCAGAAGAAGGACGGCGAGCGGAAGGACAAGAAGAACCAGCAGATGCACGAGCGCGAGAACGAGGTCGTGCAGACGGCCAGCGCGCCGCAGCAGACGCGCGACGCGTCGAACCGTACGGACGCGCAGCCCGGCCCGGCCGACACGCGTACGGGCGGCAACGACGGACGTTAGCTTTAACGAGGAGGGTTTCGAGATGGCAGACCCCGTCAGAACCGACGAGAAGAAGTGCGCGCACCAGACCTGCACCTGCATGGTCACGGGCGACCGGCGCTTTTGCAGCGACTACTGCGAGGACGCGAACGACTCAGACCCGACCTCCGTCTGCACCTGCGACCACCCGGGCTGCAAGTCGAACCGGTAGGGATGCTTTAACAAAGGGGCGCGGCCGGATTGACCTTCACCGCGGAGGGGCGCGTATAATGCCGCCGCTTTTCTGTCGCCCGCCGCCGCGCCCTTTTGTTGAAGCCCATGCAGACCGACACAGCCCTGCCTTCGGAATCAACGCGCCTGCCGGAGTCCGGCCGCGCGCGCAGCCGACTGCTCGAACGCCTCCGCGTCGGACTCTTCGAGCCGGTTGACATCGCCTCCATCGTCTTCCTGCGCGTCGCCTTCGGCGCGGTGATGCTGTGGGAGGTCTACAGGCATTTCAAGTACGGCTGGATCAGCCGCTACTACATCGAGCCGACCGTCTACTACACCTACTACGGCTTCGGCTGGGTTAGGCCGTGGCCGGGCGAGTGGATGTATGCGCACTTCTACGTGCTCGGGCTGCTCGCCGCGTGCATCATGGTCGGCTTCTGCTACCGCGCGGCCGCCGCGCTCTTCTTCCTCGGCTTCGCGTACGTCTTCCTGCTCGACCAGACGCAGTACCTCAACCACTTCTACCTCATCTGCCTGATGAGCTTTCTGCTCGTCTTCGTCCCGGCGCACCGGGCGCTGTCGCTGGACGCGTGGCTGCGGCCGAAGCTGCGTTCGCAGTGGGCTCCGGCGTGGGCGCTGTGGCTGTTGAGGGCGCAGATCGGTCTGGTCTACTTCTTCGGCGGGGTGGCGAAGCTCAACCACGACTGGCTGCGCGGCGAGCCGATGCGGATGTGGCTCGCGCGCGGCGCGCAGATTCCCGTCTTCGGCTTCCTCTTCACGAAGGAGTTGACGGTCTACCTTTTCGTCTTCGGCGGGCTGATGCTCGACCTGTGCGTCGTACCGCTGCTCTTGTGGAAGCGCACACGGCCCTACGCCTTCGCCGCGGCGGTCACGTTTCACCTCATCAACGCGGGCATCTTCCAGATAGGGATTTTCCCTTGGTTCATGCTGGCCGCGACGCTCATCTTCTTCCCGCCTGACCTGCCGCGCCGCTTCGCGCACATGCTCTTACATCCGGCGGACGTTCCGTACAAGCCTTTAGAGCGCGCGGGCGAAGACGCCTTGCCGCCCGGCGAACTGTCGCGCGGGCGGCGTGCGCTGGTCGTGTTCCTCGCGGTCTACATGGCGTTTCAAATACTGATGCCGCTGCGACACTTCCTCTACCCCGGCGAGGTCAGTTGGACTGAGGAAGGGCACCAGTTCTCTTGGCACATGAAGCTGCGCGACAAGACCGCGACGGCGGTCTTCAACCTGCGCGACCCTGCGAGCGGCAGGACGTGGACTGTTGACCTGCGGCAGTGCAAGACTCGACAGTGCGACAAGATGGCGGGCCAGCCCGACATGATTATCCAGTTCGCGCACCACCTCGCCGAAGAGAAGCGGCGCGAGGGCTACCCGGACGTAGAGGTGCGCGCGACGGTGTCGGCGTCCATGAACGGGCGCCGGCCGCAGTTGCTCATTGACCCGGAAGTTAACCTCGCGAAAGTCCGGCGGAGCATGTGGCCCGCGAGCTGGATCGTGCCGCTCACGGAGCCTTTGCCTGCGCCGGGCGCGGAGCAGCCCGGGGAGATTACAGACGAGGAGTGAGCGGGCAGCCCCGCGCGCGTTTGACAGCGGCCGCCCTCCTGCCTTAGAAGCGAAGCTGCACTAATACATTCGCGCCGGAGATAAAGAGCGATGACGTACGTTGTCACCGAAGACTGCGTTGACTGCAAGTACACCGACTGCGCGGCGGTCTGCCCCGTCGAGGCTTTCCACGAACTGCCCGACCGCCTCTACATCAACCCCGACACCTGCATAGACTGCGACGCCTGCGTCCCCGAATGCCCCGTCGAAGCCATCTTCCCCGAGGCGGCGCTCCCAGAGCAGTACGCCGACTGGCTCCCGCTCAACGCCGAGGCCGCCGACTACCCCGTCATCAGCGGCAAAATCCCCGCCCTCTTCGGCCCGACCTGTAAAGGGAAACCAGAGTAGACAGTAATCAGTAGTCAGTAGTCAGTAGGGCTTCCGCCAAGCGAACGCCGCCGTTGAACGCGAACGATTCGCTGACGGCGATTTTTCTACTGGCTACTGGCTACTGTCTACTGTCTACTGTCTACTTCAATTCAGCATCGCCTGCCTGACCTGCATCTTCTTGAGTTGTTCGCGGACGGCGTCGGCGTCCGAGGCGTCGGGCGAGAGGTTGAGGTAGGTCTGCGTGTCGGCGACGGCTTCGGCGTAGCGGCCGAGCTGGGCGAGGAGCATGCCGCGGTCGCGTCGCTCTTCGAGGTCGTGCGGGGCGAGGAGCGTGATGCGCTCGACGACGGCGAGCGCGCGTGTGTAGAGCTGCGCGTTGACGTAGACGGCCTTAAGGTTGCCGAGCAGGCGCGCGAGGATGGCGCGCGCGCCGACAGGGCGCAGGTGCTCGTCCGAGAGCGTCAAGTGCCCGTCGTAGATTACGTCCAGACGGCTCTGGCACTCTTCGGCGTCGGTCGTGCGCCTGTTAAAGGGGTCTACCAGAACCCCCTCGCCTTCGCCCTCCCACGCGCGCACGACGAAGTGGCCGGGCAGGCCGACGCCCTCGACGCGCAGGCCCGCGCGGCGGCCGACCTCGATGTAGACGATTGAGAGCGTAATGGGAATGCCCGTACGGCGTCCGAGCACCTGATGGAGCATGCTGTTGCGCGGGTCGTAGTAGTCCGACTCGTTGCCGACGAAGCCCTGCTCCGAGAAGAGGTACTCGTTGAGCGCCTCGACGTGCGAGCCGCCCCGCGCGACCGCGCGCGCGCGTGCCTCCTCGCCCATCTCGTCGAGCCTCGCCAGACAGCGCTCGACGCTGGCGCGGCCCGGCTCCTCCTCCGTCCCGACGAGCAGCGCCGCGCGCGCGAGGTCAATCTCCGCCTCCGGCCGCGACACTTCGGCCGCGAACCTTGCGCGCGCCTCTGCGGCCGCGAGCTTGTCAGCGGGAGTCATTACCTTCCCCACTCGGTATCAAATACGTGGTGGACGGCGTCGGGCGTCCAGTCGGCGAGGCTGCGCGTGACGGAGTCGGCGCCCGCCTCGCGCAACTCCCTGTCCGGGACGGTGTTGGTGACGCCGAGCGTGCGCATCCCCGCGGCGCGCGCCGAGAGGATGCCGGGCGGCGAGTCTTCGATGACGAGGCATTCATCCGGGCGCAAAGGGATGATCTGCGATTCGCCGCGCTTCCGGTTTAGGAATTCGAGCCCGTTGTTGTAGCACGAGGGGTCGGGCTTGCACGCGGTCGCGTCCTCGGCGCTGACGATGACGTTGAAGTAGTCGGCGAGCGCGGCGCGTTCGAGCACGTGGTCAATCTCTGTGCGGCGGGCCATGCTCACGAGCCCCGTCGAGTAGCGGCGCGAGACGGCCTTGATGAAGTTGACGACGCCGGGGAAGAGCGGCAGTTCGCCCTCCAACAATTTCCGGTGCGCCTCGGTCTTGCCCTCGATGACGCGCGAAAGTGTCTCGTCGTCCAGTTCGCTGCCTGCGCGCTCGTAGGCGGCGCGGACGAACGTCAAGTCGTCCATGCCGAGCGAGCCGTAGTAGTCGGCCTCGGTCAGCGTCAGCCCCTCGCGCCCCAGAACTTCCTGATAGGCTTTCATCTGCAACGGCTCGTCGTCCACGATGACGCCGTTGAAGTCAAAGAAGACGGCCTGAATCATTAGACCTCAAGCGTAAAGTATGTTTCCGGGTTGTGTAGAACGAGTCCATTGTAACCGACCGCCGACTATTGTCTACCGCCGCCGCCCGCCTCCTCCTTGAGCTTCGCGAAGAGCGTGGGCAGGCGCTCGGATTCGAGCACGTCGAGGCGGCGCATGACTTCGTTGAGCGCCAGCTCGTTCTTGAGGTTGACCTGATAGTCGAGGTCTGCGCGCAGGCGGTCTTTGTCGCCCTGCCGGTTCTGCGAGATGAGGATGATGGGCGTGAGGAGCGCGGCGACGATGCCGTTCATCACGTCGAGGAACTGGTAGGGGAACGGGTCTATGCCTTGGTCGTGCCGAACCGTCGTGTTGTAGACGACCCAGAAGACGATGAAGGCGATGGTGGCGACGATGAACCACCAGCTGCCGCCGAACTCGGTCACGGCGTCGGCGAGGCGGTCTGCGAAGGTCTGCTGTTCGGACTCGACCTCGTTGAGGTTGCGCGTCACGCGGCGGCGCAGCATCTCGTCGGTCTGCCGCAGGCGCTCGGTGATGGCGCCGAGCATCGTGAGCGCGACGCCGGGCTGGCGGCGGACGAAGGCGTCGAAGTCCGCGCGAGAGAGGACGGCGAGACGCGCGTCCTCGGCGACCGTTGCGTCGGCCGAGCGCGGCTTGCCGTCGAGGATGGCCATCTCGCCGAAGAAGTCGCCGCCGGCAAGCTCGGTCAGCGTCACGTCTTCGCCGTCCTCGTCGCGGACGTGTATGCGGACGCGCCCGCCGACGATGAGGTAGAGGCGATCGCCGGCCTCGCCCTGTCGGAAGAGGCGCGCGCCCGCCTGCCTCTGTTCGAGTTCGAGCAGTCCGCGCAGCGCCGCCGCGTCCTCGTCGTTCAGCGACGCGAAGAGCGGGACTGAGCGCAGGGCTTCGAGCGTCATCAAGGGGCGGCCGTTCTCTGACATGAGACACACCTCGCTGGAAGGGTTTCAGGCGTCGCAGAAAACAGCGCGGAGATTATCACGAAACGGCGAGGGCGGGGATAGGCTGATTTAAACGCGGGGGCGCGGGGGCGCGGCTTGAAGACGTAAGTCAACAAGCCGCGCCCCCACGCCCCCGCGTTTAATCTTTATCTAGTCTTCTCTCAGGCCGCGGCCCTGACATACTTATCAATCACGCGCGCGAGGGCGTCCTTGCCGGCGGCGCCGACCATGCGCTCGACCTCGCGGCCGCCGTCGAAGAAGACGAGCGTCGGGATGCCCTTGATGCCGAAGCGCTGCGGCACCTCCGCGTTCTCGTCCACGTTGAGCTTGAGGAAGCGGACGCGCCCCGAGTACTGCTTCGCCAGCTCCTCGAAGGTCGGCGCGAGCGCGCGGCACGGCGGGCACCACTCGGCCCAGAAGTCCAAAACCACCGGCACGTCCGACCCCGCAACGTCCCGCTCGAAAGTACCGTCGTTCACCTCGGCGACATACTGGCTCATCTCTTTAATCTCCTGTCTCTAACCTTCGACTCAAAACGGCGCCCTTCCCGGGCGCGAGAGCCATTATGCGCCCCGTCCGCCCGGCGCTTCAGTAATCGCGATTACGAACGGGCGGCCCGCCCCGCGGCGGCTCGCCGTCCCGCCGCCGCGCATCGTATATTGGGTACACCGGAACGCCGGGGAGCCCGCGCGCATCTCAGGCGGACGCCGGGCACGTTTATGAGCACGAGGCCGAACACAGACCCAGACCTTTTTCAGGGGATGACGCCGGAGGAGCTGCGCGAGGTGGCGCGTGTGACTTTGACGCGCCGTTTCAGCCGCGGCGAGGTCATCTACACGCCGGGCGAGACGGGCGAGGCGCTCTTCCTGCTGCGCGAGGGCGCGGTGCAGATTTACCGCATGTCGCCCGAGGGCCGAAAGCTCGTCATCGCGCACCTGCTGCCGTTCAGCTTCTTCGGCGAGATGTCCTGCATCGGTCAGGGCATGTACGACACCTTCGCAGAGGTGACGGAGGACTCGACCATCGTCACGATGAACTGCGCAGTCCTCAACCGCCTGCTCGCCAGCAAGCCCGAGATCGCGCGCCGCATCCTCGAAGCCTTCGGCCGCCGCGTCCTCGAAGCCGAGCGGCAGTTGGAGGACACGGTCTTCAAGGGCATCCCCGCGCGCGTCGCCGCGCTGCTCCTGCGCGAGTCGGACGGCGACTCTGTGGACGGCCTCACGCATCAGGACATCGCCGAACGCCTCGGCGTCTACCGCGAGACGGCCACCAACGCGCTCAACGAACTCAAGGCGGCCAACGTCATCTCCATCGGCCGCAAACACATCCGCATCCTCGACCGCGAACGCCTGACACGCATCGCCGGGCAGTAGCGGATGCCCGGCAGGAATCAGGCACAGACACGAAGGTACGGCTTGAAGTTGTTTAGACTCCAAGCCGTGCCTTCGTCTTTAATGTCTGTCCGACCTTAGCGAACGCGGACGCGGCTGATGAGACGCGTCTGCGTCATGCCGTTCGGCAGATATCTGGTCTGGTAGGTCTCGCGCCAGACCGCGCGGCCGCGGCGCACGAGGCGCGTCTGCGTCACGACGCGGACGCGGTTGCGCCCCCAGTTGCGACGGTTGCGCCACTGAACCGCGACGGGTGCGGGCGCGGCGTTCAGAGTGCCCGCCGAAGCCGCGGACGGAGCTGCCTTCGCCTCGGCCGAAGTCGCCGTCAGACCGAATGAAGCCAACGTCAACGTTAGTGCCAGAAACCTCTTCATACTTCCCCCTTTTTCTTGACAAAAAAATTTAGGCCGCACTTCCCGGCGCAGCGTCCTCGACGCCCGCACGGGAGAGTGCGGCCTCTACTCATTAAGACAACTTTTGCGTGCGAACGGTTACAGCCCGCCCGCGCAAAAAAATTTCCAGCCCTCGTCTGTTGAAGAAGTGTGACATTTCCGGCGCGTCTTTGAAGGGCGTGTGAAGAGTCTCTTAAATGATGAGAAGGCCCGCCGCGCTCAGTGGCACGGCGGGCCTTCGTGGCGCGCGGTCTGTGTGCTCGGGCTCAGATCACCTTGTACTCCGAGTCCACCTCCTCGTCGGCGAAGGCGACGCGGTAGTTCTCAGACTGCTTCTGCTTGGTGATGAGCAGGTCGTCTTTCGTCTTGAGCAAATCGGCGCGCGAGTAGACCGAAAGCTCGAAGTTGAAGCCGTGCGTGATGGCGTCCTTCGGGCAGGCTTCGACGCAGAAGCCGCAGAAGATGCAGCGGCCGTAGTCTATGTTGTAGACCTCGGCGTAGCGCTCGTCCACGCCCGTCCGTTCCTTCGGCGGTCGCGGGTCGTCGGCCGCGACGATGTAGATGCAGTCCGAAGGGCACGCGGCCGCGCACAGGTAGCAGGCGACGCACTTCTCGCGCCCCAACTCGTCCACGTGCAGGAGGTGCTGCCCGCGGAAGCGCGGCTGTAGCGTGACCGGCTCGTCCGGGTACTCGACCGTCCACTTCTCGCGCGGGATGTAGGACGCGGTGGTCATCATCCCCTTGATGATGGCCTTCGTGTTCTCGATGACTTCGCTGATGATGCCCATAAGACCTCTGGGACTGCCGGCTTAAACGAATTCGAGGCGGCTGAAGAAGTAGGCCAGCTCGATCTGCGCGTTCTCTTCGGAATCCGACCCGTGGACGGCGTTCTCGCCGATGGAGTTGGCGAACTCCTTGCGCAGCGTCCCCTCGTCGGCCTTCGCAGGGTCGGTCGCGCCCATCAGGTCGCGCCAAGCCTTGACCGCGCCCTCCTTCTCCAAAGCCAGCACGACGCAAGGCCCCGAAGACATGAACTTCGTCAGCTCGCCGAAGAACGGCCGCTCGCGGTGTACGTCGTAGAAGCCCTCGGCCTCGGGCGTCGTCATGTGGATGAGCTTCATCGCGCGGAGTTTGAACCCTGCGTCGAGGACGCGCTGCAAGATGGCGCCCGTCTTCCCGCCGCGCACCGCGTCGGGCTTGATGATTCCGAAAGTTAAGTTCCCTGCCTGCTCTGCCATTCAGTTCCTCTTCGATGAATTGGGTTGACTAAAACTTTAAGCCGAAGCGCCCGCGCCGAGCGCGTCCTTCATCGCCTGACCGATGTCGGCGGGCGAATGCACCACGCGGATGCCCGCCTCTTCGAGCGCCTTCATCTTCTCGGCGGCGGTGCCCTTGCCTCCGGCGATGATGGCGCCGGCGTGGCCCATGCGGCGGCCGGGCGGCGCGGTCTGGCCGGCGATGAAGGCGACGATGGGCTTGGTTACGTTGTCCTTGGCGAAGGCCGCGGCCTCCTCCTCGGCGGTGCCGCCGATCTCGCCGATCATGACGATGCCTTCGGTCTCGGGGTCGTCCTGAAAGAGCGCGAGCGCCTGAAGGTGCGTCGTCCCGATGATGGGGTCGCCGCCGATGCCGATGGCGGTTGACTGTCCGAGCCCGAGCGCCGTCAACTGCCCGACCGCCTCATAAGTCAACGTCCCAGAGCGCGAGACGACGCCGACGCGCCCCTCCTTGTGGATGTGGCCGGGCATGATGCCGACCTTGCACTTGCCGGGCGAGATGACGCCGGGGCAGTTCGGCCCGACGAGCCGCGTCGGCTTGTCCGACAGGTATTCTTTGACCTTCACCATGTCGAGCGCCGGGATGCCCTCTGTGATGCAGACGACGAGCGGCAGCCCCGCGTCGGCCGCCTCCATGATGGCGTCCGCGGCGAAGGGCGGCGGGACGTAGATGACCGAGGCGTTGGCGCCGGCCTCGCGCACGGCGTCGGCGACGGTGTTGAAGACGTGGAAGCCCTCGTGCGTCGTCCCGCCCTTGCCCGGCGTGACGCCGCCGACGACGTTCGTCCCGTACTCCGCCATCTGCTTCGTGTGGAACGTGCCCTCTTTGCCGGTGATGCCCTGCACGACTAAGCGCGTGTTCTTGTCAACAAGTACGCTCAACGCTCTTGCTCCTCAAGCCGAGTTTTTCTTGCTTTGTTTGAAGGCGGAGTATAGCACGCGCACACGCCCGCCGGGAAAGCGGCGCGGCCCGCCCGAAGTTTGTTTCAATTTTCCGGCGCTTGGGCTAGAATTGCTTTCGACTCCCCCGCCCGAACAACTTTCCCGGGATGGCCTCGCGTTCCGGTTTTTCCGAACACCTCGCACCCCGAAACTCGTATCCCTCTGTGCAGGAGGTTTCGCCAATGGGCGCGCCACAACTCAAGCTTGTCACCAATGACAACCGGGACGACTCGCCGCACGTCGTATACGTCAAGGAAGAGCCCGGCCTTGGCTCGGAGTGGAGGAAATTCAAGTATCTGGTAGTTTTCATTCTGTTCGCTGTCGCGGGCGGGCCGATAATCTCCGCTATTGTGCTCGCCGGCATCGCCGGGGATAACAAACTCCTCGCGGTAATGAAGCCTTACCTCTATCCCGACCCACCCGTTTTGAGTAAGAACGTAGGGCGCGAGATGGTCGCCCTGAAAGACATCAACATCCGTGAAACTCCCGGTAAAGAGTCGTCGGCGAACAGAATAGGTCGTTGCGGACAGGGGACGGAATTTCAAGTCCTTGAAACCAACGCGCCGGAAAACTGGTATCGCGTCAAAGTCACCAAGAAAGTCACGCTCAATAAACATCAGCCGTGCCCGGACGAGGGTTGGGTGTTTACCGAAAACTTAAAATTTATCAAATAGCTCACGGCACATAACACACGCTTGAACCCGGCCGTTGAGGCCCGCCGCGCCTCGCGTCAACGTCGGCCTCCCCTTTCCTCGACAACCCGCGCCAAAGACATCACCTGCACTCTAACTCCACGCGCCCGCCGGGAAAGCCGCGCGGCCCGCGCTTCCGTTCGACGGACGATTTTTCGCCGCCGCCGCGCCGGTTCTGTTAATCTTCCGCCGCCTTATAGACCTTCCCCTTCGAGGAGCTTGTGATGAAGAGAGCCGTTCTGATCCTCCTTTTCGCCGCCGTCGGGGCGCGCGTCTGCGCGGCGCAGGCGAGCGGCAACGTCGGCTACGGGCAGTCGGGCAGCGGGCGCGGGCGCGCGGAGGTGTTAGAGCGCGGCAAGCGCACGGTGGCGAAAGACGACCAGCCGCCGACCAACACCTCCTTCTTCGTGGACGCGAGCGTGCTGATGAACGTCAAGGCCGACGAGTTCGTCGCCGTCTTCGGGCTCTTGCAGGAGTGCGCGACCGTGGCCGAGTGCAATCAGAAGATGGACGCGACGGTCGCGGGCTTCAAGGCGGGGCTGAAGGGCTTAGGGATAACGGACGCGGACACGTACGTTGACTTCGCCTCGCAGAACAAGATTTACGGCTACAAGCTGACGGGGAACGTCGCGCGCGAGGAGCTGGTCGGGTTCGAGCTGAAGAAGAACATCGCCGTCCACTACCACGACCGCGACATGCTCGACAAACTGACGGTGCTCGCCTCGCAGAACAAGATTTACGACCTCATCAAAGTTGACTACATCGTGAAGGACACGGCGGCCGTGCAGGCGCGGCTGATGGACGAGGCGGGGAAGATAGTCGAGCAGAAGCTACAGCGCTACGTGCGCCTGCTCGGCGTCAAAGTCCGCCCGCCGGGGCTCGTCTACGCCGAGCGGCCGAGCATCTATTACCCGACCGAGATGTACGACTCGTACGCGGCCTACGAGTCGGAGGACATAGATCAGGACGACGACAACCTGAAGCAGAAGTACACGGTGAAGAACGCGCGCAAGAGCCGCACCTTCTTCTTCAACCCGCTCGACGCCGACGGCTTCGACACGGTCATCAACCCCGTAGTCATCGAGCCCGTCGTCCAGTTCACGCTCTACCTCAAAGTTAAGTTCGAGACCGAGCAGCCCGCGACCAAATAACGTCACTCAAGCTCGACGCGCTCGCCGTAATCGGGCGCGTCCACGCGCCAGCCGAAGCGCTCGCGTATGTGGCCGGCCATCGCTTCGGCCGCCTCCGGCTCGCCGTGCGTGGTGAAGACGCGGCGCGGCGGGGTCTTCTCTAAAGGTTCCAGCCAGCGCAGAACCTCCGACCAGTCGGCGTGCGCCGAGAGCCCGCCGATGCGCTCCACACGGCAGCGGACGGGCACGTCCTCCTTCATGATGCGCACCACGCGCGCGCCGTCGAGAATCTTTCTTCCCGTGGTGCCCGCGGCCTGATAGCCGACGAAGAGGACGGTCGCGCGCTCGTCCGGCAGAATCCGACGCGCGTGATGAAGGACGCGCCCGCCCGTCATCATGCCCGAGGCCGAGATGATGACGCGCGTGCCCTTCTCCTCGTTCAGACGCTTCGACTCCTCGCGCGTCGAGGCCGTCAGCATCGAGCGCGTGCGCAGAGGGTGTCGGTGCTGTTCGAGCAGCGCCGCGTACTCCTCGTCCTGCTCGTCTCGGTTGCGCTGGTAAATCTGCGTCGCGGCCGCCGCCATCGGCGAGTCAACGCGGACGGGCAGGACTGGGATGCGCCCCGCGTCCTCAAGCTCGCGTATGTAGTAGACCAACTCCTGCGTGCGCCCGACGGCGAAGGCCGGGACGAGCAGCGGGCCGCCGCGCTCGGCCGCCTCGTTGATGACGCGTGCGAGCGCGTCCTTCGGGTCTTCCGCTTCGTGCAGGCGGTCGCCGTAGGTTGACTCGACCAGCATGTAGTCGCACGCGGGCGGCGGCACGGGGTCGCGTATGATGGGCTGGTCGTAGTGGCCGAGGTCGCCGGAGAAGAGCACGCGCCTCCCCTTCCCGTCCGCGCCCGCGCCGTCGAGTTCGAGCAGGACGAGGCTCGAACCGAGTATGTGCCCCGCGATGTGGAATGACGCGCGCACGCCCGCCGCGACTTCCGTCTCGCCTCCCGTGTTCGGGCAGACGCGTATGAGCTCAATCGCACGCCGCGCGTCCTCCTCCGTGTAGAGCGGCAGCGCCGGCTCGTGCCGCGTCAGGCCCTTGCGGTTCCTGTACTCGGCCTCCTCTTCCTGCAAACGCGCCGAGTCCGGCAGCAGCAGCTTCACAAGGTCGGCCGTCCCCTTCGAGCAATAGACCGGCCCGCCGTACCCGAGCCGCACCAGCCGCGGCAGATACGCCGTGTGGTCAACGTGCGCGTGCGTGATGACGACCGCGTCCAAGTTCCTCGCGTCGAACGGCGGATCTTCCCAGTTGCGCTCCCTCAACTCTCTCAAACCCTGAAACAGCCCGCAGTCCACCAGCACCCGGCTTCCATTACTTTCCACCAAGTACTTCGACCCCGTCACTGTCCCCACCCCGCCCCAGAAGCTTAGTGTTGCCATCTCACCTCCGCTCAAGTTTGATTGGTTTAGAACAGCGGCGCCTTCATCCCGACGCCGACGACAGGGACGAAGGCTGTTCCACTTCAACGTCTGCGTTAGCACGAGACCGCGGCCGGACGAAGAGGACGAGGGCGCAGGGGATGAGGAGGGCGAGGTTGCGTAGGGCGGTGGTGACGCCGAGTTGGGAGGCGATGAGGCGGCCGAAGCAGCCGCATTCGAGGGGCTCGCCGTGGAGGACGTAGACGTAGTAGAGGGCGTAGGCGGCGAAGCCGAGGAGGAGTAAAGCCGAGAAGGCCGCGCCGAGTCGCACGGTGCGCGGTAGGAGGAGCAGCGCGGCGGCGAGGAGTTCGGACGCGACGACGGCGATTGCGACGGGCCAGACCCAGCGGGCTTCGACGAGGTTGGAGAGGTTGGCGGCGAAGTCCGAGAGCGTGAAGAGCTTCGCGCCGGCCGCGAACAGGAAGAGCGCGGCGAGGCCGAAGCGGCTGACGTGGACGAGAATTCTGAGAAGTGAACTTCCTCTCATAGCAACGGCAGAAGCCCGACCGTGAGGGAGGGCGTCTTGACAGACGCGAGGGGCGCTTTGATGAAGCTCATACGCCCTCCCTCACGGTCGGGCTTCTGCATTTAAGCGGCGGCCTTGCCGGCGGCGAGGGCGACGACCTTTTCGGCGGCGTCCTTCATGCCTTGGCCGACGGTGAAGTTCATGCCGGACTCGGCGATGAGGCGGCGGCCCTCTTCGACGTTGGTGCCTTCGAGGCGGACGACGACCGGCACCTGAATGCCGATGGATTTCGCCGCCTCGATGACGCCGCGCGCGACCATGTCTGTGCGGACGATGCCGCCGAAGATGTTGATGAGCACGGCGCGGACGTTCGGGTCTGCGAGCAGGATGCGGAAGGCGGCTTCGACGCGCTCTTGAGAGGCGCCGCCGCCGACGTCCAAGAAGTTTGCGGGCTCGCCGCCCGCGAGCTTGATGATGTCCATGGTCGCCATCGCGAGGCCCGCGCCGTTGACCATGCAGGCGATGTCGCCGTCGAGCTTGATGTAGTTGAGGTCGTACTTCGACGCTTCAATCTCCAAAGGCTCCTCCTCGTTCAGGTCGCGTAAGCTATGGAAGTCCGGGTGACGAAACATCGCGTTGTCGTCGAAGTTGATCTTGGCGTCGAGCGCGAAGAGCCGCCCGTCCTTCGTCAAGAGGAACGGGTTGATTTCGAGGAGCGAGGCGTCCGCTTGCTCGTAAGCCTGATAGAGCGACTGCATGAACTTCGCGGCCTGATTGACGAGCGCCGCGGGCAGGCCGAGCCCGAAGGCGAGCTTGCGCGCCTGAAACGGGCGGAAGCCGACGGCCGGGTTGATGGTCTCCTTCAGGATGAGTTCGGGCGTGTTGGCGGCGACCTCTTCGATGTCCATGCCGCCCGCGGATGAAGCCATGAAGACGGGCCGGCCCGAGGCGCGGTCGAGCACGATGCCGAGGTAGAACTCCTTGTCAATCGGCAGCCCCTCTTCGATGAGGAGCGTGCGCACCTCCTGACCTTCGGGGCCGGTCTGGTGCGTCTTGAGCTTCATGCCGAGCATCTGGCGGGCGATCTCCTGCGCCTCGTCGGCCGACTTGGCGAGCTTGACGCCGCCGCCCTTGCCGCGCCCGCCCGCGTGTATCTGCGCCTTGACGACGACGAGGTCGGTGCCCAGCTCCTTCGCCGCGTGGTAAGCCTCCTCGGGCGAGCGCGCGACCAGCCCGCGCGGCACGTTTACGCCGTACTTCCTCAAAAGCTCCTTCGCCTGATACTCGTGAATCTTCATCCTTAAGACCCCTTCGGCGGCAGAACGCGAGGCCCGCCGCTTGCAAATGGATTTTATTGTGCCGGAACGCCGAAGAGTGTACCGGCACGCGACGCGGGACTGCAAGGGAAGAAGCCGTCGGCGGTCAGCATACAGCTTTCAGCCAGACCGTTTTTGTGGCAGGCACGCGTCAGATTGAAGCCGTCAAATTTTCTCCGGCCGGACGCTGAAAACTGATAACCATTAGAACTATCTTGAGGTCATCAAGGCAGGCGAGGTGAAAGCGATGACGTTGGCTTTAACTGTGCTGTTCGCGGTCAACCTCTACGCGATAACCGGCAGGTCGAGATAGCAAGTCTGTTCCATTCCTTTCGGGTGAATTGAGAGAGACGGCGGGTCGGCACTCCTCCGGCCCGCCCTTTTTTTGCCCGCACGCCCTTTCCTTTTTTGTCGCGCACGCCCTTTCCATGAAGCGCCTTCCGCGCTAAGCTTCACGCCGCGTTGAGCCGGTCAGACTTTCAAAGCCACAGGAGGCGAACACCTTGGGCGAAGTGACCGTTACCTCTCTTTCCAACCTGCGCAACGAGGTGAGCTACGGCGACGGGCGGACGCTCTTGACGGACGAGCCCGCGGCGCTCGGCGGCGAGGGCGCGGGGCCAGACCCTTACACGCTCCTGCTGGCGGCGCTCGGCAGTTGCGTCTCGATGACCGTGACGCTCTACGCGCGCCGGAAGGGCTGGCCGGTCGAGCGCGTGCGCGTGCGCCTGCGGCAGCGGCGCGTCCACGCGAAGGACTGCGTCGCATGCGGCAGCGACGCGGACGACTTCATACACCACATCGAGCGCGCCGTCGAGATCGAAGGCCCGCTCACCGATGAGCAGCACGCGCGCCTGCAAGAGATCGCGCACCGCTGCCCCGTCCACCGCACCCTGACCAACAAGATTGCCGTCACCGAATTTCTGGACGACGCGGGCTGACCTGTACGTCGGCACGTGCCGGGCGGCTTTCTTCTTAAACTCGGTCGGGCTCTCTCTTGACTCGCGTACGGCTTTGCGCCATATTGCGCAGCGCACACCCCGCAGGGACAAGCGCCCCCGCTCCCGACAGACACTTGAACTCGAACACGTAAGGCCCCGAAGACAGAAAGGAGTTCCCCCTTGAAGCCCCCGAGACTACTCTCCACCCTTTTCGCCTGCGCGCTGCTCCTCTCCGCCGCGGCCACACCGACGAAGACCGGCGCACAACAGATCGTCAACACCAAGTCGTCCGCCTCCGCGGCCGCCATGCTCGAACAGGACATCGTCAGCGAGATTAATCTCGTGCGCACGCGCCCGGCCGAGTACGCCGCGTACCTCGAGAAGCTGCGGCCGATGTTTTCGGGCAAAGAGTACAGGCGGCCCGGCCTGCCCGGGCTGATGACGGAGGAAGGGACGCAGGCGCTCGACGACGCCATCGCCTTCCTGCGCGCGGCCCGGCCCGCGCCGGCGCTGACGCTCTCTCTGGGCATGTGCTCGGGCGCGCGCGAGTTGGTCAGGGATCAGTCCGCGTCGGGCGCGACCGGCCATCAGGGCGCCGACGGGAGTTTCTGCGAGCAGCGCGCGGCGCGCTTCGGCTCTTGGACAGACCCCATCGGCGAGAACCTCTCCTACGGCACCGACGACGCGCGCGAGCGCGTCATCACGCTCCTGATTGACGACGGCTTCGCCAACCGCAACCACCGCAAGCGCCTCCTCGACCCGACCTTCAAGGTGGCCGGCGTCGCCTGCGGCAACCACAAGCTCGGCTCCATGTGCGTCATCACCCTCGCCGCGGGCTTCGCCGAAGGCGCCGCCAAGACCGCCAAGCCCGGCGACAAGAAAACCGCCATCCCCGCCGGCGCCCGCCGCTTCTAACGTGGGAGTCAGGCGGGCACGGAATCTTTCCCGTACATCCGTCGGTATGTGCGCATGCGGTGGCAATTAGCGCAGACCACATCGCACTTCCCTATCTCTTCCAACAGCCGCGCGTCCGTGCAACCTTTGGAAACGAGGTTCGCGACCGCGGCTGTTTTCGTCGTGCTGTCGCGGTGATCGAGTTCCATCACCCAAGGGTGAAATGACCCGCCGCAGTCCTGACAGGGCCGCCGCTTAACGTTCAGGAGGATTGTGCGCAGGCGCTTGCGCTGCCTGTTCTTATTCCGGCGGTTCTTCGTGATGAAGCGCGACTTGTTCTCCCGGTAGTAGTTTCGGTGGTAAGCACGCTGACAAGACTTACACTTACTTTGAACGGCGCTGCCTTTCCGATTGAACTCGTCTAGAGCCTTCTCTAGCCGGCAGGTCGAACAGACTTTCATCCCGTCGCACACGGCAAACTGCCCTCCTCCGAAAGACAAACTCGCCGGAAAGGCAAAAGCCTCCAACCAATGGCGGTTGGAGGCTTTTACTGTATCGGGATGGGCAGATTCGAACTGCCGGCCTCTCGCACCCCAAGCGAGCGCGCTACCAGGCTGCGCCACATCCCGTGACGGCGTTTAGTATCTATGGAATCGAGTGTTTGGTCAAATGAGGCCGCGCGCGTTAATGGCGGTGCGAGCCGGCGCGGGGCTCTTCGGCGTCGAGGAGGAGCATGATGTCGCGCAGTTGTTCGCGGAGGCGCCGGAGGGCTGCGCGGCCTTCGTCGGTCTGCGCGGCGTCGGGCGCGGCGTGGTAGACGTTCTGCGACGCGCCGGGCTGTGCGGAGTCGGCTTGCGCGGAAGAGTCGGCGTGAGCGGCGTTAAAGTCTTCGGAAGGGTCTTCCGCGTCGTCGGCGGGCGGCGGGGCGAACTGCGCGGGGCTTGAGCCGAGCGTCTGCGGGCTCATGTCGGGCGTGACGACCTTGAGCTTGCTGGCGCCGCGCAGCTCGTTCGTCAGGCGCTTCTTGGCGCCGGCGATGGTGTACTGGTCTTCGTAGAGCAACTCCTTGATGCGCAGAACCATCTCCACGTCGCGCTTGCGGTAGGTGCGCTGCCCTGCGCGGTTCTTCTGCGGCGCGAGCATCGGGAACTCCGACTCCCAGTAACGCAGGACGTGCGCCTGAATGCCGGTGATGTCGCACACCTCCCCGATCTTGAAGAAGAGCTTTTCGGGGATTGAGACGGCTGCGCGGTTCATAAGAGCCATGAGACTCGCACGCGTGCGGACTGCCGCACCCTGCCTTCCGCGTTGTTGTTGGACTGTTGACCCTTCGCCGCCCGTCCTGAAGGCGGCGCGGCAACGGCAAGCGCGGACATGTTAACCGCGCCTCAAATTCCTGTCAACGTTATTCTTAGCGAGTTTTCCACAGGCCGGGGACTTCAGCCCTCGCGCGGGTCGAGCATGATGAGGCGGTGGACTGGGTCGAAGCTCATGCGGAAGGGGCGGAGAGCGTCGCGGCCGAGGATGACGGGCGCGCCCTTCTCGGCGCGCGTGAGCAGGTCGGTCGGGACGCCGCGCAGGACGAGCGCGCCGACGCTGACCGTGGCGGCGCGTATGCGTCTGGAATGGACTTCCCCACCCGCCAAGTCCCGCGTCTGGCCGCGCCCACGGCCTTCGGTCTGAATGATGCCGAGCGCTCGCGCGGCCGCCTCGTCAACCGCGAGGCCGAAGCCGGAGCCCGTGTCGAGCAGCGCCCGGCGGCCCTCGGCGAGCATGACGAAGGGGCGGCGGCTTCCCCCTTCGGTCAACCAAGGCACTACGGCGCCTTCGGGCGGAGCGTCGGAGGCGCGGATTGGCTCCGTACCGGGGTCGAAGAAGCTGAGTTGGCCGGCCGGAATGTCTATGCGGAAGCCGAGCGCGGCGAAGGCTTCGGAAGGGTCGAGGATGCCGTCAACGTCCGAAGGCAGCCCCGTCGCGATGACGAAGAGGCCGCGCGCGGGCAGCGTGTTCTCGCTTGAGCCGAGCGCGATGGTGCGCACGAAGGCTTTCTGCGCGCCGCCCGCCACGGCGCCGCTCAGGCCGCCGATCTGAATCCCGCGCCCGCCCGACTCGACTTCGACGCGCGCCGCGCCGGCCGTCCGCGAAGAGAGAATCGTCGCGCCCGCGCCCGTGTCGAGGGCGAAGGTGAAGGGCCCCGCGCCGTTGACCCAAGTCCGGACGAGCAGCCCGCGCCCGTCCGACTCGCGGAAGCTGACGGGCGAAGGCAACGCCGTCCTCCGCGCCGAAGCCTCGCTACGCCGCGTCGTCGGCTCACTCGGAACCCGCCCCCAAGGGTCGCTCTGCCCTTCAAAACGGAGACGGGCGGCCCCGGCGGTCGCAGGGGTCGCCCGTCCGAACAGCAGCAACGCGAGGAGCAGAGCCGAAGTCACGCTCGAAAGCGTCGTCTTCAGACTTCCACGCATCTTGCGTCGCCCTTTTTAGTAGTTGCGGTTGCGCTTGCGAATCTTGTACGTGTAGAGCGCCGAGCCGCCCGCGCCCGCGAGAGCGCCGATGCCCGCGCCCTTCTTGCCGCCGATGAGGCCGCCGAGCAGCGCGCCGCCGCCAGTGCCCATCGCGACGGTCAGCTTGTCGCGGTGCTTCTGCCAGAAGGAGCGGCCGCGTGTCTGGCCGTAGTCGTAGTAGACGCGGCGCGGAGCAGCGCTGCTACGGTAGACGGTGCGGGTGCGCGCGGGAGCCGTGCGTGTGACGACTCGCGTAGCCGCCGGAGTGGCCGCCGTGCTCGTCAGGTTCGAGTCGCGAGCCGCCTCGACGCCCTCAAGGAAGCCGTCCTTGAAGGCCGCGCGCTCCTCGTCGGTCATGTTCTTCGTCTCGTTAGCGATCTCGGCGTCGAGCGCGTTCTTCTGCTCGTCGGCCGACGGGTTGGTGGCCGTCTCGCTGGCGACGAGGTTGGTCTTGGCGGGCTCGGCCGTCGTGGCCTTCGCCACCTCGACATTGTTGTTGGACGGGCGCATCACGAACGCGCCGACCGTCCCGCCGAGCAGCGCCGCCACGAGCGCCACGGGTAGAATCTTGTTCGTCGTCGTCATGGGTCAGTGTCTCCTCAAAAATCTTTATTCTTTAGGACGCACGTGGATGAGCGTTCACACACGGGAGAGTGGCAACTGCCGTTCCTCTTAGCAGCAGGCTCGGCGGCGTGAGTAATAATCTACCAAACTTCTTCCGACTTTCATCCCTTTAAGCCGCATCGCAACCGTTTTATCGCCGAAATGTAAGAATAGCGTTCGCCGCGGCCGCGTATCAACGCACCCATGCCGTACACGATATGGGGCCGGAGTCTGACGATTTCCTCAGTCGCATCCGAGCGCGAGATGTGAGTGTTCTAAGCTCAAACAGAACCGGCCTCTAACCTAACGGGTTAGACATCCTGTCCTAATGGGTTGGACGCCCCGTCGGCTCCGGGGCTATAATCCGCCCTTGCCTCAACACAGCCAATCTGGAGGTTCGCCGCGCGTGGTGTCAACGTCCGCTTCCGCCTTCCGCCTCGCGAGGCGGCTCGAAGCCGTCGGGTTCTCCGACATCGTCAAGATACGTAACAAGGTGATGGAGCTGCGCGCGCAGGGCGCGGCCGTCTACCAGTTCGAGGGCGGCGAGCCCTTCCTCAACACGCCCGAGCCCATCAAGGAGGCGATGGCGCGCGCGCTCGCAGAGAACCGCACGCGCTACGCGCCCTCGTCCGGCATCTCGGAACTGCGCGCCGCCATCGCCGAGAAGCTGCGCACGCGTAACCGCGTCACGGCCGAAGAGCAGGACGTGATCGTCCTCAACGGCGGCATGCAGGGACTCTACGGCGCCTTCCAATCGGTGATTGACCCCGGCGACGAGGTGCTCGTCTTCTCGCCCTTCTGGACGCCCATACGCGACCTCATCGCGCACTGCGAGGGCAAGACCGTCCTCGTACGCAGCGGCGAGGCGCGCCGCGAGGGCTTCCGCGAGACGCTCGCGCGCCACACGAACGACAGGACGCGCGCCATCTACTACAACACGCCGCAGAACCCTACGGGGCTCGTCTTCACGCGCGAGGAGGCCGAAGAGGTGGCGCGCTTCGCACGCGAGCGCAACCTCGTCGTCATCGCCGACGAGGCTTACGAAGACCTCATCTACGACGGCGAGCACGTCTCCATCGCCTCGCTCGAAGGCATGTTCGAGCGGACGATCACCTGCTACACGCTCTCGAAGTCGTACGCGATGACGGGCTGGCGCGTGGGCTACGCCGTCGCGGCCGAGCCTTGGATGACGGGGCTGAAGAAGTGCCTGCTCTACTCGACCAACGGCGTCTCGACGCCCTCGCAGTACGCAGCGCTCGCGGCCTTCCAACTTCCCGAAGAGTTCTACGCAGACATACGCCGCGAGTACCGCCGCCGACGCGACCTGCTCGTCTCGGGCCTGTGCGAGCTGGGGCTCGCGTGCGACCCGCCGGCCGGCGCCTTCTACGCCTTCCCGGACGTGTCGCGCATCAACCCCGACAGCCGCGCCGCCGCAGACCTCCTGCTCGAACGCGCGCAGGTCGCGACCGTCCCCGGCGTCGTCTTCGGCGAGCACGGCGAAGGCCACCTCCGCTTCTCCTTCTCGACCGCGCCCGAAACCATCGAAGCCGGCCTCGACTCACTCCGCAGAAATCTCTGAGCAGGTGTTGAGTGATAAGTGATGGGTGATGAGTTGACCGGCGGAGGCGAGTTCGACTTTATCGAGCGCATCCGCCGCAAGGAACTCGCTCGCCGCGACATTCACGACAACTCATCACTCATCACTCATCACTCATCACTCCTGAAAGGCATCGGCGACGACGCCGCGGTCTTCCGACAGCGCGCGGGCTTCGAGACGGTCATCACCGCAGACCTGCTCGTCGAAGGCGTTGACTTCCGTCTCGAAAAGGGCTGGACGATTCCGCGCGACCTCGGGCACAAGGCGCTCGCGGTCTCGCTCTCGGACGTAGCCGCGATGGGCGCGCGGCCGCTGTTCTGCCTGCTCTCGGTCGGCGTGCCCGCCGTGCTGTGGCGCGGACGCTTCCTCGAAGAGTTTTACGAGGGCGTGCGCGGGCTCGCGCGTACGCACGGCGTGCGGATAATCGGCGGCGACACTTCGCGGACGCCCGAGCGCGTCGTCATTGATTCAATCGTCGTCGGCGAGGCGCGTCGCGGGCGCGCGCTGACGCGGGGCGGCGCGCGGCCGGGCGACCAGATTTTCGTCACCGGCACGCTCGGCGGTGCCGCCGCCGGGCTGAAGGTTCTTGAGAGTCGCGCTGTTAAGACTTCAAGTTCGGGCTTGACTGCCGGCGCGAGATTGACGAAGACGGAGCGCGGGCTCGTCGCGCGTCAGCTTCGGCCGACGCCGCGCGTGGAGTGGGGCGCGCTGCTCGGCGAGAAGCGTCTGGCGACGGCGTTGATTGATTTGAGCGACGGGCTCTCGTCAGACCTCGCGCACGTCTGCCGCGAGAGCGGCGTCGGAGCGCGCGTCGAGGCGGAGTTGCTGCCCGTCGAGCCGCTGTTGAAGTCCGCGGGCCTGAGTGAAGACGAAGCGCTCAAGCTCGCGCTCGACGGCGGCGAGGATTTCGAGCTGCTGTTTACTGCGAGCCCGCGCGCGGCTTCGAGGCTGCCGCGCGAAGTCTGCGGCGTCGCCGTCACGCGCGTCGGAGAGGTGACGGGCGAGCGCGGCAAAGTCCGCCTCGTGCGCGGCGGGCGCGCTCGACTTCTACGCCCCGGCGGCTTCGAGCACTTCAAGCGCGACGCTGTTTAGGCGTACGCGCGCGGGCCGGTAAATTCACGCGCTTGGACGCGCGCGCGGCCTGTGCGGCGGCAAAAGTTTGACTGGCCGGCGCGTCTTGCCTAGACTCTTGCCAGAAGTGCTCCCCGCGCCCGTATCGTTTCGGAAGGAGGAATTGCATGCTGCGTCTCTACGGCCTTCGTCTTCTCGTCGCACTCCTGACCTTCGGCGTCGGCGTCGCCGCCGCGTCGCTCCTTGGCTTCGGCCACTCCAAGCCGCCGTGCGGCAAGCGCGTCCTGACCTACGAGGCCGTGTCCCTCGGCGAGGTGATGCGGGAGACGCCGCCGCCCGCGCCGCGCTCCTGTAGCTTCAAAGTCTCGGGCGGCATCCTGAACGGCAAGGCCGTCTCGCTGCCGCAGCCGGCGCTGCCGCCCATCGCGAAGTCGGCGCGCGCGCTCGGCCCCGTCGTCGTGGAAGTCCTCGTGGACGAGGACGGCAATGTCATCTCGGCGAAGGGAGTCTCGGGGCACCCGCTGTTGCAGCAGGCGGCCGTCGAGGCCGCGCGGCAGGCGAAGTTCTCGCCCACGCGCCTCTCGGGCCGCCCCGTGCAGGTCTCGGGACTGGTCACGTACAACTTCGCGCTCGAATAATCTTCGGGCGCGCCAACTGAAGCGTTGCGGTCTCCGTCGCACGTCGGCGCGCCCTTCATCTACCCGCAGGACAGATGCTCAGATTCTTCAACACCCTCTCCGGCCGCCTCGAAGAGTTCAAGCCCTTGCACGAGGGCGAGGCACGGCTCTACATCTGCGGCCCGACCGTCTGGGACTTCGCGCACATCGGCAACTTCCGCACGATTGCCGTCTTCGGCGACACGCTGCGCCGCTACCTCAGGTACAAGGGCTATCGCGTGACGCACGTGATGAACATCACGGACATCGAAGACCGCATCATCAAGTTCTCTGCCGAGCGCGGCCAGACGATTGACGAGTACACGGCGCGCTACACCGACGCCTTCCTGCAAGACTACGAAGCGCTCGGCGCAGAGCGCCCCGAAGTCCTGCCGCGCGCCACGCGCCACATCGAAGAGATGGTTGACATCATCAAGCGGCTCGTCGCCGCGGGCCGCGCTTACGAGTCAGAAGGCTCCTACTACTACCGCATCGCGGCCTTCCCCGAGTACGGCAAGCTCTCGAAGATAAACTTCGCGGGCAACATCGTCGGCGGCAGCGAGCGCGTCGCCACCGACAAGTACGAGAAGGAGGACGCGCGCGACTTCGCGCTCTGGAAGGCGCAGGGCTCGCCCGACGAGCCCGCGTGGGACACAGAGATCGGCAAGGGCCGTCCCGGCTGGCACATCGAGTGCTCGGCGATGTCTATGAAGTACCTCGGCGAGACCTTCGACATACACGCCGGCGGCATAGACCTCGTCTTCCCGCACCACGAGAACGAGATCGCGCAGAGTGAGGGCGCGACCGGCAAACAGTTCGCGCGCTACTGGCTACACGCCGAGCACCTCAAGGTCGAGGGCGAGTCCATGTCGAAGTCGCTCGGCAACTACTACACCTTCCGCGACCTTCTGGAGAAGGGTTTCAACCCGACGGCCATCCGCTATCTGCTCTTGAGCGTGCCCTACCGCAAGCAGCTCAACTTCACGTTCGAGGGCTTGCAGGGCGCCGAGAAGACCGTCGAGTCTCTGGGCACGTTCCGCTCGCGTTTGCGCGACGCGCGAACGGAGCCCGGCTCGAATCCCGAGTTGAAGGCCGCGGCCGCGCGCGCGCTCGAAGAGTTCGAGGCCGGCATGGACGACGACCTCAACACCTCTGTCGCGCTCGCCGCCATCCACGACCTCAAGCGCGAAGTCAACACGGCGCTCGACTCCTGCACGGTGCGCGAGGACGACCGGCGTGACATCCTCGCGCTCGTCGAGCGCTTCAACTCCGTGCTCAACATCTTCCCCGACGACGAGCCGGCGCTCTTAGACGAAGACATCCAGCGGCTCATAGACGAACGACAGGAGGCACGCCACCGCCGCGACTTCGCACGCGCCGACGAGATACGCGACCAACTCGCCGCCCGCGGCATCACGCTCGAAGACACCCGCGACGGCGTCCGCTGGAAGCGACGTTAGCCCCTGCTCCGGCAGACGAGAGCGGGATCGGACAGAGAAAAGTGAGTGCGTTGAATATGAAATGCCTGTAGACTCACCCCGAAGCGGCGAGCCGACAGCTAGACACTTCACAACCACGTAGAGCTACCTCGTATTGAACAGCATGCCTTATCTCGATAAAGCGCTAAGAACGTTCGCGGTAGCTCGAACCTGAGTGAAAGGAAACGCTATGCCCCGTGCAGAGATAATTTTGCTGCAATTCGATATTGCGGGCCACAGTAAGATTGATATTCCCACCAAAAATCTTCAGAAGGCCCGCAAGCGCCTACAGCAATATATTTCGGCGCTCGTCTCTGTCCAGAGACACGCGCAGGTATCATGGGCGGGTGATGGCGGGTGGTGCTGGTTTAAGGTTGCGGAAAACGACGACTTCTCCCTAGCCACGGACGCGGCAGTTGATATCCTTGAGATACTGCCTCGCATAAATGAGGCGTTACAGCGCGAGGGGACGATTAAAGAGCCGCTATCCATCAGGCTATCTGCGGACTCAATGAACGTTGAACTGGATGATGATCCCGCCCACTTTGCCGCGCCGCAGATGAACAAGTTCCTCAAGTACGAGCGCGAGGTAGGGCTTGTTAACTCACTCGTCATCACCCAAAGAATTTACGATCAGTTGCAGTTCGGCTTCCAAAGCCGCTTCAAACGCTGGCGGCGCTCTCCTGAGCTAGAGACGAGTTTGTACGTCTATGATGGCGTGCGAAGACGTAACGCGGCCCTCGCGCAATTAAAAAACCGCGGCCCACATCCGGACGACATCCCGCCCGCATTCGTCCGGGCGACCGCTTTCGAAGAAGAACGGTATCTAGATATGTGCTGGCATGCTTATTCCGATTTGGTACTGGACGTAGAGTTGGACAACGTCGAATCCGTTCGATTTCTAGCGTTCAGAAATGCTTTGGCTAACACGATGATTAAATACGCAGAGAGAGCGGACATACCGGAACTCTCGCGACTGCCCGAAGACGAGAAACTGATAAGCATCGCCGGCTTCCCTTACGAAATCTTACAGCACGTGAGACGCCATGATTTCCGCTTCGGCCAAGCACAGACTCCGGAAACCCGGGGCCAAAATGTAGGCCAAAGCAACCCGGTTTCAGATGCGCTCCAATGGTGTAATAGTGAGTCGCAGCTGACGGGGGGTGAGAGTCTTTACTTTTTCAACGCGTCGGCGTTAGGTTTCATCGCCGAAATTGGCGAGAGCACTTTGCTTGACCATGTCTCCGCCGGCAACCTCAAGATTGTGTCGGTGATCGGGGGCGTTCGAGGGCCGGAGCGGGGGCAGCCTGATAATCTCATTTTCCGCTGAGGAAGGAGCAGGCTTTATGCCGTACTGGGTTCAAGTAGAAGTCGAGAACTCATCCAGCAGCGACGAAGTTTTTACTATTCCCGCTGGGTCAATTTTTATGCCCAAACACCTCGGCAAGGGTCAATGTTTGGTGTCAACCACGAGTGTGTCGGCCACCGTCCCGAGCGGACAAAAGAAGACGGTTACATTACCCACAGAATGTATAGATCCTCCGCTGCCTCCGCCTGCTAATATCCCGATGGTCGCCACGACGTTCGGACAAAAGAGGCGAAAAAGAGACCCCTTCCGCGGCTCCACATAATCCGGGTAAGCCTTCCTAACAATTACCGCGCGCGTTCGCAGGTGGCGGAGCAGCGCTGCTAGAATGGCCTGCGAGCTTTACCAAAGAGGCGATTCAGAATGTTAGTGCTCGGCATCGAAAGCTCCTGCGACGAGACGGCGGCGGCCCTTGTGCGCGACGGCCGTGAGATGGTCTCATCGGTCATCTCTTCGCAGGTCGAGATTCACAAGCGCTTCGGCGGCGTCGTGCCCGAGCTCGCCTCGCGCGAGCATCTGGACAAGATCGTCCCCGTCGTCGAAGAGGCTTTCGCGCGCGCGGGGCTGACTCAGGCTGACGTTGACGGCATCGCCGTCACGCAGGGGCCGGGTCTCGTCGGCTCTCTGCTCGTCGGCCTCTCGTTCGCGAAGGCGATGGCCTACGCGTTGGAGAAGCCCTTCGTCGGCGTCAACCACATCGAGGGGCACATCTACTCGGTCGTCTTCGACAACCCGCCCATCGAGTACCCGGCCTTCGCGCTCGTCGTCTCGGGCGGGCACACGAACCTCTTCCTCGTCCCAGAGCCGGGCCGTTACCGCGTGCTCGCGCGTACACGCGACGACGCGGCCGGCGAGGCTTACGACAAGGTGGCGAAGATGCTCGGGCTCGGCTACCCGGGCGGGCCGATTATCGAAAGGCTCGCACGCGAGGGCGACCCGCGCGCCGTGCGCTTTCAGGTGCCGCGGATGGGCGACGGCCTGCCGGACTTCAGCTTCAGCGGCCTCAAGACCGCCGTCTCGAAGCACGTGCGCGAGACCGGCTTGAAGCCTGTCGCCGAGGGCGAGGAGCCTTCGCAGGCCGTGAAGGACTTGGCGGCGAGTTTCCAGAGCGTGGTGATTCGTTCGCTCGTCGGCACGACCGAACGTCTGGCGGCCGAGCACAAGCCCCGCACGCTCATCGTCGCGGGCGGCGTCGCCTGCAACGAGGCCCTGCGTCAGGCTTCGCGCGAGTTGGGTGAACGAATCGGCATCCCGGCATATTTCCCTTCGCGCCACCTCTCGACCGACAACGCGGCGATGATCGCCGCCGCCGGCACCGTCAAACTTGAGGCCGGCCTGCGCGACCGTCTAGACCTCGACGCCGACGTGTCGCTCCGCCTCGCAAACGTCGGCCTCGAAGAGGACGCGCGCGCACGCGGCCACGTTCATTACAGGCTTTAAACCCAGCCCCTCGCCCTTCTGGACATGAAGCGTCTGCATCTGCTCGTCGGGGCGTTGGTCGTCGTCGCCTTCCTGCTGACGGGTCAGTACATGGATTATCTGGACGTGCGCTCTGGGGCGCTCGGCGAGACGGCGCGCGCGATGTTCCGTTCGCGCCACATCTACCTGCTGATGGCGGGGCTGGTGAATCTGTGCGTCGGCGCCTACTTCGCTTACCGCGCGCGCGGCTGGCGCAGGAGTATGCAGTTGGCGGGCTCTTTGTTCGTACTCGCGGCGCCTGCGCTGATGCTGGCGGCTTTCTTCACCGAGCCGCAGGCGCCGGGGTTGAAGAGGCAGTTCACGCTGCCCGCGGTCTCCATCCTCGCGGCGGGGGCCGTGCTGCACGCCCTGAGCGGTCTGAAGGTTCGGACAGACTGAAGGCCGTCCGGCTTCACGAAGAGCGAGGGAGCCGGGCGGCCTTCGTCTTGCCGCGCATCACCGGACTCTCCAATCAGAAGGTCAACGGCGACGGGTGGCAAACCGTCAAGAATCTTCCGCCGTCAGTCGCGGGCCGAGGCCAGCGTGGCGCCGTTCTGTTCGCCGATGACGATGCGGCGCGCGAACTTGAGCGGGTTGAGCGCGTCCAACTCGACCGTCACCACGTCGCCGACCTGAAGCTTACTTACCGAGACGCGCTTGCCCTTGAGCGTGACGCGCGTGTCGGCGGCGTCCGTCGCGATGACGTGCTCGACGCCTGTGCTCGCGACGACGGAGATGTGGCTCGGGCTGACCTCGACGACCTTCGCGTCAACCATCACGTTGTCCGAATCCTGCGCGCCGCCGTCGGCGGCCAGCGCGGGCGCGTAGGCGGCGAGCGCCAAAAGGACTGCGATTAAACTGGCGAGGCTGCGTCTTCTCATCACGTAAACTCCGGTCTGTCCAGAAAAGGCTTGCGCCGCAACATACGGCAACCGACATGCCGCGGCGCCTTCACGCTTAATAACGCGTAAATTCCGGGAAAACGGATCACAGCCCGCCGCTCTTTCCCGTCCGCTTGTACGGCGCGCAGACGTTTCGTTACGGTACAGGACAGGAAATCTCAAATCTGAAATTTCAAATTGCCGGCCGCGGACGGGAGCGGTTAGTATGGCAACCTCGATGTGAAAAGCGCGCGCGGCCACGTCTCCCTTTGCCGCGCGGCCCGACTCCCCGGAGAAATCAACAGCTTTAATGTCCGAGGCTCAAGGCAAGGCTGTGAGGCTCTTTCGCCGTCTCGCGCTGTGGGCGCTCGCGTCGCTGTGCTTGTGTGCGGCGGCCGCGGCGCAGACTCCGGCACCGCAACAGACGCCGACGCCGCAGCAACAGTCGAGTCCGCAGCAGCGCACGGGGCGTTCGTACGACACTGCGCCGCCCGCGCGTAAGGCGTCGGCGCCCCTGCCGCAGTCGCCCTCGCCCGTCACCTTCACGGACGTGACGGCGCAACTCGGCATCAACTTCCGCCACAACGCGTCTGCGACCTCGCAGAAGTACCTTCCCGAGACGATGGGCGGGGGCGTCGCCCTCCTCGACTACGACGGCGACGGCCGCCTAGACATCTTCTTCACCAACGGCGCGCAAATCTCCGACCCGATGCCGAAAGACGCCGAGCCCGACAAGCGCGAGCCACGCTTCTGGAATCGTCTCTACCACCAAAAGCCGGACGGGACTTTCGAGGACGTGACCGAGCGCGCGGGCCTGCGCGGCGAGGGTTATTCGATGGGCGCCGCGGCCGGCGACTTCGACGGCGACGGCCGCACAGACCTCTACGTCGCCGGTTACAACTCGGGCCGCCTCTACCGCAACCGCGGCGACGGCACGTTCGAGGACGTGACGATAAAGTTAAAAGCCACGGTCTCCGGCTGGGGCACGAGCGCGGGCTGGTTCGACTACGACCGCGACGGCCGACTCGACCTCTTCGTCGCGCGCTACATGGAATGGGATTTCGAGCGCGGCGCGCTCTACTGCGGCACGCCGCAGATGCGCGCGTACTGCCACCCGGACAACTTCAAAGGCTCGGCTCCCGTCCTCCTACATCAAAAGGCGGACGGCACCTTCGAGGACGTGAGGGTGAAGGCGGGCGTCGCGGACACTTCGGGCAAAAGTCTCGGCGTCGCCTTCGCGGACTTCGACGGCGACGGCTGGACAGACATCTTCGTCGCCAACGACAACGCACGCCAGTTCCTCTTCAGAAACAAGGGCGACGGAACATTCGAAGACGTGGCGCTGCTCGCGGGCGCGGGCTACGACGAGAACGGAAAGTCATTCGCCGGGATGGGCGTGGACGCGGGAGACTTCGACGGCGACGGCCTCATGGACGTTTTCGTCACCGCGCTCTCGAACGAGACCTACCCGCTCTACCGCAACAACGGCGACATGACCTTCGCCTACGCGACCAGCACGACCGGGCTCGCCTCCATCACAGTCCCCTACTCCGGCTGGGGCGCCCGCTTCATTGACGCAGACAACGACGGCCGACGCGACATCTTCGTCGCGCAGGGGCACGTCCTCGACACCATCGAGAAGACGACCGGTTACCTCACGTACAGGCAGACGCCTCTGCTTCTCAGAAACACGGGCCGCACTTTCGTCAACGTCTCCGACTCGGCCGGGCTTCGCCAGCCGCTCGCCGCGCGCGGCGCCGCCTTCGGAGACATAGACAACGACGGCGACACCGACGTTGTGCTCGCGCAGACCGACGGCCCGCCCGTCGTCCTGAAGAATTCGGGCGCGAAGAACCACTGGCTCGGGCTCAAGCTCGAAGGCGCGCGCGGCAACACGCAGGGCTTGGGCGCGCGCGTCTCCGTGACGGACGCGTCCGGCGTCCGGCAGGTCTTTGACGTGACGGCGGCTGGCAGTTATCTTTCCTCAAACGACACGCGCCTGCTCGTCGGCCTCGGCAGTAAGGCCGGCGTCCGAAAGGTAGAGATTCGCTGGCCCGGCGGCCGCGTGCAGAAGCTCGACTCCCCAAAGGTTGACACATACCACACCGTCCGCGAGCAGCCCTGAAGGGCAGACGTTAAGCAGAAGGCAGACGGAGTTATTCACATCCCCGAAGCGACACAGATGAAAAGCACTTCCCCCCGCCGCGCGCTCACGTTCGCCGCGCTCGCGGCCTCTCTACTCTTCAACCTTCCCTTCGCGACGCTCGCGCAGCAACAGCAGGGCGGCGGCATGGGCGTCAACGTCGGCTCGACGCTCGTCTCCGGCGCGCGCCGCACGGCGGGCGTGACCGACCCGAAGGCTCCGGTCGTCTTCGAGGACGTGACCGCGCGCACGCCGCTCGCGCAGTTCAAACACAACGGCGGGAGCATCCAGAAGGACTACATTGTCGAGACCGTCTCGGGCGGCGTCGCCATCTTCGACTACGACAACGACGGCCTCCCCGACATCTACCTCCTCAACGGCTCGACCATCGCCGCCGAGCGCGGCAGAGAGAAAGCGCCGCGCGCGGCCCTCTACCACAACCTCGGCAACTGGAAGTTTGAGGACGTGACGGACAAGGCGGGCGTCGCCAACGAGCGCTGGGGGATGGGAGTCGCCGTGGGCGACTACGACAACGACGGCTACGCGGACATCTACGTCGGCAACTTCGGCATCTCGCGCCTCTACCACAACAACGGCAACGGGACGTTCACGGACGTGGCCCCGAAACTCGGCGTCGCGCGCAAGGGCTGGTCAACCGGCGCCAGCTTCGGCGACTACGACCTAGACGGACGCCTCGACCTCTTCGTGCCCGGCTACGTCGCGCTCGACCTCGACCATCTTCCGCCCTCGCCGTCGGACGCGGCCAAGCCCGGCCAGATAGCGCAGAACTTCTGCCAGTTCCGCGGCGTCGCGGTCATGTGCGGGCCGCGCGGTTTGAAGGGCGACGGCGACACTCTCTACCACCAGAAGGCCGACGGCACTTTCGAGGACGTTTCCGAAAGGTCGGGCGTGAATGACAAGGAGCGTTACTACGGCTTCTCTTCCGCTTGGGTGAAGGTGAACGAGGACAAGCTGCCCGACCTCATCGTCGTCAACGACTCGACGCCGAAGCAGCTCTACATCAACAAGGGCGACGGGACTTTCGAGGAGACCGGATACCCCTCGGGCGTCGCCTTGAACGAGAACGGGCGCGAGCAGGCGGGCATGGGGCTCGGCGTCGGCGACTACGACAACGACGGCCTCATAGACTTTCACATCACGAACTTCTCCGACGACTCGAACACGCTCTTACACAACGACGGCGAAGGCAACTTCACCGACGTTACTTTCCAAGCCGGACTCGGCGAGCCCACCATCCCTTTTCTCGGCTGGGGCACGGCCTTCATTGACTACGACTGCGACGGCTGGAAGGACATCATCGTCGCCAACGGCCACGTCTACCCCGCCGTTGACAAGCAGCAGTGGGGCACCTCCTACGCGCAGCAGCTACTCCTCTTTCGCAACGTAAAGCATCCCGACGCGCAGCAGGCCGCCAGAGGCATCCGACGCTTCGAGCGCGTCGGCGCGGCGCCCGGCTCGGGCCTTGCCGAAGCTTGGCCCGCACGCGGCCTCGCCGTCGGAGACTTAGACGGCGATGGACGCCCCGACCTCGTCATCAACAACATAGACAGCGCGCCGACCGTGCTGCGCAACGTCTGCGAAACCAAGGGCCACTGGCTGCGCTTGAAGCTCGTGGGCGACCCCTCGAAGAAGAGCCCGCGCGACGCGACCGGCGCCACCGTCTACCTGACCGCGGGCGGCATCCGCCAGCGCGCGGACGTTATCAGCGGCGGCAGCTACGCCTCCCAGAACGACCCCACCCTCTCCTTCGGCCTCGGCGCCGCCGCGAAGGTGGACAAACTCCAAGTCCAATGGCCCGACGGCTCCACCGAAACCTTTGACGCGCCCTCCGTAGACAAGACCCTCACCCTCAACGAAGGCAAAGGCACAAGGTAAGGCCGCTTCTTGCTGGGAGCGCGGGCATCTCTGCCCGCGCTCCCAGCGAGTAGGGGCTTTATTCCTTCTCGTGAGGCGGTATTACACAAGTCCCCGGAGACGTGTGTCGCACGCGCGTCGTCTCGCAGGCCGTTCCCGTCTAGAGGAGGGCGGGGCCGGTGTTGGGTTGATTTTCGGCGAAGCGGGAGGGGCGGAGGGCGTGCGTGTCGAGGGTGTGTGCGGCGCCGTCGAGGATTTGTTCGGCGAGGAGTTGGCCGAGGGCGGGCGCGTGCATGACGCCGTGGCCGGAGGAGCCGTTGGCGAGGTAGAGGTTGTCCGTGCCTTCGGCGCGGCCGAGTAGGGCGTGCTTGTCGGGGGACATTTCGTAGAGGCCGGCCCAGCATCCCTCACGGTCAATCTCGGCGTGGCGCAGTACGGGGACGCGCGCGCGCGCCTTGGCGACGACTTCGTTCAGCCAAGTGTCTTGGACGTTCGTGTCGAAGGGGTCTGCGGCGCGCGGGTCGTCGGGCCAGAGCAGGAGGACGCGGCCGTCGCGCACGCGCAGGTGGAAGCCGTCGCCCGCGTAGATGGTCATCGGCATCTCTTCGGGGAGTTGGTCGAAGGGATGTGTGATTGCGACCTGACGGCGGAGGGGCGTGACGGGGATTTCGACGCCCGCCTTCTTCGCAACTTCGCCCGCCCAAGCGCCCGCGGCGTTGACGTAGGCGCCAGCGGAGATTTTGTCCGCCGTCGTCGAAAGGTTTTCGACGCGCGTGCCTTTGCGGCGCGCTGATTCGAGCGTCGCGCCGTAGAGGAAGCGCACGCCGAGGCGCGTCGCGGCTTCGGTGTAGCCGCGCAGGATTTCGAGCGGGCGTATGAAGCCATCCGTGGGGCAGTAGACGCCGCCCTTTATCTCTTCGAGGTGAAGTGCGGGGTTTAAATCGGCTATCTCTTCGACCGAGACGGCGCGCGCCTCCTTCAGACCGCATTCGTGCTGCAAGGACTGTGCATTGACGAGAGCCGCGAGTTCGTTTTCCGCGCGCGCGAGGAAGAGGTAGCCGTACTGTTTGAAGCCCGGGTCAACGCCGGTCTCCTCTCTGAAGTTGATGAGCTTCTCGCGCGAGAGGAGCGAGAGTCTTATGTTGACCTCGGTGCCGAACTGCGCGCGGAAGCCGCCCGTAGCGCGCCCCGTGCTGCCCTCTCCCGGGCGCGCGCCGCGCTCCAACACCACAACGTCACGGCACCCACGCGCCGCGAGGTGATACGCCACGCTCGCGCCGACGACTCCGCCCCCGATGATGACGACCTCGGCCGTCCGCATAAGGAAAAGTCAGTAGACAGTAGACAGTAGGCAGTAGTCAGTAGCGCTCAGCACCGCGGTCGCTAACGTTGACACCTGAACGACCCGGCATAAGAAAGTTTTTCTACTGACTACTGCCTACTGCCTACTGCCTACTGTCTACGTCCCTCTCTCAGGTTTCCGCGAGTCCGAACTTACTGGCCAACACGAGGCTGAGCGAGCCCATCAGCGTCGGCTCTTCGAGCGTAGAGGCGACGATGCGCGCCGAGGGCAGGCCGCGGCGTATGCTGCGCTGGATGGTCTCTTCGAGCGAGGGCGCGATGATGGGCCACGCGCGCGTGATCTTGCCGCCGACGACCACGGCCTCGGGCGAGAGGCCGACGATGAGGTTCGAGATGCCTATGCCGAGGTAGTGCGCCGTCTCGGTCAGGGCGTCAATCGCCGCCTGCTCGCCGCCGAGCGCGCGCTCGACGACTTCGGCGAAGGCGATGTTTGTTTGGCCTTCCGCATCGCCTTTGTTGAGCGCGTAGCGGGCGACGGCCGCGCGCTCGGAGGCGAAAGCCTCCCAGCAGTCGCGGTTGCCGCAGGAGCACGCGACGGGGCCGCTCTGCGCGACGATCATGTGTCCGAACTCGCCGGCCGCGCCGCGCTCGCCGCGGTAAATCTGCCCGTCGAAGACGATGCCCGTGCCGATGCCTTCGGCGACGAGCGCGATGATGAAGTCGCGCGCCTCCGAAACTTCGGGACGGCCGAACCAGAGTTCGGCGAGCGCGGCGGCGTTGGCGTCGTTGTCCACGCGCGCTTTGAGTCCGGTCTCGCGCTCGATCTCTTCGGCGATGGGCCAGTCGCGCCAGCGGAAGAACGGGATGTAGATGGCGCGCCCCCGCTCCGTGTTCACCAGCCCCGGCAAGGAGACGCCGACGCCCGCGATGGTTCCCTGATGCTCGCGCGCGGCGATGTCGCGCAGCCGCTCGATGACCTGCGCGGCCAACTCTTCGGGGCGCGGGCTGTTCTCGAAACGTTCGCGCGCGAGGACGCGCCCGACGAGGTCGCTCGTGGCGATGGTCGTCGAAGAGGGCGTCACGTCCACGCCGATGGCGGTCGCGCCCGCCGCGCGCAGCCGGAGCATCGTCGGCCGCCGCCCGCCGGTCGAAGCGCCCGCGCCGATCTCTTCGATGAGACCCTCGGCCTTTAGCTCTTCGACGATGGTCGAGACGGTCGAGCGCTGCAACTCGGTCGAGCGCGCGATGTCGGCGCGCGAGATGGGCTCGCGGTCGCGTATGTAGTTGAGGACGAACTGCCGGTTGATGTCCCGAATCGTCGAGGAGCGCGCGGCCTGCGCCTTCGTGAGATCAATGCGTCGCATGGGTGAATCAGTAGACAGTAGTCAGTAGTCAGTAGGCTCCGCTTATCGCGCGTTGACGCTTCAGCCTGAACGGCTCGACGGCGGGGCTTTTCTACTGACTACTGTCTACCCTCCTACGGCTTCGGCGTCGCGGCCGGGGCCGGGGGCGCGGGCGGCATGACGAAGATAGTGTCTTCGACGGGCTGGCCGTGTTTGACTTCGGTCACGGTGCGCGTCTGGCTGCTGAAGGTGTCAATCGCCGAGATGCGGACGGTGAACGGGATTTTGACGCCGTCCACGTCGCGGTAGTCCTCGAAGTCCACCTGCTCGGGAATCTGGTTGAGGACGGCGTCTGTGAGCGTCAGGACGCGCACGAGCAGCCCCGTCTCGGCGTCGAAGAAGTAGCGGCGCTGGACGTTCTCCGAGGGCCGGTCAACGACGACAATCGCGTCGCGGTCGCCCACCTTCCTGCGCCCGACGACGCGCATCGTCGCCGACGGGTGGAACTTGACGGGCGCGAGCAGCTCCGCGCTGCGCCGCGCGTTCGCCAGCTCGGCCGCGCTCAGCTCGCGCCGCGTGCGCGGGTCAACGACCCAGCCCGTCGCGCCGTTGAGCGCCCGCGCCGTCCTACCGCCCTGCTGCCCTTCGGTGACGAGCAGGTACCTGTCTGGGAATCTGAGGGTGGCGTCGAAACTTTGCGTCCGTCCCTGCGAGGCCGTTATCGTCCCCTTCAACGCCATCGTCTGGAACTTCGCGACCGCTTCCGCGCTGCCGACGGCCGCGGCGTAACGGTCGAAGACCTGCTGGACGGTCGGCTGCTCGGGGCGCGCGGGCGCGGCGCCGGGCGTAGGCGTCGCCGTCGCGCCGGCCGGTGGAGGCTCGTGGCCCGAGACGGCGAGCGGGAGCGTCGGGAGCGACTGCGGGTGCTCCTGCCCGCGGTGGCAGGTGAAGCAGGTCACCTGCCCGCGGCTGACGCCGAAGTTGCCGCCGCTGATGGCCAAGACCATCTTCATCATCTCGCGCGCGGTCTTCTTCTCCTCCTTCTCGTCGCTCTCCCAGACCCAGTTGGTCTGCCCCTGCGCGTTCTTGCCCTGACTGACGTGGCAGAAGCCGCACTGCACGCCGAGCGAGGCCGAGATGAAATTCATCTCGGGGAAGAGCTGCGACTCGGGCAGGCCCTTCAAGACCTGTATGTTCTTGCGCGTCTGCTCGACGGGCTTGTCGCCCTGCGGCGGCCCCTGCGCCGCGCCCCGCGTAACGGCGTGCCCCCACAGCACGAACGCCGCGGCGAACGTAACGGCCGCGCACACCACTCCGCGCATCAAACGCTCTTTCGACATCTTCGGTTAAAAGTCCTTTCGTAGACGGTTGGACGGCCGTCGCTTGAAAACGCCCGCGCCGGTGCGTGCATTGTACGTGCGGCCCCTCGGCCCCGTCCACACATTTATAGCGGCGCGCGGACGTGTGACACCGCCGCGCCGCGTGACAGGTCAGTACCGCCTGCTACAGCGGGCGGCACCGACCGCGGCGGGAGAATTTAAGGCAGGCTGTCGAGGTCAACCCAGTTCGTGTCGCCGTTCGTCGGGCAGGTCTTGCCCTGCGGGCAGAACTCGAACTTCAGTATCGGGTGAATCTCCCAGCTCGTGGCGCGCACGGGCGTCTTCTGGCCGAAGTGCTCCGAGTCCAAGATGAGTTGGCCCGTCAGCCGCACACGCAGCGCGCCCTGCGCCGTCTTGTTAAGCTGCTCGACCTGAATCCTGCGGTTGAAGTTCGGGTGGCCGTCGGCGCGGACTCGCGGGGTGAACTCGGCCGTCACGGACTGCGTCTCGCGCTTATGGAACACGGCCGTCAGCGTCTTCTTGCTGGCCTTCGGCGGCAGCGGAAAGTCCGTGATCGTCTTCGGGTTCACAAGGACGAGGTGGTTGTCCGTCGTCACGTCAACGTCCGAGAGGCCGCAGTTGCAAGACTCGGCGCCCTCCTTCTTCACGGCCAGCAGGAAGCCGACGACTCTGACCTGCGTCCCCTCGCCGAGGTCGGTCAGCGGCTTCCTCGGGCCGCCCTTCCGGTACCCCGCGTCTCTCGTCTTCTTTTCCAGCCTCATCATCTGGGTGAGAGTGCGATCCTCCACGGGCTTGCCGCTCGACTTGAGATTCTTGAGACGGTTTAGCTCCGGGTCACCGCCGCAACCTTCTCTGGGGCAGTCTTCGAGGCTTGCGACGCAAGGCTTCTTGGGCGGCTTCTTCTTCTTTCTGGTCTGCGCGTCCGCCCCGGTCAGGAACAGTCCCGCCAAGACGCAAACCACTATCAGCATTTTTTTCACGGCGTGAGAACCTCCGAAGGCATGAAGTTAAGGGCACGGCGCGAGGTTACGGCGGTGGCTTATACCACCGTTGGGACGCGAGGACAACGCCCGGCGGGGCGTACGACTCGCAACGGCGGCGGGCTCTCAAGACAGGGCGGTACGAATTCTTCTGAAACCTTCCCGCCGCCGGGACGTGTAAGGCTGGCGAGCGTCGGTCGGCCGAGGACAGACCCGAGCCCCGCACAGCCAGAAGGAGAGACTATGCTTTCAACCAGACGCAGGATATTTCTCGCCCTCGCACTCGCGCTCGCGGCCGCGCCCGCCGCCTTCGCGCAGCAGCAGGCGAAGCAAGACGACGACTACGTCACGCAGAAGATGTTTCAGAGCCGCGTCTTCGAGATACGCAACCGCGACCCGCAGAGTATCGCGCGCATACTCGCGCCGCTCACCAGCGGCTTCCGCGGCGCCGTTGTCTCGTCGAATCAGGAGTTCCGCACCATCTCCGTCCGCGACTTTCCAGAGAACATTGCCGTCATCGAAGAGGCCATCCGCCGCTTCGACACGCCGGAGGTTCCGCGCCCCTCGATCGAGTTCCGCGTCCACATGCTCGTCGCGTCGAACGACGAGGCGACGCCCGGCCGCTACGCGCCCTACCCGGCCGAGTTGGCGGGCGTGGTCAAGCAGCTACAGTCCACGCTCGGCTACAAGAACTACAGCCTGATGGGCTCGCAGGTCTTGCGCGGCAAGGAGAGCAACCTCGTCGCCACCAACCGCGGCGTCGCCGACTTCCGCATGCCGAGCGACACCGGCGCGGGCCGGAGCCCCGTCTTCTACAACTACACCATCTTTTCGGTCGCGCTCGACGAGGTCGGCGGCCGCCCGCGGATACAGGTCGGCGAGTTCACCATGAACATGAACGTGCCGCTCGTCGTCAGCGCCGACAAGATCAGCTATCAGGAGGTCGGCTTCAAGAACCCCGTCTCGCTGCGCGACGGCGAGCCCGCCGTAGTCGGCACCACCAGCATCGCCGACAAATCGGTCGTCGTCGTCCTGACCGCGAACACGATGAAGTGAGGCGAAGGAAGTAGACAGTAGTCAGTAGTCAGTAGCCAGTAGGAGAAACAGGGTCGGCGGGCGTCGGGTTCGTAAACCCGCAACGCCCGCCGACGGTCTTTCTACTGACTACTGTCTACTGTCTACTTCTTTCAGTTCCGTCCGTCGTTGTCGTGCTTGGCGCGGTAGATGTGGCGGCTCTCGCGGTTGAGCTCGCGCTCAAGCTCGGCGCGCTCGCGGGCGGTGACGTGGCCGTCCGCTTTCGCGTGGCGCTCGTCGCGGCGGATGTCCCACTCGCCGCGTTCCAGCCGCAGAGTCTCGCGCGCGGTCAACTCGCCCGAGCGCACGCCCTGCGTGATGCGTCGCTGCTGCCGGTGCTCGCGCCTGTCAATGCCGGGCGTGCGGCGGCCGTGCGCCTCGGCACTCGCGCCCGCGCCGGCCGTCAGCACGAGCATGATGAACGTAGTGACAAACTTTCTCATCTCCTCAAGTCCTCCTCGTTTCTGAGTGTTGATTTTTGTCTCACCGCCGGAGGAGAGTTCGACGGCGGTCACGAAGCTTTGGACGAACGCGCGCCGCCGTTGGTCTGAGAAAGTTTGAAAAGAAGTAGTCAGTAGACAGTAGAAAGCGAAGGCGGCGCGTGTCGGTCTTAACCCGAACGCACCGCCTTCGTTTCTCCTACTGACTACTGACTACCGTCTACTGCCTACTTCAGTATCGGATGGCCGCCGCCGCGGCTGTGGTCGGCCGTCTGCGCGTAGAGGCGGCGGTCGTTGTGGTAGAGGATGATGTGCTCGCCCTCGTAGCGCGCGACGTTGGAGATGCGGCCGAAGTCGCGCTCGTGCTCGGCGATGAGGAACGCGCCCGGCTCCATCGAGAGCACCATCCCGGCCGCGAAGACGTAGCCGCCCTTGTCGTAGACGCTGCCGGCGTACTGCGCCGCGCCCACGGCGATGTCGGGCGAGTAGGCGCCGGCCGAGTCGCGGTCGCGGTCGGCGCGGCCGATGAAGACCGTGTAGTTCGAGTAGTCGAGCATGCGGTTGTAGCCGTGACGCCGCGCCACGTCGAAGAGTTCGGCGAGGCCGGCGTCAATCGCGTTCAGGGCTTCCGCGCGCGGCCGGTTGACGGCGTAGACGCGCACGCCGCGCGGCGTCTGCGTCTCGAACTGGAAGCGGTCGCCCGAGTAGCGCTCGGCCGCCGCGAGCAGGCGCGAGTCAACCCCGCGCGACGAACTCGAACGCGATCCGCCGCCGCGCCCCCACTGCCACTGCGCCTGCGCCTCGCCCGCCGTCGCCGCGAAGAGCGCGCACAGAATCAGGAATCCCGGTAGCCCCTTTCTCAACATCCTTAACTTCAACACCTTGTTTCCCCCCTGAAAAGACTTGCGCGCCGTTCGGGGGAGTCTTAACGCCTCCGACGGCGCGCCCGTCTGTCTGAGTTGCTACGCCTCGCGTAGCCGAATCTCGTCCCGCTGCCCTTGAAACGCGTCCCGCCTTGCTTGAAGAGCGGGGCGGCGGTTCCTTCGAGCAGCCTTAAGGCTTTCCCCCTCGCTTGTTGCCGTCGTTACCCTTGTTGTCGTTGTTGCGCGGTGGGGGAGGGTCTTTCGGGCGGTTTGGCACCTGCTGCCGATCCTTCGGCGGCGGGGGCGGCTTCTGGTTGTCGTTCTTCTGCGGCTCGACGGCCATCGCGCCGGCGGCGAGTACGCAGGAAGCGACAAACGCGATAATGGACTGCTTCAAAAACTTCATCGTTACTGCCTTTGCCTCCTCATGTCATGTCCGCGCATGGGAGGGAGAAGGAGAGACGCGCGAGTCTCGCCCACTCAAGTTTGCAAGCAGGGTGCCACGCGGGCCCCGTCCGTTCTGGCAAGCCTTTTACAGCCCTCGGTTACGCGCCCCGCACACGGCTCGCACGGTATCGTCGCCGGTCGCACCGTATCGTGTACGGTAGTGGTGCGCGATTGTCAACGTTTGTCGGGCGCGATTGTCAACGTCTTACGACGACTCTCGCGCTGCTCACGTTGCCACTGCCGTCCACCGCGCGCAGGGAAATTGTGTGCTCGCCCGCGCCGCTGACCGGCACCTCGACCGTGTAAGTCTCGCGCGGGCCGTCGGCGATGCCGTCTTCGGGGAAGACCGTGCGCCACTCGCCGCTGTCCACCGACACGTCCGCGCGGCGCACGCGCCCGCTCGCGTCCTCGACCGTGAAGCGCGCGCGCACGCGCCCGTCCGAGCCCGCCTGCGGCTCGCCCTCGGCGCGTACGACGGGCGGCGTGCCGTCTATGTCAACCGGCTCGCTCACGCGCTCGCCCGTGAGCGCCTGACCCAGAGAGTTCTCGGGCGCGTCGGAGGCGACGACCTTGAAGACGTAGCGCCCGTCGCCGAGCGCCGCGCCGTCCACGGAGAAGAAGTTGTCGCGCAGGTTCTCTTTGAGCAGGTGGAAAGAGTTCTCCGTGACCGAGCGGTAGTAGACCGAGTATGTGAGCGTGTCGCCGTTGCGGTCTTCGGCCTGCCACTGCAAGGAGACGGCGCCGCGCTGGAACGTGCGCCGCGGCGGAATCTGCACCTGCGGGGCGATGAGCGACGGGTCTATCCCTGAAGCCTCTATGTTCGGGTCGGTCTGCACCTGCACGGCCGGCTGTAGCGCGATGCCGACGGGCAGGGTTTGAATCTGCAAGACCTCGGGCGCGACGTTGCGCGGCAGGTACGAGACGCTTATGTCCTCGACGCGCGCCTCGCCCGCGGGCGACGTGCGCAGCACCGCGCGCCACTGTATGAAGCGCGCGCGCGGGCTTGAGACGCCCGCGCCGGCCGGGTCGCGGTAGGGCGCGCTCCAATCGCTCCAAGTCATGTCCGGCCGTTCCGTGTTGCCCGTGCGCGTCTGCAACTCGACCTGCCCGCGTCCGCGCCACCACACGCGCCCCCAAGAGGCGACGAACTTCGCGTCGCGCACGGGCGACTCGTATGTGCCCTCGCCCACGGCCTCCGAGCCGAAGCGGAAGAGCTTGCCCTGATTCGAAGAGGCGGCGTACAGGTCGCGGCCGCGCACGACGAAGGAGGAGATTTGATCCTCGCTCGACTGTAGGAGCAGCGTGTCGCGGCCGTCGTCCGTCACAGAATAAATCCGCCCCTTGTCGCTCGTACCCACGAGCACGCTTGCGCCCTGCGGCGCGGCCGCGACGGCGAAGGCCGTCACCGTCTGCGAACTCCATAGAACGTCCGAGCCGCCGTCCTTCATGATGCGGAAGACCGCCGAGCGCGCGCCGTTCAGCTCGTTGCGGCTGCGCGCCTGCGTCTGCGTGGTGCCGGTGGTCGTGACCTGCGCGGTGCCGTCGTCGGTCGTCACGGTTCCCGTCACAGTCCCGCTCGATGAAGAGGTCGTGACGGTCTGCGTCGTCGAAGTCGAAGAGGCGCGCGGGCTCGTCGCGGCGTCGCTGAGCGCGAGTGCGTAGATAGAGCCGTCGGCCGCGAGCGCCAGCGAATGAATCTCGCGCAGCGGCGAATCGAACAGCGCAAACGCCTTGCCCTCGGGCGAGACGCGAAGCACCAACCCGCCCGGGTCTGTGCCCGCGATGAGGTTGCCGTCGCGGTCGGTCGTCAGAGACATGACGTGCGTCTCGTTCGTGTCTATGAGCAGCGACTCCTCGGGCTTAGCATTGGCCGCGCGCACGCGGTAGAGCTTGCCCTGATCGCCCGTGCCGACCGCGAGCGAGCCGTCCGACATCAGCGCCAGCGACCAGATGTACTTGTCGGGCGGGTCGAAGTAAACGTCGGCCTTGCCGTCCGTGGTGATGCGGTAGACCTTCCCGTCCGGCGAAGTGCCCGCGTAGAGCGCGCCGTCGCGCCCGACGACGAGCGCCGTCACGTCCAGTTCCGCCGCGTCGTAAAGCAAAGAGCCGCGCCCGTCCGCGCCGACGCGAAAGATGCGCCCGTCGTGCCCCGTGCCGAGGAAGACGTTGCCCGACGCGTCGGCCGCGCTCGACCAGACGTAAGCCTGCTCGGTGTCGAAGACCTGCGTGAACTTCGGCGCGAGCATCAGCGCGCCCGTGTCCGTCACGGAGACGCCGCGAGACTCGCCGTTCAGAAGCTCTGCGCGCGAATCCGTCTCCCAGACGACCGGCCCGCCCGCGTCGGCCTTGAGGGCTGACAGGAGGGCGAGTGTTATCGAAACGATGAAGACTTGAAGAATGCGAAAGGGTGAACGTCTGTTTGTCATGAAGTGCAAAGCTACGCTTTCAGATTCGGGCGCGCTCAGGGGAAGACGACTGCGCCCGGCGAGATAAAGACCCGGCCGAACGTCGCTCACGCCGGCCTTCATCAATCATAACCCGAAGACGGGCGCGAAACCATGTTGCTCTGATTTGAATTTCAAATCTTAAATTTCAAACCCCGACGTAGCGAGCGTAGAGCGTGCGCGCGACGGCCGCGTCGTCGGTGCCGCGCACGATGGCGCGCGCGTCGCGGAAGACGGTCAGCTCGTACTCGCCCGCGCTCAGACGCACGAGGTACTCGTTTGACTTCACTTCGCCCGCCGCGCTGAGGCGCGCGGCCAGCGCGTCGAGGTCGAGACGAGACGCGACGCGCGGCGAGACCTGTACGGCGTTGCGCCCACAGAGCACCGTCGCGAGGTCGCCCGCCTCCGGCTCCAAAGTCTCGAAGCGTCCGAGCGCGCAGGTCAGGCAGTCCGCCGCGCGCTCGCCCGCGCCGATGCGCCGCCACTCGTTGCGCCAAACGTCGAACTGCATCAAGCCGCCGTGCAGGCTCTCTTCCCTGCCCGTCAGAAGTTTCAGAGCCTCCGTGACCTGCACGGCGGCGACGATGGAGATAATCGGCATGATGACGCCCGACGTGTCGCACGTCGGCGCCGTGCCTGCGGCGGGCACTTCGGGGAAGACGCAGCGCAGGCACGGCGTCGTGCACGGCCTGACGGTCAGCGTCACGCCGTAGCTGCCGACCGCCGCGCCGTAGACCCAAGGCACGCCGCGCTTCACGCACGCGTCGTTGACGAGAAAGCGCGTCGCGAAATTGTCCGTCCCGTCGAGCACCACGTCGCAGCCTTCGACAAGCCGCTCGACGTTCGAGTAGTTCACGTCAGCGACCAAGGGCTCGCACGCAACATCCGTGTTTATCTCCGCGACGCGGCGCGCGGCCGCGACCGCCTTCGGCGCACGCTCGCGCGCGTCGCGCTCCGTGAACATCGTCTGCCGTTGCAGGTTCGACTCTTCGACAAAGTCGCGGTCAACCACGCGCAGAGTCCCCACACCGGCGCGCGCAAGCATCTCGACCTGCGCAGACCCCAGCGCCCCGCACCCGACGACCAGCGCCGAAGACGCACGCAGCAGCCGCTGCCCCTCCTCGCCGATGCCCTCGAAAAGAATCTGCCTGCTGTAGCGTTCCATCGTTTGGAGGTTAGAGGTTGGAGGTTAGAGGTTAGTTGCTGATGACTGTTAACGGTCGTCGGTGTTAAGACGGGCGGCCCGCAAAGCTCAGCAACTAACCTCTAACCTCCAACCTCTGACAACTGTTTTTCCGCCGCGGCGAGCATGACCGCGTAAGGCAGCTCGCGCCCCGTCCAGAGACGGAACTGCTCGGCGGCCTGCGCGGCGAGCATTCCGAGGCCGCCGATTGTGCGGCAGCGTGCCGCGCGCGCCTCTTCTAGAAAGCGCGTCCGCGTCGGATTGTAGACGAGGTCGTAGGCGATGCGCGCGCCGAGCAGTTGTTGAGAACTCGCGGGCGTCTCCGACTCGCGCGCGCCGCGCGTGCCGAGCGGCGTCGTGTTGACGACCACGTCGAAGCCGCCGAAGCTCGCGCCTTCGAGCGGCGACGCGTCGGCGCCGAACTCCGCGGCGAGCGTGCGACCCTTCTCCGCGTCGCGCGCGAAGACGGTCGCGCACGCGCCGCGCTCGCCGAGACTCCAAAGGAGAGAACGCGCCGCGCCGCCCGCGCCGATGACCGCCATGCGCGCGCCGCGCAGCTCGACCAGCCCTTCGAGCGGCACCAGCGAAGCGTTCGCGTCCGTGTTGTAGCCTTCGAGGCCGTCGGGGGTGATGACTACCGTGTTGACTGCGCCGATGCGCGCGGCGTTCGGCGACACGGCGTCGAGGTGCGAAATAATCGCCTGCTTGTGCGGCGCCGTCACGCTCAGCCCTCGCAGGTTCCATTCAAGCTCGCGCGTGCGCGGGTCGGCCATGCGTCGGACGAAGTCCGACACGTCTGCGACTTCAAAAGGCAGGTAGACGCCGTCGAGCCCGAGCGCCTGAAACGCGGCGTTGTGCATGTGCGGCGAGAGCGAGTGGCCGACGGGCGAGCCGACGAGGCCCGTGACGAGCGTGCGCGGGTTGAGCGCGTGGACGCGGTAGAGCGCGCGCAACTCGCGCGCGCTCAACTGCCCGGGCGCGGTCGCCTGCTCGGCGTCGAGCGAGCCGTAAGTGAGGAAGGCGCCGAAGGCCGGCGCGAGCACGCGCGTCAGAAGTCCCGCCTCGCCCATCGAGACGGCGATGACCTCGCGCCCTTCGCGCCGGCCGCGTTCAACGAGTCGCAGGACGGGGACACAGTCGGCGATGAAGTTCGCGCGCACGGCCATCTTCAGAATGGGGGCGGGCGTCCGCGCCATTCGGTTGAAGATGTCGCGCAGGTCGGAGGGAGTTTGATGAAAGTCGTGGTGAGAGCAGATGACGTTGAAGCCGTCGAAGAGTCGGCCGAACGCAGAGGCGTGCGTTGATTCGAGCAGGTCGAGTTCGAGGTCTGCGAAGGCGCGTCCTTTCAAGTCAGCGTCGCCCGACGGCCCGCGCAGGTCGCGCAGGAGTTCGGGCACGTCGCGCCAGAAGGCCGCGCGCTCGGCGAGGCTCAAGCCGTGGCCGCCTCCCTGTTCGCGCGGGCGGAAGGTGAGGATGAAGGGCAGACGTGTCGAGCCGAGAAGCGCGGCGAGTTGAGAGCGCGCGGCTTCGAGTTCGTCTTCGTCCAGACAGTCGAGCCGCAGCTCGATGATGTCGGCGACTTCGGCCGCGCGTTCGACTGAGGGGCGCAGCTCGGCGGCGCGACGCACGCAGACGGGGACGCAGACGCGGGCCGTGTTCTTCTCAGTCATCCTTCGGGAATTGTCGGAAGAGAATTTCAAGCGTCGCCGCGCGTGCGCTCGGCGGGGACGCCGAGGTGGCGCGTGGTGCCTTCGGTGACGCTCGGCGGCGGCGCGATAATCTCGCCCGTCTCGCGCGGCGGCAGCGCGCTCGCGCGAGGGGGCGGGGGGACGTACGCCTGCGTCGGCTGGTGCTGGGGCGCCGCGAGCCTCCGCCTCTCTTCTTTCAGGCGGGCGAGGGTCGAGATGCCGTCGGCGAGCATGCCGGCCGCGGGCAGGAACATCCAGAAGCCCCACACCGAGCCGCCCGGCATCCGCGTCATAATGATGACGGCGATGAAGATGAAGGCCAGCCCCATGAAGAGGCCCTTGACGCCGCGCTCGATGCTCGGCGGCCGCCTCTCGCCCCTCCGGCGGCGGCGGCGCCCGCGACGCGAGTCGTCATCGTCGGCGAGTCGTTCGGCGAGCGCGCCCGAGACCGCCTGCGGCACGAGGCTGATGTCCGTCCCACACCCGCGGCAGAACTTGGCCTCCTCAGCGTTTTGCGTCGCGCACTTCGGACAGAACATCTTTGCTCACTCCGTTCGCAGGTGTTGAGTGATAAGTGACGAGTGATAAGTGATAAGAAAGAACCCGTTGCTTTTTCTTATCACTTATCACTCGTCACTTATCACCTGTTCTTCACTGTACGCCCCGGCGCGCTGCGCGGTTCGCTGGCGGAGCGCTTCGTAGAGGACGACGCCGGCCGCGACCGAGACGTTGAGCGATTCGATGCGGCCGCGCAGCGGGACGCCGACCAGCACGTCGCAGCGCTCGCGCACGAGCCTGCGCAAGCCCTCGCCCTCGCCGCCGAGCAGCAGCGCGCACGGCTGCGTCCAATCCCAGTCGGTGTAAGAAGTCTCTGCGTCGGCCGTCGTGCCGACAGTCCACACGCCGCGCTCTTTAAGCTCCTCCAAAAGCCGCACGACGTTCTGCACGCGCGCTACGGGCACATATTCGAGCGCGCCCGCCGCGGCCTTCGCCACCGTCTCTGTGAGCCCCGCGGCGCGTCGCTCGGGGACGAAGACGCCGTGCGCGCCCGCGCACTCGACGGTGCGGATGATGGCGCCGAGGTTGCGCGGGTCTTCGACGCCGTCGAGGACGACCGCGAGCGGCTGCTCCTGCGTGCCGACGCGCGCGGCGAGCGCGTCGAGCAGCTCGTCCGCGTGCGTGTAGTGAGCGGCGGCGATGGTCGCGACGACGCCCTGATGGTTGGCGCCCGCGGCGATGCGTTGCAGCTCTGCGCGCGGGACGCGCCGGACGGGGATGTCGGCGTAGCGCGCGATCTCAAGAATCTCGCGCAGTCGCGACTCGTGCGCGCCCTCGGCCAGAGTGATGCGCTCGACGGGGCGCGCGCCCGCGCGCAAGGCTTCGAGCACGGGCTGCACGCCGAAAACGTGTGCGCCGTCGTCCGGCTGACGCGCGCGCGTCGGCTCGTCAGAGCGCATGCGCGGCGACTCGTCCGGACGCACGCGCGCCGGTTCGTACTTTGCCGTCGCGGCGTCGCGCGAGGCCGCGGCAGAGTCGCGTGACGTGGAGCCGAACTCGCGCGGCCTGCGTTCCCGTTCCCTTCCGTCGGAGAAGGCGCGCGCGACACGCTCGCCCGGCGATTCGCGCGGCCGTGTGAAGCGCTCACGCCCGCGCTCGTCCGCTTTGTGGAAGCGTCCCGCGCCTTCGTCTTCGCGGCGGCCTCCGCGCTCTTCTCGACGCGCGCCGCCCTCCGGCCGGCTCTCCTGACCTTCGGGACGGCGCGGCGGTCGCGGGCGCGGAACGTCTTCGCGCCACGGCGCGCCCTCGCCGCCGCGTCGGCCGCGCTTGTTCTGCTTGTCGCGTTTCATGAACTCTTCGCGCCGAGGCTTTGCAGCAGGCGCGCGTAGCGCGTGAACTGCGCCTCGTTGCTGACCTTCGTCACGGCGCCCGTGTTGACGCGCCCGCCGCCCGCGCCCACGAGCCCGAGCGACGCCGTGTGCTCGGCCGGCGGCCACACGTCCGCGAGCAACGGACGCAGGCGCGTGTACTCGTCGTCAAAAGTCGCCGCCTTAGCAAGCCCGCGCAGCGTCGCGACGAGTCTCCCGAAATTCTCCGCGGCGAGCAGCCCCTTCGACGCGCCGAGGCAGGAGTAGTCGAAGCCGCCCGACATGACGCGGAAGGCCGTGCCTTCGCCCGTCGTGAATACGTCGAGCACGAGCTCGTCCGAAGCGAGTTCGCGCGCCTCGACCACTTCGCTGCGGCTGCCGAAGCGCGTCTTGCGCTCCTCGACCTCGACGCGCCGCTCGACGATGCGCCCGGCGACGAGCAGCGCGACCTCTTCAAAGGGGACGCGGCGCGGCTCAGCCTCCGGCCCCTGTCGGCAGATGAGCGCGCCCTCTTCAAATTCGAGCGCGCGGACGCGTTCGGGCGCTCGCGTGAGCACTTCGTCCGCGAAGACTTCGGCGATGATGCCGAGCGCGCGGAGGCGGCTCACGACAAGCTCTGCTTCTTCCATTGAAGCTGCGCGAGCGAGCGGCAGAGCGCGCCCCGACGCGACAATCTCCGCAAGACGCGACGCTTCGAGCCGCAGCAGTACGGCCGCTTCCTCAACCGCGTCCGTCTTCAGCCCCTCGCGCGGGAGCAGGACGACGTTGAAGCCGCGCTCCCACTCCTCAAGCTTCTTGAGAGTCGGGCGGCGCAACGCGGCGCTCTGCTCCGTCACGGGGAGCGCGGCGCCGCAGTACATGCAGGTCATGCGCGTCGGCGCGTTGGCGCGCAGGCACTGTTCGCACGCGACCATCTCTGCGTGCGCGAACGGGCGCGCGGCTTCCGCCTCGCCCGGGCCGGCGACGTTCTGTTCGAAAGCCTGAAACTCCTCTTCGCGCGGCAAGCACGCCTCCCCGATTTCAGTCTGTGCGGGCGGGAACGATTGCCCGGCGCACTTTCTTGAGTATAATCCCTCTCGCACTTTCCCCTTCAACATTATAGGCGACTTCCGCGCCCGGCATAAGATGACTTTCGTACAAAGGGTCACGACTCTCTCCGCGCTATCGTTGCTCGCCGCCTGCTTCGGCGCGTGCGCCTCTGCCACGCGCCCGGCCGGCGCAGACCGCCCGCGTGCGAACGAGCCGCCGCGCTTCGCCCTGCTCGGCGCGAGCGACGAGCGGCGCGCGGCCGCGCTCGCCAACTGGAAGGCGGTCGTCGGCGAGCAGGCCGCCGCCGCCGCGCCGACGCCCGAGCTGAGTCCCGTGACGGCGACGCTCAGGACGCTCCCGGCCGG
>DATFHD010000058.1:0-22110 GCA_035248785.1 Pyrinomonadaceae bacterium | reverse complement strand
CACCGCCCGCGGCGCCACTACCGGGGCCGCCGGGGCCGCCAGCGCCGCCGCCCATCAACATCGCCGCGATGTCGGCCGGGAACTGCTTGAGCACAGAGTCGGGACGGACGACGACCGTGAGCGGCTTCTTGTCCTGCATCTGCTCAATCGTTATCTCGTTCTTGGCGGCGTCCACGGCCTTGACGGTGCCGACCGAGGTGCGGAACGAGCCGGTCACGATCTCTTCGGGCGTGAAGTGCGTGCCGTCGGCGCTCTTGTCGCCCTTGGCGCGCAACTGGTCGCCGACCTTCACCTCTTCAAACGTCGAGGGCTTGGCGTCGGCGAACTTGATGGAGTCGGGCGCGTAGCGGCGAAGCTTCGCCGCGCTCGCCGGGATGACGACCGGCTTCGGCCCTTCGGGCGTGCGCGTGTTGATGGTTATCTCTTTCGCCTCGGCGTTGACGGCCGAGACGACGCCGACGACGCCGCGCGCCTGCCACTCGGCGCGCTCCTTCTCCTGCTTGGCCGTGATTTCGGCCTTGGTGTTGATGACGACGGCGCGCGGCGCGGTCAGAGTCTTGCCGTCGTCGGAGAGCTTGCCGAGCGCGAGTATGCGGTCGCCCGCGCCTATCTGCGCGAGCGTGTAGGGCGCGGACTTGTCGAGCTTGGTCTCGCCCGGGGGGTTCTTCAGGATTTTGGTCGCGTCCGAGACGGTGACGACGACGACCGAGCCCGTGTCCGTCTTGACGAAAATCTGTTTCGAGGCGGCGTCCACGGCCACCACGTCGCCGAGCACGTTGTTGCCGGCCTGCCCGAAGGCGGCCGCGACGCTCGCAAGGATGAGCGTCAGCATCATCAGGGGTTTTCTCATTGTTTGATTCTTCCTCAAGACCAGAAGCGGCGCTGTCCGTCCTAACAAAGACGCCGCGGGCGCGGCGTACGTTACAAAAAAACTTGAATTCGGGTGAGTTAAAGCGCCCCTTGGAACGTCTGCGGCGACAGTGGTTTTACGCGGACGGGCCGCCGTTAGTTCCCGAACTGCGACGGAAAAGTGACGCGCACGCTGACGCGAAACCCGCGTAACCTCTCTATTTCAGCCGGGCGGAGTGAAAGTTCCAGAGCTTTCCGGGAAACGGTCGAGTCGGACGCGTGTTAGACGCGCGGAGCGGGAGGCCGGTTGGTACTATCGGCCGTAAATAAATCCATTTTTTCGTACCAGCCGAGGCGGAAGCCCGACCGTCAGGGAGGGCGTACGTCTTTCGTTAAGGCACATCGCGAAAGACGTACGCCCTCCCTGACGGTCGGGCTTCTGCCGGAGCTTTTAGCGCGCGGGCGCGGACTTGAGGGCGTCGTCTATTGCGGCCTTGAGCGCGTCGTAGGTAATGTCACGGGTGCGGCGGCCGTTGACGAAGAAGCTGGGCGTGCCGCTGATGCCGAGCCGCTGTCCGTCCGCCATGTCGCGCTCGACCTTGTCGGCGAACTTGCCCGTGTCGAGCGCCGAGTCGAACTTCGCGCGGTCGAGCCCAAGCACTTGCGCGTACTGCTTGAGCTGTTCGGGCTTCAGGGCCGACTGGTTGCGGAACATGATGGCGGTGAAGTCCCAGTACTTGCCCTGCTCGCGCGCGGCCTCCGCGGCCTCGGCCGCCTTGCGCGCTTCGGGGTGCATCTGAAGCGGGAAGTCGCGTATGACGAAGCGGACGCGGTCTTTGTACTCCGTCATCAGCCGTTCGAGCGCGGGCTGGGCGGCCGCGCAGCTCGGGCACTGGTAGTCTGTGAACTCGACGACGGTGACCGAGGCGTTCGGGTTCCCCTTCTCCGGCTGGTCGTCGGTCGCGACCTTGAAGACGGGCGGGGCGGGCGGCGTGATGAAGGTCTGGACGCTCGCGCCGTTGCGCAGGCGCTCGGCGAAGGCCGCCGACAGGCGCTCGCCCTCGTTCTGCTGAAGGTACTGGATGATCTGGTACTTGACCGTCGGGAAGTCGCCGTTGATGCGCTCCTTGTTCTTGTTGTAGAAGTCCTGCGCCTGCGCCTCGGTGATGACGGGCACCTTGTTGGTGATCTCGGCGTCGAGGACTGCGCGGGAGGTGACGCCGCGCTTCTGCGCCTCGGCGTTCAAGAGGATGTCGTTGACCTTCGTGTCCACGTCGTTCTTGCGCAGGATGTAGACCTGCTCCTGCACGCTGGCGACGAGCGGGAGGAGCGCGTCTTCGATGTCGCCCGAGGTGATGTCGCGGCCGTTGACGGTGGCGAGGACGCGCGCGCGGTCGGCCGCCGTGGCGGGCGGCGTGGCGAACTCGACGTTCTTCTTGACCTGCGCGGCCGTGCGCAGAGAGTTCGCGTACTGCCCGGCGCGCTCCTGCTGCCGCTGCTCGCGGAGGTATGCGACGATCTGGTCTTTGATGTCTGCGAAGGCGACGGAGCGTCCGGCCTGCTGCTCGATGTTCGTCTTGTTCTGGTCGAAGTAAGCCTGTGCGTCGGCGGCCGTCGGCTCGACCGTCTTGGCCCTGACCTCTGCGTCGAGTAGCTTCGACGTGGTCATGCCGCGCTTCTTCGCCTCGGCCTCAAGGAGGATGCTGTTGATTTGCAGGTCGAGTTCCTGCTTGCGCGCGTCAATCACGTCCTGCTGAAGCTCGGCGATGCGCTGCTGCGTCTCGGGGCTGATGTCCGAGCGCGTGATCTTCACGCCGTTGACCGTGGCGAGGACTTCCGGAAGCGGGCCCGCCTCGCAGCCGCAGTCCTGCGCGGGCGCGGGCGTCGGCTGTGCGGCCGTCTGCGGCTGCGCGGAAGCGGGCGCGGGCGTCGCCGCGGGCTTGGGCGTCGGCTTCGCCTGCGCGGGCGTTCTGGCCGGTGCGGCGGCGGCGCCGCGACGCGTCTGCGCCGCGCCCGCGCAGGCGAGCGTGAGCGTCAGGATGATTGCGTAGAAGAGTTTGCTCATGGTGAAGAGTCTGCTCATGGTGACAGGTCTGTACCTCGTTTGTCGTAACTCGGCGCCCGGGCCTTCAATCGAATTGTCTGCTGGATTTTGTTTCGCGCGGGACTACCCCGGGGATGGCGCTTCCCGGACGGCACGACCGGCGGGCGTCGCCGGCCCTCTCCAAACGCCGTCTCTCAACGTCGGGCAAGTCTAACATCGCCCCGCCCGATTCGCCACCCGCCCGCCCCGAGCCGCGACGAAGCGCGCACCGCAGACTCACGTTCAGTCAAACCGGCGCGCGGCGTGGGTCGAAAATTTTCCTCTTGACCCCGGAACCGGTTCGGAACTTTATAATGCCCGCGTGACTGAAGCACCTTCAAAAAAGGGTTATGTGCGCGCGGGCGAGCTGGCGCGCGCGGCGGGCGTGAGCACGGACACGCTGCGCCACTACGAGCGCAAGGGTGTCCTGCGCGCGCCGCGCCGCTCGCCGAACGGCTACCGCGAGTACCCGCCCGAGGCGCTCGCGCGCGTGCGGCTCGTGAGGCGCGCGCTGGCCTTCGGCTTCACGCTCGAAGAGCTGGCGCGCGTGCTCGGCGAGCGCGGCCGCGGCGGCACGCCCTGTAAAGAGGTGCGCGCGCTCGCGGCGCGGAAGCTCGCGGACGTTGAGGCGCGTCTGCGCGAGTTGCGGGAGCTGCGGGGCGAGCTGCGCGCGATTCTCGACGAGTGGGATTCAAGGCTGGCCGCGGCCGCCGACGGCGAGCGCGCGGGGCTGCTCGAATCGCTGGCCGAACGCCCGAAGCGAGCCGGCGGAGAACGCCGCGGGCGGACTGACAAACGTGAACCTCTACGCGCGCCGCTCCGGAGAGTGCGCACGAAAGCAGAAAGGCGTGTGAACGATGATGAAGAAACTTAACTTACTCCTTTGCGCCGCGGCGCTCTGCGCGGCCGGCATGTTCGCCTTCTCAACCTTCGCGCAGAAGAGCGCCGACGCCCCGACGGACGCGCGCCAAACGCAACACGACGCGCAGGGCCACGACATGAAAACTCACGCCGACTGTCCGATGCGAAGCGGCACAGACGTAAAAGACACCGCCGCCCAAACGGACGACGCCAAACACACGGACGAGGCCGGCCACACGGCACACCTCTCGGAAGTCAACGCGCGCGGCGAGGCGGCGATGGGCTTCTCGCAGACCGAGACGACGCACCACTTCCAACTCACCGGCGACGGAGGCGTCATCAGAGTCGAAGTGAACGACCCCAACGACCAACGCAACCGCGAAAGCATCAGGCAACACCTCGCACACGTCGCGCGCATGTTCGCCGAAGGAAACTTCGACACGCCCGCGCTCGTTCACGCGCGCACGCCGCCCGGCGCGGAGACGTTGGCACGACTGAAGGCGGACATCGTCTACACCTACGAAGAGACGGAGCGGGGCGGCCTCGTCCGCATCAGCGCGAAGACCCCGCAGGCGCTCGCAGCGGTTCACCAATTCCTCCGCTTCCAGATAGAAGACCACCAGACCGGCGACCCGCGGCAGCCAGTAGACAGTAGACAGTAGGCTCCGCTGCGCGGGCGCTGATGCTGACAATCGGACGGTTCGTCATACGAACGTTCTTCTACTGACTACTGTCTACTGTCTACTGTCTACCGCCTTTGTTATCATCCGGCGAATGTCTGAGGGCCGGGACGAGAGCTTTCGCCTGATGCTGGTGGCGGGCGAGGAGTCGGGCGACGCGCACGCGGCGGCGCTGGCGGGCGCGCTGCGCGAGAGGGCGCCCGCGGCGCGCTTCGAGTTTTTCGGCTCGACGGGCGCGCGCATGCGCGAGGCGGGCGTCGAGTCGGTCGTGCGCGAGGACGACCTCGCCATCACGGGGCTGTTGGAGATCGCGCGCGCCCTGCCCCGTTTCCTCGCCGCGTACCGCGCGCTCAAGCGCGCCGCGCTCGAACGCCGCCCCGACGCGGTCGTACTCGTTGACTGGCCCGACTTCAACCTCGCGCTCGCGCGCTCGCTGCACCGGCGCGGCCTGCGCGTCGTCTACTACATCAGCCCGCAGCTCTGGGCGTGGCGCTCGCACCGCGTACGCCAAGTGCGGCGCGACGTAGACCTCATGCTCACGATTCTCCCCTTCGAGCGCGAGTGGTACGCGGCGCGCGGCGTCTCGCACGTCGAGTTCGTCGGCCACCCGCTCGCGGGCGCCGTCCGGCCGCGCGAGTCGCGCGAAGAGTTCCGCGCGCGTCACCGTCTCGAACAGGACGCGCCGACGGTCGCGCTCCTGCCCGGCAGCCGCCGCAAAGAGTTCGAACGTCACCTGCCGCTCATGCTCGACGCCGCGGCGCTCGTCTCTCAACAAGTGCTGAACGCGCAGTTCGTCGTCGCGATCGCCTCACGGCGCTCAACCGAAGAAGCCGAGCACGTCATCCGTTCTCACACGCAGGGCGCCGCGCTCGCCCCGCGCGTGCGGCTCGCGCGCGACGAGGCGCGCGAAGCGCTCAACGCCTCCGACGCAGCCGCCGTGTGCAGCGGCACGGCCACGCTCGAAGCCGCGATGCTTGAGACGCCGCTCGTCGTCGTCTACAAAGAGTCAGCGCTCAACTGGCACACGCTCGGCCGCCTGATAGAGGTCGAGCACTACGGCCTCGTCAACCTCATCGCCGGACGCCGCCTCGCGCCCGAACTTATGCAGCACGACTTCACCGGCGAACGCCTCGCGCGCGAACTCCTAACCCTGCTGCAACCCGAGCAGAACGCGCTCACGCGCGAACAACTGCGCGAAGCGACCGCCCGCCTCGGCGAAGGCGGGGCCTCGCTTCGCGCCGCCGACGCCGTGCTGCGCGCGTTAAGGCGTTGGAGAGGCGAGGACATTTAAATCACAAGACGCAGAGGCACAGCTAAACGCTCTTAGCTGTGCCTCCGTGTCTCTGTGGTTACTGAACTCGCCGCCGGGCTCAAGCGGAAATGAACTAAGACTCTTCGCCCATCCGCTCAATTAACTCTTTCAACTGCCGCTTCAACTCCTGTATCTCCTCGCGCATGCGCGGCAGGCGGCCCCAGAGCGCGTTCAGTCGCTTGTACTCTTCGAGCGGCACGACGGGCGTGCCCCACCAGACGCCGGGGCGCACGATCTTGCCGGGCAGCACGCCCGCCTGCGAGCCGATGACGGCGCCCGACTGCACGCGCGCGTGGTCTCCGAAGCCGACCTGCCCGCCGATGACCGCGTCCGACTCGATGACGGTGCTGCCCGAGATGCCCGTCTGCGCCGCGATAACGACGCGCTCGCCTATCTCGACGTTGTGCCCGACCTGCACGAGGTTATCAATCTTCGTCCCACGCCCGACGCGCGTCGCGCCCAGAGCCCCGCGGTCAATGCACGAGTTCGCGCCGACCTCTACGTCCGACTCGATAACGACAGTGCCCACCTGCGGGAACTTGTGATAGACGCCCTCGGGGTCGCGCACGTACCCGAACCCGTCCGCGCCGACCACGACGCCCGCGTGCAGCACGACTCGGTCGCCGAGCGTCACGCCGTCGTAGAGCACGACGTTCGGACGCAGCACGCACTCGCGCCCTACGCGGACGCCGCGCCCGACGACGCAGTTCGAGTGAATCTGCGTCCACGCGCCCACCTCCGCGCCCTCGCCCACGCTCGCGCCCGCGCCGACGTAGACGCCTTCGCCGAGACGTGCGCCCTCGGCGACGAACGCCAGCGGGTGAACCTGACCTTGAAGCTTCTGCGGCGGGTGCAGGACTTCGGCCGCGAGCGCGAAGGCGAGCTTAGGCCGCGCGACTTCAACCACGCTCCGCACTCCTTCGAGTTTCTCGCTCGCGCCGACGGGCGCGACGACGCACGAAGCGCGGCAGGAGCGCGCCGACTCGAACAGCTTCGCGTCCTCCACGAACGCGAGGTCGCCCTCGCCCGCCGCCTCCAGAGACGCCACGCGCCGCACGAACGCGCCCTCGTCCCCGAACGCGCGCCCGCCGACCAGCGCCGCCAATTCGGCGACCTTCATTCCCGTCTCTTCTGCGCTCATCTTCCGTTCGTCTCTTCTGAACTCTCTCGCGTCCGTCTCTGCCGAACTCGTCTTCCGTCAGTCCCCTTCCGCCTACGCGGCCGGGCGCGGGCTTCAGCGCGGGACTTTGAAGAGCAGTTCGCGATCGGACGGGTGCGGCGCGTCGCGCTCCTCGCGCGAGAAGCCGCGGCGTGAGGCGCGTATGAAGGCGGCGAGATGGCGGACGTTCTCGTCGTCGGTCTCCTCCAGCGCTTCGAGCGCGCGCGCGAGCGGCAGGCGCGCGCGGAAGAGAATCTGGTAGGCGCGCTTGAGGGCCGCGCGCGCCTCCGGCGAGAAGCCGCCGCGGCGCAGGCCGATGGTGTTCAGGCCGCGCACGCGCGGCGGGTTGCCGTCGGTCGTGAAGAACGGCAGAACGTCCTGCACGACCTTCGTCTTGCCGCCGACCATCGCGAAGCGCCCGAAGCGGACGAACTGGTGCGCGCCCACGTTAGACGAGAAGAAGACGTGGTCTTCGACCTCGACGTGCCCGGCCAGAGCCGCGCCGTTGGCGAATGTGTTGTCGTCGCCGACCACGCAGTTGTGCGCGAGGTGGACGCCGACCATCAGGAAGTTTCGGCTCCCCACACGCGTCGCCTCGCCCTCGCCGCTCGCCCTGTGGATGGTGACGTACTCGCGTATCTGGTTGTCGTCGCCGACGATGAGGCGGCTAGGCTCGCCCTTGAACTTCACGTCCTGCGGCTCGCCGCCGAGCGTCGCGTGCTCCGCGACGCGGTTGCGCTCGCCCAGCGACGTGAACCTCTTCACGACGGCGTGCGCGCCGATCTCGCAGCCCTCGCCGATCTGCACGTGCTCCTCGACGACCGCGTACGGCCCGACGCGCACGCCCGGCGCGAGTTCCGCGCGCGGGCTGACTACTGCCGTGGGGTGTATTTCCATAGGATTTAAAACTGCGGGATGAAGTGCTGGCTGCGGGCGATGGTACGACGGGAGACGGCAAAAGTACAAAGAGAGTAGATAGTAGTTAGTAGACGGTAGTCAGTAGGAATAAGGGTTTTCTACTGACTACTGACTACTGTCTACTGTCTACCTTTCCCCTAACACCTTGTATTTACACGCAGATGCCGGTATCATGTCACGGTTTTGGAAGCGGCCTCGTCGTCGTGTGTCTGGCAACGTGGCGGCCCCTTCGGAGCACTTATCAATTGATTTGCGCGCCTCAGGTCAGCGCGGTTTCCTCGATTTAAGGAGAGAGAGCCTTGTTCAGCGATAATTTCCGCCGCGGCGAGTCGGAGAAGAGCCGCTTCGGCGGCGTGAAGAAGTCGAAGCTGGTTTCGAGCCTGTCGGGCGTGGCGTGGAAGGCGTTCCAGTCCGTCAACCGGCGGATTCCCGAGGGCGAGGCCGTCCGGCCCTCTTGGGCGCCGGGGCCGCTCTTGAAGTCTTACGAACGCACGGCGCCGCCGCTCGGCTTCCCGCGCGAGACCGACTCGCTCTGCCCGCGCTGCGTCAAGGAGGTGCGCGAGAGCGTCATCAACGGCTCCACGCCGCTCGAAACCCTGATGGACGCGCACCCCGGCGAGATCAAGGCCGAGATTTACGAGGAGGACGGACAGGTCTTCATGAAGAAGACCTGCCCGACGCACGGCGAGTTTAAGGACGTCATGGCGACCGACGCGCGCTTCCTTGAGCGCATCGAGTCGTTATTCTTCGGCCGCGACTTCCGCTCGGCCGAGGACGCGCACATACACAAACACGGCACCTCCAACATCAAGTTCGGCCGCGGCGCGGTTCTCACCGTAGACCTCACCAACCGCTGCAACATGATGTGCAATCCCTGCTTCATGGACGCCAACCAAGTCGGCTACGTCCACGAGCCGACGTTCGAGGACACCAAAGCCATCCTTGACCGCGCCGTCTCGTTCAAGCCGCGCCGGCAGATCATCATCCTCTTCTCGGGCGGCGAGCCGACGCTCTCGCCCTACTTCCTCGACGCCGTCGCCTACGCGAAGAAGGTCGGCTTCTACCGGATTCTGGCCGCGACGAACGGCATTCGCTACGCCGAGGACATCGAATTCTGCCGTCAGGCGAAGGAGGCGGGCCAGCACGGCGTCTACCTTCAGTTCGACGGCGTGAGCGAGGAGAAGAACAAGCACCGCGGCGTCGGCAACCTCTTCGACGTGAAGCTGCGCGCGATTGAGAACCTCGCCAGCGTCGGCATCAAGGTCACGCTGGTCACGACCATCGTCAACACCATCAACAACGACGACATCGGCCGCATCGTCGAGTTCGCCGCGAAGAACATAGACAAGGTTCAGACCATCGCCTTCCAGCCCGTCTCGTTCACCGGCCGCGACGAGGACGTGCCGGACGCCATACGCGAGCAGCAGCGTTACACGCTCGCAGGCATGGCGACAGACCTTGAGAAGCAGCTCGACGGGCGCATGAAGTCTCTGCGCGACTGGTTCCCGCTCTCGTCCTACTCGGCGTTCACCTCCGTGATGGACATGCTGCAAGGCGCGGACGCGCCGTGGGGCTGGTCTTCCTGCAACTGCCACCCGAACTGCGGCATCTTCACGCTCGCGGTCGTCAACCGCCACACGGGCGAGTTCAAGTCGCTCTTCGAGTTCTTCGACTACGAGCAGTTCATGAAGGACGTGTCGGTCATCACCGACACCGCGCGCGGCAAGAAGCTCACGATGGCGCAGCTCGCGATGGCTATCTTGCGCAACTTCGACGCCGAGCGCGCGCCCGAGGGCTTCCCCGTCTCGCAGATCATCAACCTCTTCAAGCCCTCTTCCACAAGCTCGAACTCCGACCGCAACGACCGCATGAAGCAGAAGTCGGACGACCCGGCCGACGTCTGGCGCGTGCTCTGCGTCGAGGGCATGTGGTTTCAAGACCTCTTCAACTACGACTTCCGCCGCACGGAGATGTGCGTCATCCCCTACGGCACGCAGGAGGGCGAGATCTCGTTCTGCGCCTACAACACCGGCGTCGGCTGGCGGCAGATTATCGAGAACATGCACAAGACGGCGGGCCTCGCCGAGTGGTACAAGGAGCACGGCCGCCACCCCGTCTACGCCAAGGGCAAGCACGTCCCCGGCATCCAGAAGTCACGCTCTCTGAGCCTGCCCATCGTGCAGGCCATCCTCGACGCGGACGCAGACGCGCCGGCCAAACCTTCCGCCACGCCCTACCTCGTCGAAGAGGAAGAAGAGGCCGTAGTCTCTTAAACGCCGCGGCGCGCCTCAGTCGCCCGGCCGAAACATCGCGGCGCGTGTCACCTCGTTCGGTGACACGCGCCGCGCGCTTTTTGTCGTCGGATGTGCGTCGGGCTTCGTTGACTTCAGTGGCGGGGCGGGTCGCCCGGGTTGTGTATGTCGTTGTGCGCGGAGGGCTGCGGCGTCTGTATCTCGCGCAGGGCGGCGACGGTGTCGCGTATGCGGTTGGCGAGCTGTTCGATGGTCTCGACGCGGCGGCGCGCGGTGGCGCTCAACTCCTCGCGCAGGAGGAGTTGGGCCTGACCGATGAGGCCGGTCAGCGGGTTGTTGATCTCGTGGCGGACGTGCGCGGCCAGCGCGGCGAACTCCGTCAGCCGCCGCTCGCAGTCGTCCACGGCGCTGCGCCGCTCGTCGCCGCGCGCGGCAGTCCCTCCCGAACGCGCTTCGTTCTCGCTCATCGTTTTAAGGCTCCCCGAGATGTGTCTCCCGTGGCGGAGACGGATTGAGAGGAATGGGGCAAACGGCTCGGACACCCGCCGGGGTCTCGGCCGCCGACCCCGCCCCGGCATTGTGCGCCCCGCCGCCGTTTGTGGCAAGGAGAAGACGTGCCGCGGGCCGCGCGCGAGCAAGTAAATGGCGCAGCGACGGGGCGCATCTGAACCCCTGCGCCCGGCATTTGACAACCGCTTGGCCCGTTTGTAAATTTAATGCTGCCAGACGTTGGGAGGTCGTCCAATGGTAGGACTCCAGACTCTGGATCTGGCTATCGGGGTTCGAGTCCCTGCCTCCCAGTTCAAGTCCGACGAGAAAAGGGCAGCCGCGTGGCTGCCCTTTTTCATTTCAAGTGCCGCGCACGGCGCGGCCGTCGTCAGCGCTTGAGCGCGTAGAAGAGTTTCGACAGCTCGACGCCGCCCGTGTTCTTCGGCGGGTCGAAGACTTCGCCGAGGCCGAAGAGCGTCTCGCCCCTGTCCGTGCGGTCGTCGCGCACGTTGAGGTTGAGGAAGACGCCCTCGAAGCGTTCGTTCGAGCCGTCCTCGTAGACCTTCGTCGCCGTGAGCACCGCGCCGTCCACGCGCCCGTCGCGGAGCGTGAACCGGCGCGGGCCAGCGGGCGAGGGCTCGTAGCCCGTGCCTTCGGCGCTCCCGCCCGCGGAGACGCGCAGGGAGAGCGGGTAGTCGGGCTCCGACTCGTAGGTGCCTGTGTAGTCGGCCGGGTTCGCCCTCGGCGCCGGCTCGCCGCGCATCTCTAGGAAGACCTCGACGCGGATGCCGCGCTTCTCCTTGACCTTGTGCTTGTCCTTGTCGAAACGCGCCGCCAGCTCACGCGCACGCGCCCCCGCGTCCTGCGCACCCACGCCCGCCCCCGACGCGACCAGACACGCGCACGCGACCAGCACCGCCGCTAAAACTTTACGCATACTTCCCCTCCCCGAAGAGTGTTCGCCGTACAACCATGAAACACCGCCCGCGGGAGTTTCGTGGCAGAAAAACAGAGGTTAGAGGTCGGAGGTTAGAGGTTAGTAGTTGCGGGTAACGCCTCGCCACGGTTTAGTGCGGGCAGTTGCCAGTAGAGTGTTTCACTAACCTCTAACCTCCGACCTCTACCCCTCAGATGTGCTGCCGGTTCTTCAGAATCTTGACGAAGGAGCCGGAGCGCAGCTCGTCGGTCGTGAGGCCGCTGAGGCGTACGGCCTCCGTTTCGGAGATGGCGCCGCAGCCCGTCGCGCGCAGGAAGTAGTTGAGCAGGCCCTGTCCGGTCGCGGCGTCGTCGAACACGTCGCCGACGAGGGTGGCGCGCGCGGCCTTCTCGACGAAGTTGCTCAGGCGCTCGGAGGCCGGCCCGAGGCTTTCGAGGAAGAAGGTGTAGACGGCCGCGTAGCGCGTCGGCAGTTGCGCCGGGTGCAAGTCCCAGCCCTGATAGAAGGCGTTGACGAGCGAGTGCTGTACGTGCTCGTAGTGCAGCCGCCAAGCGCGATGCACCGCGCGGCGGTTCTCATCCTCCTGCTCGGCCGTGAGCGCGGCGCCTTCGGCCGCGCGATGGACGGGGACGGGCATGATGTTCGTCGCGCCGTCGGAGAGCCAGACGCCCGTGCCGCCGAGCGCGACCTGCATCACGTGGCGCGCGAAGTCGCACGCGGGGTGCGTCATGTGTTGGTGCGCGGCCGTGATCTGGCAGCTCGCGGTGTAGTCGTAGGTGCCGAAGTGCGCGGCCGTGCAACGTCCGCGGGCCGCCGCGACGAGCAAGGGCAGCCCCGTCTCGCCGCGGTGGTTGATGATGGACTGCGTCGTCTCGACCATCAGCTCCAACTTCAGAGAGCCGGCCGCGAGCCCCGAGTCTCGTTCAAACAAATCGAAGATGCTCGCCAGCGTTTCGACCTGCTCGGGCACAGTCACTTTGGGGAGCGTGACGACGAAGTTGTCGGGCAGGCGGCCGCCCGTCGCGTCGAGCAGCGAGGAGAGGAAGATGTCGAGCGTGCGCGACGAGCGCGCGTAAAGCTCCTCTGTGAACGGCTTGATGCGGATGCCTATGAAGGGCGGGAGCGTGCTCGCCTTCAGACCGGCGGCGACCTCGCGCGCGGCCGACGCGGCGTGCCCATCCTCCTCCGCGTCGGGGCGGTTGCCGTAGCCGTCCTCGAAGTCTATGCGGAAGTCCTCGACGGCCTCGCGCCGCAGCTTCTCATGGACGCGCGTGTAGACCTTGTGCGCGAGCCACGTCCCCGGCCGCTCTGCGCGGAAGCCCGCCTCGTCGCTCTCGACCGCCGCGCGCACGGCCGAGTCGTCGGCGACCGAGTCGGGCAGTTCGTCCGAGCCGGGCAGAGAGAGCGCCCGCGCGAACGAGGCGAAGTCCGGCGCGTAGGCGTCGAGCGCGCGTTGCGCCAGCACGCCGAGGCGCGGCGTCGTGTCGGACTTGAACAGGTGCGCGCCGCCGTAGACCGTATGCACGGGCTGGCGCCGGAAGGACTCGCCGGGATAGCGCGCGGCGAACTCGCGGTTGGCCTCACTCAAACGCGCCGAAATCTCGCGCGTCGAATCTTCGCTCAGCGTGGTTCTCATCTCTCTCCTCGTCAAAGAAGCGGTGCGGCATTCTACTCCACCCGGCCGCGCGCGGCCGAATCATTTGTTGCCAAAAGTCCCGACTTGTGTTTTAAAGTTCCCTTCATGCCTCCGCCCGAACTCGTCATCAGGGGCCGACGCGTCATCACTCCCGACTCGGACGGCCCGGCCGCGATTCACATCCGCGGCGGCCGTATAGAGGAAGTCACGGAGTTTGAGGACATGCCCGACGGCTGCGCGGTCGTCGAGGCGGGCGACCACGTAGTGCTGCCCGGACTCGTTGACTCACACGTACACGTCAACGAGCCGGGGCGTACGCGCTGGGAGGGCTTCGCGACGGCGACGAAGGCGGCGGCCGCGGGCGGCGTGACGACGATTGTGGACATGCCTCTCAACAGCGTCCCGCCGACGACCACGCCCGAGGGATTTCAAGAGAAGATGGAAGCCGCGCGCGGGCAGTGCCGCGTGGACGTGGGCTTCTGGGGCGGGCTCGTCCCCGGCAACCTCGGACTGCTCGCGGCGATGTACGAGGCGGGCGTCGTCGGCTTCAAGTGTTTCCTCATAGACTCGGGCGTGCAGGAGTTCCCTAACGTCGGCGAGGGCGAGCTGCACGCGGCGATGTTCGAGCTGGCGCGCATCGAGGCGCCGCTCATCGTCCACGCGGAGATGCCCGGCCCGGTCGAAAGCGCGACTGCCGCGTGCTGCGTCGGCGAAGCGGCGGGCGACCCGCGCAAGTACGAGACGTTCCTCAGCTCGCGTCCGCGCGCGGCCGAGGATGAAGCCGTGGCTCTGCTGCTCCGACTCTGCCGCGAGACGGAGGCGCGCGTGCACGTCGTACATCATTCGTCGGCCGACTCGCTGCCGCTCTTGCGCGAGGCGAAATCGTTGGGGCTTCCCTTCACCGCCGAGACGTGCCCGCACTACCTCGTCTTCGCCGCCGAAGAGGTGCCCGACGGCGCGACCGAGTTCAAGTGCTGCCCGCCCGTGCGCGAGCGCGAGAACCGCGAGCAACTCTGGGAGGCTCTGGCCGACGGCACGATTGACATGATCGTCTCCGACCACTCGCCCTGCCCGCCCGAGATGAAGCGGCAGGACGGCGACTTTCTCAAGGCTTGGGGCGGCATCTCGTCTTTGCAGTTCCGTCTGCCGGTCGTGTGGGACGAGGCACGGAAACGTGGTCACGACTTTAAAACGCTCGCGCGCTGGCTCTCGCGCGAGCCGGCGCGGCTCGCCGGACTCTTCGGCCGCAAGGGCGCCATCACGCCGGGGCGCGACGCGGATTTCGTCATCTTCGACCCCGACGCGACAACAACCATCACGCCCGAGATGAATCAACACCGCCACAAGCTCACGCCCTACGACGGGCGCGAGTTCGCGGGCTCGGTCGTCGCCACCTATCTGCGCGGCGAGAAGATTTACGACCGCGGCGAGTTTATCGGAGAGCCTTCGGGCACGCTGCTGCTGCGCGAGCTGCCGAAGAAGGAGCCGTCCATCTGGGACGACTTCGACGACGACTTTTAAGGGCCGTCGGAGGAAGATGACAGTCGTCGTGTGAAAACATATGACGCCGGAGTTCACAAACTTGGTTGACCTCGCGTCGGAGCGTCTGGGCGGCGCCGTCGTCTACGCCAACGACGACTTCTTCGCGCCGAAGGAGAATCTGCTTAAGGCCGCGGCGCCCGTCTGGCGAGAGGGCGCGTACACCGAGCGCGGCAAGTGGATGGACGGCTGGGAGTCGCGGCGTCGGCGCACGCCCGGCTTCGACTGGTGTCTCATACGGCTCGGCGCTGCCGGCCGAGTCCGAGGCGTGGTCGTGGACACGAGTTTCTTCCGCGGCAACTTCCCCGAGAGTTGTTCGATTGAGGCTTGCGTCGCGTCGCCGAACGCCGACGTTGAAGAGTTGACGAATGACGAAGGCCGCTGGGTCGAACTGCTACCGCAGTCGCGTCTCGAAGGCGACTCGCAGAACCCTTTCGCCGTCGCTTCTGACGCACGGGTCACTCACCTCCGTTTCAAAATCTATCCGGACGGCGGCGTGGCGCGTCTGCGCGTCTACGGCGAAGTCTTGCCGGACTGGGAGGCGATACGGCGCGCGGGCGGGCTCGTAGACCTCGCCGCGGTCGAGAACGGCGGGCTCGTCGTCGTGACTTCGGACGAGTTCTTCGGACACCGCCACAACCTCATCATGCCCGGCCGCGCCGCCGACATGAGCGACGGCTGGGAGACGAAGCGGCGACGCGGCCCCGGCCACGACTGGTGCGTCATACAGCTCGGCGCGTCGGGAACGATTCGGCGCGTCGAGGTGGACACGGCGCACTTCAAGGGCAACTTCCCCGAGAGCTGTTCGCTGGAAGTCTGCAAAGGGACTGAAGGGAGGCTCACGGCGCCCGAGTCTTTCGCCGAGTCTGACTGGTGCGAGCTTCTGTCGCGGACGAAGTTGCAGGCGCACACGCGCCACTTCTACGAGCGGGAGTTGCGCGACGCGGGCGAGGCGACGCACGCGCGCTTCCGCATCTACCCCGACGGCGGCGTCAGCCGACTCAGACTCTACGGCAGCCTCGCGTAAACAGATGCCCGACCTGAAAGACCTCGAAGGCCCCACGGGGAAGCTGAACCGCCTCGACGCCGAAGAGGCGCGTGCGGCGCTGCTGGCGTGCTGCGGTTCGACGCGCTGGGCGTCGGAGGTGGCGGCGCTGCGGCCCTTCTGGGACGTGGGGCAACTGCTGCGCATCGGCCGCCGCGTCTGGTTCGAGTCGGGGCGCGAGGACTGGCTCGAAGCCTTCCGCGCGCACCCGCGCATCGGCGAGTCGAAGGCCGAGAAGGAGACGGGCGAAGAGGCGAAGCGCTGGTCTGAGGGTGAGCAGTCGCGCGCGCGCGAGGCCGGCGCCGACACGCTCGACGAGCTGACGCGCGCCAACCGCGAGTACGAAGAGCGCTTCGGCTTCATCTACATCGTCTGCGCCACGGGGCGCACGGCCGAAGAGATGCTCGCGCTGCTGCGCGAACGTCTCTCGAACGACCCCGAGACGGAACTGCGCGTCGCGGCTGGCGAGCAGTGGCGCATCACCGAGCTGCGGCTCAGGAAATTCCTGAACGTCAAATGAGCGGCATCACGACACACGTGCTCGACACGGCGCGGGGGCGGCCCGCGGCGGGCGTGCCCGTCACGCTTGAGTCGAAGGCGGAGGGCGGCTGGCGCGTCGTCGGCCGAGGCGCGACGGACGCGGACGGGCGTCTGCGCGAATTGCTGCCCGCCGACTTCACTTTAACTGAGGGCGACTACCGCCTCACCTTCGACGTGGGCGCGTACTTCGCCGCTCACGACGCCGAAGGCTTCTACACGGAGGTCGTCGTGAGCTTCGTCGTGCGCGACGCCGCGTCGCACTACCACGTGCCGCTACTCTTGAGCCCTTACGGCTATTCGACGTACCGCGGGAGCTGAAAACGGATGAAACTTCCACCCCTTTTGAGCGAGTGGCTGAACCTGCTCGCGCGCTGGTTCCACGTCTTCGCGGCCATCCTCTGGGTCGGCTCGACCTACTACTTCACTTGGCTCGACGGGCGCTTTCAGGAGGAGGAGCGCGAGGCGAAGGAGGCGGGCGGCGCCGACCCCGAAGTGTGGATGGTTCACAGCGGCGGCTTCTACGTCGTCGGCAAGCGCAAGACGCCTTCGCTCAAGCGGCTCCACTGGTTCCGCTGGGAGGCGGCCTCGACGTGGCTGAGCGGCATAGTGCTGCTGACCATCGTCTACTACCACGGCGGCGCGATGGTTGACCCGGACGTGCGCGACATAGGCGCGTGGACGGCCGGCGCGTTCGGCGTCGGGATGCTCGTCGTCGGCTGGATAGTCTACGACCTGCTCGTGCAGTCGCCCCTTGGGAAAAACGAGCAGGTGTTCGCCGGCGTGGCCTACGCGCTCGTCGTCGGCGCCGCGTACGTCTCGACGCACGTGCTCGCGGGCCGCGCGGCCTTCATCCACGTCGGCGCGATGTTCGGCACGATCATGGTCGCCAACGTCTGGATGAGGATTCTGCCCGCGCAGCGCCGCATGATCGCCGCCGTCAAAGAAGGCCGCGCGCCAGACCCGGCCGAGGGCGCGCGCGCCAAGCTGCGCTCGAAGCATAACACCTTCATGGTCGTCCCCGCGGTCTTCACCATGATCAGCAACCACTACCCGGTCTCGACCTACGGCCACGAGTACAACTGGCTCATCCTCTCGGCGCTCGTCCTCGTCGGCTGGGTCGCCGCGAAGATCATCCGCCGCGCCTGACGGAAGAGGTCGGGAAGGAAGGTCGTATGGCTTCGCGGCAGTTGCCGGAGCGCGTGGGCGAGGAGAGTTGGGAACAGTTCTGCGGGCGCGTGGACGCGGCCGTGGCGGGTTACCTGCGCGGGGCTCCGGCGCGCGTGACTTACAAAAACTGGTGCGTGACGCTCGACACGAACGTCGTGCCGGCGGGGGCGGCGGCCTCCGTCGTGACGCGCATGCGCGCGCCGTTCGCGGGCGGGCGCGGCTTCCGCTTCAAGCTACAGCGGCGCGACCTGCTCGACGCCCTCGCCGCGCGCCTGCGCATACATTCGAGCGAGACGGGGCAGGCGGAGTTCGACCGCGAGTTCGTCGTCCGCTCCAACGACGACGAGAAGGTCAGGCGACTCTTCGCGGACACGGACATCCGCCGCCTCGTGCGCTCGCAGAGTTCCATCAACTTGGAGCTTCGCGACGACGACGGCCCCTTCGGCGCGACGCTGCCCGAAGGCGTTGACGAGCTAGTCCTGCGCGCGTCCGGCTTCCTGACGGACGCCGAACAACTGCGCCGCCTCTTCGCCCTCTTCGCCCTCACGCTCGACCGCCTCTGCGAGACCGGCGCGGCCTGCGCCGACGAGCCCGGCGTCAGGCTTTAGAATTTCAAATTCGAATTTTCAAATTGGTCTTATGGCGTCTGGCGTCCGGCTCCGGCGCCGATGGGGTCGCCGGGCGGGATGGCGGGCGGCGTCGTGCGCTTGCGCGGCTCGGCGGGCCGCGCGAGGAAGCGCTCGATGTCGTCGTGCGTGGCTTGCAGGTGCGCGTCCGTTCCCGCCTCGTTCGTCGTCCTCGCCGTCTCGCCCGTGAACAACCCGCGCAGAGCGGCCGTCGCCACGGCACGCACCTGCGGCGAGGCTTCGGCGTCCGCCGCCAAGTCCATCAGGCGCGTGACGACGAGGCTCTGCATGGCCCGCCGGACGGCCGCGTGATAGGGGTCGCGCGGCGCGGGCGCGCGCCAAGTGCGCGCGACGAGTGCGGCGGTCACGTCGGCGAAGTCGGGGTTGGAGGAATCGAGCGCGTGGAACTGTATGAGGCGCGCGGCGCGGTGCGGCTCAAGGAGCGCCGAGACGGCGAGGTCTGCGGCGATGGTCGCGGCGGCGACGGGGTCGAAGGCCGGGTCGGTGCGCTTGGCGAAAAGCTCCTGCGTGCCGCCCTCGTAGCCGAAGGCGCGCGGCGGGATGAGTTCGAGCACGCGCGGCGGCACGGCGAGTTCTTCCACGTCGAGCGTGTCGAGCACGGCGTCGAGCGCCTCGCGCTGGCGCGCGGCCGGGACTATCTGCCGCGCCTGCGGCGGGTTCGGCGCGCCCGCCGCGGTCTTCACGGCGTAGGTGTAGTAGAGGCCGCCGACCGACTTGACCGCGGCCTGTAGCTGGTAACGGTGATGAAGGTAGAGCGGAAGGAACTTGGCTTCGAGCAGCGAGAGCGGCGTGCCCTCCGGCACGTTGGCAAGGCTGAACTGCGCCAGAGCGATGCGGCGCACCTCCATCTCCTGCCGGAGCATCTGGACGGGGTCGGCGCCGTTGTCCCAGAGGCTCGCGAGCGGGTGCGCGGCGCCGGCCGGGCGCGCGTCCGCGTCGGAGATGAAGAGCATGCCCGCCTTCACGCCGTCTTCGACAATCTTCTCAAGCGCCGCACGCTCGTCGGTGCCGCGCGGGAACTGCGCGTAGGCGTAGGTGATGGCGAACTTGTCGTAAGCGCCGATTCCCGTCGAATAGGCGTTCGACAGATCGAGCTTGCCGTTCTTTATCTCGACGAGCGGCGCCGGGTAGTCCATCACGGACGCGCGCCCGTACGTGCTCGCCGCGAAGTTGTGCGCGAGTCCGAGCGTGTGCCCGACTTCGTGCGCGGCGAGTTGCCGTATGCGCGCCAGCGCCATCCGCTCCACGTCAACCGAAGGGTCTAGCTGCGCGAGGTATTCCGAGTCGTCCGCGGCCCCTCCCAACTCACACTCAGACCACGGCGCGCCCGTGCCGCGAGTCGAGTCTCCGAAGAGCGGGACGAGCCCCGTGCCGATGAGGTAGTCCTGCCTGATTCGTAAACTGCCGAGCGTGACGTTGCCCTTGATGACTTCGCCCGTGCGCGGGTCTGTGATGGTGCCGCCGTAAGACCAGCCGCGCGTGGAGCGATGCACCCAGTTAATCATGTTGTAGCGCACGTCCATCGGGTCTGCGTCCGGCGGGAGGACTTTGACCTGAAAGGCGTTGCGGAAGCCGGCGGCCTCGAAGGCTTCCGCCCACCACGACGCGCCCTCGACGAGCGCGCTGCGAATCGGCTCGGGCGCGCCGTTGTCCACGTAGTAGACGATGGGCTTCACCGGCTCGGAGACGGCCAGTTGCGGGTTCTTCTTCTCAAGCCGGTGGCGGACGATCCAGCGCTTCTCAAGCGGCCCCGTGAAAGGCGAGGCGTAGTCGTAGAACTCGACGCCGAAGACGCCGACGCGCGGGTCAAGCGGGCGCGGCGTGTAGCCCGCGTCCGGCAGCTCTACGAGCGAGTGGTGCTCGCGCACCGTGAGGGACTGCGGCGCCGGCACCGTCTCGCGTACGAGCTGGCCGGGGCTGTCTTCGGTCGTGAAGGTGAGCGTGGCCTCGACCTCCGTGTTCTTGGGGAAGGCTTTGGTGCGCGGCAGGTAGACGGCGCTGCGCGACCCGTCGAGCTTGTAGTCGCCCTGCTTCGACTCGCGCAGGCGGTCTACGACGCCGTGCGCGTCGCGCAGGAAGAAGGCCGTCGCGTCCACGAGCACGCGCGCGCCCTCTACAGCTTCGACCTTGAAGCCCCACAGCACCGAGCGCGCGAACGACTCTTCGACGGCGCGGCGCTCGGCGGCGTCCGACGTGATGGCGCGGAAGCGCTGCGAAGGCTCGACCAGCAAGACCTTCGGCCCCGAGCGCTCGAAGCGCACGACGTGCGTGTCGCCCAACTGCCCTCGGTCGAGCCCGAGCGGGTTCGAGCCGACGCCCGTCGGCAGCGAGACCTGATACAAAAACTCCGTGTCGAAGCGCGAGATTTCCAGCAGCAGCTTCCCCTCTTCGGCGTCCCAGTAGACGGGAAAGTAGCCGTCGAGCTTCTGTAGTCCGCGCGTCAGCTCGGCGAAGGACTTGCGCTGCTCGTGCTTCTCCTGCGCCGCGGCGGCGGCGGGCGCGAGCGCGATGAGGACGAAGAGGAGTGCGAGCAAGAGGTTTCGCATAGGGTTTTCCTAACGGTGTCTCGTAAGGTTCTTGTAGACCACGCCGCCTTTCATCACGAAGAGGACGCGGCGGACGGCCGTGATGTCTTTGAGCGGGTCGCCGTCGAGCGCGATGATGTCGGCCTCGAAGCCGGGCGCGACCGAGCCGATGCGGTCTTTCATGCCGAGCGCTTCGGCCCCGAGCGAGTTGGCCGAGACCATCGCCGTCATCGGTTCGACTCCGCAGTCGCGCACGCGGTCTATGAACTCCTCGGCGTTGCGGCCGTGCGCGCCGGCAACCGCGTCCGTGCCGAAGACGATCTTCAGGCCCGGAATCCCGTACGCGCGCCGCACGAGTTCGTGGTTGAGCGAGAGCACGCGCTCCATCGCCGCGAACCCTTCGGCCGTGTAGCCGGGCGTGCCGAGGTAGCGCTCGCGGTTCGCCAGATAGTTCTCGATGACGAGCCCCGCCTGCGGGTCGAGGTACGTGCCCCTTTCGGCCAACAGCTTCAGGTCTTCGTCCGTCGCCATCGTGCCGTGCTCGACCTCCGTGCAGCCCGCGAGCGAGGCGGCGCGCACCGCCTCCTTGTAGGCGTGGACGATGACGCGCAGGCCCTGCCGCTTGGCCTCGTCGCAGGCCGCGTTCAGTTGCTCCTGCGAGAGCGTCATCGCGCCGCCCTGCCGTATGCTCTGCGAGGCGAAGATTTTGATGAGGTCGGCGCCCGCCTCCTTCTGCCTGCGGACGAAGGCGCGGATTTCGTCGGGCGTCCCCGTCTTCTCGCCCTGACCGAAGAGCGGTTCGGCCGAGGTCAGGATGCGCGGGCCGGGGATTTGGCCGTGCGCGATGGCGTCACGCAAAGGGATGTCGGTCGGCGAGCCGGGGCTTTGAATCGTCGTGAAGCCGGCCATGAGCGTCGCCCAAGCGTTCGCGGCCGAGCGGTAAGCCGCGTCCTGCGTCGTCTCGCCCGCGCCCGCGTTCTTCCCGTCCTTCCCAAAGCTCCAAGTGATGTGCGAGTGCGCGTCAATCCAGCCGGGCATGACCGTCAGGCCGCGCAGGTCGTAGTCCACCGGCCCCGCCTTCGGGTCTAAACGGACAATCTTAGAACCTTCGACGACGATGCGTGTGTTCCTTATCACGCGCCCGCGCCCGTCGAACAGGACGCTCGCGGCGATGACGACGCGACTGTTCTGAGTCGGAGTCTGCGCGCGCGCCGAGTACGCCGCGGCGCAGGCGACGAGGAACGCCATAAGGCACGGCCCGAACTTCGCTAAACCCATCGGCCTGTCTCCAAAGACTTTTAAAGCGTCAGCGGGGAGAGTCCCGCGGCGCGGAGTTGTGAGTTGACCGACTCCACGTCCTTCCTCTTCAACTCGTCCCACGCGGACGCCGCCTCGCGCAGCTTGCGTTCGAGGTCTGCCGACGCGGCGGCAGCCTGCGTCGTCGGCGCGGCGTCGGCCTGTTGCAGCACTT
>DATFHD010000057.1:0-3028 GCA_035248785.1 Pyrinomonadaceae bacterium | reverse complement strand
CTGACCCATACAGCCCTTCAAGCGCCGGAAGGTTCTTAACTTTAAAGACCGGGGGCCGGCGCCCGCCTCCAAAAAAAATAAGGGACGCGGCGGCGGGACACTTCCCCCGCGGCGTCGCAATCCCTTTCTACTCGGCGCGGGCGGGCGGCCCTGCCTTATGTCGCCCGCCCGCGCTTCGTATGCCGCACGTTCCGCTCGTCGCCCCACGAGCGCCGCAACTGCCCACGCAGTTGCGCCCGTGCGGATTTCAACCGACGCCCGCGCGCCCTCGGCCCGAGGCCGCGCGCGACGGGGCGCGGCCAGTTACCGATTGGCGTTAGCCGCCGCGGCGGCCGCCTTGTGATGGCGGTGGTGACGGCGGTGGTGACGGCGGTGCTTGCGGTGGTGCTTCATCCCCATGCCGGCGCCGGTGCCGCCGCCCGCCGGGGTGTTCGCGTTCTGCGCAAAGGCCGAGCCCGCGCCGACGAGGAGCGACAGCACGAGCGCGCTGGCGATGCCGAGTTTCTTCATAAGCTTTCAGGTTCTCCTTAAGGGTTTTTCAATCGGTCTCTCTTCACTCCGCGGGGGCGCGGCCGTCCTTGACCCCGACCGCCTCCTCCGACGACTCTCCTGCCCCCGGCAGTCGCAACGCACGTGCCAGCGCGCACGCATCACACACCCGCGCACTTCAAGCCTTTCCGCGCTCCCCACACACGCGCACACGCCCAGACGCTGTGGCGGTTTGGACTGCCGCGCATAAACGCCACAGGAAAGAGGTTAGAGGTTGGAGGTTAGAGGTTAGTTAAAAAGCCTTGCCGTCAACCGCCCCCGATGGAAACGGGCAGTTCACAGCAAGGCCCAACTACTAACCTCTAACCTCTGACCTCTAACCTCTACTGGACGGCGGCGACGGCGATGCGGTGGCGTTCGGCGAGGCGGATCATCTCTTCGCGGTCGAAGATGAGGGTCTTGCCGGCGGTGAGGCAGAGACAGGTGGCGCCGGCCTCGATCATGGTCTGAATCGTGGGGACGCCGACGACGGGCACGTCGAAGCGCATGTCCTGATTCGGCTTCGCCACCTTGACGACGGTGAGGCGCCCGCGGGCTAAGCGCCCGGCGCGGCGGACGGTCTCGTCCGTGCCCTCCATCGCCTCGATTGCGACGCAGGCGCGCGCGCGCACGACGATGGTCTGGCCCAAATCGAGCCGCGCTATCTCGCGCGCGACTTCGAGCCCGTACTCGATGTCGCCGCGCTCGCGCTCGTCCGGCGCGCGGCGCGTGAGCACACCCTCGCGCGGCAGGTGGTCTTGCAGGAAGTAGGTCGAGTCTATCAGTTCGATGCCTTCGCGTTGGAGTTCCGCCGCGACGCCGCCGATGAGCGCGTCTGTGTTGCGGCGCGGGAGCGACAAGAGCATCTTCAGCATACGCACGTCCGGCAACGCGCCGCTGAAGATCTGGACGTGCTTGACCTGCCCGGCCATGATCGCCTTCTCCACGCCCTCGCGCTTGAAGAAGCGAATCATGCGCCCCAACTGCCCGATGCCGACCCACACGAGCCGGTCGGCCAGCCTCTCGATGGCGGGGTCTGTCTCCTCGCGTATGGCCGCGACGGCGACCTCGGCGCCCGCGCGCCGCGCGCCCTCCAACACGAGGAAGGGGAACTTGCCGTTGCCCGCTATTAGTCCGTAACGCATTCGTTACTTGACGACGCCGCGCTCCGAAGTCTCGATGAAGCGGACGAGTTCTTCGACCTCCGCAGAGCCCTCTATCTCGTCGCGTATGCGCGCGAGCGCCTGCGTGGTGTTGAGCTTGGAGGCGAGGAGGAGGCGGAAGGCGTGGTGCAGCGCCTCGATCGTTTCCTGCGGGTAGCCGCGCCGACGCATGCCGACGGTGTTCAGCCCGTAGCACTTCGCGTGGTTGCCGACGGTGAGCGCGAAGGGGAGCGCGTCCTTGACGACGACCGAGTAGCCGCCGACGTAAGCCTCGCGCCCGACGCGGCAGAACTGGTGGACGCCCGAGTAGGCGCCGACGTTGGCGCCATCCTCTACGCGGACGTGACCCGCGAGCGTCGCCGCGTTTGCCATGATGACGCCGCTGCCGACGCGGCAGTCGTGCGCGACGTGCGCCTGCGCCATGACGAGGCAGTCGTCGCCCACCGAAGTCAGCATCCCGCCGCCTTCGGTGCCGCGGTGGACGGTGACGAACTCGCGTATGCGCGTGCGCCGCCCGATGCGCGTCTCGGCCGGCTCGCCGCGGTACTTCAAGTCCTGCGGCGCGAGCCCGAGCGAAGCGAACGGGAAGACGTGCGTCTCGTCGCCGACCTCCGTCCGGCCGTCAATCACGACGTGCGACTCAAGGCGCACGCGCGCGCCCAAGCGTACCTCGTCGCCGACCGTGCAGAACGGCCCGACGTGCGAGCCCTCGCCGACCTCGGCGCGCGGGCTCACGACGGCTGTGGGGTGGACGAAGACAGACATAAAAGCAGAGGTTAGAGGTCAGAGGTTAGAGGTTAGTTAGAGCAGTGACTCCTACTAACCTCTAACCTCTGACCTCTAACCTCTCATTCACTTGGGCGCGACGACGCTCATGATGTCGGCCTCGGCGGCGAGCTGGCCTTCGACGTGCGCCTCGCCGTGCATCTTCTGGACGCGGGCGCCGACGCGGACGGGCGTGACCGTGATGACGAGCGTGTCGCCGGGGACGACGGGGCGGCGGAAGCGCCCGTTGTCTATGCCGCTGAAGAGGACGAGCTTGTCGTCGCGGTTCTCCATCTGCTGCAAGGCGTAGACCGCGCCGACCTGCGCCATCGCCTCAAGGACGAGCACGCCCGGCATGACGGGCGCGCCGGGGAAGTGGCCCTGAAAGAAGTGCTCGTTAATCGTCACCTGCTTGACGCCGACGATGCGCACGCCCGGCGTCAGCTCGACGACGCGGTCGACGAGCAGGAACGGGTAGCGGTGCGGCAGAACGGCCTGGATGGCGAGCGTGTCGAGAACTGTGTCCATAAAAAAAGTGACGAGTGACAAGTGACGAGTGACGAGCCCATTTA
>DATFHD010000056.1:0-82449 GCA_035248785.1 Pyrinomonadaceae bacterium | reverse complement strand
GGTGGCCGAGTTCACGCTCATCCAGAACCAGTTCTCGGCCGAGTTCGGGCGCTCCAACGGCGGGCAGTTCCTGACGGTGACGAAGTCTGGGACGAACGACTACCACGGCTCGTTCTACGGCTTCTTCCGCAACCGCTACCTCAACGCCCTCGACAACATCCAGAAGCAGGCGGGGGTGACACGCAACCGCTCGGACGGCGACCTCTTCATGCCGCGCTCAGACTTCTTCCGCGGCGGCGCCAACTTCGGCGGCCCCGTCCCCATCCCGAACTTCACCGGCGACGACAGGATGTTCTGGTCGGGCAAGGACAAGCTCTTCTTCTTCACCTCCTACGAAAGGCTTCAGTCGGGGAGCGCGGCGGCCGCGGGCGGCCTCGTCTCGCCGACGGCCGCGGGGTTCGCGACGCTGTCGGCGATTCAAGGGCTGTCGCCTTTGAACCTCGGCGTGCTGCGGACGTACCTGCCGCCTGCCCCGGCCAACGACGCCGGCACGCTGACCGTCCTCGGGCGCACCATCCCGCTGGGCAGCATCACCTTCCCGGCGCCGAACTTCTTCAAGCAGAACCACGTCGTCGGCAACATTGATTACAACCACAGCGCGGATACGCAGATGCGCTTCCGCTTCACGATGACGAACCTCGCCGACATTGACACGACGGCGAACCTGCCCATCTTCTTCAGCCCCGTGCCCAGCAAGCAGCGGCTCTTCTCGGCGACGGTGGTGCACAACTTCTCGCCGAACCTGATCAACGAGACGCGCATCGCCTTCCGCCGCTCGACGCAGACGTTCCCCGTGCCGGGCCTGACCTACCCCGGCCTCGACGTGTTCCCGAACATCACGCTCGACGAACTCGGCGCGGACATCGGCCCCGACCTGAACGCCCCCGCCATCACCATCGAGAACAACTACCAGCTCGTTGACACCGTGACGTGGCTGAAGGGCAACCACTCGTTCAAGCTCGGCGGCGACTTCCGCGACGTTATCTCCCCGCAGCGCTTCGTCCAGCGCGAGCGCGGACAGTACGAGTACAACACGCTGGAGCGCTTCCTGCTCGACCTTCAGCCGGACGCGTTCGGCGAGCGCAACGTCGGCGGCAACACCTACTACGGCAACCAGCAGGTCGTCTACGCCTTCGCGCAGGACGACTACCGCCTCCGCCCGAACCTGACTGTGAACCTCGGCGTCGGCTACTCCTTCCAAGGGGTGCCGCTCGGCGCCAAGTTCCAGTCGGCGAACGCCATCGCTTCTGTGCCGGGCCTGATAGAGTTCCGCGAGCCCAAGGCCCAGACGAAGAACTTCGCGCCCAAGGTCGGCCTCGCGTGGTCGCCGGACTACAACAGCGGCGTGCTCGGCAGCCTCTTCGGGTCGGGCGGGAAGTCGTCCGTCCGCGCCGGCTTCTCGATGGCCTACGACTACATCTTCGATAACATCTACATCCTTTCGAGCCCGCCGCAGGCGCAGCAGACCATAGACTGCCCCGAAGCCTGCCCGAACACGACGAACTTCCTCGCGCGCGGCGCCATCCCGCCGACCGTGACCGGCGGCCTGACCGACGCGGCGACGGCACGCTCCGTCACGGGGACTTTCATTCCAGACCAGCAGGTGCCCTACTCGCTGACGTGGACGCTCAGCCTACAGCGCCAGTTCTTCAAAGACTGGTCGTTCGAGGCGCGCTACCTCGGCACGCGCGGCATCCACCTCCTGACGCAGAACCGGCTCAACCGGCAGGCCCGTGTCGCGCCCGAGGAGGGACTGCGCGGGCTGCCGACGTTCCTGACCGCGCCCACGCAGGCGCAGCTCGACGCGCTGACGTTGACGCGCGACGACATCAGGGCACGCCCCAACTACGTGCCGCGTTACTTCAACGCCGGCTTCAACAACGCCAACGTCGTCGCGTTTCTCGCCAACGGTAACTCGACTTACCACGGCGCGTCGGCGCAGGTGCAGAAGCGCTTCTCTTCGGGCCTTCAGTTCACGTCGTCCTACACTTGGAGTCACCTGATTGACGACACGACGGCCGAGGTCTTCTCGACCGTCTTGAGCCCTCGCCGCGTCGAGGACTTCCAGAACCTCCGGCGCGAGCGCGCGGATTCGGCGCTCGACCACCGCCACCGCTTCGTCGCCGCGTGGATTTACGAGCTGCCGTTCTTCCGCCACAGCTCGAACGGCTTCCTGAAGGCCGCGTTCGGCGGCTTCCAACTCGCCGGCACCTACACGGCCGAGTCGGGCGAGAAGGTGACCATCCGCAGCGGCAACGACGCCAACGGCAACGGCGACAACGCGGGCGACCGCGCCATCCTGAACCCGGCCGGGCAGGAGGGCGTCGGCAGTCTCGTCACCCCGCTCACGCGCACCGACGGCAGGGTCGTCGGCTACGTGGCGGTCAACCCGAACGCGCGCTACATCCAGACCGGCGAGGGCGCCGAGTCCAACATCGGGCGCAACACGTTCCGGCTGCCGGGCATCAACAACTTCGACTTCTCGCTCTTCAAGAACTTTCGCGTCGGCGAGACGAAGTACTTCCAGCTCCGCGCAGACTTCTTCAACGCCTTCAACCACCCGCAGTACGTGCCGGGCTCGGTGAACACGGTTGACGCCATAGACACGAGCGGTCTGTCTACGCTGAATCAGGTCAACCCGCTGACGCTGGACTTCCTGCGGCCCGACCGCGTGCTCAGCAGCCACCCGCGCGTCGTCCAGCTCGCGGCGCGGTTCAACTTCTGACGCGTCGCCCGACGTGAACGCCGCCGTCAAAACCCCGGGGGCCGCCTCCGGGGGCTTGACGGCCGGGAGTTACTTACGTTGATGAGGAACGCCGACCAACTAATCGCGATCAAGGAACTGGTACACGCCTTACTGGAGGAGGTCGAGTCGCTGGCGGAGGCGCAAGACCACTCGGCCGCGTTAGCCGAGGCCGGCGAGGGGGAGCCGAGCTTCTACCAGATGATCGAGGCGTACGAGAAGTATCTGATCCGTCGCGCGCTGGCCAAGGCGCGCGGGCGGAAGGCGGGAGCGGCGCGTCTGCTGGGGCTCAAGCCGACGACGCTGCACTACAAGATGAAGGTCTACGGCATCGGCGGCGGCGCCGAGCCGGACGGGTGCGGCGCGGGCGTCGCGGCGGGCGGTCGCGTGGAGACGCGCGCGGGGGGCGCCGTAGGGTGACGGCCCGCGCCGCCGAGGTCATGCCCGAGCCGCTCCCGAAGTGGACTGTCGGCGGCCGGCGGAAATGGCTCTTGCCGTGGGCCGCCCCCGCCTCTATTTTTACCTTCGACTCGGGCTCGCCGGCCCCGGCGAGGTTGAGGCTTAGAACATTGCGTGGCGCGCGAGGAGATTGAACGGGATGGCAGGAGTCCGCCGCTGTCGAATCGAGGCCGGGCGACGCGGGGCGTCCGCCCTGTTACCAGCCTTTCTGCTGGCGTGCGCGCTGGTCGTCACCTCGCACCCCCTTCCGGGGCTCGCGCGGCAGAAGTCGGAGGCGTCAGGGTCGAGTCCGCAGCGCGTCACGGCGGAGCGTGACGGGCAGCACGATTTCGACTGGGAGATCGGCACTTGGAAGACTCATCTCAGGCGTCTGCGGAACCCCTTGAGCGGCTCCAACACTTGGGTCGAATACGAGGGCACCTCGGTCGTGCGTAAGGTGTGGGACGGCCGGGCCAATCTGGTCGAGTTGGTCGCCGACGGGGCCGCGGGCCACTTCGAGGGCCTGAGCCTGCGCCTCTACAACCCGCAGTCGCGCCAGTGGAGCCTCAACTTCGCCAACGTCAAGGGCGGCGTGATGACCACGCCCACCGTCGGCGAGTTCAGGAACGGGCGCGGCGAGTTCTACGGCCCGGACACGCTCGCCAACGGCCGGGCCATCCTCGTACGCTTCATCATCTCGGACATCACCCCGGATTCTGCAAGGTTCGAGCAGGCGTTCTCCGACGACGGCGGCAAGACTTGGGAAGTAAACTGGGTCGCGACCGACACGCGCGTCAAAGACTGATCGTGCCCCGCATGTGGGTTTCTGACGGAGGCAGGAAAATGAGTCGTAGTGGCGACAAGGACGCGATTGACGCCCTGACGAAATCTTTCTTTGACGTGTTCTCGAACAGAGGCGGTAAAGCGCCGAAGCTTGACGCCCTGTACGGACTGTGCCTTCCGGAAGCTATCGTGCTGAAGGCGTGTGACGATGTGCCGGCGGTCTACAGCCTTCGGGAATTTATCGAGCCCCGGGTTCGTCTTTTGAGCGGCGGCCAGCTCCAAGACTTCTTCGAGGAAGAGTTGGCGGAGCGGACGGACATATTCGGTAACGTGGCCCAACGTTTCTGCTCGTACAGGAAGTCCGGCTTGCTTTCCGGAGAACGTTTTGAGACCAAGGGTATGAAGTGCCTACAGTTTGTGAAGTCATCCGGGCGATGGTTTATAAGTGCGGTCGCTTGGGATGACGAGAGGGACGGAAACATCGTCTCGATGTAGCCGTACGTCGGGCGCCGTTGGATACATCGCGCCGCGGCATCGGCCGCGTATGTCTGGCGGATTTTCCCGGGCGGGGATATAATTCGGCGCATCCACCGGAGTCTTTTCACGACAAGCTGCCGTTGACCTGACTCCTTACGCGCGCGCCGACATCACACTCCGCGGTCTACGTCGCGTCAGGCGGATGCCGCTTCCCGACGCCGCCCGATTCGGGGGTGTGTGAGAGTTCTTTATTAACCGGCTGTGAAAGATGCGGCGCCGCCCTTCTCTGCTTCCGCCTTGCGGCGACTGAAGGGGCCCTCATGGCGATCTCCGTACCGCCTCTCGTAACCCGAAACAGGTTGCTGGCGGCCCTGCCTCGTCAGGAGTACGAGCGCCTCGCGCCCCACCTTGAGCCGGCGCACCTCCCGCGCGGGAAGACCATCGCCCTCACGGGCGACACGCTCCGCCACGCCTACTTCCCCGCCAACGGCATGATCTCCCTGCTCTCCACGTCCGAGGGCGGTGAGGCCATCGAGGTCGCGATGGTCGGCAGCGAAGGCTTCGTCGGCGTCCCCGTCATCCTGAACGCGGGCGTCACGCCCTTCTGGAGCGTGGTGCAAATACAGGCCGACGCCGTGCGTATCAGCGCGGCCGCCCTCAACAGAGAGTTCGACCGCAACGAACGACTCCGCGACGTGCTTCTCAAATACTCGCACTCGCTGCTCACACAAGTCGCGCAGTCGGCGGTCTGCAACCGCTTCCACACCGTGCAGGAGCGTCTGTGCCGCTGGCTGCTCGTCAGCCGCGACCGCGCCAAGTCGGACACGATCAACCTCACGCAGGAGTCCATCGCGCAGATGCTCGGCACGGCCCGCACGGGCGTCACGATGGCGGCCGTCCCGCTACAGGACGCGGGGCTCATCCGCTACCGCCGCGGCAAGATAACTATCCTCGACCGGGAGGGCTTGGAGTCGTCCGCCTGCGAGTGCTACTCGATTGTCAGGAAAGAGTCCGGCCAAGTCCTCGCCGCGTAAGAAGTCTCCTGAGCGCCCCCGCTATGTCTGACGCACGACAGAGTCAGGACTGAGACTCACACCGCCCGCCGAATCTGGTATACACCCCTTTTCGTCTTCTGAGACTCGGCCGAACCGAGTTCAGTTGCGACGCCCACGCGGCGCGCCGGCTGTTAAGTCAAACGGCGCGCGGCTGAACACTCACAACCTGTCGCTTCCGTGAAGGTAGGATGAGGGAGTTCTCCCATCTCCCGCCCGCGTGCGTCGTTAGACGCGCCGGCCGCTTCCTCCCTCACCGTTATGACGCACCAGTCTCGGCTTTGGGAAGGCCCCGGCCTTCCGCAAAGCGGCTGACCTCGCCGCCGTGCGACGACGCGACGCACCGCTTCGCACGGCGGGCCGGCTTCAGGTGAAAGCCTTTTTCACCTCAAAACATATTAAGGAGTTGTTAAGTAATGAAAGGGTTCCTCAGAATATTTGTTACGCTAAGCATCCTCGCCGCGTTGACGGTCGGCGTCCTCCCCACGTCGGCGCAGCATTCTAACGGCGACCCGCAGGATCACTTCGCGACCCCGCGCGCGAAGCAGCCGGGTTTTATTCCCCCGGGCCTACAGGGCGGCGCGTCCCCCGAAGCCAGAGAGGCTTGGGAGAAACTGACGCCCGAGCAGCGCGCCGAGGTGAAGGCGCGAGTGGATAAAGCCATCGCGGACGCGAAGGCCCAGCACGACAGAGAGAAAGCAGAGAAGCGCGCGCAGAAGGCGGACATCAAGAACTGGAAGGACATCCTCAAGGGCAAGACGCCCGACGACATGCCCGACTCGCCGCTCTACTTCACAGACCAGCACGGGAACGGCGGCAAGGTCGTACACGCGAAGGGGCGCGAGCGCGTGAAGGATTCGGGCGGCGACATCAGCGCGCAGATGTGCTACGACTGCGACCCCATCGAACCAGACCCGACCCCCTACCCGACTCCCACTCCGACTCCCAACTCGACCCCGACCCCGACGCCGACGCCCGCCCCGTCCGGCGATGACGCCGACGCCGACGGGCTGCCCGAGTCCTTCGAGAACTCGGTGGCCGACGCTTTCACCCCCTTCTATCACGTCTCGGCTTACGAGACCGACAACTTCGCGACCTTCCTCGACTCCCCGACCCAGACGGTCGCGCAGCGCCTCGGGCCGAACCCCTTCAGCTATTTCCGCGTGCAGCCGCTCGGCTTCGCCTACAACTACCAGAATCAGCTCGTCAGCGTCCTGCGCATTGACTACCTGACACTGTGGGATCACGACAGCGGCCTCGTGACGGGCGGCAACTGCGCGGCCTTCCCCGGCCTGACCGCCATGGAGGGCATACAGGCGCACGACTTCGACAACGAGCGCTCGGCCGTGCTGGTGGCCGCGCCCGTCTACAGCTACACCTACAACCTCAACCCGTCGGCCTACAGCGCCTACAGCTACTACACGGCGGCGCACGAGTTCGCGCCCAACGACAAGAGCGCGTACGCGGACTTCCCGACGAACCCTGTGCCCGCCGGTTGGCACATCCACCTCGCGCTGGCGCTCTCCAAGCACTCGACCTACACCTTCAACCCCGACTACCTCCCGCTCGCGCCCGACTACGCCATCGCGGGCGCGCTCGCCGCGGTTGATTACTACTGCTACCAGTCTGTGTTCGACTACGACTTCGGGTGGAACGACCTCGCCTGTCTGGCCGCACAGTACTACGCCTACGGCGCGCTGTACGAGTGCGCGGTCGAACGCTTCTTCGATCAGGGCGGCCAGTACGCCAACACGCGCATCAACGTCGGCGAGCCGACCAACCCGCTCAACGGCGCGACCTTCATTCAGGACAACACGCACGGGTTGCGCGACAAGTTCGACATTCCTATCTTCTAAGGGGTGCCGGGTTTTCTGAAAAGGGGTAAGCTGTGGGGGACGCACACCGTCCCCCACAGCTTCAACACGAGGCTCCGGGCAAAGCACGAAAGAGTAAGGAGGGAAAGATGCTGAAGAAAATCTTATCGCTCGCGCTGGCAGGCGCTTTCATGGCGGCGGCGTCCGCGCAGCCCGCCTCGGCCGCCGCCCTCGGCAAGGCGGAGAAGGATGCGCAGTTCGCCGAAAAGGTTAAGGCGGGGATTGCCCAGCTCGGCACGGGGACGGAGGCGCGCGTCGAGGTCAGGCTGCGCGACAGGACGAAACTGAAAGGCTATGTCGGCGAGGCGGGCGCGGAGCAGTTCACCGTCGTTGACGCGAAGACGGGGGCCGCGACCGCAGTCGCGTACCCTCAAGTACAACAGGTCAAGGGCAACAACCTCTCGAAGGGGGCCAAGATCGCTATCGGCGTCGGGGTCATCCTGATACCGATTCTCATCGCCGTCTTTTTTGCGGCGCAGGATTGACTCATTCTGAAATTGCGGCGGGCGGTCATCGCCAGACGGGAGGGGCGAGTCTTCGCGGGCTCGCCCCTCCCGTCGCGTGAAGAATCCAGTTGCCAGAGGCGCTCGCGTCTGTTTAAGTAAGTCGTAGAACCCCCGACTTACAAACCGGAGCGAGCCATGGAGACGCGCGACAGCATCGCTGACGTGTGGGGCGAACGCACGCCTCACCTGCATAACATGTGGCCCGTGAGGGCCGACGTGCGGACGCTCGAAGAGCCCGAGCGCTGGGTGCAGTCGGCCTGCGTGCTCTGCTCGAACGGCTGCGGCCTCGACATCGGCGGGCGCATCGTCGGCGTGCGCGGGCGCGAAGTAGACCGCGTCAACCACGGCCGTCTGGGGCCGAAAGGTCTGCACGGCTTCGAGGCCAACCACAGCCCCGACCGGCACGTTCACCAACGCCGACCGCACCGTCCACATCTCGCATAAGGCCGTCGAGCCGCCGGGCGAGGCGAAGTCAGACCTCGACATCCTCCTCGACTACGCGCGGCGGATGGGGTTCAAAGACAGGGACGGCGCGCCCCTCATCAAGTGGACGGACGCCGAGGGCGCGTTCGAACACTGGCGCGAGTTCACGAAGGGGTGGGTGCCGGACTACAGCGGTCTGAGTTACGAAAAGTTGAGCGGCTCCGGCATCCAATGGCCCTGTAACGAGGAGCACCCCGAAGGCTGCGAACGGCTCTACACCGACTTTCACTTCAAGACGGGCGCGAAGGAGACCGAGACGTACGGCCACGACATCGAGACGGGCGCGGCGCGCACGCCCGTCGAGTACGAGGCGCACGACCCCGGCGGCCGCGCGATACGGAAGGCCGCCGACTACTCGCCGCCCGAAGAGGAGCCGGACGACGAGTACCCCTTCATGCTAACCACGGGCCGGCTCGTCTACCACTGGCACACGCGCACGAAGACCGGCCGCGCGCGGGAGCTGCAAGCGGCCGCGCCCGAAGTCTTCGTCGAGATAAGCGAGGCGGACGCCGGGGAGCTGGGCGTCGGCGACGGCGAAGTAATCGAAGTCGCCTCGCGCCGCGGGACGGTGCGAGCGCCCGCGCGCGTCGGCCGGATAGAGCCGGGCCACGTCTTCATCCCCTTCCACTACGGCTACTGGGACGAGGCGGGCGAGACGGACGACGAAGGCGGACACACGCGGGCCGCCAACGAACTGACGCTGACGAGCTGGGAGCCGGTCAGCAAGCAGCCGCACTTCAAGTTCGCCGCCGTGCAGGTGCGCAAGGTCGGCGCCGCGGGTCTGACCGAGAAGTTGACGGACGTGGCCGGCAAGCTCTTCGACAAGGCGAGCGAGCTGACGGACAAGGCGATGGCGGCCGCGCACGTCGAGCGCACACACGTCGAGGACTACCTCGGCACGCTCGTCGAGGCCAACGAGCAGTTCATGAAGGCGTGCGAGACCGTGGCGGGGCGCCACGCAGAGGACGCGGAGATGCGGCTCGGGATGGCGAAGCTGTCGGAGTTCTCCTACGTGGCCGTCGAGCTGCTCGCCGTCTGCATTTACCTCGACGAGCAGAACAAGCGGCAGCAGGCGTGGCTCACGACGCAGATCGAACACCGCGCGCCGCACACGCTCGTCGTCCAGCAGTGACGGCGACGGACGTTCGGTCTCGGCCACACTCGAACTCCTCGGCAAGTCCGTCGAAGGGGCGAGGCTTCAGGCGAAGTCGCCCCGCGACCTTTCGAGCTTCTGCCAGACATTCGGGGCGATTATGTGCGCGCCCCAGCGGTAGAGGGTTCCGGGCTCGGCCTGCGTGTCGAAGATGCGGACGGCGAGCACGCCGTGGTAACCGCCGAACTGCCTGGGGTTGACCCACCATGCGGCGGTCGAGTCCCACAGCTTAATCTCCTGCCCGGCCGTGACCACGGCGCACCCCTCGTGATAGATCAGGTCGTCCTTAATCCAGTCCGCGGGGGCCTGCTCGCTCGACCAGCGGCTGCGCCAGTCCTGCGTGGCGTCTTCGGTGAACTGCTCGACGAACTGAGCGGGGAAGCTGCGCACCCCGCGCGCGAGGAAGACCGCGTGCGCGAGCGCGGCGAGCGCGCCGCAGTCGAGCGTCTTCTGGCGGACGGCCTCGCACCAGTGGATGGGCCAGCGCGAAGGCCCCCAAGGGTATCGTTGCCTGATCCAACGCGGCCCGGCGAGCGCGCTCTCGCCGCCGAGCTGCGCGTAGTCGGTCGCGACGACCCACTCGCGCGCGACGCGGCAGCAGGCCGCGCCGTGGTGCGAAAGCGCGGAGGCGGGCCAGTCAGCCCAAGTCCGCAGGGCGCCGTCGGCGTCCACGAAGTCCGCCTCGTTAATCTCGATTAAGTTCTTAACCACGGCCGAAGACATAAGACATGCTCCTGTCGTAAGCGCCAGCGTCACAGAAGACGAGAACGTCGCCCGCGCCGACGCCCTCCGGCAGTTCCACGTTCCACGCCACCACGTCGTGCTCCATGCAGAGCCGGCCCATGAGCCGCGTCTTGCCGCGCTTCAGAGGTCGCCACTCGCCCGTCGCCGAGTCGCGGCAGAGTATGCGGTGGGGCTGGAAGGCGTACATGGGAAGCTCGGCGATTGAGCCGTCCACGACCGCCTCCGTCACGTCGCCATCTGGGCCGTCCGAGTCGGCAGACCCGCACGGCTCCTCGACTTCGAGCAGGCGCATGGCGAGCGCCATCGAGGGCTGCGCCATGGCCTTGCCCGGCTCGGAGACGATCTCTTTGAGGTTGGGAAGGTGCTCGCGCGCGCGCTCGACGGCCGAGCGGAAGCGCTCGCCCGAGTCCTCGTGCCAGTCGTCTGGGAACCAGCCGCCGCCCACGTCGAGCGTCTCGACCGCGCGACCCGTCAGCCGTTCGACCGAGCGGCACCAGCGCAGCATCGCCTCGTAGAGGTGCCACCACTGCGCGACGCCGACGTTGCTGCTCGCCATGTGGAAGTGGATGCCGAAGGCGGAGTCAGACGGAAGGAGGCTTACCGACTCGACCAACTTCTCGAACGCCTCGGGCGAGTCCACGGGGATGCCGAAGCGCGAGGCGATGTGCGGCGTGCGGAGCCGGACGCCGAAGGTCTTCGCGCTCAACTCGCCGCGTTCGGCCGCGGCGACCGTGCGCCGGAGGTCTGCGATTGAGTCGCAGAAGACGGCGTGCAGTTGCTCCTTCGGCATGAGACCTTCGGGCCACCACTTGCCGGGGCCGTTGAGGATGACTTGGTCTGGGCGGAAGCCGACTTCGAGCGCCTTTCGGACTTCGAGCAGGCTGATGGCCTCGGCGAGGAAGCCGCGTTCGAGCGCGAGCTTTATCAAGCGCGCGTCCGGGTTCGTCTTGATGCTGTAGGCGTTGGTGACCTTCACGTCCGGCGTCGTGAGGCTTCCGGCTAAGGACGCCGCGCGCCCGAAGACCTCCGCCGCCGTGCCGCCGAGGAAGAGCCAAGAGGGCGTCGCCACCTCCGCGAACTCGTACTCGGAAAGGTCGCTCAGGAAGGAGTCGGGCACGCGCGGCGCGCACGACACTTCCGCCTTCGAGTGGCCGTTGCCGTCGGCGCTGACTTCGGCCGTCAACTGCAACAGCTCGGGCTTGAGTCTGTGCAAGCGGTCGGCGAGCGCGGGCAGCCCCGAAGGGTGTTTGAGCGAGTGGCCGACCGCGCCCGCGAAGGGCTCGGGCAGCGGCGGCAGAGGGAGCTGCGAACGCACGGGCACTTCGAGCACGACGCGCGTGAACTCTTCGCTCGCCTGACCGGGCGGCCGCGCGGGGACGCCGGTCGCGGCCTCGACCAACAGCGCCGGCACGTTGCGCCCGGCGATGGTCGCGCCGTGCACCCACGCGGGGAAGCGCGGGTTCCATTCGAGCAGCCACAACTGCCCCGCGGCGTCGCGCACCATCTCAAGCTCGGCGCCGCCCGTCCAGTTGAGGCGCCGCACAATCTCGCCGAGCGGCGCGAGGAACTCCTCCGAAGGCTCGGTCACGTCGCCCGCCCAAGTCTTCCCCTCGGGCGTAATCTCGCGCTTGCGCATGCGTACGCAGCCCGTCAGCTCGCCCCTGTAGGCCGAGAGCATGACCGACTCTTCGTAGCCCGTGACGTGCGCCTGTAGGAAGAGTCGGTCTGTCGCCCAGACGTGCGAGAGCGCCGCGCGCGCGGCCTCGAAGTGGGGCCAACTGCCGACGCGCGCCGCGTCGTAGTAAGGACCTTTGAGCCAGACGCGCCAGTCGTAACGGCGGCAGAAGGCGTGTATCTCCCAGTCAGAGCAGTCGGTCGAGATGAAGGTCGGGATGCGTAAAGGTAGCCCCTCGGCCGCGCGCACGGCCGGCTTCGTTATCCGCCGGAGCGCGCCGCCCGGCGGCGTCAGAAGGTTCTTGTGCCCTTCGGGGAACACGTCCGAGAGCCACAGCGATTCGAGGTCGCTCCCCGAAATCCAGAGCGCGCCGGAGTCGAGAATCTCCCGGATGCGCGCGCCGTAGTCCTCAAGGCTCAACTCGTCCCAAGGGCGTTGCAGCCACAGTTCGTCGAAGTCCGTCCAGTGCAGTCCCGAGCTGCGGTTCGAGTACTCGACGCCGACCAGTGTGGCGTCGGGGTATCCGTCGCGCAGCGAGCGCGCGATGCCGACGCCGGGCTGCGGGTTCGACCCGCAGTAAAGTCCGCTGATGTAAATCTTCATCTCTTCCTCAAACGCTGTGAAGACACAGACACACGCCGCTCAGGCGCGTGCGCGCCCGTTCGGGGGAGGGGCGCGCGTGGGTCGGGGGAAGGGACGGCCGCCCTGAGAGCGCACACATGCACGGTACTCATGGCGGCCGCTGCCTATACCAAATTGGAGTTATTTATAAATAACAGGGCGCCGGGAAGAGTGTCTGTACATTAAAGTACGTCTCGCCGCCCGCGCTTCCGGGTTACATCCGGGCGGGGTCGTACAGATGTGTACAGACCGCGCACGCGACCGCTGTTAACTTAGCCGTCCACTTCCCCGAACACAGACGGGTGACTTCTCTATGGTGTGTGAGCCGGATCAGGTCGAGGCGTCTATCGCCTACCCCTGTTACAAGTCCTTCGACGAGTTCATTGACGTGGGGCGGCTGAAATCGCTCGACGGTTACGTGACCGAGAGGGTGAGGCGGCACGCCGAGGCGCGGCAGGACTATCAGTTCTACACCGGCCCTTTCACGCTCGAACGGCAGAGCCCCGTCCGGCCCGGCACGCGGATGATCTACCTCTCGCAGTCGAGGCTTCCCGACAGCTACTACGACCTCGACCGGACGGAGTTGTGGGAGCCGACCGCCGCGGCCGACGAGTTCTCGGAACTGATGTCTTTCATACGCACGCTCCCGTTCGAAGCGACGGGGCGCATGCTCGTCATGTACGACGACGCGCCCCACCCCGTGACGCCGCACAGGGATCACGACGTGGTGGAGGTCTGCCACGAGTTCGTCTGGTTCAGGACGAACCTCTCGAAGCCCTTCTATATGCTCAACCAGCGCACGGGCGAGAAGCAGTACGTCACCTCCTACTCCGCTTGGTTCGACACGGTGAACCAGTACCACGGCTCCGACCCCTGCGACGGCCTCTCCTTCAGCGTGAGGGTGGACGGGCACTTCACCGAAGAGTTCCGCCGGCTCATCCCGCGCCCGCGCCTCAACCCCGCCTCCGCCCCGGCGCTGTGGGCGTCGAAAGCTCCTCGACGGTAGAGGACGGGGTAAATACTTTCCGACGAGGCTGACCGCCGGCTGCATCTGCCGCCGCCGCGCCGCCGAACGTTCGAGCGGCCGGCGGCCACCCGAAAGTGATGAGCGGCCGGCCACTCTGGATATTGACATTAACGGATGCCGGGACTAATCTCGCGGGGCAGTTTATAGCGCCGTGCCTTATGTCTTATGCCCTTCGGGGCACAGTTATACTCACTTAACAATCAGTCGCTAACAATCCAACGTAGCCCTTACGAGACTGTTTACCCCGTCTGGATTGTTTAGCGCTTGAAACAGAATATGAACATGAAGCGCCACAGCTGCCCGTGGAGGATTTACCTCTCGCTCGCCGTCTGCGTCTGCGTCGCGGCGCCCCTCGTGGCCCCCGCACTGGCCCGGCAGGGTGAAGGCGGCCGCGGGCGCCGGGGGCGCGTGGACTGGATATTCGTTCTGGACACGTCGGCTTCGATGCGGGGCGCGGGCGGCTCGCGCGACATCTTCGACAAGGTCAAGACGGCGCTCGAAACTTTCATCAACAGCACGGAGTCGGGCGACTCCGTCACCGTCTACACGTTCGACCGCGACACGGCCCTCCGCCCCACCGTGCAGATCGTGGACGAGTCCGACCGGGCTGCGTTGCGCAGGCAGATCCGCGAGCTTCAAGCGACGGGCGACCGCACGCACACGGGCAAGGCCATCCGCGACGCGCTCGACCGCGCGCGCGAGCTGCGCGCGCGGGGCGAGGCCGAGCGCCGCACGCCGAGCATCGTCCTGCTCACCGACGGCATCGAGGACGTGCGCGGCATCCCGAACCCGGTCACCATCCCCTCGAACGTGCAGCGCATCCCGAGCAGCCAGCCCTACATCTTCTACGTCTCGCTCGGCGACGAGCACGACCCGCAGCTCGACGAGTTCGTCCACAACCCCGCGCTACAGGGGCGCGGCGAGGTGCTGCGTGACCCCGGCGCGGCGAACATCGGGAGCCTCGGCGACCGCATCCGCGCGCCCGTCGAGGAGGCCGCCGCCGCCGAGGCCACGCCCACGCCCACGCCGACCCCCGTCCACGTCAACGTCGAGGTCGAGCCCATCAGGCTGGACTTCGGCGAGGTCAGGGCGGGCCGGCAGTCCGCACGCCAGACGCTCAACGTGCGCGGCGACACGGACGTCGCCGTCCAGCTCGCGCTTGAGGGGTCGGCCGCGGGCGTCACGCTCGCCGAGCCGTCCGGCCCCATCGCGCTGAAGGCCGGCGCGAGTCAGGCCGTGAGCGTGCGCCTCGCCGTCGCCGACGCCGCCGCCGACGGCCCGCGCTCTATCCTGATAAAGGCCAACGTCCGCGACGACACGGGGCGGCTGCCGCCCGACGCCGTCATCAAGACGGGCTGGGCCGAGGCGAGCCTCTCGGTCGTCCACGTCCCGCTCTGGCGCACACTGCTCTGGTGGCTGGCCGTCGCCCTCATCGTCCTGCTCGTCGCGCTGGTCGCCTACTGCGTCTCGCAGGGCGCGCTGCCGTGGGAACTGTGGCAGCGGTTCAGGGAGCGGCACCACCTCGTGGGCGAGCTTGAGGTGCTGAACCCGCGCCCCGCGCAGGCGGAGCAGGCCTACATAGACTTGAAACAGCTTGAGCTCTCTCGCCTCGCGCTGAGCACGGTCGTGCCCGACGGCGCGGCCGGCGCCGACGACGCCGAGCTCGAAGGCATCTACGCGGGCGGCGCCAAGGGCGTGCGGCTGCGCCGCACGAGCGGCGGCGTGCGCGTCAACGGCGCCGAGGTCAGCTTCGCCGACCTCTACGACGGCGACACCATCGAACTCGGCGACGCGCGGCTCCGTTTTAACTGGACGGATCACGACCGCCCGGCCGAGGCGGAAGACGGCCTCAACTGAGCCGGGCCGCGCGCCGCCGACCCCGTTCACAGACAGGAGCAGAGCCCCGGAATGAAAAGCAACGTCGTCTTTCGCCCCACCGTCGTCATCGGTTTGGGCGGCACCGGATACGGGGCCGTCCTCAAGCTGAAGAAGCACTTCCGGGACGCCTACGGCTCGGTGCCGCAAATCATCCGGTTCCTCACCTTCGACACGACCGAGAACGTCGAGCACAGCGAGCGGGCGCGCGACGGCCTGCCCGTGACCCTTGAGCCCCGCACCGAGCAGCACGTCATTCAGGTGGCTAACCCGGCCGGGCTCCTCGGCATCAACGAGCCCATTGACTCGTGGTGGCCCAAGAGCATCCCCATCAACGCCATCGTCGCCGGCGCCGGGCAGGTGCGCGCGCGCGGCCGCCTCGCCCTCTTCGCCCGGAGCGAGGAGATCATCGCCAACATCCGCGACGCCATCAGCGAGGTGGATCTCATCAAGTCGCGCAAGCAGATGTACAAGGAGGAGTTCCTCGTCTCCGAGCGCGGCGGCGTCGAGGTCTACATCGTCGCCAGCCTCGCCGGCGGCACGGGCAGCGGGATGTTCCTCGACGTGGCCTTCATCGCCCGCAGCTTCCTCGACTCGACCTCGAACATCACGGGCGTCCTCGTCCTGCCCGGCATCTTCGCGGGCAAGGCCGGCGTCCACCTCGTCAAGCCGAACGCCTTCGGCGCGCTCAAGGAGTTGGAGCAGTTCTCGACCCTCGGCCAGAACGGGTACCGCTTCAGCATCGAGTACGGCGCGCACCACCCGGTCGAGGCCCAGCAGCCGCCCTTCGACCTGACCTACCTCGTAGACAGCGCCAACGAGCTTGGGCGCGGCATCCGCGAGACCTCCGAGCTGCAATCCATCATCGCGCAGGCGATGTACCTTCAGATCGGCTCGCAGATCGGCACCAGCGAGGCGAACACGGTAGACAACATCAAGACGCAGCTCTCGACCGCCGGGCGCGTGCGCAACCGCTCGGCCAGCTATTGCAGCTTCGGCGTGGGCACGCTGGCGCTGCCCGTCCGGCAGTTCGAGGCGATGGAGATAGACGCCGCGCGGCGGCTCCTGAACGACGGCCTCCTCTCGGGCGAGTTCACCGAGGAGGAGCTCGACGCCGAGGTGCAGCGCTTCGTCCGCGACAACAAGCTGCGCGAGGAGGACAGCGACGAGGTGATAGACGCCCTCGCCGAGCAGGAGAAGGGCGGGCGGATGCGCTTCCCGATGGCGCTCGGCTCGATCACGCGCTTCGACGGGTCGGCGCAGGCGCTCATCAAGCAGCTCCACGCCACGCACCGCAGCCGGATGGAGCAGCAGGTCGCGCAGCGGCTGGAGGAGAACTACAAGCAGCTCCTCGACCGGGCGCTGAAGGCCGTGGACGACTGGTGGGAGGCGGCCATCAACCGGCCGAACGGCTCGACCTACGCGGCGCGCTTCGCCCGCAAGTTCGTCTCCAAGCTTGAGAAGTACCAGCAGATGATGGAGGACGAGGGGCGCGAGCAGACGGCGCTCCTTGAGAGCGTCAGCTTCCGCACGGCCGAGGAGCAGATTAAGGACGCGGCCGGCGCGATGCTCGGGCGCACCGGCAAGGTCAAGAACGCGTGCGACAACTACCGCGGGCTGGTCAACCGCCAGTGCGATCTCTACCTTGAGAAGGCGCGGCGCGAGAAGGCGGCCGACCTCTACGGGGCGCTGCGGGCGCGCGTCGAGGAGTTGCAGCAGCGCGGCGAGGTCGTGCGGCAGAAGATGAAGGGCGCGCTCGCCGCCCTTGAGCAGCAGTTCGCGGAGGCGACCACGACCCGCGGGGGCGAGAGCCCGTTCGAGCACACGCTCAAGTTCGACGCCGAGCGGCACCGCCCCGCCGTCACCCCCGAGGAGTTCGTCCAGTGGCACCGCGAGAACTACGGCAGCTTCCGCGCGTGGGCCGTCGTGCGCGAGGAGGACATCGCCGACGAGGTCAAGAGCTTCATCAAGGAGCGCTACAGGCCGCTCACGGGGCTCACCATTGACGAGGTGCTGCGCGCCGGCGACCCCGCGCAGGTCGGGCGCGAGCTGAACCAGCTCAACCACCTCTCGGTGCCGCTCTGGCACTACAACGACGCGAAGATCCCGCTCAACAAGCGCAACATCATCACCGAGCTCTACCACTACGGCGTGGCCGACGCCGACGACACGGCGCTGCGCGACCCGAAGATCGCCTCGCGCGTCCCGCGCGGCACCACCGAGCTCTCCTTCGTCTCGACGCACGACCCGCAGCGCGTCATGCTCTTCAAGGTCAGGGTCGGCATCCCGCTCTTCGCCCTCCACGGCATCGAGGAGATGGAGCGCGCCTACAACGACCCCGACAAGAACGTCTCCAACCACGTGCACAAGGAGTGGGAGTCGTTCCCGAGCCCGATCCCGCGCACGGGCGACGGCGACGCCATGCGCTGGTTCGCGCTTGCGCAGGCGCCCGCGCCCGTCGGCCTCATCTCGCGCCGCGGCGGCTGGTACTACATCCGCTCGAAGAAGGCGAAGAAGACCGAGAAGGGCGAGATGCGCCTTGAGCAGGGGCGCGTCAACTCCTACGAGAAGTTCGAGAAGGATCGCGACCTCGTCAAGGAGGTCGAGGATAACGTCGAGTCCGTGCTCCGCTCCGAGGGCGAGGCGAAGGTGGGCGCGCTGCTCCGCGCCCACGTCGAGCAACTGATCGTGGACGTCTCCAGTGTCGACAACTCTAGCATCAAGGAGCAGGTTGAGCGCGAGATCGAAGAGATCGAGAAGTACCTGAAGCAGATGGCAACCATCAGCTAGCGCGCAGAGAGCCGGGGCGGTTCCGACATGGCCCAGAAGACCCTCAAGCCGACCCTCATCCTCGCCCTCGACCCCTTCGCCGCCGCCTTCTGCGCGGAGGCGCGTTGGCGGCTGGAGCGGCTCTACGGCGCCGACCTCGGCGGGCCCAACACGCTCATACAGGCCGCCGCGCTCGCGCGCCGCGGCGGCTCGCTCGGCTTCGAGCTCGACCTCGACCCGTACCTCGACCCCGCGCAGGGCCACCTCGACTTCGACCTCGAAGCGGCGCGGGCCGGCGCGGGCGCCGCGGCGCCCGGCGAGGCCGAGGCGCTCTTCGAGACCTACCTCGTGCAGGTCGAGGACGCGCTCGCGGAGATACTGCTTCAGTCCCGCAGCCTCGACGACATCGAGGCCGCCAAGCGCGCCGGGTTCGAGGTCTCCGACGCGCGCCGCATCTACGTCGTCCTCTCCTCTTCCGATGCGTTCGCCGCCGGCTCGCTCCTACAGGTGACGCGCGTCATCCGCTGGCTCTTCACCCGGCGGCTCGCCGACGAGCTGTTCTCGCTGCACGCGCTCGTCCTGCTGCCCGACCTCTTCGCCGGCCACGGCTCGGCCGACTACGCCGTCACCTACGGCCTCTTCAAGAAGCTCGACGACGCGTTCGCCAACGGGCTGAGCGTCGCGGCGCACTTCAAGCCGCAGCCGTTCGAGACCTGCTGGGTCATAGACGGGCGCAACAACCGCGGGGTCGGGACGGGGACGCTCGCCGCCAACCTCGCCGGCTACGCCGACGCCTTCGCCGGGCTCATCTACTCCGACCCCGAGGACAGCATGGCGACGCCGGGCATCAGCCCCGGCGGCCGGCCGCCCAACTACAACTCCTTCGGCTACGGCGAGCTCTACCTGCCGACCGCGGAGGCGGTCGCGCGCCTGAGCGCAGCGCTCGCCCACGACGTAACGCGCGCCGTCTTCCTCGGCGAGGCCGCCCCCGACCGCCTCGACGAGCGGCAGCGGCTGAGCGACGTTACGCGCTTCGTCCAGAGGAAGGACTTCGCCAGCCGGCTTGAGCAGGTCAACCGGGGCCGGCAGGGCCTCACCATCTGGCAGCCCGTCAAGGAGGCCGACAAGATACGGCCCGGCTCGCTACGCCCCGAGGCGGTGGGCGAGTACGTCACGGCGCTGCGCCGCCGCCACGAGGAGTTCGGCAAGTCGGAACTGCTCGAATACAGGGACGCGCTCTTCGACAGCGGCGAGCGCGTGCTGGCCGAGCTGACCGAGATGCTCGACGCGGAGATAGACCGCCGCGCCGACGCCTCGCCCGCCGGCCTGCCCGACGCCGTCGAGTACCTCCACGTCATGGTCGAGCACGCCGTCGAGCTGCGGCAGTTCCTCGGCGAAGTCCCGCAGAACCTACTCTCGGCGCTGCGCGCGGCCGAGGGCTCGATGGACGGGGAACTGGGCGTCGAGCCGAGCTACGAGAGGTCTGCGGCGCTGCTCGCACAGATACACGACCTGCGCGGCTCTCTTGAGGAGCTGCGCACTGACCTGCGGCTGCTGCTGCCCGCGCACGAGGCACGCCATGACGTTACGGCGGCGCCAGCCGCTGCCGGCGCGGCCGCGCCCGGGGCGACAGCCGCGGCCGCGCCCGAGGGGGCGACCGCGGCCGCACCGTCCGAGCCCGACTTCTTTTACGAGCCGCCGCCCGCCGCCCCCGAGGGCTTCGACTTCGGCGCGTTCGACCCCGAGGCGTCGCCGCTCGACCTCGGAAGCGAGCCGCACGACGGCGGGCCGGACGCGGGGTCGTCGGGCGCGACGGACGGCGACCACGGCGCGGCCCCGCCTCCTCCTCCTCCTCCTGAACCGCCGCCGCGCGGGCCCGAGACTCAGCGGCAGCGTCTCGGGCGCGAGATCGAAGAGGCGGAGCGACACCTCGCCGACCTCGGCGACGAGTACCGCGACGCCGTCGAGGTCGAAGACAAGGCCGCCTACGGCCGCCGCGAGGCGAGGCTGAAGGAGGTGCTGTCCGACCGCGTGCGGCAGATAGCGGAGACCGAAGAATCGCTCTCGAAAATCGCCGAGGCGCTGGGCAAGGCGCGGCGCGACCACGAGTACCTGCTCGAAGAGCAGCGGCTGGCCATGCGGCGTCAGGTCGTCGTGCGCCCGACCCTCTTCGCCCTCGTCTTCTTCGGCATCCCGCTGCTGGCGGCCTTGGGCGGCGTCTGGCCCGCGACGGAAATCGTCATCTTCGTCCTCGACCACCTGTCTGAGGCCGCGCTCGTCCTCCTCGTCCTCGCGCTCATCTACTCGGCCGTCGTCTTCTACAACTACTTCACCAACTGGCGCCCGCGCGTCGCCGCCTCCGAGAAGCGCGTACGCGACCTCGACGCCGAGCTGAACTACACGGCGCGGCGCCTGTTCGACTCGCACAACGCGCTCCAACACTTCAAGTTCAAGGTCGCCGCTTGGACGCGCACCAAGGAGGCCATCGCGCGCCTCATCGGGACGGCGCAGGACAGGATCGAGGAACTGAACGAGCGGCTCGAAGCGCTCCGCGAGAGCGCCGACCTCTTCGCACGCGAGCGCGACGCGGCCCGCCCGCTCGCCTCGCCCATGCGCCGCCCGCTCCTGCTCGCCGAGGACATAGACGCCTACTACGCCAAGAGGGTGACGAGCGTGGAGGCCGAGGGCGAGGCGTTCATGGAGACGCACAAGATGCGCCGTAAGATGGTGCGCCGCGTCACGGCCGAGGAGTTCCGCAAAAAGCTCCGCGCCTTCGCCGAGGCGAAGTTCGAGCACCTCAGGGAACTCTCCGTCACCGACGCCATGCTCTACCGCCCCGACCTCGTGCCGCCGAAGACGGCCGACCTCCGCCTGCGCGAGCTGGACGAGGCGGCCGAGCTGCTGCTGCGCCTGCGGCGGAGTCAGGGCCCCGGCGCGGGCCGGCTGGCACAGCGCGACGTGACGCTGTGGGCCAGCCCGCAGGCGCGCGAGCGCGTGCAGGAGGCGTACGAGCGCATCCGCCCACGCGTTAACATCCGCGCCAGCGACGACGAGGGCGCGCTGCGCGTGCTGACGCGCTGCCTCTACTTCCCGGCCTTCCACATCGGCCCGGTCGAGTTCTACCGCGAGCGTTACTCGCGCGCGCCGCAGAAGATCGCGGAGGAGCTGCCCGACGTGCTCCCGATAGACGAGCGGATGCGGCGCGCCTACAAGCGCTTCCTGCTGGCGCTCGCGACCGGCGTGGTCGTGCGCGACGCGGGCGGCCTCTACCGCTTCGCCGACGGCACGCACGACCCCTTCGGCGACGACCGCCGCGAGATCGCCGAGAAACTGGCCGGCGCCCTCGGCGCGCAGAAGCTGATGGAGGAACTGGACGACCGCCTCAACGCGCACCTCGAAACCGTCGAGTCCGTGGCGCAGCGGCTGACCGAGTTCGCGGCCTCGACCCCCGACCTCGACGCCGCCGAGCGCCGCATGGTGGACGAACTGGTCAGCAAAACCTTCTAGGGCCGCGAGGCGGGAGCCCCCCCGATGACCCCCTACCAGACATTCGACCTCTACCTCGACGAGAGCGGCAAGTTCTACGAGAACTCGTACGACCCGGCCGAGGCCGCGGCCGAGGAGGCGGGCGAAGGCAGGAAGTTTCCCAGCCAGCTCGCCGGCCTCCTCGCGCCCGCCGGCCACATCACCGAGGAGGCCGCCGAAGAGATACTCCGCGCCTGCCACGCCCGGGCCGGGTGGCGGCTCCCGCCCGTCGTCCACATGAAGAATTACGTCGGGGAGGCGGTGGCCGAGGGCCGCGCGACGCGGTTCGGGCGGGAGTACAATCTGCTGCTGACCGAGCTGTTCGCGCAACTGCGCGCGCGCGACTGGCAGCCCGTCCTGCTCGTCAACCGCGAGGGCGTCAGCTACGGCAACATGGTTCAGACCTACACGAACATGGTGGCGGAGCTCTTCCTGCGCGCCTGCCGGCGCAAGGGCCGCGAGGGGGCCGGGCGCATGCTGCTCAACCTCGTCTGCGCGGAGGTGCAGCTCCAACTCCCCCTCAAGCGCAGGATGAAGGAGGAGTTCTACCTCTGGCGGCTGCGCGAGACCGAGGCGCTGGCGGCCGTCAGGCGCGGTTACGCACCCGAGTCGCGTGACTGGCGGATGGGCACGGTCAGAATCGTCAGCGACGACGACTCGCGCGCTCTGCAAATCTGCGACGTTATCTCGCACGCCAGCCACGCCAACTTCAAGTGGTGCTCCGGCGCGACGCGCGCGCAGTTCAGGGAGCTACTCGGCGAGTACCGCTGGACGATGTCCTTCGCCGAACAGCTCGAACGCATCGGCGGGCTCGTCGAAGACCGCTCGCTCGGCGTCGCGCTGGTGGCGCTGACCGAGCTGTTCGTGCTTGAGGACGACCGGCAGCAGATACTCGGCGAGGCCGGCGCCCTCCTGTCCCGCGTGCTCGACGAGCTGGCGGAGATGGCCGCCCCCGTGCGCGACTCGCAGCTCGCCATCCCGCTCAACTGGTTGGAACAGGTCATCTCTCTGCGGCGCGACCTTGCGCTCGGGCGGAAGGCGGCCGAGTTCCTGCGGGGGAAGGTCGAGGTTCCGCTGCGCGAGCGGTCGGCCGGGCGCGCGCCCGAGCTGGACTGGTTCTCCTACGGGCTCTGCCGCTGGGCGCTGACCGTCTGCAACCACCGCGGCGCGCTCGCGGAGGCGGGCGAAGAGGTCGCGCGCATCGAGCGGCTAGTGCCGTCGCTGGCCGGGCGCTGGGAGCACTTCACGCTGCTGACCGAGGGGCTCATCGCCCGCGCTGTACACCAGACGGACTGCTTCCGCTTCGCCGAGGCGTCCGAAGGGATGCGCCGCATCGCCGAGCGTTACGAGGCGCTGGCGAAGGCTTTCTCCGAGGCCGGCCCCGTGCCCGGCCAGCCTTCCGTCCGCTCCGACCTCAGGGGCAAGGCGCTCGGCACGTGGCTTCAGAGCGAGATACTGGCCGGCCCGCTCGCCGGCGAGGCGCTGGCGCGCGCGCGCGGCCTGAGCGACGCCGCGGCGGCCGAGTTCCTCAGCGAGGACGACCGCGAAAGGCAGTGGCAGTACCGCTGCCACCTCGAAACGCTCGCCGGAGATTTCGACGCCGCGCTCGCCTTTCTCGCGCGCAGCCTGAAGGCCGCGCCGTCGCACGCCTCGGTCGCCTCGGCCGTCGCCGACCTCGCCGGCGAGCCGGTCGAGCAGGGGTTCGCGCTCATGCACTGGCTGAGGCTGTGCTCCGCCATGCTCCTCTCGCCGGGCGCGGCCCGGGGCGGGGCGGCCGAGGCCGAGGCCGCGCTCGAAGGGTTCGACCCGGACTCCAACCCTTGGTGCTGCGGGCAGAACGTTTACTACCCGGCCCACAGCATCCTGCGACACCTCGCCGTCATCCGCGCCTCGCGGGGCGCAGGCGGCGAGGCGCTGCGGCTGCTCGGCCTCCTCCGCCGCCTGTGCCTCAGTGAAGAGGACATCGGCGTCGCCTTCATCCTCCTCGCGGCGCAGGCGGAGGTGGCGGCGTTGCTGTCGGACAAAGACCTTGCGGCGGCCGCACGCCTCCTCGACTCAGACTCCGAAGGGGAGCCGGGCGTCCTCCAACTCGCCGCGTCGCTCCGCGCGAAGACCGAGGGGCGCTTCCCAGAGATGGCACGGCTGGCGGCCGCCTTCTCTTCGAACGCCGAGGGGCCGGACGGCGAAGGCGCGCCGCGCGAGAGGCTGCTCGCACTGGGGCGCACGGTGCGTTACTGAAGCGGCCGGCCTCATCCATAACGAGATGCTGACGAGACTCTACCGACACGGGCCGTCGCGCCAATCCATTTCGAAGGGCTACGTCGTCGCGGGGCCTGCGCCGGAGAACATCGTCCGGCAGGTCTTGGGCGAGCGGGCGGCGCGCCCGGGGCCCATCACCGCGCGCGCGGCGCCGCACCAGCCCCACGTCATCCGGCTTGAGACCGGCATGACTTCGCTCCACACCTTCCGCGCGCGCGAGGCGCTCTTCAAAGAGCTGGCCGGGTCGGCCGCGGAGCTGGCCGAGCGTGTGGCGCGCGCCGGCGGGACGCTGCTGCCCTGCGCCGTCGGGCCGGCGGACGGCGGCCCGTGGGGCCCGTACCTCTGCGACGACCTGCACCGCGTCCAGACCTCCGACCCGCTGGAGACGGCCGCCTACTGCAACCTGCTCAGGCTCGAACTCCCCACGCTCATCGCCGCCAGCGGCCGCGCCGCATTGGGGCCGCGCGGCGTGCAGTCGGGCGGCTCGCGCCGCCTCGCCGAGAGCACGCAGCACCACCCGCCGCACTACCTCGTCTCGGCCTCGCCCGAGCACCTCGCGCGCGTCACGCGCTGCATGCAGCGCGACGAGGGGCTGCCGCGGCTCGACCTGCTCGACGTTTACCCGGCCCCCGGCGACGACGGCTCGGCGGCCTTCGTCGAACTGCGCTTCAACGACGGGCAGGCCGTGCTCTCGACCGTGCGGGCGCAGGCGCTGCTCTATCAGGCCATGTTCATCTGTGCGCGCCGTTGGGCGCGCGACGAGCACCTCTTCCAGCCGGCCGACCACAGGGTCTTGCAGCGCAACCGCTCGCGGGCCGTCGCCGAAGGGATGCAGGCGCGCTTCGAGAGCGAGAAGGGCGGGGCGGGGGAGCCGGACGGCGACGGGCCGCGGCCGGGCGGCCGGTACAGGACGGCCCGCTCGGCGCTCCTCACCTTGGTCGAAAAACTCCGCTACGAGTTGCAGGTGCTTGAGGCCGAGTACGAAGAGGTCGCGCCGCTCGTCCTCGGCGCGACGCTGCGCCGCCTCGGCCACGCCGGCCTACAGAACGAGAACGACCTGCTGCGGACGCTCCACAGGCAGCGGCCGGGCGAGGGCCCGACGCGCACGGCCGAGACGCTGCTCCGCAGCCCGGCGGCGGCCGGCGACCTCCTGCGTTGGAACGAGCAGCTCTTCGCCGCGCCGGCCGCCGAGGTGCGCGACTGGTGGGAGCAGTTCCTGCGCACGCCCGTCGAACAGCGCCCGGCGCCGGACGGGCGCGCGGCGACAAACTTCAACACTTCAAGAGGGTGACGTGCGACCAAACCTACCCATCGAGCTTGAAGTTGACTTCAGGGACTTCCGCAACGCGCCGGACACGCCGGAGGAGTTCGTCGCCTTCTGGGAAAGGCTCTCGACGCAGCTCGTGGGCAAGCCTCTGCGGGACGGCGTCACACACGAGGTCGAGCACCCGCGCGACGGAGTGCTGCGCCTGACCGTGCTCGCGCTGCCGCCCGGGCAGGGGGTCGTCGGCCGCGACACCACTTTCGCCGTCCACTCGGTCTTGGAGCGGCCCCGCTACAGGCACCTCTGCGCGCGCTGCTCGGCGGCCGGCCAGCAAAGCCACGGCGCGTACTCATGCCCGGCCTGCGGCGGCGCCTCGCGCCCCGACCGCCTCTGCGACCGTCACGTCGTCATCCTCAACGGGGGCATGCGGCTCGACGGGCGGCTCAACGCGACCTGCGAGGAGCACGTCCCCGCCTGCCGTTGCGGCGGGCGGGCCTCCTTCTGGTGCGCCGGGCCGCGCTGCCGCCGCGCCTCCGCTTGGTGCGAGCGGCACCGCCGGCAGCACCCGAACGCGCCCGATGTCTTCTACTGCGTAGACTGCTACGAGGAGCTGTTCCCCGCGTGCGCCCAGCCGCGCTGCGCCTTCACCGCGACCGCCTTCTGCGAGTTCGTCGGCGACGGCGGCGCGAGCTGCGGCCGCCGCATGTGCAGCAAGCACATCCTCCGCTGGCAGATTTACGGCCCGCACAAGATGGGGCTCGGCCTCTGCGACCAGCACCGGCAGGTCGGCCGCCTCGACGACGACCGGCTCGTCTTCCAGTTGGTCGCGGCGACGGCGAACAGGAAGCTGCGCGCGCCGCGCTCGCGTCAGGACTTGCCCTCGCTTCAGTCCGTCCACCACATCCTGCTCAAGGTCAGGCAGAGGGCTTACGGCATCCCGGCCATAGACCAACTCTTCGTGCGGCTAGAGCAGCGGACGGGGCGCGCCGGCCCGCTCGAACGCGCCATGTCGGAGCTGCTGCAAAGCCACGCGCGGTTCCGCTCGCAGAACGTCGCGCGCGACGTGGCCGAGAAGCAGCAGGGCCTGCCCGTCTTCGAACGTCTCAGGGCGCTGCTGCGCGCGAAGGGCTGGGGCGAGATCGCCGACGCCGTCGTCTTCTCCGACTACAAGCCGGCCGCGAAGACCCTCTACATCCGCCTGCCGCAGGAGCTGCGCGGGCGGATGATCGGCAAGGGCGGGCGCACCATCCAAGAGCTGGGGCAGCAGGTCGGCGCGAAGATCAACTTCGAGAAGGGTGAATAGAGGGAAGGCCGCGGTATGCAACTCGATTCGCAGAACGCCACGATAGTCGTTATGCCGCAGGGCGGGCTCATCTCCGGGGATCGCGTGGCGGCGCACCCGCGCGCTGCGGGTGCCGCGCGCCTCGGGCTGCTCACGGTCTTCCCCGGACAGGCCGTCGAGCGCGGCCGCCCCGTGCGCGTCCTCCCGCTTGAGCAGGTGCCCGAGGGCGTGCTGGCCGTCGGCGCCGACTTGGCCGAGGCGCTCGGCATGCTCCCGGTCGAGCGCGCCTCTTGGCGGCTCAACGCCGGGGGCATGGCCTGCCAGCAGGCCGAAGAGCTGCTGCTCGAAGTCACCGTCCAGCACCAGCTCGAAGAGGTCGTGGATCAGCTCAACCGCAGCGAAGACTTGGCCGAACGCCTCCTGTGGGTTCCGGGCGGCCTGACGGGGCAGCCCCTCGTCATCGAGGTCGGCGGCAGACCTTACAGGGTGCGCGAGCTGCACCCGCCCGTCCACGGCGACGCCATCGTAGAGGTCACCACGCAGACCAACGTCAAGGTCTTCGCCCCCGGCTACACCTCCGGCATAGACATCGTCATCCTCGCCGACTGTAGCGGCTCGATGACCATCCCCGACCTGACGGACGACGCCGACGCGGTGACGGCCGGCGGCGGGTGGAACATCTTCCGCCGCGCGCAGGCCCCGGCCGCCGGGCGCAGCCTGACGCGGGCCTCGGCGTTGCAACGCGCGCTGCACCGTCTGCTTGAGACGCGGCTGCGCGTCTCGGGCCGCACGTCGCGCATCGCGCTCGTCTCCTTCACGACCGAGACGGCGGTGCGCTTCCCGCGCGGCGGCGGGATGCAGGAGGTAGACGAGAACGCCGCGCCCGAGGTCGTCCAACAGTTCAGGGACGCGGTCAACCTCTTGCAGGCCGAGAGGGCGGGCACCGACATCGGGCAGGCCATCTACGACGCGGCCGAACTGCTCTACCGCCACGGCCGGCCCGGCAACGACCGCCTGATCGTGCTCATCTCCGACGGCGCCAACTGGAAGCCGAAGGGGCAGGAGGCGACGGGCGAGATGGTCGCGGCGCTACAGGAGCCGGTCTCGCTCGTGGAGCACCTGCACCGCGAGATGAAGATTCACCTCCACGCCATCGGCATCAGCACGCACGACATCTTCATGAGGTACTTCAACGCCGCGCACCCCGGGCGCGTCCCCGACCCCAGCGCCATCCCGAACCACCAGCTCCTCGAACAGCTCGTGCTCGTGGGCGGAGGCGACCCCACGCAGACCGGCGACACGGGCGTGCTGCAACGCTACCTCACGGGGCTCGGCGCCGGCGTGACCCGCCACCTGCGCAGGCCGCAGGCCGCGCAGCCGCCGCCCCTCGGCGCCGAAGAGGCCAAGCTCCTCGCGGCCGCGCGCAGGCCCGCGGCGCGCGCGGCGACGAGGGCCGACGTGCTCGACGACCTGCGGCGGCTGAAGGACGAGATTAAAGAGCTGCGGAAGGTCTGCAACGGGTACACGAGCGCGCTCATCCACCGGCCGATGTTCAAGCAGACCGACAAGCTCCTCGACGCCGTAGACTACTTCATGGTGACCGAGGTGCAGAGCCCGCGGGAGTTCGAGCTGTTCATCAACAACCTCAACCAGTGCTTCTGCGAGGCCGTGGACGACCAGATGTACGAGCGCGACGTGAAGGGCACGCCGCCGCCCATCCCGGCCGTGACCGACGTGCTCCACGGGCCGGACATGGGCGTCATCTCCGACCTGCGCAACTACCTCGTTCACGACAAGACGCGCGCCCTCACCGAGCCGCCCCCGGACGGGCGCCGGCGCGGCCACCGGCGCGACCCCAAGGCCGACCACCAGAGGTTCGTCGAGGTGCTTCAGCGCCTCGTCCGCGCCGGGTTCATCGAGGACAACGACGCGGAGAGATGGTCGCTGTTGCAGCGCGGCGTCCTGACCACGCTGCGCGACGTTCTGACGACCATCCGTGACGAGTTCAAGCGCGCCGAGGCGGCGGAGGGAGCCAGACCGGCGGCGGCCCCCACCGGCCAATCAGATTTCGTCTTGAAATGGTGAAGACATCCGGACGAAAGACGGGGGCGCTACTTCTTCGGCGGCTTCTCGAAGTGCTGGTAGTCTCTGGGGCTCGTCCAGTTTCCGCCCCACGCCCAGCCGAGGCGCAGGAACTCGCGCACGACCGAACTCTCCGCGGTGAAGGTGCCGCGGACGTTCGGGTCGTAGGTCGCGCCGTGAGGCAGTACGAGGCTCCCCTTGACGTAGGGGTTGAAGAACGTGTTGATGTCCACCGCGCGGCCGTAGGCGTGGTTCGACAGACGGCCCCCGCCCGTGACCTCCCTGTAGTTGAACGAGGAGGTGTTGTTGGCCTCCATCGAAAGCTCGTCGTCCCATCGCCCGTCCTTGCGAAAGCGCCTGTCCGAGATGGGGATGACCGAGTAGATTGGGAACCTCTCCTTCAGCGCCAGCGCGAACACCTTCCTCACGTCGTCCACGAGTTCGGCGTCGAGAACCAGTTGCCCCTGATGAACCAGCCCGTCCGTCGAGTAGTACTTGACGGCGATGAGCCTCTGCCTCCTGCGAATCTCTTCGGGGCACTTCGGGTCGAGGCCGTCGAAAGCCTCCTTCTCAGTCATCGCGCTGTCAACGATCGGATGCTTCAGACTCCCGCGGCGCGGGGTTCGGCCGTAGGCGGCCCAGCCGGTGAGGGCGAACGCCAGCACGAGGGGTAGAAGGACGGACGGCGTGCGGAGCCTGCGGGTGTGTATCATCATGGCTACCATTGTAACCGGATTTACCAAGCCGTTGACACCCCGCCACGCCCCTAATATCCTTCCCACGCTTCCCGTGCTCATAGTGAATACGAAGGGTTGATTCGTGGCGGCGGGTGCGGGCGTAAGACGACTCTGAAACCGTGAAGACGTTACCTTTGATGATCCTGTTACTCGTCGCTCTACTGGCGTGGGGCGGGTGCTCGCCTCGAACCAACAGCACGCCCTCGCCGACTTCCGTTCCCGGGTCTTCCGAAGCAGGGAACCGCTTCACGACGATTCGGGTTGACGTTCGGACAGAGCGCCTTGAGCTTTTCCTGCGGGACGACGAGGGGCGCCCGTTCGGGCGCTTCGACCGGCTGCGGCCGTGGCTCGCCGGCCGGAACGAGCGGCTGAGCTTCGCCATGAACGCGGGGATGTTTCAGCCCGACCTTTCGCCCGTCGGGCTGTTGGTGCAGGACGGCAGACAGGTCTCTCCCCTCAACCTTTCCGACGGCACAGGCAACTTCTTCCTCAAGCCGAACGGCGTGTTCCTCGTCTCCGAGACGGGGCCGCGAATCGTCGAGTCGAGCGAATATCCCGCCCTCGCCCGAGGCGTGCGGCTCGCAACTCAATCGGGCCCCTTGCTCGTCCGGCACGGCGCCATTCACCCTGCGTTCGACGCGGCTTCAACGTCGCGGCTGCTGCGTAACGGCGTCGGCGTCTCGGGCGACACGGTCATCTTCGTAATCAGCGAGCGGCCGGTCAACTTCTACGAGTTCGCCACGTACTTCCGCGACGAGTTGCATTGCCCGGACGCTCTGTACCTTGACGGAGTTGTTTCCAGCCTGTACTCGGCCGACCTTCAACGCAACGACTCCAAGGTAGACCTCGGCCCGATAATCGGAGTGGTTCAGTGACGGCTTCGGGCGGCATGAGCTTCGGCCCCCGTCGGAGGATTCGATGAAGACACAGAGCGAGAAGGCGGAGAGCTTCAGGGCGCTGCACGCGCGCGCGGGCGCCTTCGTCATACCGAACCCTTGGGACGCGGGCTCGGCGCGGCTGCTCGAAGGGCTCGGCTTCGAGGCGCTGGCGACGACGAGCGCCGGCTTCGCCAACACGATGGGCCGGCTCGACGGGCAGGTCACGCGCGACGACGTGCTCGAACACTGCCGCCAACTCTCCGCGGCGACCGACCTGCCCGTCAGCGCCGACCTCGAAAACTGCTTCGCCCACGAGCCGCCGGAGGCCGCCGAGACGATCGTGCTCGCGGCGCGCGCGGGCGTGGTCGGCGGCTCCATCGAGGACTACACAGGCGACCCTTCGAACCCGATCTACGACTTCGGGCTGGCGGTCGAGCGCGTGCGCGCGGCGGCCGAGGCCGCGCGCTCGCTCGACTTCCCCTTCACGCTGACGGCGCGTGCCGAAAACCTCCTGCGCGGCCGTCTGGACTTCGACGACACCGTCCGCCGCCTGCAAGCGTTCGAGGCGGCGGGCGCCGACGTGCTCTACGCGCCGGGGCTCAGGACGCTCGACGAAGTCCGGCGGGTGGCGGGCGCGTTGGGTAAGCCTTTGAACGTGCTCGCGCCGCTGATAGAGGGCGCGACCGTCGCGCAGTTGGCCGAAGCGGGCGCGAGACGCATCAGCACCGGGGGCGCGCTGGCGCGTGCGGCCGTCACGGCGTTGTTGCGTGCGGGCGCGGAGATGCTGGACGGGGGAAGTTTCGGCTGGACTTCCGAACTCGCGTCGAGCGCCGAGGTGTGCAGGCTTTTGGGCGCCGCTTCGGATAGCCGGCGAGGTTCTCGATGACCGGCGTGTATATGAAGAAGCTTGTCGCGGTCTTACTCTGTATCGCCGCCTGTGCCCCGTTCGCTTTGGGCCAAGCCGCGCCCGAACGTGAAGACGGCTTCGCGCGGGCCTATCAAGAGTTCAGGACGAATTACCTGAGCGAGCTGCGTAAGGAAGGGTTCGTCGGCTCAAGCTTCTACTTCATCCGCGACAACAAGGTCGTCGCGCGCGAGTTCTACGGCCTCGCCGACGCCGCGCGCGGCGTGCCCGTGGACGAGGAGACCATCTACCACTGGGCCTCTGTCACCAAGACCCTCACCGGCATCGCCATCATGCAGCTACGCGACCGCGGGCTGCTCAAGCTCGACGACCCGGTCGTCAAATACGTGCCCGAGCTGAGGGCCGCGCACGACCCCTTCGGCGACACCTCGGAGATAACCGTCCGGCAGTTGATGAGCCACAGCGCGGGCTTCCGCAACCCGACATGGATTTGGCGCGACGACGCGAAGGATTGGCAGCCATTCGAGCCGCCCGGCTGGTCGCAGCTCGTCGCGATGATGCCCTACACAGAGGTGCTCTTCAAACCGGGCACCCGCTTCAGCTACTCGAACCCCGGCGTCATCTACCTCGGGCGCATCATCGAGGTGCTGTCGCACGACGACTACGAGGTCTACATAGACAAGAACATCTTCAAGCCCCTTGAGATGTACCGCAGCTACTTCGACGCGACGCCCTACCACCTTCTGAAGCATCGCTCGCACAGCTACTACGTGAGCGGCGGGGTCAGGCAGGAGGCGCGCTTCGACGCCGACACAGGGATTACGGTCTCGAACGGGGGCCTGAACGCCCCTCTGCCCGACATGGTCAAGTACGTCAACTTCCTTCTTGGCGACCCGTCGAAGCGGGCGGCCTACGACGGCGTCCTCAAGCGCTCGTCGCTCGAAGAGATGTGGCGCCCGCAGATGGTAGCGGCCGACGACTTCACGCAGGGGTGGATGCGCGCGGAGACTTCGGTGGGCCTCTCCTTCTTCCTCGACGACATCGGCGGGCGGCGCTACGTCGGACACAACGGTGACCAGAACGGCTTCAAGGCTTACCTGAGCCTGTGCCCGGAGACGCGCGCGGCGAGTCTGCTGACTTTCAACACCGAGACGCGGCCGACCGTGACCGGCCCGGAGAACCTGCTCGCCCCGGAGTCGAAGATAGCACGCAGCGTGTTGAGTCTCTTCCAGTCCATCCCCGCCCGTTGACGCCCCGCGCACTTACGCGCCCCTCGCCGCTTCTCCATTAAGCCACGCGCAGACCGTCACAACACCCAAAGAAAAAATTGACATGCCTACTAGGCATATAGTAGAAACAACTACTACTCTAGTAGGAAGGGGGCGTATGGGCAAAAAGGTGGCGCGACTATTCGCTAAGGCGGGCGTGGCAGCCGCGGCCGCCATGTGGCTGACGGTAGCCTCCGAGGCGCAGGTGCCGACGGCCGTCGGCGGCCACGCGGGGAGAGTTGAGCGACTTCGCGAACTGGGTCTGAGGTACGCCGGCAGCGGCCGTTTAGAAGAGGCCGTTAAGACGCTCGAAGAGGCCGTGCGCGCCGACCCCGGCGACGCACTCGCTCACAACGACCTCGGCTACGTCTACCACCTGTCGGGAAGATACGGTGAGGCGGTCGGGGCGTACCTTGAGGCTGTCAGGCTGAAGGAAGACTACGCCGTGGCGTGGAATAACCTCGGCGTGGCGTACAAAGCTTCCGGCGATCTGAAGAGTGCTGTTAGCGCGCTCCGTCGGGCGCTGGGGATTCGGCCTGATTACGCCGCGGCCTTATATAACCTCGGGACGACTTATTACAAGATGGGTAAGGCGACGGACGCGGCGGAGGCACTGAGGAAGGCCGTCGGTCTCGACCCCGCATTCGCCGACGCGTACCTCAGCCTCGGCATCATTCAGACCGAGGCGGGGAGTTACGCTCCGGCGGTCGAGTCCCTGCAACGGGCGGCGGCCCTCAGGCCCGGGCCGGAGGTTTATCGAAGTCTGGGGCTGGCATATCAAAAGGCGGGACGCTTAACTGACGCCGTGGCCGCCTACAGGATGGCGCTGGACGTGAAGCAGGATGCGGAGGTCTACAACAACTTGGGCGTCGCCTACGACCTCCTCGGCAGGCCGCGGGAGGCGGTCGAGTCGTACAGGCGTGCAATCGAACTCAGGCCCGACTACGGGGAGGCTTACTACAACCTTGGACTAGCGCAGCTGCGCTCCGGCAGGAGGAACGAGGCGTTGGGGCAGTACGCCGCCCTCAAAAAGTTCGCCCCCGAGATGGCCGAAGGGTTGTTCGCCATGTTGATGCGGGACAGAGTCCTTAACGCGGCGCGCAAATGACGGGCGGGAATTTTCTTGACCGCCTACTAGGACGGCAGTAGAGTTTGCCGACCCTTTAACGTTGAGGAGAACGAGTTGATTTTAAAAAAAGGGGTGCGGCTCACCAAGATCGAGCTGGCGATAATGGACGCCTTCTGGCGGCTCGGCGTGGCCTCCGTCCGGGAGATTCAAGACACCTTCCAGTCCAAGAAGCGGCCGGCCTATACCACTATTCAGACCGTGGTCTACCGCTTAGAGGAGAAGGGGGCGCTGCGCAAGGTCAAGAAGGTCGGCAACGCCTACGTCTTCGAGCCGGCCGTCACGCGCGACGCGACGCACCGCAGGCTCATAGACGACCTGCTCGACCTGCTCGACGGCTCGACGCGGCCGCTGATGGCCCACCTCGTTGACTCGGGGCGGCTCTCGCTCGACGACCTTAAAGAGATAGAAGGCCGCCTCAAGGGGTTGGAGCCCGAGGCGGGCGACGCCGACGCGGGGCCGGCGGGCGGGAGGAAGCCCGCGGCGAAAGGCTGAGCTGGCGAAAAGGGGGCGCGGCGGATGAGTCTGTACCAGTCTATCGCGGGACTGCCGAACTGGGCTTGGCCTTTGGTCGCCGACCACCTCTGGCAGGCCACACTATTCTCGCTCGTCGCGCTCGGCGCCGCCGCGCTGCTCGGGCGTGCGCCGGCGCGCGCGCGTTACTTCGTCTGGCTGGTCGCGCTGACGAAGTTCGCGCTGCCTTCCGCCCTGCTCTTTTTTCTCGCGGCGCAGGCCGGCGTTGACCTCTCCTCCATGCCGCTCGGTGAACTCGGCCCTGTGTCGGGGACGCTCAACGTATCGCCGCTACTCTCACCCGCGGCGCGCATGTCCCCATCAACGCGCGCCGCCGTCCCTCCGACGCGCGAAGCCGGCGCGCACGGCGCGGCGTTGACCGCCACGGCCGCGGCGGACGAAGGCGGTCGCCTCTCCGGCCTCGTCGCCTGCCTCTGGCTCGCAGGCTGCGGCGCCCTCGCACTCTCTTGGTTGAGGAAGAGTCGCGCGCTGTCGGCCGCCGTCAGGAAGGGAAGGGGGCTAAACGAAGGCAGGGAGGCGGAGGCGCTCGGAAGGGTGCGTTCGTGGTTCGGGCTGCGCCGGGGCGTCAGACTGGTGGTTACGCCGGCCGTTTCCGAGCCGGGCGTGTGGGGCGTCCTGCGGCCCGTCGTCGTGCTGCCCGAAGGCGTCAGCGACAGTTTGGACGACGCCGAACTCGAAGCCGTCTTCATGCACGAGCTGTCCCACATAGAGCGTTGGGACAACCTCGCGGGCAACTTCCAGCGCGCGTTGTGCTGCCTGTTCTGGTTCCACCCCGTAGTCTGGCTGTTGGACAGACAACTCCTCGCCGAGCGCGAACAGGCGTGCGACGACGTGGTCGTGCGGCGCGGCGGCGCCTGCGAGGTCTACGCGAAGGGCATCGCCAAGGTCTGCCGTTACTGCCTTGGGTGGGAGGTGGCGGGGCTCGCGAAGGTGACGGGCTCCGATATCAGGAAGAGGGTGGAGAGGATCATCTCGCGGCGCGCGGGGCAGAGGATGTCGGCCGCGCACGCCTCTGTCATCGTCGCCCTGTTGGGCGCGGTGTTGACGTTGTCTCTCGCGTCGGGCCGGGCCACAATCTCTGAACCGGCGCTGGTCATGAATGAGGGCGGCGCGCCGGCGGGGGTTGACGAACGCTTCGAGGACGTTCCGCCTTCGACCGTTCAAGCTGCGGAGTTCGGCCCCGCACGGTCAGACCCACACTCACGCAGGCCGCGCCCGGGAGACGCCGCGGCGAGCCTTACCGCGAAGGACGTGACGGGGCAAGCCGCGCAGCCTGACAACCTGCCCCAGCCTGACAACCTGCCCCAGCCTGAGAACCCGCCGCAGCCTCCGGCCGAGCCCGCCGTCGCAAATGAGCTTAATGAAAGCCAGCCCGCGTTCGCGGCCGACGTTAACCAGAGTATGCCTACGGCGCAGGGCGCTTACGCCGCCCCGCCCGCGTCACAGCTCTCCCCGCCGGAGGAGTTGCCCGTCCTTCGTGCCGGGGCCGTACGCGCGGCGCTGGTGAACGCTTCGGACGTGAGCTACGGCGACCTCAGAAGATTCATCGGCAGATACGAGGTTGACCCGAGGCGCGTAGAAAACTTCGTGCTCGACATCACGCTCGAAGGCGGCGAGCTTTGGCTCAAGCCGTCGCACTCTCAGAAGCGCCGGCTCATACGCCGTTCGGAGGCCGACTTCTCCGACTCGTACTCCGATTACGACATCACCGCGGTCTCGGACGGGCGCGGGCGCGTCGTCGGGCTGCAACTCAACTCTTGGGGAGGGGTGGCCGCCCGCAAGCTCATGCTGCCGCCGCCGAGCCTCACGGGTAACGTCACGTTCCGGCTCAGGGGCTTCCGCGACGCACGCGTCGTCGCCGTCGCCGGGGAGTTCAACAACTGGAACCAGTCGCAGTTCCTCTTCTCGAAGGAGGGCGACGAATGGGTTTGCCGCGTCAACCTCCCCGCCGGCACGTATCAGTATAAGTTCATCGTGGACGGGAACTGGCTGACCGACCCCGGCAACCCGACGATTGTTCATGACAGGAGAGGGTTTGAAAATTCACTCCTCAGGGCTGAATGAGTATCCCCGATAGTCTTTCGTAAGATGCCTTCTGGATTCGGACGTTTATTCCATCATGGCAACAGTGCTGGCAGGCGTGATACCCAGACCGCACGCGCCCGTAGAGGTGCGCGAGCTTCCGGAGCCGGAGTTGGAGCCGGACTCGGGCTTACTCGAAGTCGCGTTCAGTGAGGTCTGCGGCACCGACGTTTATCTGCAACAGGGGCGGCTCGAAGGCGTGCCCTACCCGCTCATCCCCGGCCACGTCTCTGTGGGCCGCCTGAGCAAGATACGCGGGCAGATGTTAGACATCACGGGGCGGCCGTTCGCAGAAGGCGACCGCGTCACCTTCCTCGACGTACACCGCACCTGCAACGCCTGCTGGCACTGCCTCGTGGCGAAGGCCACGACGCGCTGCCCGCATCGCAAAGTCTACGGCATCACCTACGGGCTGGCGGACGGGCTGGCCGGAGGTTGGGCGCAGAAGCTCTACCTGAAGCCGGCCACGCGCTGCATCGGGCTCGGGGACGTTGACTTTGAAAAGTTCATGGCCGGGGGCTGCGCGCTGCCGACGGCGCTGCACGCGGTCGAGCGTGCGGAGGTGGAACTGGGCGACACGGTTCTGGTGCTCGGCAGCGGGCCGGTCGGGCTCTCGGCGATTATCTTCGCGCTGATGCGCGGGGCGCTGCGGGTCTTGTGCATAGGTGCGCCGGAGCGCCGGCTCGAAGCGGCGCGGCAGGTGGGGGCCGCCGCTACCCTCAACGTGGAGGACAGTGACGAAGAGACGCGCGCGCAGTGGGTGCTCGAACACACGGAGGGGCGCGGGGCGGACGTGACCATCGAGGCCACGGGCGCGCCAGTCGCCGTCGTGCAGGCGATGCGCTACACGCGCGACGCAGGCCGCGTCCTTATCGTCGGGCAGTACACAGACCACGGCGAGGTCTCTCTCAACCCGCATCACGACTTGAACAGGAAGCACTTGGACGTGCGCGGCTGCTGGGGCTCGGACTTCTCACATTTCTATCGCGGCGTCCGAATCATGGCCGACCCCGCGCGGTCGGAAGCATGGTCGCTCCTCAAACTCGACCGCTACAAACTCGGCGAGGCTAACGAGGCTCTGGCCGACGTGGCGGCGGGTAAAGTGACGAAGGCACTCATCGCGCCACAAGCCTGCTGAAGTCCACCGCCACCGTGTTCCCGCCACACAGAATGACCCCGACGCGCTCCCCGGCTCGGGGCTTATACCGTCCGGAAGAGATGGCCGCGAAGGCCGCCGCGCCTCCCGGCTCGGTCACGACCCGCAGCGTCTCCCAGAGTTTCCCCTGTGCTTCCTGAATCGCCTCGTCCGTGACGAGGATGACTTTTTCGACGAAGCGTTGCGCGAGCGGAAATACCAGCTCGCCGACGCGGCGCGGGGCGAGCGAGTCCTTGGCGATGCCGCCCATCTCGGCGTCAACCGGCCGGCCCGCTTCGAGCGCGCGGTAAAGAGTCGGCGCCGCTTCCGGCTCGACGCCGACGATTCTGGCCCGGTTCCCGTACCAAGCGGCGACGCCGCCTATCAACCCGCCGCCGCCGACGGAAACGAGCACCGTGTCTAACTCATCGGCCTGCTCTTCCAACTCGGCCCCGAGCGTCGCCTGACCGAGCAGCGTCTCCGTCTGGTCGAAGGCGTGGACGGCCAACGCGTCCGAGCGCGAGACCCATTCTCGACTTGCGGCGAGCGCGTCGTCATAGCTTTCGCCGACGATGACCAAGTCAGCGCCGTAATCCCGAATCCGTTTTATCTTGGCCGGGGACGACGACACGGGGACGAAAATTTTTGCAGGCACGCCGAGCCTCATGGCCGCGAAGGCTACCGCGACGCCGTGGTTTCCGCCGGAGGCCGCGACGACGCCCGCCGGCGGGACTTCACGCAGCAGCAGGTTGGCGAAAGCCCCGCGCACCTTGAAAGAACCCGAATGTTGTAGAAGCTCAAGCTTGAACGTCAGGCGCGAAGTCTCAAGCCCGAAGTCAACGCCGTCGGCGTCCACCACCGGGGTTCGGCGGACGTACGGCTGAATCGTCCGTCTGGTAAATTCGATCTGCTCTCTGCTTATCACCGGTTTAAGGGCCGTCATCATAGCTCCTGCGTATTGACATCTGACAAGGCGGCAATATTCTATCCGAGTCGTCCCCGTTTTGCCGTCCTACCGGAGACTTAAGAGATGACTCAACACATCGGCATCGTGGCGTGCAGCGCGGAGGGCGCGGCGCTCTGCTACCGGACGATATGTCTTGAAGCCCTGCCCCTCATGGGCGAGCACAACCACCCGCAGGTCACTCTGAACTCGATTCCGATGGCCGAGCACATGCGGCACATTGAGCGTGACGACTGGGAGGGCGTCGCCGAGTTGCTGCTCGACTCGGCGACGCGTGTCGCAGCGGCCGGCGCCGACTTCGCCGTCTGCCCCGACAACACTTGTCATCAGGCGTTCCCGTACCTGCTCCCGAAGTCTCCCATCCCTTGGCTACACATCGCGGAGGTGGTGACGGAGGATGCCGTCCGGCGCGGCTTCCGACGCCTCGGCGTGATGGGGACGAAGTACCTGATGGAGTCGAACGTCTACGCGGAAGCGGCGGCCTCGCGCGGCGTCGAGTGCGTGATTCCCGAATCGGAAGACCGCGAGAGGATAAACACCATCATCTTCAAGCAACTCGTCAACGCCGTCTTCACCGAAGAGTCGCGCCTCTACTTTAACGAGGTGATGGGGGGCTTGAGGGAGCGCGGGTGCGACGCGGCCATCCTCGGCTGCACGGAGATTCCGCTCATCGTGCGCCCCGAAGACGCCCCGCTCCCGACGCTCGACTCGACGCGACTCCTCGCGAAGGCCGCCGTCAACAGGGCCCTGTCGGGCGCGCCGCCCCGTTAGCTCGAACAGGCGAACAGCTTAACTTTTTTTCGGGCCGCGCGTGGGATTGGGCTTTAGCGGGACACATCTTTAGTAGGTAGCGTTTTTTTCTCTTATGTCGTCTCGGCTCCTCCGACTGGTCTTGACCTCGCCGCACAGCCTCGAAGACGTGTTCATGGCACGCTACGAGCGGCTGCGCGGCTGGGCCCTGCACCTGAGCGACCACGACCCGGCCGCGGCCGACGACCTGCTTCAGGAGGCGTTCGTACAGTTCACCGCCACGAACACCGACCTCGACTCGATAGAGAACCTCGACGCGTATCTCTTCGGCCTCGTACGCATACTCCACCTCTCGCAGTTGCGCCGCACGCGGCGGCGCGCGCGCCTGCTCGACTCCGTCCTCGATTACAACGCGGCCGTCCTCGGCCTGCGCCACGCCGACCCGCACGACCAGCTCGCCGTGCGCGACGAGCTGCGCCGCGTCTGCCAGTACGGCTGCGCCCGCAAGGAGACCTCGAAGGCCGGCTCAGTCCTGCTCCTGCGTTTCTTCCTCGGCTACTACCCGGGCGAGATAGCGCGCGTCACGAAGAGCACGCGCGCGGCGGTCGAAGAGCGGCTGCGCGTCGCGCGCGCCGAGGCGAAGGCTTACCTTAGCGACAGGAGTTCTCTAAACCTCATCGGCGTGAGCCCCGCCGTCGAGCCGCCGCCCGCGCGCGGCCTCGACCCTTCGGAGCCGCCCGACGCCTTCCTCAAAGACATACGCCGCCACATCGCCCTCTCGAAGCGCGGCGAGTGCCTGACGGAAGAGACCATACGCCATCTCTACGACGGCGACGCCACGGTTGACTGCGCGACGCTCGCGCATCTCGTGAGCTGCGACGGCTGTCTGGACTCCGCCAACCGGCTGCTCGGCCTCGCGCCGCTGGCAGAGCGGCATCCCGTAGACACGGCCGGCAAGGACACTGGAAGCGGCGGAGGCGGCGCGGCCGGGGGCGGCGGTGGCGAGTCGGCCGACCCCGACCTGACGCGCGGCAGGCGGCGCGCGCGCGAAGTCTTCGAGCACGACCCCGGCGAGCTGTGCGTGGCCGTCAACGGCGACCACCTCTGCTCGCAGACGGTCGGCGGCGGCCGCAACGAGCAGACCTTGAACGTCGAGCGGCAGGTGGAGTTCGTCGAGGTCTTCAGCGAGCAGGGCGTGCGCATGCTCCTGCTCGTCGTCGGCGGGCAGCCGCCCGACGGCCCCGTCCGCCACGCGGCGCGCACCGCGCTCAGCGACGGCCGCAGCCTTGAGGTCGCGCTCGAACTGAACTACCCGTTCTCGACGCTCCGCGTCGTCTACGAAGACCGTCTCAGGCCGTGGCGCAACGCGGCCGAAGTGCCCGAACGTGAGTCCGACGGAATAAAGGTCGCGACGTCCCCCGCCGAACTCACGGGCGGCGAACATGCGACGCGGGAAGCGCGGAGAGAACCGGCCGCGGCGTCGGTGTGGCAGAGGCTCGTGCGCCTGTTCTCGGGCGGCCCGCGCTGGCTGCGCCCCGGGGTCGTGACCGCGATACTCTCTCTACTACTCGTCGGGGCGCTGCTCTTCGTACGCACGCGCGTCGGCACGGTCTCGGCGGCGGAACTGCTCAGCCGCTCCGCCGTGGCCGAGCGCGCCGCCGCATCCGACAGAGCGACGGTCACTCACCGCACCCTGTATCTCGAACAGCGCGACGCGGCCGGGCGAGAGTCTTCGCGCCGGCAGCGTATAGAGGTCTGGCACAGCGAGGCGCGCAGGGTGACGGTGCGCAAGGTCTACGACGAGGCGGGCGGCTTCGTCATCGGCGAGCGCGTGACAGCGGAGGGCGAGCGCACGGTGCTGCTGCCGGACGCGAAGCCCGCGGCTGTGCGCGAGGCCAAGCCCGCGGCCGCGGCGCTGCTGGCCGCCGGCGCCGCGTGGCGTCTGAACCCTTCGGCCGTTGACTACCTAGACCTGACGGGCGGCGCCGCCTTCGCGTCCGTCGAAGACGGCGGGGAGAGTTACGTCGTGCGCGACGCAGGCCGCGCCGACGCGGGCGTAGTCGAAGCGGTTCTGACGCTGAGGAAGGCCGACCTGCACGCCGTCGAGATGCGTCTGGTTTACGCGTCCGACGCGGGCCGCCGCGAGTATAAGTTCGTCGAGGAACTCTTCGAGCGGCCGCCGCCCGAACGAACCCCGCCGAAACTTTTCGAGGCCGACGGCGATGCGACCGGCGCGGGCGTCGTGCCGGATGCGTCGGACAAAGGCGCGACGTATGCGCCCGCGCCCGCCGCGCCTGTGCGCGCGTCGGCCGAATTGGAAGTCGAGGTTAACTACCTGCTCCACCCGCTCGGGACGAACCCGGGCGAGCAGGTCTCTGTGCGGCGCACGCCCGACGAACGCCTGCGCGTGGAGGCGCTCGTCGAGACGCCCGAGCGCAAGCAGGAGATACTCGCCGCCCTCCGCCCGGTCGCCGGCAACCCGGCCGTCCTTATTGATGTAAGCACGGTCGCCGAGTCGCTCGCCGCGCGCGGGCAGAGGAGCCCCGGCCCTGTAACCGACCTTGACGTGCGAGTCCGCGACGACGCGCGCGAGACGGACGCCGAGCTTGCGAGCAAACTTGCCGGGGCCGACGCGGGCGACGGGCGTGCGCGCGAAGAGGTGGCGCGAGTCGGCGAACGCTTACTCGCCGACTCGCGTCAGGCCGTACGGCACAGCGCCGCCCTCATCCGCCTCACGGCAAACTTCCCCTCGCGCGCCGACGGCGGACTCGACGCGGCCGCGCGCGAAAAGCTTCGAGAGATGATACGCGCGCACGCCGAAGCCTGCCTGAGAAACGCGCGGGCCATCAGGCAAGGGCTGGCGCCCTTCTCGACGCCCGCGCCGCGCGGGGCGAGCGAGGCGGCGTTGATTAAGAGCGACGCCGACGCGGCCCGTGCCGCCGAGCGCCTCGCGCGTCTGACGCGCGAGACCGACGACGCGCTGAGCGCCGCGTTCACACTCTCGCAAACGGGTCAGTCGCTCGCCCCCATCAAGTCGGCGCGCTTCTGGGACTCGCTCGGAGCGGCCGAAGAACTGTCGCTGGCAATCCTACAGGCTTACAGATGAGAACGCGTGCGGCCCTCACGGGCGGGGACACTTACCCCGCGCTCGTCCCGCGCGGGGCGCGTCTGCCGTTGCTGCTCTGCGCCTGCCTCGCCGTCTCGATGATGACGGCGGCGCGCGCGGCCGTCCCCGTCCGGCAGCGCGGCGAGAGCGGCGTGAGCGGCACGGTCTACGACGAGAACGGCGATGTGGTCGCAGGCGCTTCGGTCACCGCCTTCAACACCGCGAGCGGCGTCGAGCGGCGTGCGACGACCGACGGCGAAGGCTTCTTCTCCGTCGCGCTCCTGCCCGCGGGCACGTACAACGTCATCGTCCGCCGCGAAGGCTTCAAGACGGTCGAGGTGCGCGGCGTGACGCTCGGCACGGCCGGGCAGGTCAGGATGCGCGTGCGGCTCACGGTCGGCGCGATTGAAGAGTACGTGACCGTGAGCGCCAGTGTTGAAGAAGGCGCCGAGGCCGGAGAAGGGAACGAGACATCCGCCCCGGCCGCGACGAGCTTTAACCAGAACTTTATCGAGCGCCACGCGCCGGCCGGCGGAAACCTGCAAGCGCTCGTCGGCCTCGCGCCCGGCGCCGTCGTCACGCGAACCGACTTCAACGAGCAGGGCCAGTTCTCCGTCAACGGCCAGCGCGCGAACGCGAACTACTTCACCGTTGACGGCGTCTCCGTCAACTTCGGCGTCAGCGCCGGCCCCGCGCCGGGTCAGGCCGCGGCCGGTGGCCTGCCCGCGCTCTCCTCATTCGGCGGGATGAACAACCTCGTCTCGGCCGACGCCGTGCGCGAGTTCAGGCTTCAGTCCATGACCTACGACGCCGAGTTCGGGCGCACGCCCGGCGCGCAGGTCTCCGTCACGACCAGCGCCGGCACGGACGAGTGGCGCGGCTCGGCCTTCTACTCCGCGCGCCGCGGCGCGCTCGACGCCAACGACTGGTTCGTCAACGCGCGCGCACTCCCCAAGCCGCCCTCCGGGCAAGACCATCTCGGCGGCGTCCTCGGCGGCCCCGTAGTCAGGCATCACGTCTTCGCCTTCGTCTCTTACGAACGTCTGCGCGTGACACAGCCGCGCGTCGCCGTCACGGCAGTCCCTTCCATCACGACGCGGCTCATCGCCCCGCCAGAGGTGAGGCCGCTGCTCGAAGCCTTCCCGCGCCCGAACGGCCGCGAGTTGACGAACGCTTCGGGCGCGGCCGAGTTCGCCGCCTCGTACGGCGAGCCTTCACAACTCGACGCGTGGAGCGTCCGCCTCGACCACACGGCCGGCAGCCTCTCGCTCTTCGGCCGCTACGCGCAGTCGCCGTCGCGCACGTCCTTGCGCGGCGCGCAGAACCCGCCGACCTCGACGACGCGCGTGACCTTTGGCTTCGGGCGCCCGCTCGCGCAGAGTTTGAGCACCGTCACCGAAAGTTCCTTCGAGACGCGCACGCTGACGCTCGGCGCCGACTACGCGCGCGGCTCGCGCGCGACCCTCGACGCGCGCTTCAACTGGAGCCGCGCGCGCGGCACGACTCGCCACCGCTTGGACGACTTCGGCGGCGCCACGCCGCCACCGGACGAATACCTCTTCCCGCCCTTCGCCTCGGCGGCGGACGGGCTCGTCCAGATCGTCGTCCTGCGGCCTGTAGACATGGCGGCCAACCTGCGCGTCGGGAGAGAGTCGGACAACTTCAACCGGCAGCTCAACCTCGTCGGCGCGGTCGGCGTCATCGTCGGCGACCATGACCTGAAGTTCGGCGGCGACTACCGACGCCTCTCTCCCGTCTTCGCCCCGCCGGCCTACACGCAGACGGCGACGTTCACCAACTTCGGCTTCGACCGGCTCGGCGGCGAGGGCGTCATCTCAGCCGAAGTCATCGGCGCACAAATCTACTCGGACGAAGCGCCGCGCGAGCCCGTCTTCCACAACCTCTCGCTCTTCGCGCGCGACGTGTGGCGCGCGGCTCGCCGCCTGACACTGAGCTACGGGCTGCGCTGGGAGTTGAACCCGCCGCCGCGCGAGTCGGGCGGCAGAGACCCTCTGGTGCTGACGGACGCCGCGCTGAAGTTCATCTCCAACCTGCACACGTCTCTGCTGACGGCAGAAAAGTTGGGCTTCGCGCCGCGCGGCACGCCGCTCTGGGCGACGGACTTCGGCAACTTCGCCCCGCGTGTCGGCGTCGCGTACGACGTGCCGCGCACGGGGACGACGCTGCGCGCAGGGTTCGGAATCTATTACGACCTCGGTACGGGGCAGGCGGCGCAAGCCTTCGGCAGCGTGATTCCTTACGCGAGCGGCCGGCGTGTGGGCCGCGCCCCTTACCCGCTGGCCGGCATCAACGCCATCCCGCCGCCGCCCGAGTTCGCCATGAGCGCCGGAACCCTCTTCGCCTTCGACTCGAAACTGCGGGCGCCCTACACGAGGCAGTGGAGCGCGGAGGTCGAGCAGCGCCTCGGCGCGGGCCACGTGCTCTCGGTCGCGTACGTCGGCGCGCAGGGGCGGCGTCTGACGCGCGGCGAAGTCTTCCTCGACCCCTTTCCCACCTTCGGCTTCCTCGGCGACACGACCATCGTACTCACGCGCAACGCCGCGCGCTCCGACTACCATGCGATGCGTGCGCAGTTCACGCGCAGGCTCTCGTCGGGACTGGGCGCCTACGCCTCTTACACGTGGGCGCACTCGATTGACAACGCCTCGGACGACTCGTCCATACGTCTCCACCCGGAGGACGCAGACCCCGCGCGCGACCGCGGCCCCTCCGACTTCGACGTGCGACACACGCTGAGCGCGGCCGTTGACTACGACGTGCCGACTCTTGTGCGCGGGAAGTTCGGAAGAGCACTCACGCGCGGCTGGTTCGTGGGCGGCGTCGCGCGCTGGCGCACGGCCACGCCCGTCAACATCACGCTCTTTACGGACATCCTCGGCGGCGGCCTCGTACAATACCTTCGCCCAGACCTTCTGACGGGCGTCCCCGTCTACATCAACGAGCCGCGCGTGCCGGGCGGCAGGTACATCAACGCCGATGCCTTCGCCGACCCCGGCTCGCGCGAAGGGTCGCTCGGGCGCAACGCGCTGCGCGGCTTCGCGGCTTCGCAGGTTGACTTCGCGCTCGGGCGGAAGTTCCGGCTCGCGGGCCGGTTCGAGCTGCACCTGCGCGCCGAAGCCTACAACGTCTTCAACCACCCGAACTTCACCAACCCTTCCGCGAGCCTCGTCGCCACGCGGACGCTGGGCGACAGCCTCGGCACGGGCGGCGCCACCGGCGGCCTGATTCCGATTTATCAGGTGGGCGGGCCGCGCTCGATGCAGTTGACGTTGAAGCTCAAGTTCTAAACCGGCGCGCGTGGGTTGCGGCCGCGCCCTGACCACATATCAACAGGAGACCCACACCTGAGCCGGAGGGAGACCAGCAGATGAAGTCCAGTTCACGCCGTTGTTCGTCATTCATTTCGCGGACGGCCGCGCCCGCGCTGCTCGCGCTGTTCGTAGCGAGCTTGTCAATCCTTCCTTACTTCCGCGCCGCGCGGCAGGCGGCAGGCGGCCTTCTCACGCGCGACGTGCCGCGGCAGGCCGAAGCAGGGCAAGCGGCCGGGGCGCTCGTCTCGCCGCCGATGCTCTTCGAGCCGAACGAGGGGCAGGCCGACCCCGGCGTGAAGTTCGTCTCGCGCGGCGACGGCTACACGCTCGCGCTGACACCCGACGCGGCGCTCCTGACACTGGACGAACAAGAGACCGGGCCGTCAGTCCCGCCCGAGGCGCCGGCACGTGAGGCCAGCACGTCGCCGCGCGCGTGCGTGCTGAGCATGAGGCCCGTGGGCGGCGGCCGCGGGGCGTCCGTCAGGGGAGGGCGGAGGGCCCCCGGCCGCGTCAACTATTTCGTCGGCAGTGAGCGCGTGACGAACGTCCCCGTCTTCGACTCCGTCGTCTACGGCGAAGTCTATCCGGGCGTTGACCTCGTCTACTACGGCGCGGGCGGGCGGTTGGAGTACGACTTCCGCCTCGCGCCGGGCGCGAACCCCGAAGCCATCGAGATGGCTTTCGACGGTGCGGACAAGCTTGAGGTTGACGGGGGCGGCGACCTCGTCGTCCACGCGGCCGGGCGGAGGCTTGTGCAGAAGAGTCCGAAGGTCTATCAGGAGGAGGGCGGCGGGCGCGTCGAGGTCGCGGGCCGCTACGTGCTCAGGGGCGAGTCCTCGGTCGGCTTCGAGGTCGGCGCCTACGACGCCGCACGTCCGCTCGTCATAGACCCTGTGCTCGCTTACGCGACCTACAACATCAGCGCGCTCGACATCAAATTCGACCGCGCCGGCAACCTCTACGTGATCGGCGGCGTTCGCCCCGCCCCCGCGCCCAACACGAACGGCGCCGACGTGCTGGTGTCGAAATTCGCGCCGAACAGTTCCGGCGGGCTTGATCTCGTCTACACCACGCGCTTCGGCGGCAGCAACTACGACGCCGGGGACGTGGCCGTGGATAAGTCCGGCAACGTGTACGTCGCCGGGGTCACCACCTCGCTCGACTTCCCCGTCACCCCGGACGCCTTCCAGTCGCAACTCAACCGCGGCACGCCCGACACCAGCGACGCCGGCACCTGCTGTAAGAACCTGTCGCCGCAAGACGCCTTCGTCGCGCGGCTCGGGCCCGCGGGCGAGCTGCTCTACGCGAGCTACTTCGGCGGCAGCGGCAGCGACAGCGCTAAGGGGCCGCTCCTCGACGCCGCGGGCAACGTCTACCTTGTGGGCGGGGCCGGGGCCACCTCGAACAACTTCCCCACGACCGCGAACGCCTACATGCCTTCGAGGCCGACGCCGGCCTCCGACCCGCGCGACCAACCCGTGTACGACGCGAACTCGAAGAAGCTCGACCTCTACATCGCCAAGTTCACGCCGCAGGGCAACGGCCTCGGCCTTGCTTACTCGACCTACTTCGGCGGCAACCGCGCCGACTTCCTGAACACGGCGACCGTGGACGCCGACGGCAACGTCTACCTTGCGGGGCACACCGGCTCGACAGACTTTCCCGTCACGGCCAACGCCCTGCGCTCCCAACTGTTCGCGACCCCGACGGTGCTTTCGGCTTCGACGGCGGTCACGTCCTTCCTCACAAAATTCAACCCGTCGGGCACGGGCGCCGCGGCCGTGCCTTACTCAACCTTCCTCGGCAGCATTGAGGTGGGGACGCGGGACATCAAGGTGGACGGCGCGGGACAGGTCTACCTCCTGAACAGGGTGGAGGACGGGAACAACTGCCACAGCACTGGTCGAATGTACGCGGATTGGGCACCCCTCTGCGACAGCGTCCCCATCACAGCGGGCGCGATGCAGCCGTCGTTCCGCGGGGGCGTCGACCTCGTGCTCATGAAGCTCAACCTGTCGGCCCCGACGGGCGAGTCGAGCCTCATCTATTCGACCTTCTTCGGCGGCTCGGCCGACGACGACGCCTTCAACATGGAACTCGACGAGGCGGGAAACGTCTACGTCGCCGGCCGCACCTTCTCGACCGACTTCCCCGTCACGCCGGGCGCATTCCAGACGGCCTTCGGCGGCGGCGCGACCGAAGACATCTCCGCGCCCGGCGGCGACAGCTATCTGGCGAAGATTGATTCGGCCGGCGCCTCGCTCGTCTATTTCACGTACCTCGGCGGCAGCGCGGGCGACGGCACGTGGATCGTGAGGCGCGACGCCCGGGGCAGCCTCTACGTCTCCGGGTGGACGTACTCCAACAACTTCCCCGTGACTGACGGCAGCACTTACAACGGCGCCCAAACTTCCACCAGCTTCCTCGTGAAGATCAGTCCGGACGCGGTCGCCTCCGACGAGCACGTCCCCTTCGACGCGTCGCACGCGCGCGACCCGCTCGACGACTCGTCGAAGTTCGTCCGCCAGCACTACCTCGACTTCCTCTCGCGCGAGCCCGACGCCCCGGGACTCGCACACTGGACGAACGAGATCGAGCAGTGCGGCGCGGACTTGCAGTGCCGCGAGGTCAGACGCATCAACGTCTCGGCCGCCTTCTTCCAGTCAATCGAGTTCGAGCGCACGGGCTACCTCGTCTACCTCGCGCACAGGGCCGCGTACGGACGCATGCCGCTCTACGAGGAGTTCAGCCCCGACGCGCGCGACATCAGCAGGGGCGTGGCCGTGGGCGCCGCCGGCTGGGAGGCCCTGATTGACACCAACGAAAGGGCGTACCTCGACTCGTTCGTCGCGCGCCCGCAGTTCGGCGCGCTCTACGGGGGGATGTCTCAGGAGCAGTACGTGAACGCGCTCTTCGCGAACGCGGGCGTCGCGCCGTCTTCGTCCGAGCGCGACCAACTCGTCTCAGACCTGACCTCGGGCGCGAAGACGCGCGCGCAGGTGTTGCGCGCCGTCGCCGAGAACGCGAGCTTCTCGGCGCGCGAGCGCAACCGCGCCTTCATCCTGATGGAGTACTTCGGTTATTTAAGAAGGAACCCGGACGAGGAGGGACTCAACTACTGGCTCGACAAGCTCGACAAGCACAACGGCAACTTCGTCGAGGCCGAATCGGTCAAGGCGTTCCTCGACGCGGTCGAATACCACGACAGGTTCAAGACCGTCCCGCGCCGCAGCAGTTAGCCGCGCGGGGCGGCGGTCAGTTCGGGGCGTTGGCGATGGAGACGATGTCGTAGGTGACGGAGCCGCGCGAGCAGGCGAAGCGCGAGCCGTCGCGCGACCAGTCGTAGCTGAGAATGTCGTCGGCCTTCGAGTCGCTGAGCGCCTGCGCGGGGCGGCCGTCGAGCGTGCGGCGCCAGATGTTGGAGGGGCCGTTCTGGCTCGCGAGGTAGGTGAGGGCCTGCCCGTCGCGCGTCCAGCCGAGGCCGAAGTTGAAGAAGGTCGGCGGCTCTAGCGTCTTCAGCACCGAACCGTCCTCGGCCGACACGACGGCGAGTGACCAAGGGCCGTCGGGCCGCTCGCGGTAGTAGCCCGCGACCCGTTCGCCGTCCGGCGAGAGGGAAGTCCCCAACAACTCCTTGTCGGAGACGTGCGTGGGCTCGCCGCCCGCGAGCGGCACCTTCCAGAGCGAGAACCTGCCGCCCACAGAGGAGACGTAGTAGACCCACGCGCCGTCGGGGCTGATGCTGGCGAAGTCGTCGAACTCGCCCGAGGTCAGGCGGCGCACGTTCCCGCCCGAGGCGTCCATCACGTAGAGGTTCCAGCGCCCCTCGTGGTTCGAGCGGAAGACGACCGCGCGGCCGTCGGGCGTCGTTTGCGCGCCCCGCTCCTGAGTGGGCGCGTCGGTCAGTCGGCGCCGCTCGCCGGTCGTTGGGTCTATCTCCCACACGTCCCAACTGCCGCTCTCGGTTGACGAGTAGAGCAGACGGCCCGCGGGCGTCCAGTCGAGGCCGTACATGCCTGCGAAGACGCCCGTGCCGGTCGTGAGCGGGCGCGCGTGAGCGGGCGAAGAGTCGGGCGAGACCCAGATGTTCGAGACGGTCGTCTCCTGCACTGTGACGAGCGTCTTGCCGTCGGCCGTGAGGCTCACGCCGTCGAAGCCGTTGAGGTCGCTCGTCACGCGCGCCGCAGCGCCCTCTGGGAAGGTGACGTGCCAGAGCTGCGACTTGCCGCTCTCGGTGTCCACGGCGTTGGCGAGGAGACCCTCGCCGCGCGGGAGCCACGCGAGCATGAGGACGGCGCCCCACGGTTGTGTGCCGAGCTGCGCGGGCTCGCCGCCCGCGGCGGGGACGGTGACGATGCGCATGGCGCTGCCGAAGGAGAGCGCGGGCATCGCGCTGTTGCGTAGCACGCAGGCGATGGTCTTTCCGTCGGGAGACCAAGCGGGCTCTGCCAGCCAGTCGGGCCGCGGCCGCTTAGCGACAACGCGCTCGTCAGTGCCGTCTGCGTTGGCGATGATAAGGGCGCACTCCTCTTCGGTCGGGAAGTTCTCGCGGACGAAGGCCAACAGCTTTCCGTCTGGCGAGAAGGTGGCGGCGCTGTTGGCGCGTTCGCTCACCTTGCGCGCCTCGCCGCCGAGCACGGGCATACGGTAGAGCGCGGTCGGCGACATCTGGTTGGTCTGAAGGACGTAGTAGATGTAGTCGCCGCCCGTAGAGAAGGAGAGGCGGTAGAAGTAGCCCTCGTCCGTGGTCGCGCGCAGCACGTCCGTCTTCGTCGCCGTCTGCCTGAGACGGACGGAGGACTTGCCCGCCTCGTCAGAGACGTAGGCCACGTACTTGCCGTCGGGCGAGACGGTCGCGAGGAACGCCTTGCCCGAGTTGGTCAGCTTCTCCTTGCCTCCCTCGCGGAAGACCACGGGCGAAGGTCTGCGCGGGTCGGGCAGGCGCGTCACTAAGAAGAGACCCGCGGCGGCGAGAAGCACGAGGCAGGCGGCGACCGCCTTCCATTTATGCCGCGTGACGCCTTCGGCGACGTGCCCGGCATTCGAGAGCGCGCCGGTCTGGCGGTTTATGACTCCGTCGCCGTCCGTCCCCGCGACGGCGGCCAGCGACGCCGTCTCTCCGCTGCGGATGAGTTCGTGGCTCAGACGCTTGAGGTCGAGCGCGAGGTCGTCCGCCGAACTGTACCTCTGCTCCCTCTGCTTCCGCAGAGCCTTGCCGACGATGCGCTGCAACTCGGCGGGGGCGCCCGGCAGGTATTTGGTCAACGGCTCGGGCTCGCGCTCAAGCACCGAGACCAGCACGTCTGTGTTGCTCGCGCCGTCGAAGGGCGGCCTTCCGGTCAGCATCTCGTAGAGGACGACGCCGACGCTCCACACGTCAGTCCGCTCGTCCACCCTCAGCCCGCGCGCCTGCTCCGGCGACATGTACTTGGCCGTGCCGATGACGACGCCCGTCTCGGTCTCGGCCGGATTCGCGCCGACCTCCTTCTCTGTCTCGACCAGCTTGGCGATGCCGAAGTCGAGGAGCTTGACGTAGCCGTCCGGGCGGACGACGACGTTCTCGGGCTTGATGTCGCGGTGGACGACGCCCGCGCCGTGCGCGGCCGCGACTCCTTCGGCCATCTGCGTCGCGATGCGCAGCGCCTCGGAGACCTTCAACCCTTCGGCGATGCGCCGCCTGAGCGTCTGCCCCTCGACGTACTCCGTGACGATGTAGCGCCGGCCCTCGTGCTCGCCGAACTCGTAGACGTGTAGGACGCAGGGGTGGCTGAGCGAGGAGGCGGCGTAAGCCTCGCGCTCGAAGCGCGCGAGGCGGTCGGGGTCGCGCGTGAAACGTTCGCGCAGGAGTTTGACCGCGACACGGCGTCGGAGCCGCGCGTCGCGCGCGAGGTAGACCTCGCCCATGCCGCCCGCGCCGAGCCTCTGCGTCAGCTCGTAGCCGGCCACCGCGCGGCCGACGAGCGACGGCTCGAACTGTTCGGTGGGATTCGTCAGCAGACCGGCGATGAGCGGCGAGTCAACGAGCGGGTTGGGCCGCGCGTCGGCCTCGACCATGCGGCGGACTTCCGCCGCGAGCGCCGCGTCGTCGCCGCACTCCGCGGCGAGGAAAGCCTCGCACTCATCCGCGGGAAGCTCGACGGCCTCGCCGAACAGCTCCAAAACCCTCTGCCAGCGTTCGGGCGTCACGCGCCGGCCTCCGCGCCGACCTGCTCGCCGAGCCGCGCCCTCAACGCGCGCCAGTGCCTGTAGGCCGTCCGCTCGCTCATCTCCAACGCGTCGGCCGTCTCCTTCATCGAGAGGCCGTTGAAGACGTGCAGCTCGACGAGCCTCACGCCCAACGGGTCGAACTCTTCCAACTCGCGCAGCGCCTCGTCGAGCGCGACGAGCCCCGCCGCCTTCTCGTCCGAGAGGTTGAGCGCGTCGTCCAAGGGCAGGCGCACCGCGGCGCCGCCGCGCTTGTCGGCGCGGCGCGCGCGGGCGTGGTCAACCAGAACCCTCCTCATCACCTTGGAGGATATCGCGAGGAAGTGCGCGCGGTTCTGCCACTCCACGTCCTGCCCGACGAGGCGTAGGAAGGCTTCGTGAACGAGGTCGGTGGGTTGGAGCGTGTGGCCGGGCCGCTCGCGCCTGAGCCGGCCGCGCGCCATCAACCGCAGCTCGCGGTAGACGAGCGGGAAGAGTTGTTCGAGGGCCGACTGGTCGCCGCCGTTGAGGCGTTCCAGTATGAGGGTGACTTCGTGCGGCTGCTGCGTCACAGAAATTCGCGCGGGCGTGCGCCCGAAAAAAAATCTCGCGGCCGTTGGCAGGAACTCCCAACGCCCTGCGCATTGATAAGCGGAAGACGGCCCCGACCGGGGCCACAGGAGATTACGTCGGAATAGTAAAGCACGGCCCGGGCCGCGACAAGTTTGGCGGCCGCGGCGCCGGCACTTTTAACGGAACCATCGGAAGGAGAGCCGAGATGGCAGTCGAAGAGGTCAACTTACCGCTCGCGAAGAGCGGGCCGTTTCTAACGACAAAGCTGCTCGGGACGCTCGGCGTCGTCGGGGCGCAGATGTTCGCGCTCGACGCCGTGTACCGCCACGCGTACGGGCTCGGCGGAGGCCCGAACGACCGCGTGAGCAGTGTGCTCAACCTGCTCTACATCGTCGGGTGGGTGTGCAGCGCCGCGGCCCTGCGCCGGCTTCGCGCGACGGGGCGCGGGCGCGCGGCCCGCGCGGCTTTCATCATTCAGTGCGCGGGGCTCGCGCTCGCCGCGTTCGTCGCGCTGGCGGAGGCGCTCGACCTGAAGGCGTTGACGACGCAACCGTTCTACTTCGCGGTTGACGCGTCGTGGCCGCTCAGTCACCTGTTCATGCTCTTTGTGGGCGCGCTCGTGTGGCGCGCGGGTGTGTGGCGTGGGTGGCGGCGCGCGGGCTGCTTCGTCTGCGGGCTGGCGCTGCCGTCCTACTTCGCCGCCCTCCCGCTCGTCGGCGAGGACGCGCGCTTCGCCTTCGTCGCCCTCGTCACCGCGGGCTTCACGCTGTTAGGCATCGCGGTTCGCACCGCGAAGGAGGTGTCTCGATGAGTACGAGTCTTAGAGTTCTTAGAGTAAGAGCCCGCGTCGCGGCGGCCTTTATCTTCGCCGCGCTCCTGTCGGCCGCCGTGCCGTTCGTCACGGCCGGATGTGCGGCCGTCCAGTCGGAGACGGCGGCGACCTCACGGCTTGCGGGCATCGCACTGCCGCGTGGCGCCGAACGCATCACCGATGCCAAGGCGGTCGAAGAATCAACCGCCCCGCTCGGCACCATCGCGGCCGGACTCGACGCCGCGACGCAGATGCAGGCGACGGAAGTGCTCGGCTGGGGCGGCGCCGGTTACAGGCGCGAGAGCGGCCGGCAGATAATCGCGCAGGTTCAAGCGGCGCTGCAAAAGGCCGGCCTACAGACGCAGGCGGTGGGCGAGCCGCAGAACGTTCAGGGCAATACCCTCTCGTTCTTCGTCGCCGGGTCGGCACAGCAGAGGAAGGCGCTCGTCGGCTACTGGCTCGAAGGCGAGCAACTGCTCATGCTCGTCTGGGGGCAGTTCGGAAGAGCCAACGCGCAGGGCGACGCGAACAACTCGGGCGGCAGTGTCTTAGACCGAGTCTCAAGCGCCCCGATTGAAGCGCCGCCCCGGGCCGCGACCTCAACATCAATGCCGACGTTCCCGAGGCTCACGGCCCAGCCGAATCAGGCGACGGGCGCCGTCCTGAACGCGTTGGGCCAGCCGCTCGCGGGCGCGCGGATTCGTTTCTGGCGCATGACCCCGCAGGGCGCGATACTCGAATACGTGGCCCGCACCAACGCGCAGGGCGTCTACTCCGTCAGCCTTCCGCCCGCCGCCGACTACCATGTTGACAACGCGACGGCGCTGGTCTCCTACGGCGAGCAGCGCTACTACCTGCCGCTGCGCCCCGAGGGCGACGACGGCTCGTTCTTCGACCGCGACGCGATTGACATCACGAGGGGCTACGTCAAGAACTTCGTGCTGCCGGTCTCCGGCTACATCTCGCCCGAGGAAGACCCGAAGCAGGAGTTGTCCTACTACGGCGGCTCGCTCTACTTCCGTGCGAAGGTCAAGATCGTCATTCCCAACGACCCCGACCCGATGCTGACGGCCGGCGCCAACGGGTCGGACGCGCTGCCCGAGGGCACACGCGTCCAGTTGACGCTGACGCCGCAGGGGCCGCTGCTCGACGGCAGCAACGGCCGCGCGCTCAGCTACAACCTGCAAGTCAGGAACACGGGCAGGAACGCGTTCGAGATGACCATCAAGGACATCCCGCTCGGCGCCTACACGGCGCGCGCGCGCGTCACCACGCCGGACGGCAACACCTACACGCCGGAGCTTTCGGCCCGCATCGTTCTGGCGGGCGGCATCAGCGGCACCTTCACGACCGACGCCGAGCGCCCGATTTTTTTCGCGCCGCGCTGGGAAGACTGGCCGATGGTTAACGGCAACGTGGACAGCGCCCCGCTCATCAAGCGCTCCAACAAGGGCGGGGCCGGGAGCGTCTGGCTGGAACTCGGCGGCTGACTTCATCCACGGCTGATCCGACATCGCGCGTGACTACGCGTTAGCGTGTGAAGGCCGCGCCCGGCCGCGGCCTTCACACGCCCTGACGACTCGGAACCTTTGGTGCTCAGAATGAAAAACATAAACGTTAAAGCTTACGCACTGCTCCTCGCCTACGCGCTCCTGCACGCCGCGGCGCCCCGCGTCCCGGCCGGCCCGGCGCCGCAGCTCGCGGTCGCCCCGGCCTCTTACGCCGGGACTTACCGCTACAAGACCTACCGCCCCGGCAAGGACGGCTACGACAACATTCTGAAGGTCGAAGACAAGGGAGGCGGCCGGCTCCACGTCACGCTCTCGGGCACATACATGTACCGCGACAACGGCGAAGAGACGATGCACGAGGGCGGCGGCGAGGGCGACGCGACCTTGCGCGGCAACGTCGCCACGGCCCGCGTCACGCCCGACGGCGGCGACGCGCCCTGCCGCGTCTTCATCATCTTCGAGGACGGGGAGGCGGGCGTGAAGGCCGACAGCTCGTGCGGCTTCAACGTAGACCTCGACGGCACGTACCGGGGCGGGAAAGCCGGCGCGCCGCGCGCGAACGCGAATGCCGCCGGGCCGCGCCAAGTCCGTTTCGACAAGCTCTCGGCCTTCGTCGGCGAGTACCAGTCGAACAGGACGGGCACGCACTACGTCATCACGTCGGTGCCCGCCGAGAAGGTCAGCCGCGTCACGCCGTACGACGAGGGCACGAACCGCAGGGGGCTCTTCGCCCTCTCGTTGGACGAGTCGGACGGCGACGCATCCATGAGTTTCGTCACGTCGGCCGCGCTGGCGAAGAACCTGCGCGCCACGGTCAAGGCCGCGCCGGGCGCCGCGACGCTTCGCGTCACGGCCACGCTGGTCGAGTTCGTCGGCGAGTGCGACATCTACCGCTCCTCGTTCGTCACGAAGGTCGAGGGTTACGGGGAGGACGGCTCGCTCCTGTGGGCCGCCACCGGGGCCGAGCCGGTGAAGGTGAAGTTCAAGCAATAAGAGGTCAGGCCAGAATTTGCAGCGCGTGAGCGAGTCTGTGGGCCGCTATCAGAAGGTGTGCGTCGCGTATGAGGTCGGACTTATCCATCAGCTCGGGCAGGGGCGTGAATTGAAGAGTAGTCGTCGCGCCCTCGACGGCCTCGACCTCGACGGCGAAGGGGTAGACCACCTCGGGCGTGACGCCCGAAGTCGGGAAGTACGCGCCCCCCAGTTCCCAAGCGCGGCGGACGCGAAGGCCGAAGTCGCGGCGCAGGGCTTCGTTCAGAAAAGGCGCAAGCTCGGACAGGTGTGTGATCGTCTGCGGCAGACGCCATGCGGGCGCCGCCGCGATGAGTGAACTTCCGCAGAAGGTTTGGGCGGCGGGCAGGTCGCGGTGCTCGACGCCGACGAACACCCCGCGCTCCGTCTTCAACACGGGCAGGGCGGTCAGGGTGTTATGGCTCAGCTCCTTCGGGCGCACGTATTCGAAGCGCGCCTCCGCCAGCACGTCGCCCGCGTTGTCGAACTCCGCGAAAGTGCCTTCACATAAAGACAGGAACCGCGGTTCGTAAGCACTCGTCGGTTCGCCGAACGCGGCGCGGGCCGGCGGTGATAAAGCAGCCGCCGCGTCGTTGGTAGCTAATGCGTCGGGCTGGTTGGATAAGGCAATGGGCGCTCCTATCCAAGGGCCGCAGCCGCGGCCGAGTTGGCGGAGCAGGCGGTAGATGTTTATCTCAAGCCGCGCGTCGAACATCCCGCCGACGTGGCACGCGCGCAGAACTTGGGTCGCGTCCAGTTCGCGCACGGTGCCGGCGTCTTTGAACGGGGTGTAGTTGGGAAATGAGAGGTCTGTCCGGCGCGGGCGGACTTCCGCCAGCCGCGAGACGACGAGTTCGTCAACCCCGCCGGGCGAGGTGAAGTAGGAGAACGGTTCGCCCAAGCGGAGAACGTCTGCGGCGTCGAAGCCGGCCCGCTCGCGCAGGACGCGGAAGACCTCCTGCCCTTCGTCGGCCGTGCCGCCAACGATGGCGCTGACGGGCTCGGTGACGTAGCCGGAGTGGTGCGCGCGGTCGAGGCGCGGCCGTTCTTTGGAGTTGCTGATGACGGGACGCGGGAAGTCCTTCTTCGCGATGACGAAGAGTTGCCCCGCGCTCTCGAACCAAGGCAACACGTCTACGGTCTGGTGCGGGCGTTCGACCAGTTCGAAGTCCTTCCCCGACTCTTTGTGCCTGTATGCTTTGAGGCTCAGGAACGTCTGCGCCGAGACCGTCCAGTTCTCCTCGCGCAGCTCGACCCCTAACCCTTCGCGCACCTTCTCGCCGACGATGAGATAGTTGGTCGGCGGGAACGGCAGCGGTGCCCCGTCCGAGTCTGAGAGGTGGAACTTGCCCTCGAAACGGTTCTGCACGATCCAAGGGTTCCAGAGCGGGCGCGAGGTGACGATGCGCAGGCCGCGCGAGCGGAACGCCTCCTCGAACTGCGACTGGCTGAGGTACGTGTACTCCTCAAGGACTTCGGTCGCCCAGTCGGCGCGGTAGTCTTTACGCAGCACGAACTCCGCGGCCGCGCGCAGCGCGACCTCGTAACGCGCGAAGCCCGCGCGCGTTGATTCCGTCTTCGTGAAGGGCACCGGCTCGCCGCGGTTGACGCTGCTGCGCCACTCGCGCGCGAAACGCTCGAAGAGGGCGGCGGTCGAGAGTTCAACTATGTCGCCCGTCTCCGTGCCGTCGTCGGCGGGCAGGTCGAGGCGGACGCGCTCGGGGCCGTCGGGAATGACGAAGTCGCGGATGATGATGACGCCGCCTGTCTTGAGCTGCGCCACTTGGTTGTCGAGCGTGGCGAACACGCGGCGCACGTCGAAGTTGTTGAAGCTCGTGACGTGGTGCAGCACGGAGGAGTCGAGGATGCCGTCGAGCGACTCGGGCTCGAAGACCATCCCGGAGATGTCGCCCACGGCGTAGGAGAGGTTCGGTCGTTGGAACTCGCGCGCGGCGCGCTCGACCGAGACGGGGTTGATGTCCACGCCGACCAGCTCAAGCCCCGAGTAGAGGCAGGCGAGGTCGTAGGTACCGCGCCCCGAGCCCGAGCCCATGTCGGCGATGCGGCCGCGGACGGGGAAGTGCGCCGTGGTGAGCGCCACCTTCTGCTGCATCGAGGCGTCCATCCCACGGAAGTACGCCTCGTAGGCGGCCTGCGTGCCGCGGTGCTGCTTCTCGTATCCTGAGCTCTGGTTGGTCGAAGTCATCCGTGGAGTAGCCGCCTCCGCCCGCGTCTCAGGGCGAACGCCGCATGTTGAACTTGTAGAGCTTTGGGCCGCGCGCGACGTAAGCCTGCGCGCCCACTTGGAAGAGCCTCGCGTCGGCGCCGACGGCCGGGTCTTCGAAGGTCTTGAAGTCGTGCGCGCCCTTGCGCCGCGGGAAGAGTTCGAGCGCGCCCTCGTCTGTCAGATTCAGGACGACGCCCGTGTCGAGCACCGCGAAATTGATGTCGGTCGAAGAAACGTCGCTTTCGACGCGCGAGTCGTAAGCGCCGAAGTCGTCCGCGAAGCGGAAGACGAGCCGGTCGTAACGACCGCCGCGCGCCCCGACCGCCAGCAAAACGTTTCGGCAGAGTCGCGCGTCGAGCAGCCGGTAGCCGTCAAGCTCCGCCAGCCTTAATTGATGACAGACGCCGGGCGCGAAGATGGAGGCGTAGTGCGCCCCCAACATGTTCTGCACCGCCAGCCCCTCAAACATCCGCGTTGACTTCATCATAACATTGGCCGCCGTACGCACGCCGGGGGAAACGTTCTTCCCGAGTTCGAGGAACTCGACGGCGAAGACGCTCTCGCCCTGCTTGACGTAGAGCCGGCCGCCGCACACCGCCATCTCCTCTGCGCCGATTGAGAGCGGCAGGTCGCGCCCGGCTGTCAGGTCACGCAGGCGGGCCGCGCCGTCTTCGACGTACGCGGCGACCAAGTGGCCGAGCCGCGGCGTCAGGACGACGTGCGCGTCGGCGCGCGGCTTGGCGAAACGCTCGCCTCCGAAGTAGACGCTCGAACGCGTGACGGTGAGCGCGCCGTCGTGGAAGACGACCTCGTCGTCAAACTCGCCGACCTCCTTGAACTCGAAGAGGGAGTTTCCTTCGTGGGCCGCGGGCGCGTGCGCCGCGAGCGAGACGACGGCGTGCGCTTCGTCGGGCGGCGGGAGCCGCTTGCCTTCGTCGAAGACCGCGCGATACCAGTCGAGGTACGCGGGCGGGATGACGACGAAGGGGAGGCAGGACGCGGGCACTTTAACCTCGGGCCTGAGCACGGAGACGTTTGCGCGCATCCTCGCGTCGAGCATCTGCGCCTTGTCGCCCGAGCCCTGCATGGGTGGGTAGCTGCCCTTGTAGGGGTGTATGCCGACGAATGTCTGGAAGGAGACGACGGCGAAGGAGAACCAGTCCGACGCGGTCGAAAACTCCCGCGCGTGACGGTCGCGCACGCTCTCCATCAGCGCCGCCGCTGGGAACGAGGGCGTCTGGTAGCTGTCAACGTCTATGAAGTAGACCTCCGAGAAGTCTTCCGCGACGAGGAAGTTCATCTCGTTCAGGTCAACGACGAGGATGCCCTTTGAATGAACGTGGCTCACGCCCTCTCTCATCTTCAGCACGAGGCGCAGCGCCGCCTCCGGCGTCAGGTTGTTCCTCTGCCGGAACGCCTTCGGGAAGAGCTGGCAGAGCGCGTAAGACCTCCCGACCGCGCGCATCGAGTAGCCCGCGGCGCGGTTCCTCGCGTCGAGCAGGACTTCGAGCGGGCGGACGATGTTAGGCAGCGTCAGCGCCGACAGCTCCCGAATCTTCGCGGGCGGGATGGCTCGCCGCGGGTCGGTGTAAATCTTGTAAGCGCGCGCGCCCCTGACGTAGATCGAGCCCTCGCCGCCCTGCGCCTTGAAGTCGGACTTGGTCAGACGGACTTCGCCTCCGCCCTGAACGTAGTAACGCTTCACCGTTGCGTCGCCTTTGAAGAGACTGCCCAATCCGGGCAGGACAGCTTTCAACGTCAAATTCAACCTCCGAGGTGCAGCGCCGCCAGAGACAGGTCGTCCGCGTGCCGCCAGCCCTTGCGCTGACAATCCTTCAGAAACATCTTCATCCGCCGCCCGACGAAAGCGCCGCGCGTGTTCTTGAAGGAGACGAGTTCCGGCAAGACTGTTTCCAGAGGGACTGCCTCTGCGCGCCCCGCATTGAGGAAGGACTGAACGCCGTCGGAGAAAAGCGCCGCGAACCTGTAAGCGGCGGCCTCGAAGGCGAAGACCTCCGTCACGGCGTCGCCGCGAGATACGTCAACCTGCCGCAGGCGCTCTTGAACGGACGGCGCGCGCAATCGCGTCACCTCTTTGCACGCGCGCCCGGACTGCGCGAGCCCACGCAGGCGCGCGGGCTGGTGCGCGTAAGTGGGATAGACGGGAAAGCCGCTCGGGTAGTTGACGCTGTACACGTCGAGCGCGCCGTCATCCTTCTGAAGACAGACGACGCCGTCGCCCGAGCAGCCGACGAGCAGTTCATCGCCGCTGACGTGCGCGGTGAGCAGGGTGGCGTCAACGGCCTGCGGTTCGAGGCCGAGCAGTCCGGCCCACGTCAGCGCGAGGCGCGCGGCCTCCGCGTGCAGCGCGGCGAGTCCGGACGCCGTCGTCGCGCCGGATTCGCGGAGCAGGCGCTCGGCGGCCTTGACCAGCAGACGCGCCCCCACGTCCGTGTCGGGCGACGACGAGCAGCCGTCGGACAGGACTGCGTAAGTCAGACACGACGCTGCCGCGCCGTCCGACTGCGAGGCCGCCGTCAACATACCGGCGGCCGCGTAGTCCTGACAGACGGCGTGCGTCGCGCCGATCTGGAAGACGCTGTCGGCGTTCATACGTCCCCCGTTTTAGAAGACGAGCGGCCGCGAGGCGCCGCCCGTGCCGAGCGCCTGCGACTGCGCGCTGACGCTACGGGAGACGAACTCGGCGAGGCGAGCGAGCGTCTGCGCGTCGGCCTTGTCCAGCTCGACGTACTGCGTGAAGCCCGCGTCACTTTGGAACTGCCGCAGGAAGCGCGCCGCCTGCGCGTCCTGCACGTTCACGCCGATGAGCACGGAGACGAACGACTCTAAAGCCTCGCTCCTGATGGCCTCGGCCAGCGCGTCTTTGACCGCGCGCGCGGGCTGGCGCGAGGCGTTGTCCATCCCGTCTGTGATGACGAAGAGGATGGCGTTGGCCGAGAAGTCTCCGGCGAGGAGCTGCCGGCCGTAGGCGTTGGTCGAGGAGACGGCGTTCTCGGCCGCGTCGTAGAGCGCGGTCGAGCCGCCCGCTCTCAGCACTCCGCCGTAGTCTGCGAGGTTGCAGTTCTCAAGGAGCTTGAAGCCGTGAACCTCTGCGAGCGTGTCGTCGAAGGCGACGAGGCGGAGCAGAAGGTTGTCGGCGCGCGGGCTCGACTTGCAGGCTTGCACGACGCGCGTGATGGCCGCCTCCATGTCGAAGATGAAGTCGGCCGTGCTCCCGCTCACGTCGCAGGCGACGGTGACGACCGTGTACTCGGTCGCGCCCAGCTCTTCGAGGCGCGTGGCCGAGTAGCCGTAGTGGCTGTTGGGGAGCGCGTGGCTGTCGAGGGTCGTGTCGTTCAGGATAGGCATCGTCGTCGGCTCCTTTCGTCAGGCCAAAAATTCCGTCGTGGTCGAGAGCTGCATCCCGCGGCCCTTCATCTCGGCCATGAAGGTTTGCGCGTGCGACTCGAAGCCGGGGATGTCGCTCGAAGCGTCGGTCAGAAGCACGAGCTTCGAGACGAGAGAGTCGTCGCCGAAGGCGTCGGCGATGTCGCGGACGGTGTTGGCGAGGCAGTGCGTGCGCGCCTCGCCCGCGATGGCGACGAGGTCTGCCTGTTCGAGCGTTTGGACGAGGCGCGTGTTGATCTGCGTCGAGGCGTCCGAAGGGTCTGGCACGTCTGCCAGCACGGCCGAGTAGTGCTCGGTCAGGATGTTGCTGCCCTTCGTGACGTAGTCCACGAAGGCGAAGCGCGTCTCCCACTCTGTGAGCGCGGCGAACAGCTCGGGGAAGACTGCGTGGCCGGGGCTGCCGATGAGGCAGTGCGGCGGCCAGACCGTCAACTCGTAGCGGCCGTTCTGCTCAAGCCTGCGGACGTATTCGAGCGCGCGCCGGTACATGCCGGGCACAGTCGGCGTCCACACGCCCTGCTCCACGTCCGCGCGGCTGATGCGCGTGAAGACAGGCGGGTGTGCGCCCTTCGAGTCCTTCCAGAAGACGGGGTGCGCGATGTGTATGAAGTGGTGCGAGTCGAGCGTGACGTGCACATCGTCGAGTTTGCCCTTCAGGCGGCGCACCATCGCGGCGAGGCGCGACATGTCTCCCTCGGCGCTGGGCACGTAGAGCGCGCCGCGCTGCGGGTCGCAGAAATCTATCTGCGGGTCTATGACGAGTAGTTCGACTCTCTTGCTCATTGACTGGCCTCCTTCAGGCTGCTTAGCGTAAAAATAACGCTAAGGTTTGAGGGTAAAAAAGTCGGCGACGCTCAACGCCGCCGGGTTTGGTCGTCCGTGTTAGAGCCCGAAACTCAGGCCGCGCTTGACGAGCCGGCGGTACTTGCGCTCGTCGAACTCGTAGAGCCGCGCGGCGCGGTGCGGGACGCCCTTCTGCATCTCGTTCAGCTCCCTGAGCACGTCCATGCCGAAAATCTTCTTCCTGAAGTTGCGGTTGTCGAGCGTCGTGCCCAAGACGATCTCGTAGAGCTTCTGCAACTGCTTGACGGTGAACTTGCGCGGCAGCAGTTCGAAGCCGATGGGCGCGTAGGTCAGCTTCCCGCGCACACGCCCGAGCGCGGTCTTCAAAATCTCCGCGTGGTCGAAGGCGAGCGGGGGCAGCGCGTCCACAGGGAACCAGCGCGCCTGCCGCGCGTCGGTCGCCGCCCGTACGTGGTGCTTCTCGGGCGAGACGAGCGCGTAGTAGGCCACGGAGACGACCCAGCCGCGCGGGTCGCGGGCGGGGTCGCCGAACGTGTAGAGCTGTTCGAGGAAGACTTCCGTGATGCCCGTCTCCTCCCGAAGCTCGCGCGCGGCTGCCGCCTCCAAAGTCTCGCCCGGCCGGACGAAGCCGCCCGGTATCGCCCACATCCCCGCGAAGGGCTCAAGGTCTCTCTCGATGAGCATGACCCGCAGCGTCTCCTCGTCGAGGTCTAGCCCGAAGATGACGCAGTCCACGGTCAGCCCCGGCCTCTCGAACTCGTAGCTGAATTTCATCGGCCCGCCTCTCGAAAATTTCTTTACACGCGTTAGCGTCCGTGCTACGCTAACGTTCGCGTAGATGATACGCTAAGTCGCGCGGTTGTCAAGAGGGATTTTTTTCGCGGCGGTGAGGGCGGATGGAAAAGGTCTTGGCTGACAGGGAGAGCAGGGTGGCGGGCTGCCTGTTCGGGCTCGCCCTCGGCGACGCGACGGGCGCGCCGACCGAGTTCCTTTCCGTGGACGAGATTCTGAGGCGCTGGCCGGCGGGCGGGCCCGAGGGGCCGGCCGGCGACCCGGCCAGAGTGACGGACGACACGCAGATGGCGTTGGCCGTGGGCGAAGCTCTGGCGGAGGCCCTCGACGGGCGCGACATGTCGCCCGCGCCCGTGGAGTCACACATGCGCGCGGCGTTCGTCGAGTGGTTGAACTCGCCCGACAACAACCGCGCCCCCGGGAGGACTTGTCTGAGAGCCTGTGAGTTGTTGGAGGCCGGCTGGCACTGGCTCGAAGCGACGGTGAAGAGTTCGAAGGGGTGCGGCGCGAACATGAGGGTGGCGCCGGTCGGGCTGCTCACGGCGGAGGCCCACGGCGTCAACGAGGTGGGGCGGGCCGCGGTCGCGCAGTTTCAGGCGGCGCTCACACACGGCCACCCGACGGCGCTGGCGGCGTCCGACCTGACGGCGTACGCCGTCGCACTGCTGGCCGCGGGCGTGGAGCCGCGGGTGTTGGTCGAAGTGCTCAGGGACTACGTGCTGTCGCAGAGGACTGTGTATCACGTTGACTGGCTAGGCGAGTTGTGGCAGCGGCCGGGAGTTGAATCGCCGGAAGCGTTCATCGCGAGGGGATGGGAGGAGTGTCTGAGCGTCCTTCAACGTCTTGAAGCCGCGCTCTCGGCGCCGGACTACGAGGCCGACCCGTGCCTCGCTACGGGGCAGGGGTGGGTGGCGGAAGAGGCTTTGGCCACGGGGCTCTTATGCTTTCTGCTCTACCCGGGCGAGCCCTTGAAGGCTCTACGCAGGGCCGCGGTCACCTCCGGCGATTCCGACTCCATCGCGTGCCTGACCGGCGCCTTCGCCGGGGCGCATCTGGGTGTGGACTGCTGGCCGCGTGAGTGGGTGGGAAGGATTGAGTACCGCGACAGGCTCGGACGTTTGGCGGCGGAACTGTCGAAGGGAACGGCGCCGGCCGCTTGACGGCGGCCGCGACGAGGCCGTGCTATTTGAGACCCAGCCCGCGGACGATTAGCCGGGCCGCGTCGGGTGCAGGGATGTCGGTCGTGTCCACGACCAGCCGCCCCTCCGGAATCCCCGGGTTGACGAACGCCCCGGCCTCGCTCAGCTCTCGGAACATTTCCGCGGAACTCAGCTTACCGAACCCGCGCCGCGACGGCTGCTCGATTCGCCTTTCGAGTTCTTCCGTCGAACACGTCAGCCCGACGAAGAGGACTTCGCCGCCGGATGATTCGACGGCCTCACGGGCGCTTTCGACGAAGCCGCCCCGGACGCTACGGTCATACGCGAAGGTGAAGATGAGTCCGCCCAACTCGGCCTCAGCCGCCTTGGAGAGTACCGAGAGCCAGATCGTCTCCCTCAACTCGACGAACGGCCGGCTGCCGAACTCGAAGACCGCCCCGACCAAATCCACCGTCAGGTGATTATGGAAGACCCTGAAGCCTGTCAGCTCTGCGAGCGCACGCGCGACGGTCAACTTCCCGACGCCGGGCAGGCCATGAAGGAAGATAAGCTTCAACGTGCCATCTCCTGCCAACTAAATGAAGCCGCCCGTCGCCCGGCGTTAGCGGGCGCGCGGCCCCTTTAGAGGAGGGCAATGCTTCCGGCGGTTCAGTCGCCGATGAGTTCCGGCCAGTCTTCTTCCAAGTCCACGCGCGCGGACGCTTCGCCCGCCTTGAGGTCGGCGATCCTCTTGAGCATCTCTATGCTCCAGTGGTCGGAGCAGCCTCGGAGGTTGGCCAGTTGAAGGAGCAGCGCCGCCAGCACGGGGTCGTCACCGCGCGCCGCCTCGTCCGACCAATTGAGAAGGACTTCCTTACTGATCAACGTATGCTCCCTCACTGAACCCAAAAGTGCCTTGCTTCTCTTCATTCCGATATGCCTAATGTGGTTCGGTTTCCACGCCGGCTTAAGGCGGGGCGGGTGAAGGAAAGGCCGCCGGGGATAGACACCTCGGCGGCCTCACGTGTTCGGCTTCGGCTGACGGCTACTGCACGAACCTCTTCCTGTACTCGTCGGAAGAGAGGAACGCCTTGACCATCTCGGCCTGCACGAAGTCGCCGTTGAACTGCGTGAGCTTCGAGAGCCAGAAGTTCCAGCCCGCGAAGTTCAGACCCGCCTCCGGCGCGTCGTCGGGGTTCCTCCTCAGATACCCGAAGTACTCCATCAGCACGAAGGCGCGGTTCTTCTCGCGCCGGTCGAGTTCGGCGTTCTCGGCCACCTTCCTGAGCACGTCGGCGCGCGACGCGTTCACGTTGATGCCCCTCGCCAATTCGTCTATGAGGCTCGCGCGTTCGGCTTCGGTCAGCACGCCGCCCGCGTTCTGGTTCAGACGGTCAACGAACTGCGTCGCGTCCAACGCGCCGTAGATGTCCGTGAAGCGCTGACGCTGGACGAAGGTCTGCGCGTAGGCCGTCTTGTTGTTCTCAAGCGTCGTCTGCCAGTTGCCCTGCCCGACGATGACGCCGTTGCTTATCAGCGGCGTGTCGGCGGCGAACTCCGAGCGGCGTATGACGGGCACGACCAAGCCCGTCGAGGCTTCGGTGCGGTCGCCGTATGCGACCTTGTACATCCGCTCGACGAGGTAGCCGGTGTTCTGAAACTCTATGGAGAGGAAGAAGGCCGCGCTGACGTTGATGCGCTTCACCTCGCGGCACTGCGCGTCCGCGTTGCAGGACTCGATCTCACCGACCCAGAAGTTGAGCCCGGGCGTGTCGGGCTCGCGGCCGAGGAAGTCGCGGTAGTGTTGCGTGACGAAGAACGTCGGGTCGTCAATCGGGTTCGGGGCTGGCGCTTGGTAGGCGGCCGAGGCGAAGGTGAAGTAGATGTTGTCGCCGCCGCTGCTGTGGTCGCCGTTCGCCTGATTGCCGGCCACGTAGAAGGTCACGAAGCCCACGTCCTGCGCGGGCGCAGTCCACTTGAACGTCCACGTCGCGCCGTTCTGCTGCCCGTTGAAGGTTCCCTTCTGCGTGTGCTCGATGTACTGGCGCGTGGGGAAGCGCCCCTGCCCCGTGAGGACTTGCGTCAGGTCGTCGGCGGGCGCGAGCGTGCCGGCCTTCTGGTCGGACGAGTCGAGCGCGGTCAACTGGAAGCCCCAGCGCACGCGCGTCGGGTCTGCCGAAGCGTGCGTGACGGTGATGTCGTAGGTCTGGCCCGGCGTGTACTGCTGCGGCACCGTGAGCTTGATGGTGCCGGCGCTCTGCGCGGGCGTCGTGTGGCAGTCGGAGCAGTCGAGCTCGCCCGGCGCGTGCGTGTAGCCGGCCGGCGGGCCGTTCGAGAAAGCCTTCGCGCCGGGGACGGCACGACTGTCCGCGAAGAGCAGCGCGGCCGCGAACGCCGCGAAGAGGAAGAGGACGAGGACTTTGATTCTGAACATCAGGACATGAAGCCGAGGTTCGGCGTCGCGAAGCGGTCGAGCAGGGGGAAGACGGCGGGGAAGTCTGCCGCCGTGAGTCCGTACCAAGCCGCGAGCGTCGCCGCGTACTGCTCGACGGAGGTCGTCGGTATCCAGCGCCCGCGGTTGTCGGCGTCGTCGGGGCCGCCGAGCGCGAGCGTCGGGTAACGGCCGTAGAAGCTGCCGCCGCGGACTGCGCCGCCGAGGACGAAGTGGTGGCTGCCCCAGCCGTGGTCGGAGCCGACGGCGCCCGCGCCCGTCCCCGATGGCGAGAACGTGCGGCCGAAGTCGGAGAGCGTGAAGGTCGTCACCTTGTCTTGAAGTCCGAGTTCCACGGTCGCGCCGTAGAAGGCGTTCATCGCCTGACTGACCTGTTGGAGGAGCGTGGACTGCCCGCCGAGCTGCGCGCTGTGCGTGTCGAAGCCGCCGAGGTTGCAGAAGAAAATCTGCCGCTTCATGTTGATGCCCGCCGAGGCGTCCGTGCTGGCCTTGATGACGCGCGCGACTTGCAGGAGCTGCCGGCCGAGCGTCGTGTTCGGGAACGCGGTGCTGATGACGGGGCTGACGGACTGAAGCGCCGTCCGCGCGGCGAGCGCGCCCGTGCGCGTGTCGGCCGCGGCCTTGACGAGCACGAGGTTCGCGTCGAGCGCGCGTATCTGGTCGAAGGCCGTGCGGCGCGTGCTGTTGTTGGCGTCCGCGCCGGTCATGGTTAGCGGGAGCACGTTGGCGAGCGAAGTGTTCGAGTCGCCGATGGCCAGCGGGCGCGCGTTCAAGCCGGTGACGAAGAGGCTGATGCCCGCGATGGTGACGACCTGCGGGAAGGTGGCCGCGCCGTTGAGTCCGGCCGTGCGGTCGGCGACGCGCCCGCCCCAGCCCGTCTGCGCGACGTTGTTCGCGATGGCCGACTGCCAGAGCCCGACTTGGTCGGAATGTGAGAAGAGTTGGAGCGGCTTCTTGCCCGTCCCGTTCTGGTAGGTCGTGCGCGTCAGAGGCTCGACGAGCGGGCCTGTGTTGCAGACGACGGCGAGGCGGCCCTGCGCGAAGAGGGTCTGGAACTCCGGCATGCTCGGGTGCAGTCCGTACGAGCCGCCCGACGCGGGCGAGACGGGAAGCAAGCTCGACTGCGCGATGGCGAGTCCCGCCGCGTTGCGCGTGCCGTCGTAGGCGCCGAACTGGCCGAGGTCAACGACCGTGTTGTTGCAGTCGTTGCCGCCGTTCATGAAGACGCAGACGAGCGCGCGGTAGTCCGAGGCCGCGCTCGACTGCGCCAGCGCGCCGACGAGGCCGAAGCTCTCGACGCTCGAAGCCAGAGCGAGTCCGCCCAGCGCGCAGGCCGAGCCGCGTAGGAAGTCTCTGCGGGAGTGTGGCATCAGTTTCACCTCTGCACGTCGTACTGCGGGGAGGTCACGACAAGGTAGACGGCCGTCTGCACGCGCTGGCGCGGGCTGCTCGCCGAGACGGCCTGCACCGCGGTCAACACGGCCGCGCGCATCTGCGGCGACATCGTGCCGTGGAGCAGGAGCGTGTTGAGACGGTCAACGAGCTGCGAGCCGTCGCCGGCCGCGAGCGCGTCGAGGTCTGTGAAGTTGAGCTGCGTCCCCGACGGGTTGTTGGCGCCGATGTTGATGCCCGTATAGATGAGCTGGTTCGCGGCGTTGGCGCGGCGGAGCGTCGTCGAGGTCGAGAGAATCTGGAAGGCCGGGCCTTGCAGGTTCGTCCCCGGCGGCCCGTAGTCGGGCGTGTAGTAGCTGAAGACGGTCGGCGGCTGGAAGACGGGCTGGTCGAGCGAGTTCGGCAAATCGCCGCCCGAAGAGCGGTTGCCGATGACGCCGTCGCTCGTCGCGTTGAAGGCGCGCAGGACGTTGTTGAGGTACTGCACCGGTTCGCGCAGGCGGCCGAAGTTCGGGTCTGTCTTGAAGTCGCCGCGCGCCTCGGGGTCGAGGAGTATGTTGCGCACGACGGCCTTCATGTTCCCGCGCGCGCCGCACGGGCTCTCTGGATAAAGGCCGTTGCAGTCGCTGTTGAAGACCGAGGCGACGCGCGCGACGTATGCGGGCGAGGGGTTGCTCGTCACGAGATGCTGTATGAGCTGGCGCGAGATGAAGGGGCCGACGTTCGGGTGATTCGCAATCACGTCGAGCGCGGCGTTCAGTTCGGTCTGCGCGCACGCGCCGTTGGCCGCGCCGGACGCGCCCGCGCAGCCCGCGAGCGGCGTCGAGAAGAGAGTCTTGGCGCCCGTGTCGTGCGTCGTCCCGTTGCGCGGCGTCATCGGGTCGCGGTAGTTCGAAGTGCCGGCCTGAAAGACCGGCGCGAAGTTCCAGCCCGTGAAGGCGCGCGTGAACTCGTTGACGTTCGTCTGCGAGTACGTCGGGACGGGCGAGCCCTGTGAGTCAAGTACGGGTGTGCCGTCCGTGTTGAGTTGGTTCACGCCGACCGAGAAGAGCTGCAAGACCTCGCGCGCGAAGTTCTCGTTCGAGTTGGTGGCGAGGCTACGGCGCATGTCGAGGTACTCGCCCATCGCCGGGTTCAGCGTGATGTCGCCGAGCAGCGTGCGGTAGCTGCCGAACGCGCCGCGGTCGAGCGCCTGTAGGTACGGCGTCATCCAAGAGGGGTACGGCACGTCGCGGTTCGAGACGACGAAGATCTGGTGGAGCGCGAAGCCGACCCGTTGGCGGAGCTGCGCGGGGCGCGTCAGCGCGTTGGTGAAGAACTGCTTCTGCAAGGGGTAGACCGAGTAGTTGTCGCGCAGGCAGTCGGCCTGATTGGCCGAGCCGTTCGGGCACTGCTGCGAAGAGTCGTCGAGCGGGAAGGCGAGGTCTGCGTAGTCGGAACTCTTCGCAGGGTTAGCGACGGCCGCGTTGAACTGCTCGTCAACGAAGGCGCGAAGCCCTATCTGCTGGACGCGCGTCACCTCGGAACTCGTCGGCCCCCACGTTGATTGTTCGAGCAGCCGCGTCGTGTCCGCGGTCGAAGCCTCGCCCGGCCCGTAAGCCTTCGGCGTGAGGAGCGGGTAGGGCGTCGGCTCCGCGGCGGGCGCGGCCGCGACGTATTCGTTCGTCGCGTCCGTGGCCGGGCCGGCGCCCGCCTGCCCGACGGCGATGCGTACGCGGTTAGAGGCGAGGCCGTGGAGGCTGACGCGTACGAGCACGTCGCCGAGCGTGTCGTTCATCGCGTCGTCGAGCCGCAGCGTGACGGCGTAGAGCCAGTCCTGCTGAACTTCGGTCGGCTGCTGGCGCGAGGGGTCGTCGGGCACCGGCTGAAGCCTGACGTACTTCGGCTTGGTCACCGCCTCGACCTTGAGCGGGTAGAGGCGTCCCGAGGCGTCCTGCGCGTCGGCCGTCAGCGCCATCGCGCACGAGCCGGGCGCCGCGGCCCCGCACTCGCCGGGCAGCAGCGCCAAGTTCATGGCGAAGAGCATGACGCGCGTCCGCTGGTCGCGCGTGGACGATTTGTCGGCGTTCCAGTTGTAGGGCGAGACCGTCGGGAAGGGCTCCGAGCGGAAGGTCACGGCCTCGTAGGCGACGCCGCGCGTCGTCGTGCCCGTCCCTTCGGTCAGCAGGACGGGGCTGCCGGGGACGGAGGCGGGCGTCTGCGCGTCTGCGGCGACGGCGGCCGCGAGCAGTGCGCACAGCAACGACGCACGCAGCGCGCGCGCGAAGGCAAAAGGGGGAAGCTTCGCTGTCATAGCGTTCTGTCCGAAGGTTCTATTCAGTTGTGAGGGTGCTTTAAATCTGCCGGGGCACAACGGAGAGGGGCGAATGCTTCGTCGGGCTTCAAAAACTATAGCAGCCCACGTTCCCGGCGCCAACAATAATCTTACAGGCCCGTGCGGGCCGCCGCGGGCCGCGCCCGCCCGCGGTTTAAAACCCACGAAATTCAGAAGATTTCTTCAAATATTTGAAGTGCGGCTGCCGGGGCGCGCGCCGTTTCGCCGCTAAATTCGCGGGAAAGCCGCGTTCTCCTCTCCGGAACGTAGCTTGCGAGCATTGTGTCGAATGTCTCCCTTGTGTTTCAATCAGCCCACCCATCCTGCACAGTTCTTTAACAGGCCAACCCTAAGGAGGTACTGGCAATGACATCCAGTATGCGGACAGCCCCTCGATTCCTCGCAGCCTCTTTCTTGCTCCTCGTCCTGCTCGCGGCCCACGTTTCGGCGCAGGTGACGACGGGCAGCATCACCGGTCGGGTATCAGATGCCCAAGGCGCCGCCGTCCCCAACGCCGCGGTCACCGCGCGCAACAAGGCGACGGGCCGCGAGCGCACGGCGACGACGAACGAAGCGGGCGACTACACGCTCGCGGACTTGCCGGCCGGGACGTACGAGGTGACGGTCGAGTCCAAGGGCTTCAGCAAGGCGCTCCTCGCCGCGCTGGACGTGAACGTCGGCGCGACCGTGACGCAGAACTTCGACCTCAAGCCGGGCGAGATTAGCGAGACGGTTCAGGTCACGTCCGAGGCCGCGCTGGTGCAGACCACCACGTCCGAGCTCGGCCGCAACATCACGCCGACCGAGGTGCGCGAGCTGCCGCTCATCAACCGCACCTTCGCCAGCCTCTCCATCGTCGCCCCCGAGGCCCGCCCCGTAGGCAACTTCGACCCGACCAAGACGCGCGTCGGCAACATCGGCTTCAACGGCGGCGACGGCCGCCAGTTGGACGTGAACGTGGACGGCGGCGACAACAAGGACAACGTCGTCGGCAGCCTCCTACAGAATTTCGCATACGAGTCCATACAGGAGTTTCAGGTCTTGCAGCACCGCTGGACGGCCGAGAGCGGCCGCTCGGTCGGCGCGGTCGTCAACGTCGTCTCCAAGTCGGGCTCGAACGAGTTCCACGGCTCGCTCTTCGGCACCTACCGCAACGAGAGCCTGCGCGCGCGCGACTTCTTCGAGAAGCAGACGACCGACCCCAAGCCCAAGTTCAACCGCGAGGAGTTCGGCGGCTCTTTGGGCGGCCCCATCAAGAAGGACAAGCTCTTCTTCTTCGGCGCGCTCGAACGCTTCCGCGAGCGGCAGAACATCCTCGTCAACCCGGCGCTGCTGCCCGAGATTAACGCCATCCCCGGCATCACAGCCTCCTCGACCATCCCGACGCCCTACAACGACACGCTGCTCACGGCGAAGATAGACCACCACCTCACCGGCAAGCAGGCGATGTTCTACCGCTTCTCGTTCCAGAAGAACGACTCGCCCAACGACCAGTTCGACCCGAGCCAGCCGGGCGACCTCTCGAACGGCAACACGAACAACAACAAGCTCTACAGCTTCGTCGTCAACCACACCTACACGGTCGGCCCGACCTCGCTCAACCAGTTCACCTTCCAGTACCAGCGGTTCCAGAACGACATCCTCGCCGTCACCACGAACCCGAACATCGTCTTCCCCTCGGTGCAGTCGGGCGCGAACGTCAACGTCCCGCAGGAGACCATCGAGCGCAAGTTCCAGTTCCGCGACGATTACTCGTTCATCGCCGGCCGCCACAGCCTGAAGGCGGGCGTCAACTACATCAACACGAAGCTCAACGGCTTCTTCTTCTTCGGCGCCAACGGCTACCAGATTTTCTTCTTCGACGACCCGCTCACCATCCGCAACAACACGAACGGCCTCTACCCGCAGGGCTTCGCGACGCCGGGCGCGGTCAACGAGATCACGTTCTCGACGGGCGCGGGCGACACTAGCCAGTCGCCCTTCCACCAGCTCGCGCTCTACCTACAGGACGACTTCAAGGTCACGCCGCGCCTGACCCTGAACCTCGGCCTGCGCTGGGACGCCAACATCCGCCTGCTCGTGCCGCAGACCAACAACCGCACGATGCAGATACTCCGCCAGCTCAACGAGCCGCGAGCGCAGGCCATCGCGGGCGACGCCGACCGGCTCGCGCGCACCACGCCGAGCTGGCGCGAGTTCCAGCCGCGCTTCGGCTTCGCTTGGGATCCGAAGGGCGACGGGCGCACGGTCGTACGCGGCGGCTACGGCATCTTCTTCGACCAGTTGTTCCAGAACCTGACGCTCTTCGCCACGCAGCAGTCGAACCCGACCATCTACCAGACCGTGCTCGACCTCGTGAACGACCGCGTCGGCGTCGGCCAGCTCGCCACCTTCCGCTTCGGCGTTGACCCGCTGCCCGCGCCGCCCGCGGGCTTCAGCACCGCCAACCTTGAGGCCGGCGGCTTCGGGCGCATCAACGACCCGACGCTGACAGACCCCTACGTGCAGAAGTTCTCGCTCGGCTTCGAGCACAACCTCGGGAGCAACTACGTCCTGTCGAGCGACTACGTCCACACCATCGGCATCCACGAGAACCGCGTGCAGAACGTCAACCCGCGGCTCAACTTCTGCAACCCCGCGTTCCCCGGCGCCGTCCCCGCCTCGCCGCGCTGCGTGCGCGGGGCAAACACGCGCTACTTCGATCAGGCTTTCGTCGCCGCGGGCCTCGGCGCGGGCCGGCTCGAACAGATAAACATGTTCACCTCGACCAACCGCTCGTTCTTCGACAGTTGGACGACCACGCTCAAGTACCGAGGGCGCCGGACGCTCTACACGGCGAGCTACGTGCTTTCCAGCTCGCGCTCGTGGGGCGGGCAGCCCGTCGCCTCCTACAGCGGCAACGGCATCGCCATCACGCCCGAGCAGCAGTTCCGGCCCGAGGAGTTCGGCCCCACGCGCATTGACGAGCGCCACCGCGTCGTGCTCTCCGGCGTCTTCAACGTGCCGGGCGGTTTCGAGCTCGCGCCCATCGCGCAGCTCGCCAGCGCGCGGCCCTACTCGCCACTCGCCGGCATTGACGTTGACGGCGACGGCCGCAGCAGTGTTGACCGCCTCTGCGCCGGTACTGACGTTACCGCCGTGCTTCAGTCGCTCGTCGCCGGCAACGGCGTGCCTGCGGCCGCACGCGCGCGCGGCTGCACGCAGCTCGACGTGAACAGCGTCCGCGACGGCTTCGTCGTCACCAACGGCCAAATTGAAAAGCGCAGCGGGCGCTTCTTCAACGTTGACCTGCGCGTGACGAGGGTCTTCTCCATCGGTGAGAAGGTGAAGGTCAAGCCCTACGCGAACTTCTTCAACCTCTTCAACGTCGAGAACCTCTCGTTCGCAGACCGGCTCGGCACGAGCAGCGCGGCCTCGCGCGCGACGTTCCTGCAACCCGTCTCGCTCTACGGCCCCGGCTTCGGGCCGCCGGTCGGCATCCCGTTCACCCTACAGCTGGGCGCGCGTCTGGACTTCTAACTCCTGCGCGTTCACTGTCGCTTCAGAAAGGGCCGCGGCGCCGAAGGGTGCCGCGGCCTTTTCCTCTGGCGGGCGTTTGGCGACGGTTCGTGCGTGTCCCTACGCGAGTCGCTGTAGTATTCTGCGAGTCCCGAAGTGCCTTTGATAACTGACGAAGGATAACGAGTGCAGACTATGGACGACCATATGACGGGGGACGAGAGCACCGTCACCCTCTTCTTAGACTACGCCGGGCAGTTCGCCCAAGCCGTGGACGACTCCGAAGGGCGTTCGGGCGCCTTGGCGCTCTTGGCCGAGCAGTACGCGCAGGCCGGTGAGCTCGACGCGGCGGCCGACACGGCCGAGCGAATCGGCGACTCGTTCGTGAAGGACGGGGCGCTGGCGAACGTCGCGGCTCGCGCCGTCGAACTGGGCGACGACCAGTTCGCGGAGGAGTTGATCGGGGCGATAGACGACCCCGGCCTTTACGCGCTGGCGCTGGGGGAGATGGCCGTCAAGTACGCCGAGGCCGGCGAGTTCGACCGTGCCGTCGAAGCGGCCGGCGAACTGGACGACGACGCGCCGACACTCAGCCGCATCGCCATGCTGTACGCCGGGGCCGGCGAGTTCGAGCGCGCCGCAGAGGTCTGCGACTCGATAGAAGACCCGGCCGTCAGGAGCGCGACGTACTGCGGGCTGACGGCGGGGGCGCTGCGCGTCGGGCTGCATGAAGAGGCCGCGGAACTGTTGTCGAAGGCCGACGCGGCCGCCGCGGAGATAGAGTCTTCACAGAGCGGCGTCTACGCCTTGATAGAAATCGCCTCACGCTACAAAGAGCTGGGTGAAGACGAGCGCGCAGTGGAAGCGCTCGACGGCGCCCGGCGACTCTGCGACGACTTCGACGGGACGCCGCACGCCGGGATGGCGAAGTCGTTCGCCAAGGACGAGGCGCTGGCCGACCTCGCCGACGCGTTCGCCGGGTCGGGACGCTTCGACCTCGCCGAGCAGGTGGCCGACGAGATAGAGAACGCGTTCCGGTTCGCCTCGGCCTTAATCAAGCTCGCGCTCGCGTATCACGCCGTCGGGCGCGGCGACGAGGCTTCGGAGAATCTGGTCGCGGCGCGTGAGGCCGTGCTGGAAGAGGAGGTGGTCGGCGACTTCGGCGTCATCGAGCGCGACCGCCTGCTGGCCGAGCTGGCGGCCGGTTACCTGACGGCGGGCGACGCCGAAGAGGCGCTGCGCGTGGCCGGGATGATGAGCCTCGAAGCACAGAGGCACGAAGCACTGAAAGAGTTGGCGACGCGCTGCGCGCACTCCGGCCGCGACGGGATGGCGCTGCGGGCCGCCGGGATGATCGAAGACACGTTCGCGCGTGCCCTCTGCCGGCTCGAACTCGCCGATGCTTTCGCGGCGGCCGGCCAGCCCGAACTGTCCGAGCGCGCCGCCTCGGGGGCGCTAGCGGACGCCGAAGCGATAGAGCACGCGTACGCAAAGGCGGTGGCCTTCATGGAGGCCGCCTCCTCGTCGGCGCGGCGCGGCGGGGCGCCCTCGGCCCGAAATCTTCTGCGCCGCTCGCTCGTGGCCGTCTCTTTCGTCCGGGACAACTATCACAGGGCGGTCGCCATCATCTCGCTGGCCAGCAGGTACAGGGAGTTCGGGCTGGAAGCCTCCGCGACGGAGCTGGAGATTTTGGAGGAGATGGCCCCCGACGCCTGAGCCACACCTCCGCCGCGCCGGGCGAGACGCGCCCCGCAGCGTGAGCCGCCTCAGAGCGACTCGAAGAACAGTTCGTCAACGTAGCACCAGCCCCAGTCTTCGCCGGGCTCGAAGGACTTGATGACGGGGTGCTTGGTCGCGTGAAAGTGTCCGGTCGCGTGCCTGTTCGGCGAGCTGTCGCAGCACCCGACGTGCCCGCACTCCAAGCACAGGCGCAGGTGCACCCAGCGCCCTCCGATCTTCAGGCAGTCCTCGCAGCCCTCGGCGCTCGGCGTGACCTCCCTGACCTGACTCAGATGTGTGCAGTTGGCAGCCATCTCAATCCCCCTTCCATATTCCGACCTCGGGACGTTTACCTTCATAACACGAAAGGAGCCCGGGCCGTAAAGTACGGCGACGGACGCGGCCGGCATTGACTTCGTGTGTACGGCTGTCGTAATTAGTCCCTGCCACTTATCGCCTGAACAATTTCTGCGGACGCGCCCGAAGGGGAACCCCGCGCGGGTTCGGCATACGACACCGGCGGCGGACAGGGAAGGGACAAGAGGGTTTGTCTAAAGTGCGGGACTCACAGGGCGCGACGAGCTTCCTGAGCGGCGGGGGCGAGCTGGGCGAGCGCATACGCTCCTTCGACTGGTCGCGCACGCCGCTCGGCCCCGCCGAGTCGTGGCCGCAGAGTTTGAAGACGGCCGTCCGCATCATGCTCACCTCGCGCCAGCCCTTCTGGCTCGGCTGGGGCGACGAGCTCGTCAAGCTCTACAACGACCCGTACAAGGCAATCGTCGGCGGCAAGCACCCTTGGGCGCTCGGCCAGCCCGCCTCGGTCGTGTGGCGCGAGATATGGCCGGAGATCGGGCCGATGCTTGAGACGGCGCTCGGCGGCGTCGAGGGCACGTACGTCGAGGAGCAGCTCCTCATCATGGAGCGCAACGGCTACCCAGAGGAGACCTACTACACCTTCTCCTACAGCCCCATCCCGAACGACGACGGCAGCGTCGGCGGCATCATCTGCGCCAACACCGACGACACGCAACGCGTCATCGGCGAGCGGCAGTTGGCGCTGCTGCGCGAGCTGGCGGCGACGACCGCCGACGCGCGCACCGTCGAAGAGGCTTGCCGACTGAGCACAGACTGCCTCGCCGCCGACGCGCACGACCTGCCCTTCGCGATGATCTACTTGGTCGAGCCCGACGAGCGCCGCGTCGTACTCGCGGGCCAGTGCCGTATAGAGCGCGGCCACCTGCGCGCGCCTGAGTCGGCGCCGCTCGACGGCGCTGATTCGGTCTGGCCCTTCGCGCGAGTCCTCTCGACAGACGAGCCGTGTCTCGTCTCCGACCTGAACGCGTCGGGTCTGCCCGCGGGCGCGTGGGACAGGCCGCCGCATCAGGCCGCGGTCGTGCCCATCGCGGCGCAGGGGCGCGCGGGCGAGGCGGGCGTGCTCGTCGCGGGGCTCAACCCCTACCGCCTCTTCGACGACAACTACCGTGGCTTCCTCGAACTGGCCGCGGCGCAGATCGCCGTCAGCGTCTCCAACGCGCGCGCCTACGAGGAGGAGCGACGCCGCGCCGAAGCCCTCGCCGAACTCGACCGCGCCAAGACGCTCTTCTTCTCGAACGTCAGCCACGAGTTCCGAACCCCTCTGACGCTGATGCTCGGGCCGCTCGAAGACGTGCTGGCCGAGGCGGACGGCAGCGTCCCGCCCGAGACGCGCGAGCGCGTTGACATCGCACACCGCAACAGCCTTCGGCTGCTCAAGATGGTCAACACGCTTCTCGACTTCTCGCGCATCGAGGCGGGGCGCGTGCAAGCTTCTTACGAGCCGACCGACTTGCCCAAGCTCACCGCCGACCTCGCAAGCGTCTTCCGCTCGGCGGTCGAGCGCGCAGGGATGCGGCTCGTTATAGACTGCGACGAGCTGCCCGAGCCCGTCTACGTTGACCGCGAGATGTGGGAGAAGGTCGTCTTGAACCTTCTGTCGAACGCCTTCAAGTTCACCTTCGAGGGCGAGATAGAAGTTCGTCTGCGGGCGACGGGCGGGGCGGCCGAACTCCGCGTGCGCGACACCGGCATCGGCATCGCGGCCGAAGAGATGCCGCACGTCTTCGAGCGCTTCCACCGCATCGAGGGCGCCCGAGGCCGCACCTACGAGGGGACAGGCATCGGGCTCGCGCTCGTGCAGGAGTTGGTCAGGCAGCACGGCGGCAGCGTCGGCGTCGAGAGCGTCTTCGGCGAGGGAAGCTCGTTCGTCGTCCGCTTGCCCTTCGGCCAGTCGCACCTCCCGGCCGAGCGCATACAGGCCGCGCGTACGCTCGACTCGACGGCGCTCGCCGCAGGCACCTACGCCGACGAGGCGCTGCGCTGGCTGCCCGAGGGGGCCGAGGGGCGGGGCGGGGAAGTCCCGCCGCCCGCGGACATCTTCGAGCTGCCGCGCGAGTCGGCGGCCGCGCGCGAAGAGGGGAAGCGCCCGCGCATCCTTCTGGCCGACGACAACGCGGACATGCGCGACTACGTCCGACGGCTCCTGAGCGCGCGCTACGAAGTCGAGGCCGTGGCCGACGGCGAGGCGGCGCTCCAAGCGGCACGCGAGCGCACGCCCGACCTCGTCCTCACCGACATCATGATGCCGCGGCTCGACGGCTTCGGGCTGCTCAAGGCTTTGAGGGAGGAGGCGGCGACCGCCGTCATTCCCGTCATCCTTCTGTCGGCGCGCGCGGGCGAGGAGTCGCGCGTCGAGGGTTTGGAGGCGGGCGCGGACGACTACCTCGTCAAGCCGTTCGCGGCGCGCGAACTGCTCGCGCGGGTCGGGACGCACCTTGAGCTGGCGCGCGTCCGACGCGAGGCGCAGCAGCAGATCATCGCCATCTGGGAGAGCATCACCGACGCCTTCATAGCGCTCGACCCCGAGTGGCGCTACGTCTACATCAACGCCGCCGCCGAGCGCGTCGGCGTCAAACGCGCCGAGGTGTTAGGCCGGACGCTCTGGGAGGCGTTCCCCGAACTCGTCGGCACGGAGGTCGAGGCCCACTACAGGCGCGCGGCCCGCGAGCGAGTCCCCGTCGAGTTCGTCAGCTTCTACGGGCCTTGGGGGCGCTGGTTCGAGAACAGAATCTTCCCGGCCGCCGACGGCAGCCTCGCCGTCTACTTCCGCGACATCACGCAGCGCGTGCGCGCCGAGGAGGAGCGCGACCGTCTCTTCGTGCGCGAGCGCGAGGCGCGCGCCGCCGCCGAAGAGGCTTCGCGCATGAAGGACGAGTTCCTCGCCACCGTCTCGCACGAGCTGCGGACGCCCTTGAACGCCATCCTCGGTTGGTCAGGGATGCTGCGCCGCGGGACGGTCGAGGCCGAGCTGGGCCGCCACGGGCTGGAAGTCATCGAGCGCAACGCGCGCGCGCAGAACCAGCTCATCGAAGACCTGCTCGACGTGTCGCGCGTCATCACGGGCAAGCTCCGCTTGGACGTGCAGCCGGTCGAGCTGCGCGAGGTGATACAGGCGGCGGCCGATGTGGTGCGCCCGGCCGCCGAGGCGAAAGAGATCGGGCTGCAACTGCTGCTCGACCCCACGCCCGGCCCCGTCTCCGGCGACCCGCAGCGCCTTCAGCAGGTGGTCTGGAACCTTCTTTCGAACGCCGTCAAGTTCACCGAGCGCGGCGGGCGCGTGCAGGTCACGCTCGGGCGCGTGAACTCTCACGTCGAGGTGACGGTGAGCGACACGGGCGAAGGGATAGAGCCCGACTTCCTCCCACACGTCTTCGAGCGCTTCCGGCAGCAGGACGGCTCGTACACGCGCAGGCACGGCGGGATGGGTCTGGGCTTGGCCATCGTGCGCCACCTCGTCGAGCTGCACGGCGGCGCCGTCGAGGCGTGGAGCGACGGGCCGCAGCAGGGCGCGACCTTCACGGTCAAGCTCCCGCTCATCATCGCACGCGACGCTGCCCGCTCACGCGAAGGCGGCGCGGAAGGCATTAAGGCCGCCGTCGTACGGGCCGCGTCGCCCGGCGCCCCGCAGCGCCTCGACGGCCTGCGCCTGCTTCTGGTTGACGACGAGACGGAAGCGCTCGACATGGTTCGACTCATACTTGAGCAGTGCGGCGCGGCCGTCGTCACGGCCGCCAGCGCCGCCGAAGGGCTACGGCTGCTGAAGGAACTGCGCCCGGACGTGCTCGTCTCCGACATAGAGATGCCGGGCGAGGACGGCTACGGCCTGATTAACAGTGTGCGCTCGCTTGGGCCGGAGGACGGCGGCCACACGCACTGCATCGCGCTGACGGCGCACGCGCGGCCCGAAGATCGCCTGATGGCGCTCGGCGCGGGCTTCGACGCGCACGTCCCCAAGCCCGTGGAGGCGGCAGAGTTGGCGGCGGTCGTCGCGACCTTCGCCCGCAGAAGAAAGACCTGAAGAAGTAAAGACCTGACCCGCGCCGCCGCCGAAAACTTACAGAGGAGATGTCGCCATGCGCAAACGTTCGCACGCCGGAGTCGCCTTCGCCTGCACGGTCTTCGCATGCGTGGTTGTGACGACGATCAACGGCGGCGCACAAGACCGGCGCCCCGCCGCTCGTCAGAGTCCGGACAGCGTGGTCGTCAACACGGACGAAGTCCTCTTCGACGTGGTCGTGCGCGACAAGAGAGGCCGCGTCGTAAACGACCTCACGGCCTCGGACTTTGAAGTCTACGAAGACGGCGTCAGGCAGGAACTCAACTCATTCCGGCTCGTGGCCCCGGCCAGCGCGACCGAGAACGCGGACGGCGGCGCGACACCGACCGGCCGCAACAACGGGGGACGTGCGGGCGGCGCGGGCGCGACGAGCAGCACGCCTGAAAGTGCCGTTGCCAACGGCGTCGGCAACGTGAACGGCGTTAGCTCTGGTGCGAACGGCGTCGTCAACGGCGCGGGCGGCGTCAGCGCGGTCGCGTTCGTCTTCGACCGGCTCTCGCCCGACGCGCGCGCACGCGCGTACAAGGCGGCACTCAACTACCTTGACGAGAGCGCGAACAGAGGCGAGCTGTTCGGCGTCTTCGTCACAGACCTCTCGGCGCTCGTGCTTCAGCCGTTCACAGACGACCGCGAGCTCGTGAAGTCGGGGCTTGAGAAGGCGGGGCTGCACAACCCCTCCCTTTACACTTCGAATAACGTCGTGACGCGGGCCGTGAGGGAGCAGGAGACCGTTGACATGCTCAGGGCGCAGCAGGGGCGTGGGGCGGGGCCGGAGCAAAAACTGAGAACAAGCTCGCTCACCCTGCTCGAATTCATAGAGGAGATGGAGCGCAACCAGCAGGGCAACGCGACCACGCGCGGGCTCCTGTTCGTCGCCTCGTCGCTGCGCGCGCTGCCCGGCCGCAAGGCGGTCATCTTCTTCTCGGAAGGAATGATCCTCCCGCCTTCGACGATGGAGACCTTCCGCGCCGTCATCAACGCCGCCAACCGCAACAACGTCAGCTTCTACACCGTGGACGCCGCTGGCCTCCGGACAGAGAGCAAGACGGCCGAGACGACCAAAGAGATTATCTCGCGCAGCGACCACCGGATGGCCGAGCTGGGGCTAAAGGGCGACCCCGGCAGCCCGATGACGAAGGGCCTTGAGCGCAACGAGGACATACTCCGCTTCAACCCCGACAGCGGCCTCGGGCAGCTCGCGAACCAGACGGGCGGCTTCCTCATCACCGACTCCAACGACCTGAGCGGCAGGCTGCGGCGTGTGGACGAAGACCTGCACAGCTATTACCTCTTGAGCTACGCGCCGAAGAATCTGAACTACGACGGGCACTTCCGAAAGATAGAGGTCAAGCTCAGGCGCACGGGGCTCGCCGTGCAGAGCCGCAAGGGCTACTTCGCCATCAAGGGCACGTTCGCCTCGCCCGTGCTCTCGTACGAGGCGCCCGCGCTCGCGGCGTTGGAGAAGACGCCGAAGGCCGACGCGTTCCCCTTCCTCGCCGCCGGCTTCAGCTTCCCCGAACGCGAGCGCGCTGGGCTCGCGCCCGTCCTCGTTGACGTGCCGCTCTCGGCCTTCACCTTCCGCGCCGACGCCGAGAAGAAGCTCTACGAGACGGACTTCTCCGTCGTGGCCCTGCTCAAAGACCAAGCGGGGCAGGTCGTCGAGAAGCTGAGCAAGCAGTACCGTCTGACGGGGCCGATAGACAAGGTCGAGGCGGAGAAGCAGGGACGCGTGCTCTTCTACCGCGAGGCGGAGCTTGAGCCGGGCCGCTACACGCTGGAGGTGGTCGCCTACGACGCGCCGACGGGCCGCGCCAGCGTGCGCACCGGCGCGGTCGAAGTCCCCGCGGGCGAAGAGGGCGGCCTGCGCCTGAGTGACGTGGTGTTCCTGAAGCGTGCCGAGCCCGCGGGCGCGGGCGAAGAGAAGCGCGGCAACCCCTTCCGCGTCGCCGACATGATTGTGAGCCCGAACCTCGGCGAGCCGATTCGCAGGTCGCTCAGGCAGGCGCCGTTCTTCTTCACGGCCTACACACGGCCGGGCGCCGCGCGGCCGAAGCTGACGATAGAGCTGCGGCAGCAGGGGCGCACGCTGGCACAGATGCCGGGCGACCTGCCCGAGCCGGACGCCGCGGGGCGCATACAGTACCTCGCGGGGCTGCCGCTCGAAAAGATACCGGCCGGGACTTACGAGCTGAGAGTAACAATCGGCGACGCGGCGACGACTGTCACGCGCTCGGGATACTTTACGCTTGAGGATTAGGCAGTTCGCCTCGGCCTTTGTCTGTGAGGGCCGCCGCCGGTCTTACTGACGAGATGTGCGAGCGGCGGGCGCCGTGAATAATTTTCGGTTCAGTGCGCCGCCTTACCCATCTTCTCGCTGCCCTTCTTCACGCGCTCGCTCAGCCCGATGATCGCCTCAAGGTCAAGCCGCAGCCTCGCGGAAGCCACGGCGTCGGAGCGCCTGACGCCCTTCGCGTGTAGCCCGTTGGCGAACCTGAGTACGATCCCGTCCAGCCTTGAGAGCGCCGCACGCAACTGCTCCACGTCTGCCGGGGCCGCGGCCGCGGGAGGTTTCTCGCCGCCGGACGCCTCGGGCAGCGCTAGGTTCTCCTTGAGGCGCTCGGCCCGCTTCTTTATCTCCGAGGCCGACTGCGCGACGAGCTTGAGGTCGAGCTCTCCGCCGCCCGCGACCGCCCGCGCGAGGTCGTTGTTGACGGTTTGCAGGCGCAGGAAGTCTTCCCTGATCTGCGCGAGCGCCAGACGCGGCTCGCGCTCCT
>DATFHD010000055.1:0-65878 GCA_035248785.1 Pyrinomonadaceae bacterium | reverse complement strand
GGGCTGCTTGAAGGCTGGCTTCGGGTGCGAGCGGTCGCTGTCGTACCAGTAGGTCTGCCCGAGCCAGTGGTTCGGGTTGACGCGAAGTAGATCCGTCACGTCGGCGGCGAAGCGGTTGTAGAGATTCAGGCGCGGCGAGTTCGAGTGCTCCTCGATGAGCATCGCGTAGCTGTCGCGCGCCTGCGTGAAGCGGTCGAGTTCGTGCTCCTTCGCGGCCTCGGCGCGCGGCTTAAATATCAAACGCACGCGCGCGCCCTGAAGCGACGCGGGGCCGAAGTCCGCGCCCGCGCCCGCGAAGGTCAGATAGAGCGCCTTGCCCGGCGGCAGTATGCGGTCGCGCGTGTCGAGCCAGAGCGTGCGCGCTTCACCCGGCTTGACCGAGAAGCTGAAGTCCAGAAGGTCTCTGTGCAGCCACAGAGGGTCTTTCACGCGCACGTTCATCGGAAAGAGCGCGCCGTGCGTCGGCTTCACCTTCAAGGCCGGCAGGTTAATGGCGATGCCGTCGAGCCCGTCATTTATGTTCTGCCAAGCGGCGGCCGGGATGATGACGTGTACGAGCGGCAGTGAGCCTTCTGATTGCGGATTGGTTGACGCGGATTGCTGGCCGGCAGAGTTGGCTCCGCTTGCGACTGCGACGACCGTCGCGCGCTCGTCTTCGGTGTAGCGGCCGTTGATAAACTTCCTGACGGACTCAACGCTCTCATCACTCGGCCCGCCTTCGGCAGAGAGGACGTATTCCAGCTTCGCCGTCCCGCGCGGCTCGGGCACGGCCGCGACGTTGTAGGCCGAAAGCTCGCCGATGGGCTGCTCCTGCTCGACGTTCTCGAAGGTTATCTTCTGCCCGCGCAGAGGCTCCTTCAGACGGTGGAAGGTCTTCTCCTGCCCCCGCGGGCGCTGAAACAGAACACGCCCGCGCCGGCCTTCCAAACTCATCTTCCCCCACGCCGCGCCCGAGATTTCCAGATGGTTCCAAGGCTCGTCCGGCATCGTGAACGTAACAGCCTTGCCCGAGAGCGAGTAGCAGTCCCAGTCGGGCAGCTCGAAGTAGTCGTCGCGCCCCGGCAGGCGCGAGCGGTTGTAGACGCCCGGCCAAGTCGTCTCGCGTATCCCGTCGGTGCCCTTCCACCACCAGCGTTTGAGGTCGAACGCGTCGTGTATCTCGACCTTGCGCACAGAGGTCTGCGCCGCTTCGAGGTAAGGCGGCGTGTCGCCCGCGCGGTTCCAGCCGTAGCGCATCCACCACTCGTCGCGCCAATCGGTTTTTGAAAGGTCGCGCGCGTCCGGAGGTATCTGCGTCGGCGCGACTCCCTTCGCCAACCCGGCGACGTTCTCGTCCGACAGCATGCGGTCGTATATGCGCAGCTCGTCTAGGTCGCCGCCGCGTACGAAGTTGTAGTCACTCTGCACCTGCATCGGGCCGATGGTGCGCGAGTGCGGGCCGAACTGGTCGAGGCCGGCGTAGAGCACCGCCGCCTGCTCCTTCTTCGCCGCGAGCACGCCGTTGACGTAGAAGCGTATGCCGCGCGTCTCGTCCCAAGAGAGCGCGAGATGCACCCACTCGTTCGGCTTCGGGAACGCGGGCATGACGTACGAGACGCGCACGCGCGAGAGGTTAGCGTCGGTGACGAAGGCATCGAAGCCGCCGCGCCCGTTGTAATCAATGCGCAGCCAAGCCATGTCCCAACTCGAATGATCCGCGTAGCCGACGCGGAATATGGGGAACGCGGTCGGCCCCACGGGGTAGCGCGAGCGCCAACTGAAGGCGAGCGTGCCGCGCTCGGCGTAGATGTTGCCCGGCGCCCAGTAGGACATGAGCTGCGAGTTGGCGCATTCGAAGCCCGGCCCCTTCGCGCCGTCCGCGATGACCTTCACGTCGCGCAGGAAGTTCGGGCGGGGGTCGCCGCCGGCCGCGTAGTCGGCCGTGAACTCTCGGTCGCCGGAGAGATAAAAGAGCAGCCCCGGTTCCGCCTCGGAGGCGGAGCACGTCGGCGCCCCGCCGGACGCCAGTAAGAACAGGAAGATGAGACAGACGATTGCCTTCATGAACGCTCCTCCGGCTGAGTCGCCGGGCGTCGAAGTAAAGTTTGGTCAGCGGTTGAGGAAGTCTTCGCGGATGGGCGTGAAGATGTCTATGAGGATGACCTCCTCCTCCATCATCGTCGCACCGTGCCAGCACTCCGCCGGGAACTGCAACACGTCGCCCGGCACCGCGATCCGCTCCTCGCCTTCGATGAAGAATCGCACCTTCCCTGACACCACGACTGACATCTGCTCGTGCGGGTGCGAGTGCTCGGGCGTGACTAAATTCGGGGCGAAGCGGAAGCGGCAGAGCATCAAGTTCTGCCCGACGACCATCTGCCGCTCGATGCCCTCGCTCGGGCGCTCGACCGGCACCGTCTCCCAGTTCACGTGCTGCGCGACTGCGCCCAACGCCGACGCCGGACGCGCCTGCTTGCTCTCGTTCTGCGTGATGTTGTCCATACTTCTACCTTTAACCTTTCCCTGCTTGTTCAGATGTTCCGGGCTTCCGCCTTGCCGTCAAGAGACTCCCACGCGCCCGACTCGGCCGAGCGGAAGATGGCCTCGACGACGGCCATGTTCCTGACCGACTCTTCCAAGGGCACGGGCACCTCGCCGCCCTCGCGCAACGCGCGCGAGAAGAGGTCGCCCTGAATCGTGTACTGGTCAACGGGCGCGAACTCCAAAGTCTCAACTCCGCCGCCGTACAAATCCGAGCCGTCGTCCAACAGTACGCGCGACGCGCGCTCGGGCGCCGAGTTGACCGGCACCTCAACCTCTATGCGGCCTCGGGTGCCGACGATATGCACGCGCTGGTATGGCGTGACGCGCGTGCTGCAAGTGAAAGCCGCCTGCCCCTTGTCGAAGTCGAGCAACGCGGATGTCAGAACATCAGTGCGCGTCTCGGCGTGGCGTTCGACGAGGCCGACGGCGCGCGTCGGCTCCGCGCCGAAGGCGAGCCGCGAGAAGAAGACGAGATAGCAGCCGATGTCCATCAGCGCGCCGCCGCCGTACTCCGGGACGTTGCGTATGTTCTGCGGGTCGGCGTTGCTGTAGCTGAAGTAACCGAGGACTGAGCGCACCTCGCCGATACGCCCCGACTTAATCAAGTCCAGCACGCCGAGCCACTGCGGGTGCGTGCGCACCATGAAAGCCTCGCCCGCGCGCACGCCCGTCCGGTCGCGCGCCTTGAGGAGTTCGACGGCCTCGGCCGTGTTGAGGCCGATTGGCTTTTCGCAGAGGACGTGCTTGCCCGCCTCCATCGCCTTGATTGACCAAGGCACGTGCAGGTGATTCGGCAGAGGGTTGTAGACGGCCTCGACTTCCGGGTCGGCCAGAAGCTCTTCGTACGAGCCGTAGAACTTCGGGATGCCCGACTGCTCCGCCGCGCGCCGCGCCTTCTCAACGTCTCTGGAAGCGACGGCCCACACCTCCGACCACTCGCCCCTTTGCATGGCCGGGATAACTTTCTTGACGGCGATGTTCGCCGCGCCGAGTACTCCCCAACGAACCTTCTTCGACATCTCTTCCCCCTTATTTAAGTCTGCCGTTGCCCTTCAGTCCTTCGGCATGAACTCCGACGGCGCGAGCGCGCGCGTAGTGAAGCGCAGGCGGCTGATGGCGCCCTTGAACCAGAAGACGCGGTTCTGGCGCACGCCGATGGACATCTGTCCGGCTTCGAGCGGGCCGACGGCGAGCGGGCCCGACAGTTCCTCTTTGCCGTCCACGTAGTTCTTCATTGTCGCGCCGTCGTAGACGAGCGCGACGTGATACCACTGGCCGGCCGCGTGCTTGAACGGCTCGTCGAAGAGCGTGCGGCCGTCCTCGGTCTTCGGGCCGTTCTTGATGAAGGTGTCGAGGAACCACTCACCTCCGTGCAGGCGTGTCTCAAGCATGATGCGGTCGTCGGCCGACGACTCCTGTATGTGCATCCAGCGCTGCTCTTCGAGGCCGCCCGCGTCGGGGCGTATGACGGCCTCGATGGTGAACGCCTTCGCGCCCGCCACGGGGTTGACGCTTAACAGCAGCCCGTCGTGCGCGCCGTCGAACTGCACGGCCTTTCCCTTCGGCGCCTTGACGACCTGCGGGCTGCCGATGACGGTCACACTGTTCCCGCCGATCTTCTTCAGGTTGTCGAGCTTCCATGTAGTTGAAGCGACCGAGTTGGCCGCGGCTTTACGCGCCGCGCCTTTGCGTGCGTACGCGGCGGGCGCGCACGTCAGAGCAACAACAACGACGCAGGCCAATGCGCTGAGTCTCATTCGTTCTTTCCTCTTAAAAGTGTCTATTCGATTCTGAACCAGTCGAAGTCGGCGTAACCGACCTCACGCACCATCCCGCGGCGGACTGCGAAGAGCCCGACGGTCGAGCCGACCCACTTGCCCTGCTTCGCCGTGAACGGCTGGCCGACCGGCGTGAAGGTCTTGCCGTCGGCGCTGTAGCTGAAGTTGCAGACCGCGCCTTCGGAGACCTTCACGCGCAGATAGAAGGTGTCGCCCTTCACGGGCGCGGCGGCGCTTTCGGTCTCGGGCGTCCCCTTCTCCGCGTCCTTGCAGACCGTCTGCGAGACGAAAAGCCCGTCGCCCTTCTTCTTCAGTGAGATGTACGAGTAGTCCTGCCCCGCGACGATGAGGCCGGCGCGCTCGTCGTCCGTGCGCGCGGTGAAGGTGACTTTGGTCGTCGCGGTGAAGGCCGGCGCGGGGAACTTCTGCGCGAGGACGTTCGGCACGTCCCAGAAGTTTCGGAAGCCTTCGGGCAGCGGCACGTTCATCAAACGCAGGAAGCCGTAAGAGCCGCCGAGGAAGAACCAGTTCGTCTGCGGGTTTGCGAACCACTGCCACTGAAGGCCGAGCGTCGTCCCGTCGAACTCGTCCGACTCCTGCGGCGTCGCGACCGGCCAAGTCTTCCCGACGTTCGGCTTTTTATATGTCAACACCGGCTCGCCCGTGCCGTCGCCGTCCGGGTCTGCGCCCATCACGGGCCAGTCGTTCACCCAGCGGACGGGTTCGAGATGCACGATGCGCCCGTACGGCCCCTTGTCCTGAAAGTGCAGGAACCAAGACTCGCCCGTCTGAGTGTCAACGAGCGCGCCCTGATGCGGGCCATTAACTTTGGTCTTGCCCTGCGCCAGCACGACCTTCTCTTCGTACGGCCCGAAGACGTTGCGCGAGCGCAAGGCCAACTGCCAGCCCGTCTCGACGCCGCCCGCGGGCGCGAGGATGTAGTAGTAGCCGCCGCGCTTGTAGAACTTCGGCCCCTCCACGGTCGGGTGCTTCGCGTGCCCCTCGAAGACGATGACGGGGTCGCCCGTCAGGCGCGTCCCGTCCGGACTCATCGGGCTAACCAACAGTATGCTCTTTATCCCTGCGCGGCTCGCGGCGACGCCCGTCACGAGATAAGCGTTGCCGTCGTCGTCCCACAGAGGGCAAGGGTCAATCCACCCTCGCGCCTCCTTCATCAGCAGCGGCTCCGACCAAGGCCCGGCCGCGTCCTTCGCCTTGACGACGTAGATGCCCCGGTCGGGGTCTGGGTAGAAGATGTAGAACTCGCCTCCGTGGTAGCGAATCGAGGGCGCCCACACGCCGTTGCCGTGCTGCGGCTTGGCGAACACTTCCGCCGGAGGCTGTTGACGAAAGACGTGCCCGACGATTGTCCAGTTCACAAGGTCTTTCGAGTGCAGGATTGGGAGCCCCGGCGCGAAGTTGAAGCTCGAAGAGGTCAGGTAGTAGTCGTCGCCCACGCGCACGGCGTCCGGGTCGGAGTAGTCCGCGTGCAGGACGGGGTTCTTGTAAGTGCCGTCGCCGTTGTCCGCGACCCAGACCTTGGAGACGGAGCCGGCGCCCGACGGCGTCTGCGCCGCCGCGAGCGGCGAAATGATGACGAGCCAGAGAAGAACGAAAACGCTTCGCTTCATACACCCCTTGATTTTCATGTTCATCTTTCAGCGGTTGAGGAAGTCTTCGCGGATGGGCGTGAAGATGTCTATGAGCACGACCTCCTCCTCCATCATCGTCGCCCCGTGCCAGCACTCCGCCGGGAACTGCAACACGTCTCCGGGGACGGCGATCCTCTCCTCGCCTTCGATAAAGAATCGCACCTTCCCTGACACCACGATTGACATCTGCTCGTGCGGGTGCGAGTGCTCGGGGGTGACTAAGTTCGGGGAGAAGCGGAAGCGGCAGAGCATTAACTGCTGCCCGACGACCATCTGCCGCTCGATGCCTTCTGACGGGCGCTCGACCGGCACCGTCTCCCAGTTCACGTGCTGCGCGACTGCGCCCAGCGCCGATGCCTGTTCGTCCTGTTCGCCCTGCTGTGTTGCTGACATTACCTTCTCCTTCGATTGCCCTGTCTACCCGTTGCCCGCCTACCTGACGTAGTCGGTCAGCATTCTCATGTTCCTGACGAAAGTGAAAGGAGGCGCGCGGCCTCGCACGCCGGAGTGACAGACCTACGCGTGTGCGCGTCGCCGCGATTCAAGTGCGTATGACGAGTCATCGAATCCGTATGCCTCTCAGTATAACGCGGCCCGGTTCACAACGTCCTCTTAAGGAACTCTTCGACGTGCGCGATGGTCTGGTCGAACCAAGGGTGGAAGAGCCAGAAGGGGTGCGGCGTGTCGGGGATGACGACCATCTCCGACGTGATGCCGAGCGCGCGAAGCTTCTCCTGCATCTCCTCGCGCTGTTGATAAGGCCGATAGGAACTGCTGTTGACGAAGAGCACGGGGGCGCTGCCTTTGTGTACGTGCGTGATGGGCGAAGCCTCGCGCCACACTTCGGGGCGCTCGTCGAAGGTCGCGCCGATGAGGCGCGTGTTGGTGTCGAGCGGGCCTTTCTTCTCCTTCTCGATGTTGCCGGGGTCTACGAAGGTCGCGGTGCCGTCTATGTCCACGACCGCCTGCACGTCGCTTGAGGTTGAGGCGTTGCCGCCGTCGCCCTCGAAGCCCTTCATGCCGTTGGTCGCGCCGAGCAGCGCGACGAGGTGTCCGCCCGAAGAGGCGCCGACCGCCGCGATGCGCTTCGGGTCAATGCCGTAGCGAGCCGCGTTGGCGCGAAGGAAGCGGACGGCCGCCTTCAGGTCGTGTATCTGCGCGGGGTACTTGGCCTCGTTCGAGAGGCGATATTCGACCGTCGCCGCTACGTAGCCGCGCCGCGCGAGCTCGGCGGCGAAGGGATTCTCCATCGCGTGATTGCCGGTTATCCACGCGCCGCCGTGGACGACGATGACGGCCGGGCGTGTGCCCTTCCCTTCGGGCCGGAAGAGGTCGAGCTTCATCTCGCGCGTGCCGTAGCGCGCGTAGGTGATGCCCGGCTCGGCGGTGACGCCTTTGGGAATCTCTGTGGAGAGGCGCGTGACGTAGGGGTAGCGGTTGAGCAGTCCGCGCTCGGCCGTCTCGACGGAGAAGACCGTGTAGCCGGGCGGCAGAGTCTTCTGCTCGGCGAGCGTGGCGGCGTCGAGCGGCGGCTGCGGCGACTCTTTGTAGTCGAACCAGTCGAAGTCTGCCGGTGTGCTTGCGTCGCGGCCGCGGCCGGTGGCGAAGGGGCCGAGGAAGACGCCGTTGAAGCCGTTGGCGACTTCGGAGGCGAGGTAGCGCGTCTCGACGCCGCCGAGGTCGCGGAAGGCACTGTCTCCTACCGCGTAGGAGAAGCGGTAGATTTCCGGCAGCGCGCGGACGCGAAGTTGGACGGGGCCGTCGCCGATTGTCTGCGCGGCGGCGTCTGAGACGATGCCGCCGACGCGGTAGCGCAGGTAGACTTCGCGTCCGCCCGACGCGGCGCGGCGGATTCCGATCTCGTAATGATGACGTTCGTTCTGCCTGAGCACCAGCCCTGCCTCTTCGCCCTCGCGCGTGGGGTTGAACTCAAGGCGCGTGACGGCCTCGGCTTCGAGGTGCTGCTGGCGGCGGAGGACGGCGACGGGCGGAAAGTCCGTGTCGTCGAGCGTGACGGTCGAGCCTTTGAGTCGCAGCCAGCCCGGACGTTCTGTCAGAGAGAAGCGCGCGGGGTCGAGGTTGCGTACGAAGCTCCAACGGACGGCGAGCTGCTTCGCGTCGAAGTTGTCGCGCGCGGGCTCGGGCGTCCAAGGGTGTGCGGGCAGCGTCTTCACGTCCATGTGCGGCGTGACGGTGCCCGTGCCGTTGACGACGGGCCAGCCGTCTTCAGACCACGTGACCGGCGCGACGTAGGTCTCGCGGCCGATGTGGTGCGCCATGCGCGTCGCGGGGCGTATGCCGTGGAAGACGGCCCACCAGCCGCCGTCCTGCGCTTGGACGAGGTCTGCGTGGCCCGTCGCCTGAATGGGGCTCTGCTTGAAGTTGCGGTGCGTGAGGATTGGGTTGCGTGGTGACGATTCGAACGGCCCCCAAGGGCTGCGCGAGCGCGCGACCGTGACCATGTGGCCGTACTCTGTGCCGCCCTCCGCGATGAGGAGGTAGTAGAAGCCGTCCTTCTTATAAAGGTGCGGGCCTTCAGGGCTGCTGCCGCCGGTGCCGTTCCAGAGCGGCTTGATGTCTGAGAGGCGCTTGCCGGTCTTGATGTCAATCTCGGACTGGCAGATGCGCATCGAGCACTCGCCGCCGCCCGTCGTCAGGTAGACCTTGCCGTCGTCGTCGAAGAAGAGCGAAGGGTCTATGCCGCCCTGTTCGAGCTCGACCGGCTCAGACCACGGCCCCGAAGGGTCTTTCGCGGTGACGTAGAAGTTGCCGTGCCCTTCGGTCTTGAGCGTCGTCACCATGTAGAAGGTGCCTTCGTGCTCGCGTATGGTCGCGGCCCAGACGCCGCCGTTGCGCGTGAGACGTATGAGCGGCAACTGCGTGGGGCGCGTCAGCACGTGGCCGAGCATGCGCCAGTGTACGAGGTCGCGGCTGTGGTAGACGGGGACGCCGGGGAAGTACTCGAAGGTCGAGGTGACGAGGTAGTAGTCGCCGCCGACGCGCACGACGCTCGGGTCGGAGGCCATGCCGGGGATGACGGGGTTGTCGAAGCCGGACGCGGCGGTGGCCTGCGCGCGGGCCGCCTGCGGGTGAAGGCCGGCGAGTAAGAGGGTGAAGAACGAGAACGCGAGCGCCGCACCCCGGCGCGCACGACGAGGTTTTTCAAGACGGGTCATCTACTGCCTCGCGGGCCGGCCGCGTGCGCGCGGCTCAAGTAAACAGAGACGGGGTGATTCAGAATTTCGAATTTGAAATTTCAAATTCTGAATCACCCCGTCTGCTTCGAGTCGTGCGAGGGGGAGGCTGGGGGAGGGCCTCAAACCCCTCGCTGGCCGAGATGGGGGACGTAGCGGGGCGGCCTATCTTAGAAGACCAGCCGCAGCCCGTACTGCATCTCGCGCCCGTTGTAGGCGACGAGCTTGCGCGTGACCTTGCCGAAGCTCGCGTTGGTGAAGTCAACGGTCGGGTTGTCCCAGTTGATGCGGTTGAAGGCGTTGTACGACTCCACGCGCGCCTCAAGCCGGAAGCGCTCGGTCAACTGGAAGCCCTTGCTCATCGTCATGTCGGTCTGCCACGTCGTCGGCCCGACGAGCCCGGGGAACGTCCAAGGGTTGTCGCGGCGGTGGAGGTTGACGGGGTCGGTCGCCAGCGTCGAGGTCGGAAGCTGATGGAACTTCGTGATGTCGAACCACAGCCCCGAAGGCCCCTTCTGCGGGTTGCTGATCTTGGGGTTGCCGTCCACGATCAGGTTCTGGTTGAAGAAGAGCGGGCGGCCCGAGTAGATGCGCGTCGTCGTCGTGTACTGCCAGCCGCCGAGGACGAAGTCCACGGCCTTCGGCGCGTCCTTCAGCAGCCAGCGGCCGCGGCCGACGGGGATGTCCCACGAGACGGCGTTGGTCAGGCGGTGGCGCGGCGTGTCTGTGTCGCGCCACTCGAACTGGCGCGCGTAGGTGGCGAAGTCGTCGAAGAACTCCTGCGTCTGCTCGCGCTGGTATGCGTAGGCGATGAGCACGCTCAGGCCCTTCGAGAACGGGCGCTGCGCCTGAATCGTCATCGAGTGCAGGTGCTCCTTGCGCCCCGAGTTGCTCGTCTGGTTGATGACGCCGTACTGCGGGTACGGACGGAGCAGGTTGCCAACGCTTATCGTCGCCTGATTGCGAAGGCTGCCGGGGAACTTGTCGGGCGTCAGGTAGTTGAAGAACGGGTTGGCGACCGTCTGGTTGAAGGTCGAGCGCGGTATCTCGTACGAGAACGCGGGGTCAACCATGTTCAGGTCAACGGCGTACGGCAGGTTGTTGCCGCGGTTGTAGAAGTAGTCGAAGTCGAGGACGAAGTGGCCCCAGACGCCGCGCTGGTAAGAGAAGTTGAAGCGGTCGTTGACCTGCGGCTTCTGGTCGTACTGGTCGAGGCCGTTGGTGGCGTTGGCGGCGGTGCCGATGCTGTTGCCGAGGTTCGTGTAGCGACCCAGAGCCTGACCGACGGGCTGCTGAATCGGCGTCAGGTTCGCCGGGAACGGGTTCGAGATGCGCACCTGCGGGACGCCGTTGTTGATGGTCGGCGCCGCGGTCGTCACCGTCGAGTAGCCCGCGTACTGGTTGACGAAGTCGCCGAGCGGGTCGCGGATGCGGCTCGAAGGCTCCTGATAGCGCGCGTAGCCGAAGCGTATGACCGACTTGTCGTCGAGGCGGAAGGCGCCGCCGAAGCGCGGCAGCAACGACAGCTTGTCGCGGTGCCAAGCGTTGCGGTTGCCCTCGTTGGCGAAAATCCAAGCGCCGTTGAAGAGCTGCTTCTCGCCCTTGGTCGCGAGCAGGTTCGTCACCGTCGCCGGGATGGCGGGCGGCGTGGTCTGCATCTCGGGGATGGGCTGCGTCAGGTCGAGCCGCTGCGAGATGCGGTTCTGCGCGTCCACGGGGCCGGGCTCGTACTCCCAGCGCAGGCCGAGGTTGAGCGTGAGCCGCTGGTTGAACTTCCAGTCGTCCTGAAAGTAGGCCGAGTAGCCCTTCGAGACGACCTCCTGAAGCGGCACGCGCGAGGCGTTCGAGTTGTTGTCAATGTAGCCGAGTAGGAACGTCGCCCAAGGGCTGCCCGACGTGTTCAGGTTCGGGTTCGAGTTGGCGTTCGCCGTGAGTTGCTGGCGGAAGTTGAAGTTCAGGGGCTCGAAGCGTGCGCCCTTGCCCTTGTCCACGCGCAGCTCGCCGCCCATCTTGAGCGAGTGGTCGCCCTCGTAGAAGTTGACGCGGGCCGAGCCGCCGAAGCCCTGCGGGTGCTGCCAGAACTCGCGGCCGGGGCGGCCGATGCGCGTCGAGCCCACGTCAATAGCCGGGTAGAAGTACTGGTCAATCGTGTAGAGCGAGCCGAAGTCCGTGCCGAAGAGATTCTGGATGCCCTCACGGCCGATCTCCGCCGTCTCGGCGGCGTACTCGTCTGTCAGCTGGTGGTAGTTGGCGCGCACGTTCAAGACCATCTTCGGCGAGATGGTGTAGACCGAGTCGGCCGCGACGCTCAGGCCGTAGCGGTTGCTGCCGTTGACGGGCAGGAGCTTGCCCGGGTCGGGGTTCGATTCGAGCAGGTGCGCTTTGAACTGTCCGTAGCGGAAGAAGGTCTTCCACTTCTCGGAGTAGTTCCAGTCAACGCGCTCGGAGAAGTTCCAGTAGGTCGTGTTGTTGACGCGGAAGCCCTGATAGTTGTCCTGCGAGCCCGGCAGGTTCGGCAGCGGAAGCTCGGCCAGAAGCTTCAGCGCCACGGGGTCAATGCGGTTGGTCGGGATGATGTTGCCGGCGAACTGCGTGCGCGTGCCGGAGGAGCCCGTGGAGGTGAGCGGGTCGAAGATGTTGCGGATGGTGCCGTTCGTCAGCACCGACTGGCTGAAGTTGCCCTGCCGTTCGAGCGCGGTCGGCAGCGTCAGCGTGAACGAGAGCGGCGACACGTCCTTCCAGTGCTCGTAGGACGTGAACGTGAAGAGCTTGTTCTTCATGACGGGGCCGCCGATGGTGCCGCCGTAAATCTTCAGGTTCGTGCCGCGGAAGTTGCGCTCGTCGGCGCCCGCCTTGCGGACGGTCGTCGGGTCGTTGAAGGCGTTGAAGCGCGGGCTGCGGCCGTTGGCGATGGCCGTCCCGTGCCAGTCGTTCGTGCCGGCCTTCATGTTCAAGACGATGACGCCGCCAGAGCTGTAGCCGAACTCGGAGTCAACGGCGTTCTTCTGGAACGTCACCTCCTGCACGGCGTCCATCGAGGGCGTGTAAGAGGTCTTGTAGCTCGAAGTCAAAGGCACGCCGTCCAAGAGCACGTCGTTGGCGCGCTGCGTGCCGCCGCCCGCGTCTATGTCGTTGGCGTAGGCGTGGTGGTACGGGCGGTTCTCGTTCGAGGTGGAGCCCGTGCCCGGCGAGACGGTCGGGTCGAGCGTCGAGACGTTGTAGGGGTTGCGCCCGCGTATGGGAAGCTGGTCAATGACCTTACTTTCGATAGTCAGAGCGTTGTTCGACGAGTTGAACTCGACCTGCACGGGCGGCGCCTCGACCGTGACGACCTCGCTCACGCCGCCGGCTTCGAGCTTGATGTCGGCCGTCACGTCGGCGCGCTGCGTGACGACGACGTTCTTCTGCTCGGACTTCTTGAAGCCCGTCTGCTCGACGGTGACCGTGTAGGTGCCGGGGTCAACGAAGTCGAAGATGTAGCGGCCGCTGTCGTTCGTCTGGCGCGTCACGTCCACGCCGGTCGCGTCGTTGTGCAGCACCACGGTCGCGCCGGGGATGGCCGCGCCGTTCACGTCGGCGACCTCGCCCTGCACCTTGCCTCGGTAGTCCTGCGCGAAGGCCGCGGGCGCGAGCGCCACCAACAGGGCGACGACGCTCAAAAGAAATCGCATGTTCCGACCCCTTTTCGGGAAACTCATATCCACCTCCGAAGTTTGAAGGAGAGCCGTCGGCGCTCCGGTTATTTCAACTAGTCCCCAACAGGGGCTGCGATCCTGTTCCGATTGTTCGCCGCCTCACGCCACCTTCGGGGCGGCGAAGGCCGGCGCCGTCACGAGCGCGACGGCGCCTTGAAGACGCGGGTACTCGCCGGCCGGGACGAGTTGCAGCTCAGTCCCCTTGGCCGCGGCCACCAGCACGCGCGAGGCGAGCGCCTCTCGCACTTGGCTTTCAATCAACTCCCAAGCGCTCGTGATCTCGCCGCTGATGTAGACACGCGCCGGGTCTATGGAGTTGATGATGGAGGCGAGGCCGAGGCCGAGGTACTGCCCCGTGGCTTGCAGCGCGTCGAGCGCCTTCTGGTCGCCGACGCGCGCGCGCGCGATGAGGTCGTTGATGTCGAAGGTCGCCGCCTCGGTGCTCGCGAGCGGCGCCTCGACAAGGTTGCGGCCGTAGTAGCGCGACAGCGTCGCGATGTTCGAGATGTAAGCCTCCCAGCACCCGCGCGAGCCGCAGGAGCAGCGCGGGCCGTCTATGTTGAGCGGCACGTGCCCGAACTCGCCCGCGATGTTGTGGCGGCCGTGCAGCAGCTCCCCGTTGACGACCACGCCGACGCCTACGCCGTCCGAGACGCTGACGAAGACCACGTCGCCGAACGTGGTCGCCTCGCCGCGCGCGGCCCAGACCTGCGCCAGCGCGCACGCGCGCCCCGAGTTCTCGACGTGGACGAGGAAGCCCGTCGCGGCGTAGAGCGGGTCGCGCAGATTCACGTCGCGCCAGCCGAGCGTGGGCGCGTTCAGGAGCGTCCCCGTCACGCGGTCAACCATGCCGGGGACGACGACGCCGACGCCCGCGCACGAGTCAATCTCCCTGTGGTCGGAGAGGATGGACTTGATGCGCGCGCCGAGTTCGGCCACCAGCCGCTCGGGGTCGCGCTCGGTCGGGAAGCTCTGGATGTCCATCAACTGCTTGCCGAGCAAGTCAGTGACGGTGATGTAGGTGCGCGTGTAGCGTATGTCCACGCCCACGACGCACTGCTCGCGCGCGTTGATATAGAGGAAAGTCGGCTTCCGCCCCCTGTGGCTCTCGCCCGTCCCGCCCTCGACGATGACGCCCTCGGCCAGAAGCTCGTTTACGAGCAGCGTGATGGAGGCGCGGTGCATGTTCATCATCCGCGCGAGGTCTGCGCGAGAGATGGGCTGGTGCGTCCGCACGAGGTCGAGCGCGATGCGCCTGTTTATCTCGCGCGAGATGCCGCGGCGTGCGATGCGGAAGTTTTTCTGGTTAATCTTTCGCACGGAGCGTGTTTGTTGCTAATTGCAACAAAAGGGTCGAGATTGCGGGTAGGTTCAGGCCGTGGAAGCAAGCCACAGCCCCGACAGAAGACGCCGCCCTGCTTGGTCTGGAAGGTTAAGAACCCAGCTTTGGCGTGGATTCTTAAGTAAAAAGCCTGAAAGTTAAGTATCCGTCGGGAAGCATCCGGACTTTATTGTTGACTGATAAAATCCGAATTTGTTAGGATGTGCAACATATTAGTTTGGTCTGACCATTCTGTCAAGAAGAATTTTCTTCAAGACAACTAAAAATTTTCCTTCCCCGAGAATCCGAAGCGAAAGGCAACAGATGAAAACCCCCGGACGGCATTCCCTTGCGCCAATTTCCCTGCTTTTTCTGCTCTTTCTCTTCCCCGCAGCAGTTTCCGGGCAGGCGGCGCGAAGGCTCACGCTCAACGTGCGCGACTTCGGTGCGGTCGGAGACGGTAAGACCAAAGAGACCGCCGCCATACAACAGGCGCTTGACCGCTGCTCCGTGCTCGGCGGCTGCGAAGTGCTCGTCCCGGCGGGCGAATACCTGACGGGCGCCGTCGCGCTCCGTTCAAACACGACGCTGCGGCTGGAAAAGGGCGCGACACTGCTCGGCACGCCCGACTTCGCCGACTACCCCGTGACGCAGGTGCGCTGGGAGGGCAAGTGGATACAGGGACACGTCGGCCTCATCTACGCGATTGACGCCGAGCACATAGGCGTCGTCGGCCCCGGCCGCATCGTCGGCAACGCCGCCCTCGGCGGGCGCCCGACCCCGCAGAATCCGCTCCGACACCCCGCGCTCATCGAGCCGATAAACTGTAACGACGTGCGCCTCGAAGACTTCTCGACCGAGTACGCGCGCATGTGGTCAGTCCACCCGACGTACACAGACAACATCTTCATCAAGAACCTGACCATCCGCAGCACGGGCGGCAACGGCGACGGCATTGATATTGATTCATGCAAGCACGTCCATATCGAAGGCTGCGACATCTCGACCGGCGACGACTGCATCTCGATCAAGTCAGGCCGCGGCATGGAGGGCTACACGCTTCTGCGGACTTCGGAAGACATACTCATCACGGGCTGCACGTTCGCCGACTCGATCTTCGCCTGCATCGGCATCGGCAGCGAGACCTCGGGCGGCATCCGCAACGTGCGCATCGAGCACTGCAAGTTCACGCACGCGCAGACGCACGCCATCTACATCAAGAGCCGGCCCGGCCGCGGCGCCTTCATCGAAGACATCACGGCGACAGACCTCGACGTGTCGGGCATGGTCGGCGGCTTCCTGCGCTTCAACTTTTTGGGGAGCGGCCTTCAAGACCAGTCGCCCGTGCCCGGCCTCGAAGGCATCCCGACGCTGAAGAACTTCCACTTCTCGAACGTCCGCGTGAAGGACGTGCCCGTCCTCGTTGACGGAACGTCCGTCCACCCGGACAAGCCGCTCGAAGGCTTCTCGCTTATCAACGTCACCGGCACCGCGTCGAAGGGCATCAGCCTCGCCAACATACGCAACGCGAAGCTCCGCGACATCAACGTCAACGGCTACACCGGCCCGCTCCTCGGCGTCTACAACGTGACCGGCTCGGGCCTCAAAGGCGCCGCCGCCATCGAGGCGCCCAAACTCCCCGAACCCGTGCCCGCACCCGCCGTCCCGTATCAACTTCGCTGAGCATTGTCTCGCGGCCGGAACTGTGATGTACTACCCGCCTGCCCCCTCGCGCGTCTGGTGTGGAGTGGAAGGGAGGCGTCTTTATGCGTCCCAACGTCTGGCTCGTCGCACGCACGTTCGCGGCGCTCGCGCTGGTCGCGCTGGCGTGCGCGTCCACTGTCGAGGGCCGGCAGACCACGCGCACGAACAGCATTGACCAACTGCTGCGCGAGCGACAGCAGATCATCTACGGCCGCGCGATGGAGGACGACCTGCGCCGGCCCGCCAAACCAGCAGAGCAGGAGCGTCTGGCGCTGGCGCAGATCAAAGAGGACTACGTGCGCCTACAGGTCGTCAACAAAGACCTGTCGAAGGCCGCCTCACAGACGGAAGCGCTCGACCTCAAGGAAGTCGCGAAATCAACGGCCGAGATGAAGAAGCGAGCCGAAAGGCTCCTTGAGAATCTGGCCCTGCCCGAACCGCAAGAGGAGGCCGCGCGCTCCAAGCCGAACGACATCGAGCGCGAAGAGCAGTTGAAGGCGTCGCTGCTCGCGCTCGGCCAACTCGTCGAGCGTTTCGTGCGCAACCCCATCTTCCGCGAGGTCAACGTCATTGACGCGCAAGCCTCCGCCCGCGCGCGCCGCGACCTACAGTCCATCATCACGATAAGCGAAAGATTGAGAAGAGAGAGCGAGAAGCTGGACAGAGGCCCGCGCTAAAGTTCGTCCGCGTCCTCAGTATTCAGTTGAACCTCAGGCGGGCGTCACGGCGCGGCCCGTGCGCGAGGATTCGTAGACGGCCTGCGCCAGCGCGACGCTGCGGCGCCCCTCACGGCCGTCACAGATGGGCCGCGCGCCCGTCTCTATCGCCCGCAGGAAGTCGGCCAGAATCTCCCTGTGGCCGCTCACGTTCGAGACGACCGGCGAAGATGCGGAAGGGTTCCCGCCCGACTCGGCGGGCGGACTCACGAGCCCCTCGCGCGGCGTGCGCAGGTCTGCGGCGACGATTCGGTTCTGTTCGAGGATGACTGTGCCTTCCGTCCCCGTCAGTTCCACCCGCCGCGGGTAGCCGGGGAAGGCGGACGTTGCCGCTTCGAGCGTCCCGACCGCGCCGCCCTCGAACTCCAACGTCGCCACGACGGTGTCTTCAACCTCAATCTCGTGGAGCGCCGTGACCGCCTTCGCGTAGACCCGACGCACGTCGCCCAGAAGCCACAGCAGCAGGTCGAGCGTGTGCACGCCCTGATTCATCAGCGCGCCGCCGCCGTCGAGCGCCCAAGTCCCGCGCCAGCGCGAGCCGCGGTAATACTCCGGCGGCCTGTACCAGCGCAGCCGCCCCGAGACCAAAAGCGGACGGCCGAGACCGCCCGCGGCGACGAACTCCTTCAGCCTGCGCACGTCCGGCGCGGCCCGGTCTTGGAAGAAGACGCCGAGTTTCACGCCCGCGCGCTCGCACGCTTCCACCAGCGCGTCGGCGCGCTCGGTCGAGATGTCAACAGGCTTCTCGACGAGGACGTGCAGGCCGCGCCGCGCCGCCGCGATGCCCTGCTCTGCATGCAGTCCCGAAGGGCTGCCGACGAGCACCAAGTCCAGAGGCTTGTGCGCGAGAAACGCGTCGAGGACTGCGTAAGCCGCGCCGCCGTACAGGCCCGCCAGCCGCTCGGCCTTCTCGCGGTTGTGGCCGTGGACGGCGACGATTCGGACGCCGTCAATCTCGCTCGCGGCGCGCGCGTGCGTCTCGCTGATGTTGCCCGCGCCGAGGATGCCCGCGTGAATCATTTGTAAAGATTTTACCACCAACAAACATCTTTACTAATTTAATGGACGTGGTAGAATTCGCGCCCGTGTCGGGGAGGCGCTTCGGAACACGCCTCCCGCCTCGTGACACGCCGCTTCAGTATAAAAGGCTGCCGCCGCCCCGCGGCATGTGCAGTCCTCGCCACTAGACGAACGCCAATTCTCAGAAGGATAGACTATGAAGAGGGTAATCTCTGCCTTCGCCCTCGCCGCATTGCTTGCGGCGCCGCTGTTCGCCCCCGCGCGCGCGGCCGAAGACCCGCTGGCCGCCGTCCTGAAGCGCGAGGGCTACGCCGTCTCGCTCGACCTCAAGGTGAAGAAGAAGAAGCGCGGCTCGCTGCCGCGCCTGTTCGACCTCCTCGACGGCGAGCCGCCGAACGCCTACGCGACCGGGTTCGTCGTCGGCGACGGGCTGGTGATGACGGCCTACCACGTCGTCTCGGGCGACCTGAGCCCCGACAAGCGCAGGCAGCTCGGCTTCTCGGCCGACGAGCCGCTCTCGGTCTCGGCCTACGTCAACGACTGCGAGGCGACGCTGCTCACGGTTGACCCCGGCGCAGACCTCGCGCTGCTGCGTGTCTGCGGCGGCGGGCCGAAGCGCACGGCGGCGCCCGCCTTTCAGGCGGAGACCGGCCCCGTGCAGGACGAGAAGCTGCTCGTCATCGCGCGGCCTAACGGCTTCAAGTCCGTGAAGCGCGGCGTCTTCTCCGGCACGTACAACTACCACGGCCGGCAGTACTGGGCGGCGACCATCGAGGGGCGCGACGGCTTCTCGGGCAGCCCCGTCTACAACGACCGCGGCGAGATCGTCGGCGTCTTCAGCGGCTACGACTGGACGCGCAAGGTCTCGCTCATCAGCCCCGGCGCGCGCGCGCAGAAGCTCCTCGAAGACTACGCCTCCGCGCATAAGCCCTGAGCCGCCGGCACGGCTTCGCGCTTCCGACACGAGAGGCACGGGGACGCAGCCAATTTGAAATTTCAGATTTAAGATTTCAAATTTCAAATCTGAAATTTCAAATTCTCAGGGCTGCGCCCCGTGCCTCTGTGTTTTAATCTCTTTCGGCTACACTCGAACTCCGAAACGCCGTGGGAGAAAAGGGAGCGTGACAAACTTTTCGAGCGGAGTCGTGCGCGCGCGCCGTCTCGTCGTCGGGCGGAACATCGTCACAGCCGCGTTCGTCTTCGTCCTCATCCTTCATCCGCTGACTGTCTTCAGTCAGCAGCAGACGCAGCCGCGCCCGCCCTTAATCGCGTACCTCGACTCCGTCGCGCAAGTTCATCTTAAAGAGCGCGCCGATGCAATCGCCCGCATACAGACGCGCGCCGACGCAGAGCGCAGGCGCGCGGAGGTGCGGCAGAAAGTGCTCCGCCTCATCGGCGGACTGCCCACAGCGCGCCGCGCGCCCGCAGTCCGCCGCTTCGGCACGTTGAACGAAGAAGGCTTCCGCGTCGAGAAGATCGCCTACGAGAGCCTGCCCGGCTTCCTCGTCACAGCGAACGTCTACGTGCCCGCGGCGAGTCGCGGCCCGTTCCCCGCCGTCATACTCACGCCCGGCCACGACCCGCGCGGCAAGCTCGGGCAGTACTCGTGGGGCGCGAACCTCGCGCGCGCTGGTGTGATCGCCCTCGCCTACGACCCCATCTCGGAGGGCGAGCGCTTTCAGAACTACGACCCCGAACTCGGCGCGTCGAAGGTCGGCGGCGTCACAGGCGAGCACAGCCACGCAGACGTGCAGACGCTCCTGCTCGGCGAACACGTCTCGCGCTACTTCGTCTGGGACGCGATGCGGGCCATAGACTACCTCGCCGCCCGCGGCGACGTTGACGCCGAGCGCGTCGGCGCCTTCGGCTGCTCGGGCGGCGGCACCGTCACGGCCTACCTCGCCGCGCTCGACGACAGAATTAAAGCCGCCGCCACCGCCTGCTACATCACCTCCATGGACGAACTGCTCGCCGCCCCGACCGGCCCGCAGGAGGCAGAGCAGACTATTCCGAACTTCATCGCCGAAGGCTTGGACTTCGCCGACTGGGTCGAGGCCGCCGCGCCCAAGCCCTACGCCATCGTCTCCACGACCGAAGACATGTTCCCCTTCGCCGGCGCGCGCAAAACCTTCGAAGAGGCGAAGCGCGTCTACGGCCTCTACGGCGCAAGCGACCGCCTTCAATGGATCACGGGCCCCGGCGGCCACGGCGCGCTCGGCCCCGTCTCGGCCGACATCCTCTCCTTCTTCACGCGCTGGCTGAAGAACGACACGACGAAGCAGACCTTCACGCCCGCGCGCCCGCGACGCCCCGAAGACCTTCTCTGCACGCCGACGGGACAACTGTCCGACTCCGTCGGCAGCGAGACCGTCTTCTCCTTGAACCGCAAACGCGCGGCCGAACTTCTTCAGCCTAAGCGCGCGCTCACGTCCCGCGCCGAGCTCGAACGTCTGCAAGCGCGCCTGCGCAACGACGTACGCACTACGGCCGCCGTCAGCGCGCAGCCCGGCGCGACGCCGCCCGCCGTCAGCGTCAACGCGACAACGCAGCGCACGGGCTACCGACTCGACACACTGACTATGCGCACGGACGACGGACTCGAACTCGCCGGCCTGCTCGCAGTGCCCGAACGCGCGCGGCCGAAGGGCGCGCTTCTCATGCTCGACTCGCGGCCGAAGGAGAGCGTGGCGGCGGCGGGCGGCGAAGTCGAGCGGCTGGCGCAGGCCGGCTGGCTCGTCTTCGTGCTGCAACCGCGCGCGACGCCGACGTGGACGGAGGAGTTGAAGTCGCCGCTGCTCGGCAACTACTACCTTCTCTCTCTGCGCGCGCGCCTCGTCGGCAAGACTATTGTTGGGATGCGCGCGGACGACATCATACGCGCCGTGGACTGGCTCGCCGCGCGCGAAGACGTTGAACGCGCGCGCATCGCCGCCTACGGCAACGGCCCCGAAGGCGTCGCACTCCTCCACGCGGCCGCGCTCGACACGCGCATCGGCCGCGTCTTCGTCGAGAACACGCTCGCCTCCTACCGCCTCGCCGTCGAGCGCCCCATCCACCGCAACCTGCCCGAGGTCGCGCTGCCCGGCGTGCTCACGCGCTACGACATAGGCGACCTTCTGCTCGCCGTCAGCCCGCGCCCGGTCGTCTTCATCAACCCGACGAACAGCGTCGGCACGACGATGCGCGAACGCGACGCGACGCAGGAGTTGTCTTACGTCCTCGACACAGACCGCGCGCTCGGCACGACGGCCCGCGTCCGCCTCGCTTGGCGCGGCTTCGGAGAGCCGCTGCCCGTCGAATGAGGCCGGGCGCCACTTGAAACGAGCGTCAGGCGGCTTTACTGTTCTGCCGGGATGAATGGCATGAGTGAAAAACCCGCTGTGACTATCCGTCGCGCCGACGCCGACGACGCCGGCCAGCTGGCCGACTTGGGTGCGCGCACCTTCTCCGAGACCTTCGCCGCCGACAACAACCCGGAAGACATGGCTGCCTACGTCGCCGAGTCCTTCAACGCCGCGCGGCAGACGGCCGAGTTGAACGACCCGGCGTCCACCTTCTTCATCGCGGAAGTCGGCGGCAACGCGGCCGGGTACGCGATGCTTCGTGCAGGCGAGCCTGAGGAAGGCGTCGAAGGCGCGAAGCCCGTCGAGTTGGTGCGTCTCTACGTGTCGCGCGAATGGCTCGGGCGCGGCGTAGGCGAGGCTTTGATGCGCGCGTGTGTGGACGAGGCGCGGCGGGCCGGGCACGAGACCATCTGGCTCGGCGTGTGGGAGCGGAACGGGCGTGCGCAGGCGTTCTACCGCAAGTGGAACTTTCGCGAGGTCGGCGAGCACGTGTTCCAGTTGGGCTCTGACCCGCAGAGGGACGTGCTGATGGAGCGGGCGGTGTAGCCGATGAGCAGTCCGACGGCTTCACAAACTGAGCCCGAACACGCGCGGCGCGATTTCGTCGCGCGCGGGTCGGTCGTGCGTAGAATCTGGGGCGACCCGGAACTCGTCCTGCTCGTCTTCGCGGGCTCGGCCGCCGAGTTCGCTCTGAACAGGGCCGTGGACTGGCTCTTCTTCACCGGCAGGATTCCGGCCGACCCCGTCGGGCGACTCTTCTCGACGGTGCGTTACGCGCAGGAGATCGTGTTCGCCGACGAAGAGACCGCCGAACGGACTCTCCAAAGAATCAACTCGATTCACGGCGCGGTCGAGCAGAAGCGCGGGATGACGATCCCCGAGTGGGCGTTCAGGGACGTGCTCTACATGCTCATTGACTACTCCGAGCGCGCGCACCAAATGCTCTACGGCGCGCTCACGTCGCGCGAGCGCGCGGAGCTTTACGCAGTCTTCAGGCGCGTGGGCGACGGGTTGAACGTGAAGGAGTTGCCGGAGACTTACGAGCGTTGGCGCGACGACCGCGCCGCGCACCTCGAACGCGATCTGGCCTACAGCAAACACACCGCGCTTCTCTACCAGCAGTACCGGCGGCACCTCGGCGAGTGGCGCTACCAGATACTTCTTGGCGTGCAGGGGCAGCTCGTGCCCGAGCGCGTGCGACGCCTCCTGCGCCTCAAACGCCAAGCCCTCTTCTCCGCGCTCGTCGGCGGCTACGGCTTTTCGCTTGACTTGCCGGGCCTCCGCCCGCTCGTACGCCGACTCCTCGTCCAGCCGCGCTACTGGGATGAAGTTGAAGGTCTCACACACAGAACGCCCGCGAGCCGTCCCGCCTGAATCCACTCTAAGTACGACTACTTCAGTTCGACGAGCCAGACGTTGCCGGTCGCTTCGGCGTGCTCGAAGACGATGCGGTCGCCGGTGGGCGACCAAGCGGGGTAGCGGACGTAGCCGTTCGTCTTGTTGAAGTGCGTGAGTTGCTGCTGCTCGCCCGTCCTGCGCGAGACGCGGTAGAGGTTCCAGAGGCCGTCGCGGTAGCCCGCGAAGGCTATGAACTCGCTGTCGGGCGAGAAGCTGTGCGGCCAACTGAGGCCCGGCTCGTGCGTCAGCAGCACAGGCTCGCCGCCCTCCGAAGGCATGACGGCGACTTGCATGTCGTCGCCGCGCCTTACTTCCAAAGCAAGCCACTTCCCGTCTGGCGACCACGCGGGGAAGCCCGCCATCTCCGCGTCCGACGTTAGCCGCCGCGGCGTGCCGCCCTCGACCGCCTGCACCCAGACGTTGATGACGCCGCCCTCGCGCGAGTTGTAGGCGACGAGCCGTCCGTCGGGCGAGAGGTGCGGGGTGTTGGCGAGCGGCGGCAGTTCCATTAGAGGCTTCTCGTCGCCCGTCGCCCAGCTCTTCGTGTAGAACATCATGCGGCGGTCGCGCTGCGTGAGGTAGGCGATGCGGTCGCCGCCGGGCAGCCAGTTCGGCACGCCGCTGCCGCCCTCGTCGGTCGTGAGCGGCGAGGGGTTCTTCCCTTCCGAGTCAACCAGCCACACGCTGCTCGGCGTGCCCAAACGCCAGACGCCGAACGCTATCCACTTGCCGTCGGGCGAGATGGCCGGGTTGGTCTTGCGCCGGCTCGTGTCCTCGTAGAGCGGCGCGGGCGTGCCCGAAGCGTTACCCGCAGAAGTAAGAGGAAGCTGCCAGATGTCGCTGACGAGCGACTGCGTGCTGTAGGCGATGCGGCGGCCGTCGGCAGAGATGCTGAGGTAGCGTATGGGCGTGCCGGCCGTGCCTTCGACTTTTTCAACGTCGCCCGCCGTCTCGCCCGCGTCGAGGTTAATTGGAATGCGGAAGAGTCCGAAGCTCGCGCCTCTGTAGGCGCCCGCGCAGTATGCGTAACGTCCGTCGGGCGAAAAGATGATGTCGCTGAAGGGCTGGACGCCGGGGCCGTGCCGCCTGACCTCGCCCGTCTCGACCGAGACCGACCAGACCTCGTTCATCATCAGGTCGAAGGCGAAGAAGAGTATTCGCTTCCCGCCCGGCCACCAGACCGGCGAGCCGTGGCCGCCCGAAGGCACGCCCGTCTTCGTCAACTGCATCGGCTCTCCGCCGCGCGCATTGACGGCCCAGATGGTCGAAGGCGGGAGCGCGCCGCCCTGCACGCCTACGAGGTCGTGCAGGCCGCCCGACTGAAAAGCTATCTGCTCTCCGTCGGGCGACCAAGCGGGCTTCGAGCCGAAGTTCGTCAGGCGACGGGCGACGCCGCCGAGCGCGGGCACGAGCCAGAGGCCGCCGCGCCGCTGCGAGTAGTAGGCGATGAACTGCCCGTCGGGCGACCAAGCGGGCTGGAAGTTGCGCCCGCCGTCGTCAGTGATTCGTATCTCGCGCCCGCCCGGCGCGAGCTGCCGTACGTAAATCTCGAAGTCGCCGCCGCTGTTTGAGCTGTACGCGACGTAGCCGCCGTCGGGCGAGATGGCCGGGTAGATGTCCAAGCCCGTCGAGGTCGTCACCTGCGTCAGCCGCCGCACTTGCACCGTCGTCTCCGCGCGCCCGCGCGTAAAGCCCCACCACACCAGCCCGCCCACGCATAGAAGGAGGACGAGAGCCGCGCCCGACAGCAATAGAAACGCGCGCCGACTCCGCACACGCCCGACTTCGACTGCCGGCGCGTCCGTTGAAGAAGTGGAGAAAGATGTGCGGACGGCGGTGAACGACCCGTTAGTCGTAGCGCCATTCGTTGAGGCGCCGTTCGACGTGGTCGCGCCCGCGCCGTTCGAGACGGAGACGCTCTCTTCGACTTCGGCGATGAAGCGGTAGCCGCGCGTCGGCACCGTCTCGATGTAGCGCGCGCGGCGCGCGTCCTCGCCGAGCGCCTTGCGCAGTTGCGCGATCTCGCGCGTCAGAGCGTTCTCTCCGACGAAGGTGTCGTGCCATATCGTGTCCAGAAGTTCACGCTTTTGGACGACGCGCCCTCGGTTCTGGATGAGGAAGAGGAGCACTTCGAGCGCCTTCGGCTCGACGGCGACCGCCGCGCCGGCCTTCCAGACGCGGAAGGCCGCGGGCTCGACCCGCACGTCGTCGAAGAGAAAAACGGGCGCCTTCTCGTCCATCACAACTCCATCAGCGAAACATCAGCCGAACGTCAAGACCGGCAACGCGCGCCCCCTGTAGAACTGCGGCCCTGAACTTCTTAAAAGGGGGCGCGGGATGAACATCAAGGGAACGCGGAAAGGCTTTGCGGCGCTGTGCCTGCTCTGTTTGATTTACGCAACGGGGGCGTTGGTTGTTCGGGCCGAAGGCGGCGTGCGCCTGCGCCTGCTCGCGGGCCGCCTGACGGTCGTGCCAGTCTACCTTAACGGCGAAGGGCCTTTCGACTTCCTGCTCGACACCGGCACGAGTTCGACCGTCGTCAGCCCCGCGCTCGCCGCGCGACTCAAACTCCGACCTTCCGACAGCGTCACACTCATCACCGTCGCAGGCCAAAGGGACGTGCCGCGCACGCGTCTCGGTCGAGTCGAGGTCGGCGGGCGGGCGGCGGCGGACGTGGAAGCGCTCGTGAGCGGGCTCGAACCGCTGAGCGATTTAGACCCGCGCCTGAGCGGCGTGCTCGGCCAGAACTTTCTTGAGCGCTTCAACTACACGCTCGACTACGACGGCCGCACCGTCGAGTTCGAGACGGACGCCGAGCCGCCCGCGGGCGAGCGCGTTCCCTTCGCCGTCGAAGAGGGCAAGCTCGTCGTCGGCGCCGTCTGCGACGCGCCCGCGCCCTGCGCCCTTCGGCTCGTGCTCGACGCGGCCGCGACCGGCCTCGTCATCTTCGACGACGCGCGCCGCGGCTTGGCCCGAATTTTATCGCCGCACGCGGCGGCCCTCATGCTCACCGAAGCCGGCGGCGTCGAGGCACGCCTCGCGCGCCTGCCCGCGCTGCGCGTCGGCGACTCGCGCCTCCGGGACGTTCCCGTCGCGCTCCTCCCAGACCCCGCGCGCCGCGACGCGCGCACAGAGGACGGCCTGCTCCCCACCAGCCTCTTTCGCGCCGTCTACTTCAACCACGCCGCCGGCTACGTCATCTTCAACCCGAAGCCCGCGCGCGGCCGCGAGTGAACACGTCCGGCGTGTCGCCTCGTCCGCGCCCCGCGCCGGCCGCGGGCGCCGCCCTTCGAGAGATGTAGTGACATAAGAGGATCGCCATGTTAGCTTGCCGGCGTGACACGCGCACGCTCAATCGCGGTCGCGCAGACCGTCCCCGTGCCGGGCGACGTTGATGCGAACGTCGCCGAACATCTGCGGCTCGCACGCGCCGCGTGCGAAGAGGGCGCGCAGGTGCTCGTCTTCCCCGAGATGTCTCTGACGGGCTACGAGCTGGAACTCGCGTGCGCACTCGCCTTCACGCGGGACGACGCGCGGCTCGCGCCGCTTGTAGAGGCGGCCGAGGACTGTTCGTTGACGCTCGTCGTCGGTGCGCCGGTCGGAATCGAGTCGCGTCTGCACATCGGCGCCTTCATCCTTTCGCCGGGCGGCGCTGTCTCGCTCTACACGAAGCAGCGCATGGGCGCCTTCTCCGAAGCCGCGAGTTGCGACGGCGTCGTGCCGCCGCCCGAGGCGAACTTCTTTCAGCCGGGCGAGCTGAACCCGCTCGTACGCTTCGGCGGCAACACCGCGGCCGTGGCCGTCTGCGCAGACACCGGCCGCCCTTCGCACGCAGAGGCCGCGAGAGCGCGGGGCGCGGAGATTTATCTCGCCAGCATGTTCGTCATCCCGTCCGAGTTCGAGAGGGAGACGGCCAACCTCAGGGAGTACGCCGCGCGCCATTCGATGGTCGTCGCCTTCGCGAACTACGGCGGGCCTTCGGGCGGGCTCGCGTCTGCGGGCAGGAGCGCCGTCTGGTCTGAACGCGGCGAGCTGTTAGTTCAACTCCCGCGTGCGGGCGCGGGCGTGGCGGTCGCTTCAGAATGTGAGTCGGGTTGGCGCGGCAAGACAGTCATGCTCGGCGAATGAAGCGTCTCGGCTTCAGCGCGGCGCCTCCTCGTACCAGCCGCGCCACGCGGACTTCCTACGGCGGAAGAGGATGATGAAGAGCGGGTTCGTCCAGACCAGCGTGCGCCAGAGGCTCCAGCGGTCGAAGCGCCGCGTGGAAGGGACGACGCGCAGGTCGTCTACGAAGCAGACGCGGCCGCGCCGCCGCGCCGCGAGCCTCTTCAGACGCCGGTAGAAGTCAACGTCCTCGCCCATGAACAGCGTCTCGTCGTAGCCGCCGAGCGTCTGGAAGACATCGCTGCGGCAGAACTGCGTCGCGCCCTGCGCCACGCCTGCCGCCTTCCCCGCGACGCGCCACAGTCCCAGATAAATTTTCGAAGAGAGTTTCAACGGCCTGTAGTCCGTGTCCACGGCGCCGCCGAGGCAGGCGGGCTCAGACATGACGGCGGCGACGCGCCACAGCAACTCGCGCGGGACGCGCGTGTCGGCGTCCACGAAGACGAGCACTTCGCCGCGCGCGCGTTCGGCGCCCGCGTTGCGGACACGCGCGACGTTGTGCCGCGCCTCCTTCAAGACCGCCGCGCCGTGAGCGCGCGCGACTTCGGCCGTCGCGTCCGCGCTGTCGTTATCCACCACGATGACCTCGGCCGACGCGCCACCCTTTTCACGCAAAAACGCCGCCGCACTGTTGAGTGCGGCGAGCGTTTCGCCGAGGTAATCCGCTTCGTTGAAGGCGGGGATGACGACAGATATCAGCACGGCGGCGGAACTAAACCACGCCCCGCCGCCGCGCGCAACAGTTTTCTTACGTGAGAAGCTTGCTCAGTCATGCCGCAAGGCAAGCAGCGGGTCTACGCGTGCCGCGCGGCGCGCGGGGACGTAGCAGGCCAGCAGCGCGATGACGACCAGCAAGACCGGCACGCCGACGAAGGTCACGGGGTCGGTCGTGCCGATTCCCACCAGCAGCCCCGCCAGCACGCGCGTCAGCGCGAACGCACCCAGTAGTCCGAGCACGATGCCGACCAGCGCCAGACGCACGCCCTGCCCCAAGACCAGACGCAGCACGTGTCCGACCTGCGCGCCGAGCGCCATGCGGATGCCTATCTCGCGCGTGCGCCGGCTCACGTCGTACGTCATGACGCTGTAGAGCCCCATCGTCGCCAGCACCAGCGCCAGCACCCCGAACGTGGAAGCCATCTGCGCCGCCACGTTCGCCCCCCAGTACGCCATCAGCAGATTCTCCTCGCCCACCATGACGCCGTACACGGGCAGACGCGCGTCCATCTCAGAGATGGCGCGGCGTGCGCCATCCAACGCGGCCGGCACGTCCGCAGCGGTCTGCGCGCTCACGAGCACGGTCATCCCCGCGCGCGGGTTCTGGTAGACGGGCAGATAGACGTAAGGCATCGCGTCTTCGTACAGCGAGCGGTAACGCGAGTCCTTCGCGATGCCGACTATCTCCATCAGCGGCGTGTCCTGCCCGAAGCGGAAGCGCTTGCCCAAGGCGTCACCTTCGCCGCCGTAGAAGCGGCGCGCGAACTCCTGATTGATGACTACGACGCGCGGCGCGTCCGTCGTGTCGCGTTCGTCGAAGTCGCGCCCGCGCACGAGCGGCAGACGCATCGCGTCGAAGTAGTGCGGAGTCACGAGGCTGCAATCGGTGTGGACGCCCTGATTCGGCGGCGGGTCGAGCTCGCCCTCCTTCACGACGGGGCCGCGCGTGGTGTGGCCGACGGCGAGCGGCATCTCGTCAATCAACGCGGCCGCGCGCACGCCCGGCTGCGCCTCGATGCGGTGCAGCAGTTCGGGGAAGAAGCGCCCGGCGGCCTCCCTGTCGTCGTACGCGAGCAGCCGCGGGTTAATCATCAGCGTGACCAGCGTGTCGGCCTTGAAGCCGGGGTCGGTCTGCCGCACTTGGCGGAGGCTCCGTATGAAGAGCCCCGCGCAGATGAGTATGACGATGGAGATCGTGACCTGCGCGACGACCAGCGCGCCGCGCAGGTTCCAGCGGTGGCGCCCGCGCGTCGGCTGTGCGGCTTCGCCTTTAATAACTGAGACGAGGTCGGCGCGCGAAGCCAGCACGGCCGGGGCCAGCCCGAAGAGCACGCCCGTCAGAAGCGAGACCGCCATCATCCACTTCAGCACGTAGCCGTCGGGCGCGAAGTCTAGGCTGATGGGGTAAGGGACGGGCGGGAAACTCGCCCAGACCAGATCACGCCCGGCGTAGGCGAACGCCCAGCCGAGCAGGCCGCCGAGGAGCGCGAGCAGCACGCTCTCCGTCAGCAGTTGACGCACGACGCGCCCGCGGCTCGCGCCGATCGCCAGACGGATTCCTATCTCACGCGCGCGTGTGGTAGCGCGCGCCAGCATCAGGTTCGCCACGTTGAAGCAGGCCAGCAAAAGCACCAGCCCCGAGACGCACAGCGCGAGAAAGCCGCCGTACCTGATGACCTTCGTCGCGTTATCGTAGCGGCCGTTCAGCTCGGTCGTCAGTTGGATTTTGGTGTCCGCGTCTTCGGCCGGGTAGAGCCGCGCGAGGTTGCCGGCCGCCAGATTCAAGTCGGCCTCTGCCTGCGCCAACGTCACGCCGGGCTTCAGCCGGCCGTAGAGTTTCCACTGAGCATACCCGCGTTCGGTCTTCCACTCGGCGCGGCGCCCGAACTTCTGCGCCATCATGATGGGCACCCAGAACGCCTTGCGCAGGTAGAACTCGCCGCCGAGGAACGACTCGGGCATCACGCCGACGACCGTGTACGGCTGGCCGTTCAGATAGACGGTCTTGTTCACAATCGAAGGGTCTGCGCCGAAGCGGCGCTGCCAGAGCGTGTGGCCGATGACGGTTACGGGGTGCGTGTTCGGCGTGCGGTCTTCTTCCGGCAGGAAGGTGCGGCCGAGCAGAGGCTTGACGCCCATCACGTCGAAGTAGTTGCCGGTGACGAGTTCGCCCCAGACGACCTCCGCGCGCCCGCCCGCGTCTGCCTCGCGGCTCTCGCCGGAGCTGATGCCGGCCGAAGTCTCGCGCCACGCGCAGAGGTCTGAGAAGCTCTTGTTCTGCTCGCGCAGGTCGAGGTAGTTCGGGTAGGAGAACTCGCCCCAGACCTGCGCGTCCGTCTTCCGACCCCAGTGCGGAACCACCAACTCTTCCGGCCTCTCCACCGGCAGAGGGCGCAGGACGAAGCCGTTCACGACGCTCAGGATGGCGGTGTTGACGCCGATGCCGAGCCCGAGCGCGAGCGCCGCGACCGCCGTGAAGCCGGGCTGCTTCGCCAGTATGCGCACGCCGTAGCGCAGGTCTTGCCAAAGGTCTTCGAGCATTGGGAAACCTCTACGTCTGCGACACTCCTCTTTCACCTGCGCCGCGCCGCCGAGCTTGACGAGCGCCAGCCGACGCGCCTCGCGCGGACTCATCCCGGCGCGCAGGTTCTCTTCGATCTGCATCTGAAGGTGCGTCTCAAGCTCTTCGGCCAGCTCGCGTTCGCGCTCGTCGCGTTGCGGGAAACCGGCGAGGCGCGCGAGTAAGGCGCGCAGTCTTCTCAGGCTCATCGGGACTTACTCCTCCGCGGGCTCGAAGAACCGCGCGAGGATGGCGGTCGTCCGCTCCCACTCGCGCGCCTCTTCGGCGAGCTGCTTGCGCCCGGCGCGCGTCAGCTTGTAGAACTTCGCGCGCCGGTTGTTGTCCGAGACGCCCCACTCCGAACTGACGTAGCCCTCCTGCTCCAACTTCAGGAGCGCCGGGTAGAGCGTCCCGTAGTTGACCGAGAAGGCGTCGCCGCTCGTCTGCTCGATGCGGCGCGCGAGGCCGTAGCCGTGCTGCGGCCCCATCACGTCCAGAGTCTTGAGCACCATCAGCGCCAGCGTGCCCTGCCAGATGTCAGTCTTGTCTCCCATTGTCGGCCGCTCCTATTGGAATGGCATAGGTGTATATCACGTCACCTATTGGAAGGCAATAGGTAGTACGAGAGTTCGCGCTGTCGGTTCCCGGTTTTTGTAGAGTCAGGTGAGGCAGCGCCTAGCTTTGCCTCAAAACCCCCGCTTGCCCGGAAACTGCTTAAGCCTGCCTCAAAAATGTGAGGGGCGGCGTGCGCAGTCCTCGCCCGGAGTACGCACGCCGCCCGGCGGCACGGCTCCTGTGAGTGAGGCCGCGCCGAAAGGCGCGTTGCCCTGACGCGCCCCTCTACTTAACCAGACACCAAAATACTCATGTGGTATTCTCCCTTTCGATCTAGTCTTTGAGAATCAGAGGCAACGGGTCGGATGCGAAGCGTAGCTCACCCTCAGAGATGAGCGTCGCCGTTGAGCAAGGAAGGTTCCTACTCACGGCAGAGCGTTTACGCAGAGACATTCTAATCCTAAATTGGATTAGGAGCAAGAAGAATTCGACTCACCCATTAGGAGGCCGCGCCTAATGGGGAGAGCCGCACGCTTGAGGTCTGCGCGCCTTGCCGAGAAGCTACGGGCTATCCGGCTAGCGTTGGGGCTGTCTCAGAACGAGTTAATCGGGCGGTTGGGGCTTGAGGATGTGATCTATCAGAGCAACGTATCCGGCTACGAATCGGGCGAGCGCGAACCGCCGTTACCCATCCTCTTGAGTTATGCCCGCGTGGCGGGCGTGTGCATGGATAGGCTGGTAGACGACAAGCTAGACCTTCCCGCCAAGCTGCCCGCGAAACCGAAGCACGCCTAAAAGCCGCGTGGCGTTAACGTCTGGACACTCTGAACTGGTATTCGCCGGCCGCGTCGGGGCCGCCGTCGCTTCGGAGCCCTGTGACCGAGAGCGTGTAGTCGCCGCTGCGGAAGACGCGCGCGGGCGGGGTGAAGGCCACGACCGCCGCGCCTCTCTTACGTCCGCCGGCTTTGACGCTTCCGCGCCAGACCTCCGCGCCCTCCGCCGTGCGGAGCGACGCCTCGTAACTCTGATAGCCTTGGCCGCTCACCTCGGCCAGAAGTTTCACGCGTTCGGCCCCTCGCGCGATGTTCAGAGTTTGCGACGCGCCGCCGCCCCGGCTCGTCCCGGCGGTCAGGAGAATGGAAGCGACGCCGGGCTGCTGCCGTGGGGCGGTCGTTTGTGGACTTGCCGGCTGCGAGTTGGTCGGCTGCGGACTTGTCGGCTGCGGCGTGAGAGGCGTCTCTCGTGCGCTCTGCGAGTCGGGTTGCTGCGGGGTTGATTGCTGCGGCAGCGTTGATTGCTGTTGCGGAGTGGGTTGAGCGGCCCTGTCCTCTTCGGCGCGGCGGGACTGCGCGGCTTCGTCGGCGCGGCGCGCGGCGAGCATGCGGTAGACGAGGAAGGCGCTGCCGGCCGTTATCAACAGGCACGCGGCGAGCGGGAGCCAGAGGGCCGCGCGCCTAAAACGCGGGTGGGTCAGAGGCGCCGGGTGTGGGGCGTCGCCCTGCGTTTTTTTTAAGAGCCGGTCTAAGGCTCTGGCCGTCTCGACGCGCTCGCGCCTCTCGGGCGAGCGCAGGAAGAACTCCTCGAAGCGTTCGCGCTCGCGCGGAGTAAGCTCGCCGCGCACGTAGCTGTCTATCAGGTCGTCCTCGGCGGCGGCCAGAAGGTCTAGGTTCTCTTCGCCGCCGAAGTAGAAACGCTCGACGCCCTCCTGCTCCTCCTCCGTGAGTCGGCCGAGAAGGTAGCCTGCGAGACGTTCTTCGTCGGGCGCTTTGCTTCTCGGCACGCTCATACTTTTAAGTGTAGAAAAACCATTTTCATTTCAGCCGCGGCCGACGCACGCGCCGACGCACTTCTCCAAGCGCTCGCGTATGCGGTGGGCCCGAATCCGCAGGTTGTTCAGGGGAATGCCCAGACGCTCGGCCAACTGCCTGCGCCTCGCGATGCGCTCGCCCGCGCCGCCCTCGTAGTAGGAGAGTATCAACTCGCGCGACTCCGCCGGCAGCGCGCCCGCGCAAGTTTCAAGGCATTCGAGGCGGCGCTCTGCCGACTCGCGCGCGTGCGCCGACTCTTCTTCTTCGAAAGGCGAGAGGCGCGGGTGCGACGGCGGCGGCAGCGCGTCGAGCGTGTGCGTGCGCGGCTCGGGGCCGCGCGCGTGCTCGCGCAGGACGTTGCGCGCGACGCCGTAGGCGTAAGCAGCGAACTGCTCGGCGTAGATCGTCTCGCCGTCTTCGAGCCGGCGCGCGACGCGGTTCAGAGTCTCGTCGGCCAGCTCGTCCGAAGAGGCGCAGCCGCGGCACTCGAAGAACTTCGAGAGGCTGCGGTGGACGGTCTTGTACTTCTCCCCGGCCTTCTGCGCGTCGGGGTCGAGTTGCGCGAGCAGCCTGTCGAACGCGCCCTGTGTGAGTTCCCAAGCCCTCTTCAGATGGGGTCGCCTCCCGCGCCCTTCCCTCTCCGTCAGCGCCGCGGTCTCCGCACTCACTTCCAGTCGCCCTGCATCACGAAGGCCGCCCAGAAGTAGGCCGAGCGCCAGAGCGTCTGCCCAGCCATCTCGACCTGCGCCGCGCGCAACGCCGCCGCGGGCGTCTGTCCGTCCTTCAGCATGTGCGCGTAGAAGCGCCGCATCAACTCGGCCGTGCCCGCGTCGTCCACCTTCCAGAGGCTCGCCGAGACGCGGCCCGCGCCCGCGTACATGAAGCCGCGCGCGAGTCCGACGAGACCTTCGCCCTTCACCTCTTTGCCGAGCGCCGTCTGGCAGGCCGAGAGCACGACGAGGTCTGCGGGCAGGCTCAGGTTATAGATTTCGTGCAGGCGGAGGAAGCCGTTCTGCGGCTGTCCCTTTCGGTCGAAGAGCGAGAGCACGATGCCGGAAAGCTCGGGCCGCTCGCTGTCGAGCAGGCCGTGCGTGGCGAAGTGTACGACGCGGTAGCGCGCGAGCGCCTGCGAGGTGACGAGTGCGCGGCTCGCGTCGAAGTCGAGCGCCTTCATCCCGCGCCCCGCCGGGACGGCAGACATAATATCTTCCGCCTCGCGCCGCGTGTAGAGCAGACGTGGCAGCCCCGCGCCGTCGCCCGCGGCGTTAACGTCGCGCAACGCCTGTGCGAGTTCGCGCGTCGCCATCGGACTGTGAGCACGCGTCGCGGCGGGTGCGAGTTCGCGCGTCGCAGTAGGCTTGAGTTCGCGCGTCTGTGCCGCCGCGCTCGGTTGTTCGCGTCGCGCCGAGGCGTCGGGCTTCAAGCGCGGGTCGTCGGGCGAGAAGACGGGGTCTGCGACGACGGCGACGAGCCCTTCCGGTTCCCTCCGCTCCGCCTCCTCGCCGCGCAACACCGCGAGGACTGACGCCGAAGGCAGGCTCACGACTTCATGACTGAAGACGAGCGGGCTCGACGAAGATGAAGGCAGCGCCGCGAAGGGCACGTATTGAAGCGCGCCGTCGGCGACGACGAGCACCCGCTTCTTTTTGGACAGAAGCGCCGACGCGGGTTCGAGCAGGACGCGCGCGAGCGCCGACGACTCGCGCGCGTAGTCGGCCTCGGCCCGCGCGACGCGCGCCTCTTTCTGTTTCGAAGTCTCGCCCGCGACAGTCCGGTTGCGCTCGGTCAGCAGACGATAGACTTCGCGCGCCTCGCCCTCGATCTTCTCGCGCGCGGGCAGCTCGTAGCCCTCGACCGCGCCATCCGTCACAGCCCACAGGTAGCTGCGCTCGGCGCCGAGCGCGTACTCAAGCAGCATCGTGTCGCCGTCGAGCAGTCGCCGCTGCACGTCCTTCAGGGAGAGCGTCTGCGGGTGCGTCAGCGCGGCGTAGGCCGGGCTGTTCGCCTTAATCTGCGTCTCCACGTCGCCGAGCTGCGAGGTCAGCGCCACGACCTCGCGCGAAACGTCTTCGAGCTGCTCCTTCGTGTGGCGCCCGCCGAGCAGCCGCACCTGATACTCGGACTTCTCTTCGAGCGCGCGCCTGAGCGTGCGCTCGCGCTCGGCGAGCGCGGGGTCTACGCCGCGCCGTACGTCAACGCGAGCCTCGGCCAGCGAGTCGAGCAGGCTCCGCGCGCGCGCACGCTCGCTCGCCTCGAAGGCGGCGGTGAGTTTCTCTTCCGAGCGCGCGGCCGCGCGCATCAGGAGGTCAATGTAGAAGTCGTACTGGTCGCGCACCGTCGCGAGGTAAGAGGCGCGCGAGTCCGACCCGAGTATGTCCGAGCGCAGCGACTCGATGATCTTCAGCGCCGCGGCCTGACTCTCGACCGCCTTGTCCGCGTCGCCCCGGTCGCGCTCGACGCGCGCGAGCGCGTGCAGCGTGTTCGCCTGACCGGCGCGGTCGCCCGCCTCTCGGCTCAACTCAAGCGAGCGCGTCAGGGCGTCGTAAGCCTTCGCGCCGTTGTTCAGGACGTAGTACGCGCCGCCCAACTCAAAGAGCGCCGACGCCTCGCCGCGCGTGTAGCCGAGCTTCTGCCTGAGCCCGACGGCCTCTTCGAGGTGCGCGAGCGCCTGCTCCCGCTGCCCGAGCGCGAGCTCTAAACGGCCGACCTCCGTCAACGTCTGCGCCTGACCGTCGCGGTCGCCGACCTGCCTGTGAATCTTCAGCGCGAGTTCGAGCTGCGCCAGAGCCTCGCGCCGCCCGCCGCGCGCGGCCGTCACGCGCCCCATTCGGTAGAGCGTGTACGCCTCGCCGTCTCGGTCGCCGGCCGCGCGCCAGACGGCGAGCGCCTGTGCGTAAGCGTCGAGCGCCTCCGCGAACTCGCCCAGCGCCTCGTGCGCCTTGCCCGCGTTGTAGAGCGTGTAGGCGAAGCCGGCCTTCGCGCCGCTCGCGCGCGTGAGGACGAAGGCGCGGCTGTTGTCGTCCAAAACTTTCTGAAGGTCGTTCAGCGAAAAATACTTGTCGTCAATCAGTTCGAGCGTGCCCAGCTCGGCCTCGCGCCGCTCGGTCGCGCGCAGTGCTTCGAGCGCCTGCCCGAAGTAGTCGAGCGCCTTGCGGCTGTCGCCGACAGAGGCGTGGACGCAGCCGATGTTGTCGAGCGTGAGAATCTCGCCGCCGCGGTCTGAGACGGCGCGGTAGAGTTCGAGCGCGCGCTGGAAGCTTTCGAGCGCCCTGCGGCTCTCGCCCACAGAGGCGTGGACGGCGCCGACGGCGTTCAGCACGTTCGCGGCCCCCCGACGGTTGCCGAGTTCCAGACGCATCTCAAGCGCGGGCAGAAGGTACTCGAAGGTCTTGCGCGTGTCGCCGAGGTGCGCGTAGTCGAGCCCGATGCTGAAGAGCGTGATGGCGACGGTCGGGCGGTCGCCCGTCGCGCGGCTGATTTCAAGAGACTGTTGGTAGAGTTCGATGGACTCGCGCATCTCGCCGTAGTGGCTGTGGATATATGCGAGGCAGTAGAGGCAGTTCGCGACGCCGTGCTTGTAGCCGAGTTGCCGCCAGAGCGCGGCGGCCTCCTTGTACTTCTCGTAGGCCGAGGCGCACGACTCGACGGTCTTCTCGGCGAGCAGGTGCTCGGCCTCGTCGAAGACCTTCTCCGCGCGTGCGCGCGCGCGGTCTTCGTCGGTCGGCTCGCGCAAAGCGTCCACACTCAGGTCGTAGCGGCCGGCGGCCGCGTCGGGCTTGAGCGAGGCGACCTTCAGGACGTAGTCGCCCGGCTCCTGCGCCGTGAACGAGAGCAGCTCCGGCCCGTACTCGTCGTTCATGCCGTCGTGATCCGCGACCTTTTTGCCGGAAGCGTTTGTGAGGGTGAGCATCACGTCTATGCCGCGCTGCTCGACCGTGACGTGCAGGTACTCGCCCGCGCGCATGGCGAGCGTGTAGAGGTGCGCGCCGCCGCCCTCCATCTCGCGCGTCGCGGTCTCGCCCGCGGCGAGTTTGCGCGACTGCGCGACGCTGCCGCGCGCCGACGCCGCGCAGCCGAGCGCCAGCGCGAGCAACGCGACGACGAATCGAGGGAAGAGATTCAGGGGCATCACGGCGGCCTTGCGTGCCGGGCGCCTCGCCTTCGCTTCGCCCGGCGACGCTTCGGTTTTCAGACTGGCGCGGCAGTCGGCGGGCGACGGGCGGGCGAACCGTCGGGCCCAATAGGAGGTAGGAGCTTCTCGCCCTCGGCTGAGGTCTGGCGAGCGTCGAAGCCGCCGGGTGTGCGGCGGGGTCACGGCTGAAGCAGCACGAGAATAAGGCAACTCCCACGGCCGGTCAACAAATATCGTCGGGCCTTTTCCGCCCTCGCCGCCCGCCTCAGACGGCGCCCTTCCTACGTTAAAGTGACGCCCCGCGCGCCCGCGAAGAAGGAGGGCTCCGGTTCTGTTAAGGAACCGGAGCCCTCCTTCTCTTATCCGCTTTCGACCCGCCAAGCCGGCGTCTATGACCTGTCAGTTACGGCGCCCGTGCTGCTCGAAGAGACGAGGCTGGCGTACTTGGCGAGCACGCCGCGCGTGTAGCGCGCGGGCGGCGGCGTCCACGCGGCGCGGCGGCGCGCGAGTTCCGCTTCCGAGACGTTGAGTTGAAGCAGACGTGCCTCGGCGTCAACCGTCACCGAGTCGCGTTCTTCGACGAGCGCGAGGTTGCCGCCGGCCGCGGCCTCGGGCGCGACGTGGCCGACGACCATCCCGTACGTGCCGCCCGAGAAGCGCCCGTCCGTGACGAGCGCGACGGCGTCGCCGAGGCCCGCGCCGATGATGGCCGAAGTGGGCGCGAGCATCTCGCGCATGCCGGGGCCGCCCACGGGGCCTTCGTAGCGTATGACGACGACATTGCCCGGCTTGATCGAACCGGCGAGTATCGCGGCGAGGCAGGCCTCTTCGGAATCGAAGACGCGCGCGGGGCCCGTCAACTTCGGAGTCTTCACGCCGCTTATCTTAGCCACCGCGCCCTCGCTCGCCAGATTGCCTTTGAGCACGGCGAGGTGCCCCTGCGCGTAGAGAGGACGGTCGAAGGGGCGTATCACGTCCTGCCCGCGCGCGGGCTCTTCGGGAATGTCTGCGAGAGTTTCGGCGATCGTCCGGCCCGTTATCGTCAGAGCGTCGCCGTGAAGCAGTCCGTTCACCAGCAGCATCTTCATGACCTGCGGGACGCCGCCGACTCTGTGCAGGTCTGTCGCCACGTAGCGGCCCGAAGGCTTCAGGTCGCAGAGGACTGGGACGCGCTCACGTATCTCCTCGAAGTCTTCGAGCGCGAGCGGGACGCGCGCGGCGTGCGCGGCCGCGAGCAGGTGCAGCACGGCGTTCGTCGAGCCGCCGACGGCCATCACGACCGCGATCGCGTTCTCGAATGCTTTGCGCGTGAGTAACTGCGACGGCAGAATCTCGCGCCGGATGGCTTCGGCCAGAACTTCAGCGGAACGCGCGGCGCTCTCACCCTTCTCCTCGTCTTCGGCGGCCATCGTCGAAGAGTGCGGCAGGCTCAGGCCGAGTGCTTCGATGGCCGAGGACATCGTGTTCGCCGTGTACATCCCTCCGCACGAGCCCGCGCCGGGGCACGCGCGGCGCTCGACTTCGAGCAGTTCCGACTCGCCGATGCGGTGCGCGCAGAACTGACCGACGGCCTCGAACGCGCTGACGATCGTCAGGTCTTGCCCGCGGTAGTGGCCGGGCTTGATTGTCCCGCCGTAGACGAAGACGGAAGGGATGTTCAGGCGCGCGATTGCTATCAGCGCGCCCGGCATGTTCTTGTCGCAGCCGCCGACGGCGAGCAGGCCGTCCATAGACTGCGCCTGACAGACGGTCTCGATGGAGTCGGCGATGACCTCGCGCGAGACGAGCGAGTACTTCATCCCCTCCGTCCCCATCGAGATGCCGTCGCTCACGGTGATGGTGCCGAACGTCTGCGGCATCGCGCCCGCCGTTTTGAGCGCCGCCACGGCCCTCTCCGTCAACGTGTTCAGCCCCGCGTTGCAGGGCGTGACGGTGCTGTGGCCGTTGGCGACGCCGACAATCGGCTTCTCGAAATCGCCGTCGCCAAAACCCACCGCGCGCAGCATCGCGCGGTTCGGAGTCCGCTCGACGCCGTGCGTGATGGTTTTACTTCTGCGGTTGTAACTCATGCGCTAGTTCGTATCGTCAACCAAGCGATTAGCGGAGAGCCACGGCATCATCTCGCGCAGGTTGCGGCCGACGCGCTCAATCTGGTGCTCGGAGGTCTGGCGTTCGAGGTCACGAAAGCGCGGCTTGCCGGCGCGGTTCTCCTTCATCCACTCGCGCGCGAAGGCGCCCGAGCGGACTTCGGCCAGAACCTCCTGCATGCGACGCTTCGTCTCGTCGTTGACGACCGAAGGGCCGCGCGTCATGTCGCCGTACTGCGCCGTGTTCGAGACGGAGTAGCGCATCTCGGCGATGCCGCCCTCGTAGATGAGGTCAACGATGAGCTTCATCTCGTGCAGGCACTCGAAGTAGGCCATCTCGGGCGCGTAGCCCGCCTCGACCAGCGTCTCGAAGCCCGCCTTAATCAGCGACGTGAGCCCGCCGCACAAAACTGCCTGCTCGCCGAAGAGGTCTGTCTCAGTCTCCTCTCGAAAACTCGTCTCGATAATCCCCGCGCGGCCGCCGCCGATGGCAGAGGCGTACGCGAGCCCGAGGGCGCGCGTGTCGCCCGTCGGGTCTTTGCTCACGGCGAGCAGACACGGCACGCCCGCGCCGCGCACGTACTCCGAGCGGACGAGGTGGCCCGGCCCTTTGGGCGCGACCATGAAGACGTTCACGTCCTCGGGCGGCTTGATGAAGCCGTAGTGAATCGAGAAGCCGTGCGAGAAGGCGAGGTACTTGCCCGGCGTCATAGACTCGGCCACCTCGCGCGCGTAAACGTCCGAAGCCACCTCGTCGGGCACGAGCATCATCACGATATCGGCCTCGGCCGCGGCCTGCGCCACGGGCAGAACCTTCAGGCCCGCGCGCTCGGCCTTCGCCCAAGAGCGGCTGTCCTCTTTAAGGCCCACAGTCACGTCGCAGCCCGAGTCCTTCAGGTTGTTCGACTGCGCGAAGCCCTGACTGCCGTACCCTATGACGGCGATGCGCCGCTCGCGCAGAGCGGCGGCGTTGGCGTCCCTGTCGTAATAAACCTTCATCTCTTCTCCTTAAGTAGTCAGTAGACAGTAGACAGTAGTCAGTAGAAAAACCGCCGTGTTCGAGTCGTCAGGGTTTCAGCGTCAACATCCAGTAAGCGGAGACTACTGACTACTGACTACTCTCCTTCATTCGACAGACGGCCGATGGCGATGTAGCCGGTTCGCGTGATGTCGTTGATGCCGAGCGGGCGGAGCATCTCGATAAACGCGTCCACCTTCTCGCGGTTGCCCGAAGCCTCTATGACCATGCGCGTGTGCGAGATGTCAACGACCTTCGCGCGGAAGACCGAGACCAGACTCAAGACCTCCTGACGCGCCGCGCCCGCCGCGGCCGAAACGTCTATCAGCGCCATCTCGCGCTCGATGTGCGGCTGACTCGTCACGTCGCGCACCTCGCGCACGCGCGCGAGCCGCTCGCACTGCTTGACGATCTGCTCGATGGTGCGTTCGTCACCGCGCGTTACGATCGTCACGCGCGACCACTCGGGGCTCAGCGTGCCGCCGACCGAGAGCGTCTCGATGTTGAAGCCGCGCGCGCTGAACAGTCCGACGATGCGCGAAAGCTCGCCCGGCTGGTCGGCCACGATGATTGAGAGCGTGTGACGCAAATTCCCTCAGACTCCTTCGCTCTGAAAAATCATGTCCTTCGCGTTGGCCCCGGCGGGGACGATGGGGAAGACGTTCTCTTCTTTTGAGACTAGAACGTCTATGACGGCGACGCCTTCGTGTCTGAGTCCGGCTTCGAGCGCGGGCGCCAGTTCTTCGGGGCGCGAGGCGCGGAAGCCGCGCGCGCCGTAGGCTTCGGCGAGCTTGACGAAGTCGGGCGCGACCGAGATGTCCACCTCCGAGTACGAGCGTTCGTAGAACATCTCCTGCCACTGGCGAACCATGCCGAGGTAGCCGTTGTTCATGACGAGCACCTTGACGGGCAGGTTGTAGTGCACCGCGGTCGCAAGCTCCTGACTCGTCATCTGGAAGCCGCCGTCGCCGACGACCGCCACGACCAACGCGTCGCGGAAGGCCAACTGCGCGCCGACGGCCGCCGGCAGCCCGAAGCCCATCGCGCCCAAGCCCCCGCTCGTAATCCAGCGGCGCGGCGCGGCATGCTGGTAGAACTGCGCGGCCCACATCTGATGTTGCCCGACGTCGGTCGTGATGATGGCGCGGCCTTCGGTCAGGCGGTGCAGCTCGCGTATGACGTTCTGCGGCTTTATCTCTTCGCCCGCGCGGTCGTCGAAGCGCAAAGGCTGCTCGCGCTGCCAGCGTCGTATGCGCCCCCACCAGTGTGCGCGGCCTTCGACGCTCTCTCGGACTTCCGCGGCGTCGCGCGAAGAGACCTCCGCGCTTAATGCTTCGAGCGCGTCGCGCGCGTCGGCCGCGACCGAAAGCGAGGGCGCGACGTTCTTGCCGATGTTGGCCGGGTCAATGTCTATATGCACGACGCGCGCGTGCGGCGCGAAGGTGGCGAGTTTGCCCGTCACGCGGTCGTCGAAGCGTACGCCGACGGCGACGAGCAGGTCGCTCTCGGCGACGGCCATGTTCGCCGCGTAGGTGCCGTGCATCCCGAGCATGCCGAGGCAGAGCGGGTGCGCCGAGGGGAAGCCGCCGAGGCCCATCAGGGTCGGCGTGACAGGAATCTGCAACTGCTCGGCGAAGGCGAGCAGCGCTTCCGACGCGCCCGAGTTGACGATGCCGCCGCCGACGTAGAGCACGGGCCGGCGAGCGTTGACACACGCGTCGGCGGCGTCGCGTATGGCGCGCGGGTCGGGCTTCGGACGTCGCTCCTCGCACGGGAAGACGATGTGGTCGAGGCGCGAGTAGGAGCAGCGCGCGGCCGAAACGTCTTTGGGGATGTCTATGACGACGGGGCCGGGACGACCCGTGCGCGCGAGGAAGAAGGCTTCGTGGACGACGCCCGCGAGGTCGCGCACGTCGCGCACGAGGTAGTTGTGCTTGACGCACGGGCGCGTGATGCCGACGGTGTCTACCTCTTGAAAGGCGTCGGTGCCGATGAGGTGGAGCGGCACCTGCCCCGTGATGACGACTATCGGCGTCGAGTCCATGTAGGCGTTTGCGATGCCGGTGACGGCGTTGGTCGCGCCCGGCCCCGAAGTGACCAGCGCGACGCCGACGCGCCCCGAAGAGCGCGCGTAGCCTTCGGCCATGTGGACGGCGCCCTGCTCGTGTCGCGCGAGGTAGTGCGTGACGCGCTCGCGGTAGCGCCAAAGCTCGTCGTAGATGTGCAGCACCGCGCCGCCCGGGTAGCCGAAGATGGAGTCAACGCCCTCGTGCAGCAGCGCCTCAATCAGAATCTCCGCGCCGCGCGGCTGCCTCTCTCCTTCGGCCGATGGCGCGGCCGGTTTAGTTGTGGCGGCCGCGATACGCTCTACGTGTTGCCTTGCGATCATAAAAATTCTCTTAAGCCGGGACGACCTTGACGAAACGGCGCCGCCAGTCGAAGGCCACCCGCGCGACCTCTTCGGCCTCCGAGTGCTGCGCGCCCTCGGCGAGCGCCGCGCGGTAGTGGCCGAGCAGTTCGGTTAAGTTCACTTCGTCCTCATCTTCTACTTCGGAGAGGCGCACGCGCGCGCCGGACGCGAGGCGTCGGCGGAGCGCGTCGGCCGTCAGCCCGAGTTCCTCTTCGAGCAGGAGGTAGACGACGCCGCCCGTCATCCCCGAGCAGAGCCAAGGGCCGGGGTCGCCGAGCACGAGGCCGCGCCCCGAGGTCATGTACTCGAAGGCGAAGCCCTTGATGTTCGCGCGCGCGGCGATGTTGCCGAGTTCGTCGCGAAGCGCCGCGCGCAGGCGCCCGCCGATGATGAGGTCTGCGCCCGAGAGCCTTATCCCCGCGCGCGTGTCTGCGTCGCCCTGCACGACGAAGCGTCCGGCCTGCGCGCCGTAGGCGAAGCACTTGCCGACGGCGCCGTCCACGAGCAGGCCGTCGTGGTTGACGCCCTTGAGGATGTGTATGCGGCCGCCCGAGGCGCCCTTCGCCGCGCCGTCCTGCACGCCGCCGTGGACGAAGATGTCCACGCCGTCCGAGTTGAAGGCGCCGAGGCCGTTGCCGGGCACGCTGCCTTCGAGAAAGTTGAGCACGGCCTGCTTGATGTTGCGCGCCGAGGCGTAGCCGTTCGGCTCGTAGCCGTCGCCGAAGCGCGTGCGGACGAGCGTGCCGGCGAGGTGCGTCCCCAACGCGCGGTCGCCGCTCGAAGCGTATGCGTCGTCGAAGAAGACGACCTCCTTGCCCGCCTCGGCGAGTTCTACTATCGAGTGCGAGATCATGCGCGTCAGCGACGTGAGCGAGCGCCGCGCGCGCCCGACGTGCGGCTCGTGCGCTGCCGTGCAGCCCGGACACGGCTCGCAGGGCTCAAGCAGCCACGCGAGGTCAAGTCGGTCTTCGCCCCTCGCCTGTTCGAGCAGGTCAACGCGGCCGACGAGTTCGCGCGTGCTGCCTAAGCCCGCGCGCGCCGTCTCGCGTTTAATCTCCTCAATCACCTCAGAGAAGAAGTGGACGAGGTGTTCGACGGCGCGCTCGTACTCGCGCGGCACGAAGCGCTTCTGCCCGGCGGCCAGCGCTTCACTGGCGTCCTTCAACTGGCTCGTGATGCCGACGTGGCATGTGCCCGTGTTGCACTCGCGGCAGCTCGTGCAGCCAATCGCGGCCATCGCCATCGTGCCGAAGCCGACGCGGTCTGCGCCGAGCATCAGAAGCTTCACCACGTCGCGGCCCGATTTGACGCCGCCGTCCGCCCATAGCTCGACGTTCTGGCGTAGGCCCGAGCGCACGAGCGCGTGGTGCGCCTCGCGTATGCCTATCTCGGCGGGCAGGCCCGTGTGTCGAAGGCTGTGCTTGCGCGCCGCGCCGGTGCCGCCGTCGTAGCCGGAGACGGCGATGATGTCGGCGCGCGCCTTGGCGATCCCCGTAGCGATGGGGCCGAGGTGCGGCACCGCGGGAATCTTCACCGAGATCGAGGCGCGCGGGTTGACGGTCTTCAACTCTTCGATGACCTGCGCGAGGTCTTCGATGGAGTAGATGTCGTGGTTGTTCGAGGGCGAGATGAGGTCTATGCCCGGCGGCGTGTGGCGCGTCTCGGCAATCGCGGCGGTGACCTTGAAGCCGGGAAGTAAACCGCCCTCGCCGGGCTTCGCGCCCTGTCCGATTTTAATTTCGATGAGGTCGCACGAGTTGAGGAAGCGGACGTTGACGCCGAAGCGGCCCGAGGCGACCTGCTGCCCACGGTGCCCGCGGTAGCACCCGAGCATGTCTGGAATCTCGCCGCCCTCGCCGTTGACGCAGATGATGTCGAGGAGCTTCGCGGCCTCTGCGTAGGCGCGGAAAGAGGTCTCGCCCTGCGAGCCGAAGCTCATGGCGGAGAAGTAGACGGGCGCGCCGTGGCGACCGGCGCGCGTGTCCACTTCCCCGCCCTCGCGGGAAGATTCTCGGGCGCCGCCGTCGGCGCGTATGTCGAGCAACTGCCGGAGCGCGACCGGCTTCGTCTCCTCTATCTCGCGCAGACGCGCCGCGAACTCTTCGTAAGGCTTCTCGCCGCGCGCCACACGCCCCGCGACATTCCATATCGAAGGCTGCTCGCGGAACTCGCCCTTTAAAGTCTCGGGCCGTTTGCGCGGGGCGTCGTCGTCTGTCGCGCCGTTGGCCACGCGCAGACGTTCGCGCGCGTCGGCGTCGAGCCGCGCGAGCGAGAGGCCCGCCGCGTCGGAGCCGCAGTAGTTGACGACGCCGAAGTACTCGGCCACATCGGGCGCGAGGCCGACCGCCGCGAAGAGGCGGCCGTAGCCGTCCAGCTCGTGTATGCCCATCGTCGAGAGGACTTTCTCGACACCCGCGCGCAAAGTCTCGACGCACCTGCGCAGGCGCTTCCGTCTCTCGTCAGAATCTTCCGCGCCGCGCTGCGCGACTTCGTAAAGCGCGTAAGGGTTCAGAGCATCGGCGCCGAAGCCGAGCGCGAGGGCGAGGTCGTGTACGTTTCGGAGCGCGGCCGAGCGCAGGACGAGGCTCGCGCCGCGCCGGAGGCTCAAGCCTTCTTCGTCGCGCTCTTCGCGCAGGCGCGCGTCAACGGCGGCGAGCGCGAGGTGCGGGTCTACCCACAGACGCGCGCCGCGGTTCGCACGCGCGTCGTCGAGGACGAGGACGGACGCCCCGGACTCACGAACCAGCCGCGCGGCCTCATCTTCGAGCCGCGCCAGAGCCGCTTCGAGCGTCTCGTCCTCGCCGTATGTCGTATCAATCGTCGCCGCGCGTAAGCCATCAGAGCAGAGCGCGAGCACTTCGGCGAGCGTGCGCAGGCCGGTCGCGCGTGCGACGGCCGCGTGCGTCTCCTCGTCGCCCGACGCGCCGAGCAGGAGCGGCGCGCTGAGTTCGATCTGTTCGGTCTCGTCCGCGCGTGCGAGCGAGGGGCGCGCGCCGAGGAAGACGCGCGTCGAGAAGTGGTCGGCCTCGCGCTCGCGGTCAATGGCGGGGTTTGTCACGACGGCGACGCGCTCGTGGAAGAAGTCGGCGACGTTCTTGCGCTGATGCGAGAGCGCCGCCAAAGGCCCGTCCCAGCCGAGCCCGCTGATGGGCTCCTTGCCCGTCGCGGCCATCTCTTCAACGTCGTCAGCGTCGAGCTTGCTCCAACCGAACGCGGCGAGCGCCCGCTCGGAAAGAGGGTGCCGGGTGTCAGGTTCCGGGTTCCGGGTCTCAATGCCGACACCCGACACCCGACACCCGGCACCATTCTCTTCATCATTCCGCGCGCCGGCCCAGACCGTGCGGCGGTTGAGGCGTTCGAGCGGGAAGCGCGCGCGCACGTCTTCGAGCGCACGGCGTTGCAGCTCGTGGTACTCGAAGACCTCGACGCCCTCGCCGCGCTTCAAGAGGAAACCCATCTTCTCGCCGGGCGCGAGCGGGCGCGGGTCGCGCACCATCTGTTCGAGCGGGACGACGCCCTTCTCCGAAGAGGCGAAGAACTCCTTCTCGGTCTCGCCGCACCAGAGCGGGCGGAGTCCCAGCGCGTCAGAACTAAAAACTATCTCGTCGGCCTGCCGCGCGATGATGGCCGCGGGCCCCTGCGCGTGCGCGCCGAACGCGCGGCGCCAGTAGCGATAGAGTTCTCTTAACTCCGACGGGAAGCGCTCGACCTCGCTCCAAACGGGCGGGAAGGCGACCTCCAAAGCGTTCATCAAACTCAGCCCGCAGTCGAACATGAAACTCTCGACGACGCGGTCGAGCACCTGCGAGTCGCTGGCGCGCGGCGGCAGTTGTATCCCGAGCGCGAGCGCTTCGCGGCCGAGACGGTCAATCGAATTAATCTCGCCGTTGTGGCCGAGTGTGGAGAACATCTGCGCGCGCTCGGGGCGCGAGTCTGTGTTGGTCGAGTAGCGTCCGTGCCCGAGCGTGATGGCCGACTTGAACTCGGGGTGCGAGAGTTCCGGAAAGTAGCGGCGCAGAGTCTCGGCGTCGCCGCGCACTTTGTAGATGACGCTGTTCGGGCTCAAGGAGGCGACGTGAATTGGCAGTTCTCTTTCGAGCCTCAGCGTGAGGTGAAATATCTTGTGGTCTTCGAGCCCGCGCGCGGTGCGCGGCACGGCCGCCACCTGCCAGAACTCGGGCTCGGCGGCGCGCGCCAGCGGCCCGAGCGCGTCAGAGCGCACGCGCGCCGTCTCGGCCAGCAGCACCTCGAAGACCGACTCTTCAAACAACTCAAGCGCGCGGCGCTTTATCTGCTCAGCCTCGCCGCGCCGCTCGTGCGGGATCATGACGTGCGCGACGACGAACTGCGAGCGCGAAGAGAGCTGGCCGCGGAAGCCTGCGGCTTCGAGCCGCGCCGACCAGCGCGCGCGCGGGATGTCTGTCTGAAGCCCGGCGCCGTCGCCCTCGCCGCCGATCTCGCCCGTGCGGTGGCCCATGCGCACGAGCGCTTCGAGCGTGCGCTTGACGTTGCCGTGCGAGGCGCGGCCGTCCTTCTTGACGTTGGCGATGATGGCGCATGCGTCGTGCTCGCTCTCGTCGTGCGCCCAGAGGCGTGCGCGGCGCGCGGCGCCGTCACGTGCTGCTGTGCTCAACTGTTTCGAGTGCTCTGTGGTCAACGTCTGAGTCGTCCGCCCGGCTGAAGTGGAAAGCGTGCCGGGAAACCTGCGCATAAAAAATATCGCCACCAACCGGTCTGCTGTTGATGGCCTGCCGACTTAAGGTTGAGTTCGGTCGCCGGGCCTTCAGGTCACGCGCTTCGGCGTGCGTACCTTGACGGAGGGCTTAAGGGCGACAGCTATCAGGGCGGCGTGCGAAGCCGCGCCGCGCGTGCGCGCGGGACGTGCGAGGTCGTTTGAAAGAGAAGCTGAAAGCACTTGCTGATGCCCGCCTACGAAAACGTTTCGACGGCCGCGGAGCGCCGACGATTCTGTAAGGACACTCGGGCTGCAAACTCTACAGCCTTCCGCGCGGTTTGTATAATTGATAATTTTTAGAAGCCTATAAAGAAAGCCAATGGGGCCGCTGTGGATTGTGCGCGGTGAAATGTCTTAAGGTAGACCCCGATGAGCTCGACTTGGACAGTTCACAAGTTCGGCGGCACGAGCTTGGCCGACGCAGGCCGCTACCGCTCGGCGGGCCGCATCCTGCTCGCGCTTGAGCGCCGGCCGGACGCGCGCGTGGCGGCGGTCGTCTCCGCGATGGGCGGCGTCACGGACGCTCTGCTCAAATCGGTTGACCTCGCCGCGCGGCGCGACGACGAATACCTGAACGTGATAGGCGCGCTCAGGGAGAGACACTTTGAGACTATCGAAGGGCTCGGGCTTGATGCTTCGAGACAGAAAGCGCTGACCGAAGTCGTCACGTCGGACTTCAAGGAGATCGAAGAGGTTCTGCGCGGCGTCTGGATCGCGCGGCTCACGTCGGAGCAGATACGCGAGTTCGTCTCCGGCTACGGCGAGCTCTGGTCGGCGCAGTTCCTCTGCGCGCACCTCTCGGCGGCGGGCGCCTCGGCCGACTGGCTCGACGCGCGCCGCGTGCTCGCCGTGGAATCAGGCGCGCACGCCGTCGCCGTCGAATGGCCGCTCTCGCGTGAACGTCTGACTGCGTGGCAGTCGGAGGAAGAGGGCGCGGACTTCGTCGTCGTCACGGGCTACGTCGCCTCGACGCCGGACGGCGTGGCGACGACGCTCAAGCGCAACGGCAGCGACTACTCTGCATCCATCTTCGGCGCGCTGCTCGGCGCCGAATCTATCACCATCTGGACGGACGTGGACGGCGTCCTCAGCGCAGACCCGCGACGCGTCCCCGACGCCGTGGTCATCCCCGAACTCTCCTATCAGGAGGCGGCCGAGCTTGCGTACTTCGGCGCGAAGGTCGTTCACCCGAACACGATGGCGCCGGCCATCGAGCGCGGCATCCCCATCTGGATTAAGAACACCTTCCGCCCCGAGGCGCCGGGAACGCGTATCGCCGCCGCGGCCGCACCCGCGCCGCCCGTGAAAGGATTTGCGACTGTGGAAGAGATGGCGCTCGTCAACGTCGAGGGCACAGGCATGATCGGCGTGCCGGGCGTCGCGCACAAACTCTTCGGCGCGCTCTCGGCGGCCGGCGTCTCGGTCGTGATGATCTCGCAGGCCAGCTCCGAACACTCGATATGCTTCGCGGTGCCCGCGTCGCAGGGGGAACTCGCGCGCCGCACGGTCGAAGACGCCTTCCTCGCCGAGCGCCACCGCGGCGAGGTGCAGACGGTCGAAGTCTCGGGCGACTGCTGCGTGCTGGCGATGGTAGGCGACGGGATGATCGAGCGCGTCGGCATCGCAGGCCAGTTCCTCGGCGCGCTCGGCCGCGCGGGCGTCAACGTGCGCGCCATCGCGCAGGGCTCGTCGGAACGCAACATCTCTGTCATCGTCTCGCAGCGCGAGGCGACGAAGGCCCTGCGCGCGGTGCATTCGGCCTTCTACCTTTCAAGCCAGACCATCTCGGTCGGCGTCGTCGGAACGGGACTCATCGGCGGCGCCTTCCTTGACCAGCTCGGCAGCACGCTCGAACGCCTGCGCGCCGAGCGCGGGATAGACATACGCGTCCGCGCCGTGATGAACAGCCGACGGATGCTAACGGACGACGCCCGCGTCCCGCTCGAAGACTGGCGCGACGCGCTCGCTTCCGCCGGGACGGAAGCAGACCTCGCGCGCTTCATCGCCCACGTGCGCGCAGAGCACCTGCCGCACGCGGTCGTGATAGACGCCACGGCGAGCGACGAGATTCCGCTGCGCTATGAAGACTGGCTCGCGCGCGGGCTCAACATCATCACGCCGAACAAGAAGGCGAACTCCGGAAAGCTCGCGCGTTATCGAGTCTTGCGCGAGACGGCGCGGCGGCACAGACGCCACTTCCTCTACGAGACGAACGTCGGGGCGGGCCTGCCCGTCATACACACGCTGCGCGACCTCATCGAGACGGGCGACGAGATTAAGCAGGTCGAGGGCGTGCTCTCGGGCACGCTCTCCTTCATCTTCAACTCGCTCGACGGCGCCCGCCCCTTCTCGCAGGTCGTGCGCGACGCGCGCGAGCGCGGCTTCACAGAGCCCGACCCGCGCGAAGACCTCTCGGGCACAGACGTGGCGCGCAAGCTCATCATCCTCGCGCGCGAGCTGGGGCTGGAAGTCGAACTGGAAGACGTGTCGGTCGAAAGCCTCGTGCCCGAGGACTTGCGCGGCGCGGGCGTCGAAGAGTTCTTGAGCGAACTCGGCCGGCACGACAAGGCGATGTCGGAGATGCTAGCCAGAGCGCGCGAGCGCGGAGAGGCTCTGCGCTACGTCGGGCGCATAGACGAGGACGGGCGGCTCTCGGCGGGCTTGCGCCCCTTCCCCTTAGACCACCCGTTCGCGAACCTGCGCGGCAGCGACAACATCATCAGCTTCCGCACGGCGCGCTACGACGCGCAGCCGATGATCGTGCGCGGCCCCGGCGCAGGCCCCGAAGTGACGGCCGCGGGCGTCTTCTCAGACCTCCTGCGGCTCGCTTCATATCTAGGTGCGCCGCAATGAGCGCGGACGCCGCCGGGAAGAAGGGCGCGACGGCGTTCGCGCCCGCGACGGTGTCGAACGTCGCCGTCGGCTTCGACATACTCGGCTTCGCGGTCGAGCAGATAGGCGACCGCGTGACTGTGTGGAAGACGGAGGCGCCGTCCGTCTTCATCAAGGAGATTGTCGGCGCGGACGGCGCGGCGGCCGACCCCGACATCCCGACAGACCCCGCGCGCAACACCGCGACGGTCGGACTCGAAGCGCTGCGCGAAGATTTGAAGCTCGCGCACGGCTTCGAGGTCGCAATCGAGAAAGGCATCGCGCTCGGCTCGGGGCTCGGCGGCTCTGCGGCGTCGGCGGTCGGGGCGCTCGTCGCGGCAAACTCGCTGTTGGAGAGTCCGCTCGCGGCGGAGGCGCTTCTGCGTTACGCGCTGATAGGCGAGCAGGCGGCGAGCGCGGCCATTCATCCGGACAACGTCGCGCCGTGCCTGCTCGGCGGGCTCGTACTCGTCACTTCGATGAGCCCGCTGCGCCACGTGCGACTCCCCGTGCCCGAGAAAATCCTGACGGTGCTCGCGCACCCGCACGTGCGCGTAGACACGCGCGCGGCGCGGCGTCTGCTGCGCGCGGAAGTGGCGATGACTGATTACGTCAGACAGTCTGCGAGCCTCGCGGGCTTCGTCGCGGGCTGCTACACGAACGACTACGAACTCATCGGCGAATCGTTAAGTGATGTAATCGTCGAGCCGCAGCGCGCGCCGCTCATCCCGGGCTTCGCGTCGGTGAAGGCGGCGGCCGTCGAGGCGGGCGCGCTCGGCGCTTCCATCTCCGGCTCAGGCCCGACGGTCTTCGCGTGGGTCACTTCCGAAGAGGCTGCGGAGCGCGTGCGTTCGGCGATGGCGCGTGCGTTCACGGAGAACGGCGCTTCCGGAATTGATTCGTGGGTTTCGCACGTGAGCGGGCGGGGCGCGAGGGTGGTGCGATGAAGTTCCGAAGCACTCGGAGGCGCGCGCCCGCGCTCGGGCTCTCGGAGGCGATGCTTGCTAGCCTCGCGCCCGACGGCGGGCTCTACGTGCCGGAAGACTTTCCGCAGTTCCGCGCCGAAGACTTCGACGGCCTTGAGGCGTGGGGTGACATCGGCGCGCGTCTGCTCGCGCCCTTCTTTGAAGGCGACGCGCTTCAGACTCATCTTCCGGAAATCTGCCGCGAGGCTTTCAACTTCCCCGTCACGCTGCGCGACTTGGACGCGGAGACCTCTGTGCTCGAACTCTTCCACGGCCCGACGGGGGCTTTCAAGGACGTGGGCGCGCGCTTCCTCGCCGCGTGCGTCTCGCGCCTGCCCGGGAGACGCACGGTGCTCGTTGCGACCTCGGGCGACACGGGCGGAGCGGTCGCCGCCGCGTTCCACGGGCGCGAGCAAGTCCGGGTTTGCATCCTATTCCCCAAGGGTAAAGTCTCGCCGCGGCAGCAGCAGCAGTTGACCTGCTGGGGCGGCAACGTCACGGCGCTCGCCGTGCGCGGCGACTTCGACGACTGCCAGCGCGTCGTGAAGGAAGCCTTCATGCGGCGCGCGTGGGCCGAGTCGCGGGGCTTGCTCTCGGCCAACAGCATCAACCTCGGGCGCCTCCTGCCGCAGTCGGCCTACTACGCCGCGGCGTCTCTCTGGCACTTGCGCCGGCGCGGCGCGGCGCCCGGCTTCGTCATCCCTTCCGGCAACCTCGGCAACGCGGTCGCGGCCTTCTGGGCGCGACGGATGGGCTTGCCCGTGCGCGAAATCGCGCTCGCCTCGAACGAGAACCGCGCCGTGCCCGAATACTTCGCGACGGGCGCTTGGGCGGCGCGCGCGACCGTCCCGACGCTCGCCAACGCGATGGACGTTGGGAACCCTTCCAACGCCGAACGCCTCTTCGACCTGCACACGGACTTCGGAGAACTCCGCCGCATCGCGCGCGCCTACTCGGTCACCGACGAAGAGATCGCGCGCACCATCCGCGAGGAGGCCGACGCGGGCGAGGTCTTCGACCCGCACACGGCGACGGCCGTCTTCGTGCGCAGGAGTTTGAAGACGCCGCGCGAGGGTTCGCAAACGCCGGACGAGGGTTCGCAAAACTCGCACTGGGTCGTCGTCTCGACGGCGCACCCGGCGAAGTTCGAGTCCACGGTCGAGCCCCTCATCGGCCGCGCGCTCGAAGTGCCCGCCTGCCTCGCCGAACTGCTCGAACGCCCCGCGCGCCTCCAACAGATAGACCCGACCTTCGACTCGCTCGCCGCCGCCCTCCCCGCCTGACCCTCCGCTTTTCACGTCCCGTTACGGGGTCAGACCGGATGACGCGCCTTTCCGTAACTTATCGCGTAGTCGGGCTGAGTCGTTCGGTATAATACTCGTCAGGCGGCATTGCTATAGCCTCAGAAAATCTAGGGGGAGCCTATGGATATTCTTAATGTAGTCTCGACAATAGTCGTTATTGCAGCCACAGGCATAAACCTGTACTTTCTTTATAAGAACCATCAAATTGCAGATAGAAACACTCGAATTGCGGATAGAAATCTTGCGCTGGCAAGTAAGATTGATCAAAGCAAAAGACCTGTAATTGATATAAAGCTTAACTGCCTGCCGCCATATAAGAGCGTTGACCAGAAGACTATTTTAAAACTCAAGAACGTAGGAACAAAAGAAACGGGCGAGAATCCCTATGTGTTAGTTTCTTGTTCGTGGATGCCAAGAATCTCATACAAAATGAATTTCCCGAGCAGTTCATACAAATTAGATATGAATGAGGAAATCATCTGGAAATTTCGCATGGATGAGAATTACACACCTAACAGCACTGTTGCAGTTCACGTCGCTGATGTTAGTGGCTCTAAAGTTTCGTGGGATTTACATGAGCAGCTATAGGCAAACATTCTGTGGAACACGCTACCCGACGACGGCATGCACCCGACCGCCGTCAGGCCGCCTTATGTTGTCGGCTACCGGCTACTGTTTTCCGCCACAAAACTCCCGGCCGCGGCGTTTACAATAATGTAAGCGGGTTCTTTACGGGTGATGCTTATGAGATACGTCGCCGTCGCACTCCTGCTCGCCGCGCTCGCCCCTTGCGCCGTACGTGCCCAGTCTCCTAAACCTGAGAGTCCGCCCGCCGCGTCTAAACTGAAGGGTGAGGGGCCGGACGTGTTCAGGGTCAGGCCGCAGCCCGATTCGCCGCTCCGCCTCTCGATAAAGACCTATTGGCTGGCCCTCAAGCTAAAGACGCAGTACACCGACCCGAACGGGTACGAGATAGACTACTACGTCGAGAACGTCGGCGAACTTGCCGTCAGCGCCTTCGCCCTTCAACACGCCCCGGGGGAGGAGATACCCGGGCTCTGCGTCTGGGACTTGTCGCCCGCCAGACTCCTGCGGCCCGGCAAAACGGATGTGAGAACCTCTTGGGGCGGCTACACGCCCGACGCCCCCGTGCTCACCTACGAAGTTGATTTCGTCGAGTTCAAGGACGGCACGACGTGGGGCGCGGACGTGTGCCGCTCCGCCGAGCGTCTGGCCGGGGAGCGCGCGGGCGCCGCCGCCGCCGCCGAACGCCTCCTGAAGCTGTTGGCGGCGGACGGCCCCGACGCCGTGTTGAAGGCGGTCAAGGAGGAGTTGGCGGGATGGGGGCCCTACTCCGTTTTGAACGAGGCGGCAAGGTTGGGGTTGACGAAGGGCGGCGCCGGCGACGCGAGGAAGGCGGACGAGGAGGAGGAGTCGCGCGGCGTCGCCACTCCTCCCGGGCACTCGCCCGTCTGGGAGCTTGGGTTCTTTATCGGCACGAAGCAGACGGCCCAGAACGCCAAGCAGGCGGTCGAGGGATACGGCCCTGACGCCGACGAGATCGAGCACGCGCTCAAACGCCCGTACGACGCGGCGGCGGCGAAGTAGCGAGCGCCAGACCGAAACGTCCGCGCGCCTGTTTGGAACGGCTGCGCGCCGTGTCGGCGCACGCGGAGTTGGTGTTAGAACGCGCGGAGTTGGTCTTGGAACACGCGGAGTTGCCGTTGGAACGCGCGGAGTTCTAATCGGAACGCGCGGAGTTCTAATCGGAACACGTGGAGTTGGCCCCGGAACACGCGGAGTTGGTGTCGGAACAGTCGGAGTTCTAGTTGGAACAGCCAGAGTTGGTGTTAGAACACGCGGAGTTGGCGCCGGAACATACGGAGTTGGTCTTGGAACACGCGGAGTCGGTCTTGGAACACGCGGAGTTGGTCTTGGTGCAGACGGAGTCGGGGCCGGAACGGGCGGATTTGGTGTTGAAAACGCTCGATTTTGCGCCGGTGCGGGCGCGGGCGGGATTAGAGCGGGCGCGGGCGGCTTACATCAGCGAGTCAACGTGCGCGCGCTCGCGGCGGGCGACGCCGGTGCGGTAGGCGGCCTCTTCCACTTCGCGCGCGACGGCCTCGGCGACGCGCTTGTCGAAGACCGAAGGGACGATGTATTCGGGGTGCAGCTCTTCGGGCGTGATGATGGCGGCGATGGCCTCGGCGGCGGCGAGCTTCATCTCCTCGTTGATGCGCGAGGCGCGGCAGGCGAGCGCGCCGCGGAAGATGCCGGGGAAGCAGAGCACGTTGTTAATCTGGTTCGGGTAGTCGCTGCGCCCCGTCGCCATCACGGCGACGAGCCCCTCCACCTCTTCGGGCATAATCTCCGGCGTCGGGTTCGCCATCGCGAAGATGATGGGGTCTTTCGCCATGTTCCTCACGTCGTCGGCGTTAATCACGCCGGGCACCGAGAGACCCATGAACACGTCCGCGCCCTTCATTACGTCGTGGACGGTGCCGCGCAAGCCTTCGGGGTTGGTCTGTCGCGCGTAGTGGTCTTTGACCCAGTTCATGTGCTCCGTGCGCCCCTCGTAGATGGCGCCGTGCTGGTCGCAGCCGATGAGGTTCTTGACGCCCGCGCTCAGCACAATCTTCGAGCAGGCGACGCCGGCCGCGCCCACGCCGTTGACGACGACTTTCAAGTCCTCCATGCGCTTCCCCGTGAGCTTCGTCGCGTTGATGAGCGCGGCGAGGACGACGACGGCCGTGCCGTGCTGGTCGTCGTGGAAGACGGGGATGTCGAGCTCTTCTTTTAATCTCTCTTCAATCTCAAAACAGCGCGGGGCGGAGATGTCTTCGAGGTTGATGCCGCCGAAGGCGGGCGCGATGCGCTTGACGGTGTTGACGATCTCGGCCGGGTCTTTCGTCGCCAGACAGATGGGGAAGGCGTCCACGCCCGCGAACTCTTTAAAGAGCATCGCCTTCCCTTCCATCACGGGGAGCGCCGCGGCCGGGCCGATGTCGCCTAGGCCGAGGACGGCCGTGCCGTCCGTGACGACGGCGACCGTGTTCTTCTTAATCGTCAGCGTGAAAGCCTTCTCGGGGTCGCGCGCGATGGCCTCGCAGACGCGCGCGACGCCGGGCGTGTAGGCCATCGAGAGGTCTGCGCGCGTCTTGAGCGGCGCCTTCGAGACGACTTCAATCTTCCCGCCGAGGTGCATGAGGAAGACGCGGTCGGAGACGTTGATGACCTCGACGCCGTCCACCGCGCGCACCGCGTCCACGATCGCCTTGCCGTGTTCGGCCGAGCCGGCGTTGACGGTCAGGTCGCGGATGATCGAGTCGCGGCCGACGCTGACGATGTCTATGGCGCCGATGTCGCCGCCCGCCTGCCCGATGGCCGTCGCTAGTCCGCCGAGCATCCCGGCGCGGTTCGAAATCTTCACGCGCAGCGTCAGGCTGTAGCTCGCGCTCGGCGTGTTCGGAGTTGAGGGCAAGGCGGAACTGTCCTTTCGCTTCTTCGACTGCGACTGCGTTGGGCTTATGTTTTTACTCTAGCGCCAACGCCGAACGATGCGCAAGCAGCATACGCCGCCGCGGCGGGGGCTCAGGCTAACAGCCGCCGAACCCGCTCGACGGCTTCCGAGTCGGCGCCCGCGCTCTCGGCGAGTTTGAGCGAGCGTTCGCCGAGCAGTCTGTAGACGGCGAGCGCGTCCGTGTTGTTTAGTTCGCCGAGCGCGCGAAGGTGTTTGCGGACGGTCTCCGCGTCGGCGCGCGCGAAGCTGCCGGTGAGGGCGCGCGCGGGCGTCTGCCGCGAAAGGTTCTCGACGGTGCTGCGCAGCAGCGGCAGCAACACTTCGCGCGCGCGCCGCTCCGACAGCCCGCAGCGCGCGAGCGTGTCCGCGGCGACGGCGAAGAGCGCGACGACGTGCCCGGCCGCCAGCACGGCCGAAGCGTGGTAGAGCGGCTTGAACTCCGCACTGACCTTGAAGCTCTCGCCGCCGAGTTCGCGCACGACCCGCCGCGCGGCGCGCACCGCACGCGCGTCGCCCTCGACGCAGTAGAAGGCACGACGCAGACTCTCCGCGCCGCCCTCCGCGTCGCTCACGGACGCGAGCGGGTGCATCGAGCCGACGCTCAAGCCCCTCGCGCGCAGAGGTTCCAGAACGTTCGACGCCAGCGCCCCGCTCGCGTGCAGCACGACCAGCGCGCGCAGGTTCGGCAGCGCGGCCAACGCCTCGGCCGCCTCGACGATACGGCCGTCCGGCGTCGTGATGAAGAGAATCCCAACCGGCGGCAGACGCTCCAACTCGTTCGCGCCGAGCGCGAGCGCCTCGACGCCCGCCCTCTTCGCCGCGCGGCGCGCGCCCGCCGCCCTGCGCGAGACCAGCGCACGCACTTCGTACCCGCACAACGCGAGCGCACGCGCCAGCGCCGTCCCCAAACGCCCCGCGCCCACGATTGCGACCGAACGCGGCGAAGGGGAGACGGAACGACTCTCGTTCACCTCTCCCCTTCCGCCTTTTGCCTTTTGCCTTTTGCCTTTTGCCTTCACTTTACGGTGCGTTCAACTCCGCCTTCGAGACGACCTCGATGAGCACGGGCTGTTCGGGCAGCTCGTCGAGCCACTGCTCGAAGCGCGCGCGCAGTTCCTCGCGCGTGAGCAGCCCCGACTCGCCGTTCGGCGCCGCGACCCTGACGGGCGGCGGCGAAGGCACGCGCTTCAGCGCGCGTTCGATCAGCCGCACGTCCTGCCGCGCGAAGCGCTCGGGCAGACGCCCCTGCACGAAGGCCGTCGAGAGGTGTCGCGCTCGCTTCGACTCTTCGGCTTCGGGCTCGCGCCGCGCCAGAGCGTCAAGCGAGATGGCGAGCGTCGTTCCCAGCATCAGGAGCGTCCGGCGATAGACCTCAAGGCCGCGCTCCATCAGAGCCTCAAGCTCCTGCGGCAACTCTTCGACCTCTGCCGCGCGCGACAGACGGAATCTGCACGCGCACGCGGGCCGGCTCGTGAGCAAGCGCCGCACGTCGAGGCGGCAGCGACCGCCTTCGGCCGCGCGCAGAAGCGTCTCGGCCTGCCGCCAGACCTGACTGCTCACGACCGGCAGGCGCGACAGAGACTCGAACTCGCGCCAGCGCGCCGTCCGCCTCAACTCCTGCAAAGCCGCGCGCGCGCCGTCCGCGCCGACAGTTTTATCATGCGCCGCGGCGTAATGCTCGCCGTAGCGCGCGCGGAACTCGCGCCACAGCCGCTCGAAGCGCTCGCGCCGCGCGGCTTCGAGGAAGTTGTTCGAGTCGTGCGCGAGGTTGAGAAGCTCGCGCCGCGCCGTCTCTATCTCGTCAACGCCCGTGGGCTCGGCCGCCGCGAGGTACGCGCGCACGCGCTCGCGCGCCGCGACCGTCTCGACGAAGCCGCAGAGGTCTTCGAGGAGGTGCGTGCGCCGCGCGAGAATCGCGGGCGAGTGGCGGAAGGCTTCGCCGACGCGCACGAGCGCGTCTTCGAGCGGGAGTTTGCCGGCCGCCTCCGATTCGAGCGCCGCGGCCGCGCGCCCGAAGCTCTTGCGCACCTCGGCCTCGGCTTTCCAGACGCGCGTCGTCAAACAACCGTCCGGCAGCGCCTCGAACTTCTGCGCGAGCCCGAGCAGACGCCACTCCTTCAGCCACAGCCCCGTCGCCGCGCGCACCTCGCCGCGCGCGTCAAGCCCTTCGGTCGCGCCGAGTGACGCCCTGCCCGTCAACAGCCGCGCCCATTCGAGCGCCGCCTCCGACAGACTTTCCGACTCCCCAACGTCGCCCGCGTCCGTCTTAACTTCGCCGCTTGCTCCGACGCCGCCGCTCGCATGCACATCGCCCGCGCTGACGCCGCTGCTCTTCCCGACGCTGCTGTTCTTACTAACGTCGCTGCCTTCGACATTCCCGACAGCGGCATTCTCATCAACCTTACGCGCCTCCGCGGGCGGCGACGTTTCGCGCGCTTGCCGCGCGGGCGCTTCCTGCGGCGCGACCGGCGGCGGAGTGCTGTGGGCTTCGCCCGAAACTTCGGCGGCGGGTGGCGGCGCGTCCTGCGCCGGAGCAGTCGCCGGTGGAGCGGGCGCGGCCGTGTCCGACGGCGCCGCGGATTTCGGTTCGGGAGGTCGTGTCGCGGATTTCGATTCGGCGGGCTCTGTTTCGGCGGCGACGGGCGCGGCCGTCTGTGCCTTGTTGACCGACGCCGCAGGGCTCCCGTTGATCTCGTCCGAGCTGACGCGGAAGCGGTAGCGCGACTCGGCGCCGGGGGCTGCGGCGAGAACGATTGCGCCCTCCGGCGCTTCGGCCGCGAAGCGCGAGAGCGTGTCGGCGACGCGTCGCGGGGCGTCGCCGCCCGCGTCCTCGTCCGTCAAAAGCAACGCCGCGCACATCTCGCCCGGCGTCACGTCGCGCCCGTCGAGCGAGAGCACGAAGAGACTCTTCAGAATCAGCCGCGCCTGATAGCGCTGCATTATCGGCATCCGGCCGATGCAGCACTCGGTCAGGAGGTCGTAGGCGGCGAACGTGTCGCTCAACTCGGGCGAGTGGCGCAAGCCCTCTTCGGTCGCGTCGAAGACCTCGTCGAGCAGGACGAGCGCGAGCGCCGGGCGCGTGGCCGCGCGCGACGCGGCCGCGGCCGCGAACGGCAGGAACGCGAAGTTCGGCAGGAACAGGCGCACGCCCGACGCGACTTCGACGACGAGCGGGTGGACGGGGTAGACGGACGAGAAACGCGCCTGACTCCAGTTGAACTCGTGCACGGTCGCGCGTAGCGCCTGATAAATCTCGCGCAGCGTGTCGCCGACCTGCGGCTTCTTGCGCAGGACGAACTGGTCTGCGACGCGGTAGAGGTTTTCGGGGTCGAGGTAGTCTATGCGGTAGCTGCCGGCGACGGCGACGTTCGCGCCGTCGGCGTCAGCGATGTCGTCGTCGAGCGCGAGCGCGAGGAAGACGTTCAACCCCTTCGCGGCAGCGGCCAGCGCGCCGAGCACGGGGCCGTCGTCGCGCGCCACGCGCGCCGGACGGTTGAAGGCCGTGTCTATGATGACGACCAGCGTATCGCCGCCCGCGCGCGAGGCCGCAATCGCCAGAACCTCCGCCGGGTCGCGCCCCCACTGCGCCTCGCCCCCGCCGAAGAAGTCTGCGAAGGAGACGGCGAGTTCGTCGCCCAGAGTCGGCCGCGTGCCCCTCTCGACGCGCGTGACGAGGAAGCGACGCCCCTTCAGGCGCTCGGCGCTCGCCAGCACGTGCGCGTCCTCGACCGACTGGCGCAGGCGCTCGGCCCCGACGACGGCGCCGAAGACCGCCAGCGTGTGGCTCTTGCCGACGCCGCGCGCGCCCGCCAGCGCCCGCGCAGCGCCCGAGCCCGGCGACATCTCGGCCAGCGCGTCGAGCCAACGCGAAAGCAGGTCGGAAGTAACGTCGGTAAAGCGGTAGGCCGCGAGCGCCGTCGCGGGGTCTTCCGCGAAATTCCCGACCTGCTCGAAAGACTGCGGCTCGACCAGATCTTTGATCTTGTCCTGTATCCGTTTCATGCGCACCCGGCGGGAAAGCGGGAAAAATAGCTCAGAGGAAGCGACCCTTAAAACCCCTGCACGGCTGAGGAAGGAGGGGCATTTTTGAATCTAGCACGCGGCCCGCGGCCGTTGCAATCAATATGTTTGACGGGCGCGAGATTGCGGATTTCGCAGCCCGAACTCCGTAATTTTTACTGGCGCGGGGCGCCGCGGCTGCTATAATCGGTCGCGTCTCCTCCGAACAGGCCGGCCGGGGCTCCGAGGCGTGCACAGACCGAGCGGGCGCCGACACAACCTGCGGCGCCGTGCGTTGCATCAAAGTTTCGCGCCACTCCGGGTTCTCTTTCGCCGACCGTCCAGCTTCACCCGTCGGAGCCCCTCGCGGGCAAGCGGCCGCCGAAGTTTCCGCCAGAGGCGCGCCGAGACGGATTTCGCGGAGAGGCCGCGACCGATTCCCTCCGACCGCAGGCGTCGAACGTTTTTTGGAGGCATACCTGATGCACTACAGACTCTTCCGCTCGCTGACGGCCACCGGGCTCGTCTTCAGCCTTTGGGCGGGCTCCATCGCGGCCGTGGCCGCCCCGCGGCAGGACGCGCAGAAGACCGTCGCCGCCGCGAAGGACAAGGACGCGAAGGACTCGTCCGACAAGAATAATAAGGACAAGAAGGGCGACAAGGACGAACAGACCGCCGCCGCTCAGCCGTCCAACCCCGGCAAGCCGCTCTCCGAGAAGGAAGACCCGCGCCTCATCGGCAAGCGGAAGATTAACGGCGGCTTCATCGCCAGCATCAGCGGCGGGATGGACAAGGAGGTCAACCTCGGCCGCCAGCTCGCGGCGGAAGTTGACCGTCAGGCCAAGTTCATTGACGACCCCGTCATCACCGAGTACATCAACCGCGTCGGCCAGAACATCGTCCTCCACTCCGACGCGCGCATCCCCTTCACGATTAAGGTCATTGACTCGGACGAGGTCAACGCCTTCGCGCTGCCCGGTGGCTTCTTCTACGTCAACAAGGGGCTGATACTCGCCGCCGACAACGAGGCCGAGGTCGCGGGCGTCATGGCGCACGAGATCGCGCACGTCGCCGCCCGCCACGCGATGGAGAATCAGGCCAAAGGCATGCTCGCGCAGATAGGGCTGACGGCCGGCTCCATCTTCCTCGGCGGCCTCGCCGGCATGGCCATCCTCAACGGCGCGCAGTTCGGCGCGCTGCTCGGGTTCATGAAGTTCAGCCGCAGCGCCGAGTCGGAGGCCGACATGCTCGGCGTCCAGTACCTCTGGGCGGCCGGCTACGACCCGAACGCGATGTCCACGATGTTCGAGAAGCTCGCGGCCAAGAACAAGAAGAAGCCCGGCACCTTCTCGAAGCTCTTCGAGACGCACCCGCAGTCCATAGACCGCATGGAGGCCACCCGGGCTCTCGTCGCGCGCTTCCCCGACAAGGAGGAGTACGTCCTCTCGACCTCGGAATTCCAGCGCGTGAAGAACCGCCTGCTCCGCCTCTCGAACGCGCGCGCCTCGACCGCGGGTGACATCAGCCCCGACGGCAACGGCGCCCCGGGCCGCCCGACGCTCAAGCGCCGCTCGCCCGGCGCGGACGACTCGACGAACGACGACGGGACGACGAAGCCCGAGGAGAAGAAGTCGGACGCGCCGCAGCTCAAGCGCCGCACAGACGACCAGCAGCAGACGCCGCAGAACCCGCCCGAGTAAAAACGGGCGCGAACGGCTTCTGAAAGGCCGCAGAAGGCTCTCAGGTCGCGTAGACCTGAGAGCCTTCTGCTTGAAGGGCCTTGGCCGGCTCGCCGCGGCTTGACAACGAAAAAGCCGTTAAGTATTCTACCCGTTCGCGTTTTAGACGCTTAAAATTGAGAGAGTTATCCTATGTCAACCTATTTCCCGAGCGGGGACGGACTCGCTGAAAATCGCAAGTGGTACGTGGTGGACGCCGCCGGCCAGACGGTCGGGCGCCTCGCGACCGAGGTCGCGCGCGTGCTGACCGGCAAGAACAAGCCGCAGTACACGCCCTTCCTCGACACGGGCGACCACGTCATCGTCATCAACGCCAAACAGGCCGTCTTCAAGGGGTCGAAGAACGACCAGAAGATGTACCACCACCACACGCTCTACCCCGGCGGGCTGCGTTCGATTTCCGTTAAGGATCAGTTCGAGCGCCACCCCGAGCGCGTCATCGAACTCGCGGTCAAGGGCATGCTCCCGAAGACGAAGCTCGGCCGCGCGATGGCGAAGAAGCTCAAGGTCTACGCCGACGACGAGGGGCTCCGGCGTCACGCCGCGCAGCGCCCCGAGCCTCTGGCGCTGAGCCCGAAGACGGCGGCGCAGAAGGCTTAACCCCCAGTTTTAAGTTAAGGAAGAGGAACTGTGGCAGACATCCAGTATTACGGCACCGGGCGGCGCAAGACTTCGACCGCGCGCGTCTACCTTCGGCCGGGCACGGGCGAGATCAAGGTCAACCGCAAGGCTTTCGACCAGTACTTCCCCAACCAAGCACTCCGCATGGTCATCCGCCAGCCTTTGACGCTCACCGACACCGCGAGCAAGTTCGACATCGTCGTCAACGTCGCGGGCGGCGGCCCCGCCGGGCAGGCCGGCGCCGTGCGCCACGGCATCACGCGCGCGCTGATGGAGTTCAACGCAGACCTCCGTCCCGCGCTCAAAGACGCCGGGCTCGTGACGCGCGACCCGCGCGCCAAGGAGCGCAAGAAGTACGGCCAGAAGGGCGCGCGCAAGCGCTTCCAGTTCTCGAAACGCTAACGGAGAGTGGCGGGCTCGTGGGGCTTTCGGCCCTCGCGCCCGCCGTTTTCTAGTCCATCGTCGCGCGCCGGTTGGTTGCCCCCTCGCGGGGGCGCTTGGGGCGCGGCGAGTACATAAACCAATCAACGCAGAGGAGGATTTAGTTTGGCAGTCACCGTCACGATGAAGGAGTTACTGGAGGCCGGCGTCCACTTCGGCCATCAGGTCAGGCGCTGGAACCCGAAGATGAAGGAGTTTATCTTCGGCGAGCGCAACGGCATTAACATCATTGACCTTCAGAAGACGCAGAAGATGTTCCGCGACGCCATCTCGTTCGTCACCGGCATGATGGGCGAGGAGCGCGGCCGCAACATCCTCTTCGTCGGCACCAAGCGGCAGGCGCAGGACGCCATCCGCGAGGAGGCCGAGCGCGCGGGCCAGTATTACATCAACCAGCGCTGGCTCGGCGGCCTCCTGACCAACTTCCAGACCGTGCAGAAGTCCATCAAGCGCCTGCGCGACCTCGAAGCGATGCAGACCGACGGCCGCTACGAGAAGCTGACGAAGAAGGAGCGCATCAAGCTCGACCGCGAGCGCGAAATCTTGGAGAAGAACCTCTCGGGCATCAAGAGCATGAACCGCCTGCCCGACGCGCTCTTCATCATAGACGTGCGCAAGGAGGACATCGCGGTCAAGGAGGCGAACCGCCTCGGCATACCCATCATCGCGGTCGTGGACACGAACTGTTCGCCCGAAGGCATTGACTACGTCATCCCCGGAAACGACGACGCGCTCAGGGCCGTCCGCCTCTTCGCCTCGCGCATCGCCGACGCGGTCATCGAAGGCCAGCAGTTGAGCGGCAAGTCGGGCGACGAGGAAGAGGGCGGCGAGGCCCCGGCCGAAGCGACGGCCGCCGCGCCCACCTCGCGCGTCGTGACCTCCAGCGTGGACAGCACGCGCGAGATCGAGCCCGGCGCGCAGTCGGCGCAGGTCGCGGGCCAAGACGTGTCGAACGTCTCGGCCGACGTGCAGACCTCCGTCCCCGGCAACATCGGGTTCGCGCGGCAGGGCCAGCAGCCCGACAGCGTCGGCGACCACGCGCAGACGGGGACGGGCGCGCCCGTCCGCGGCGCCACCGGCGCTACGGACGCCGAGGGCACGCAGGCGCCGCAGTCGCCCGCGGCCGAGAAGGGCGCCGAGACGGTCGGCGCGGCCAAGTAGGCTCGGCCGAACGCGAAGCTTTCAAACTTTCAAACGACGGCGAGCGCAGCCCTCAGTGCGGATAACCCGCCGGGCTGCGCTTCTTTTTAATCAGTTCAGACTACTGTCTAGTTTAGGAGAGTCATCATGGCGGAAATCACAGGGGCGGCGGTGAAGGCGCTCAGGGAGAAGACGGGCGCGGGGATGATGGAGTGCAAGAAGGCGCTTCAGGAGGCCGACGGCAACGAGGAGCAGGCGGTCGAAATCCTGCGCAAGCGCGGCATGGCCACGGCCGGCAAGAAGGCGGGCCGCGTCGCCGCCGAGGGCGCGGTCGGCTCCTACATCCACATGGGCGGCAAGGTAGGCGTGCTCGTCGAGGTCAACTGCGAGACCGACTTCGTCGCGCGCACAGAGGAGTTCCAGTCGCTCGTCAAGGACATCGCGATGCACATCGCCGCGGCCGAGCCGCGCTACGTCACGCGCGAGCAAGTCCCGGCGGACATCCTCGACAAGGAGCGCGAGATCACGCGCGCCCAGATCGCCAACGACCCGAAGAACGCGAACAAGCCCGAGCAGGTCATCGAGAAGATCGTCGAGGGCCGCCTGAACAAGTTCTACGAGGAGGCGGTGCTCGTTGACCAGCCGTTCGTCAAAGACCCGGCCAAGACCATCAACGAGCTTCTCACCGAGAAGATCGCGAAGACCGGCGAGCGCATCACCGTCCGCCGCTTCACGCGCTACAAGATGGGCGAGGGGCTCTCCAAGCGCGAAGACGACTTCGCCAGCGAAGTCGCCTCGATGAGCGGCGGCAACCAGTAAGTAATTCAGTTGGGGGATTGACTCGTCAGGCATGAGTCAATCCCCCAACTAGCACACACGCATGTCATCAGCCAACACACAGACGCAGGGCGGGCCGGTCTTCAAGCGGATACTGCTGAAGGCTTCGGGCGAGGCGCTGATGGGCGCGCAAGCTTACGGCGTGGACGTGAAGGTCGCGCGCGCCATAGCCGGAGAGATTAAGGCCGTCCACGAGCTCGGCGTCGAGGTCGCGGTCGTCGTCGGCGGCGGCAACATCTTCCGCGGCGTCTCCGAGAGCGCGGGCGACATGGATAGGTCTTCGGCCGACTACATCGGCATGCTCGCCACCGTGATGAACGCCGTGGTGTTGCAGGACGCACTTGAGAAGGTCGGCGTCCACACGCGCGTGCTGTCGGCCATCAACATCCCGCAGGTCGGCGAGCCCTTCATACGCCGCCGCGCCATACGCCACCTTGAGAAGGGGCGCGTCGTTATCTTCGCCGCCGGGACGGGGAACCCTTACTTTACGACCGACTCGGCGGCGGCGCTGCGCGCGTTGGAGATAAAGGCCGACGTGATTCTGAAGGCGACGAAGGTGGACGGCGTCTACACGGCCGACCCCGTGAAGAACTCGACCGCGACGCGCTACGACTGCATCACCTATCAGGAAGTTTTGGAGAAGCACCTGAAGGTGATGGACGCCTCGGCCATCTCGCTCTGCATGGACAACGACCTCCCCATCGTCGTCTTCAACATGCGCACCTCCGGCAACATCGTCCGCGTCGTCTCGGGCGAGACGGTCGGAACGCGTGTCTGTACAAGGATGCCCTGACGGGCGCCGAGGCGGCGGGCGGCATCGCCCCGTTTGTACTTCCCCGCCCGCAGCCTTTATCCTGTCGGCAGTCATTCAATACCCGCCACGGAGAGTTCAATATGTCTGAGAAGGATGTCATCAAGGAGACGCGCCCGCGGATGGAGGGGGCGGTCGAGGATTTGCGCAAAAAACTGGCGACCATCCGCACGGGGCGCGCGGCCGTGAGCCTGCTCGACAACGTCACGGTTGACTACTACGGCACGCCGACGCCCCTCAACCAGATGGCCTCGGTACACGCGCCCGAGGCGAACATGCTCACCGTCCAGCCGTGGGATCAGACGCAGCTCGGCCCCATCGAGAAGGCCATCCGCTCTGCGGACTTGGGCCTGAACCCGTCGAACGACGGCAAGCTCGTCCGCGTGCCCGTCCCGCCGCTCACGGAAGAGCGCCGCAAGCAGCTCGCCAAGCAGGTGCACGAGGCGGCCGAGGAACACCGCACCGCCATCCGCAACGTCCGCCGCGACGCCAACGACAGGCTCAAGAAGATGCTCAAGGACAAACAGATTTCCGAGGACGCAGAGCGCGACGCCCTCTCGGAAGTCCAGAAGCTCACAGACACCTACATCGGCCGCGTGGACGAACTGGCCAAGACCAAGGAGCAGGAACTCCTCAGCGTCTGAGAGGAAGTAGACAGTAGTCAGTAGACAGTAGTCAGTAGCGGAAGCATAAAGGCGGCGCGGCCTTCATCATCAACCGATGAGAGCCGCGCCGCCTGTTTTTCTACTGACTACTGACTACTGTCTACTGTCTACTCCTAGAAGCTGAACCGGACGGACGCCTGTATGCGGCGGTTGCCGGCCGCCTGATTGCCGCCGCCGGGGCCGCCGAAGCCGCCGACGAGGAAAAGCGACTGCCCGAAGTTGGGCGAGCGCAGGTTGCCGACCGGGCTCGACAGGTTCGTGTGGTTGAGCAGGTTGATGAAGTTGAGCGAGAAGTTCAGCGTGTACTTCTTCCCTTCGCCGCCGCCGGGGCCGCCGATCATGATCATCATCGGGCCGCCGGCCATGCCGCCCTGCATCTGCGGGCTGCCGCCGCCGCCGGGGCCGCGCCCGCCGCCGCCCTGACCGCCGCGACC